>JAKSNJ010000019.1 GCA_024399965.1 Paludibacteraceae bacterium
CGTTCATCGTTCGTTCATCGTTCGTTCACGTATCGTAACAATAATAATTTTTGTTGTACTTGGGCAAGGTGCTTTGTGAAGATTTGTTGTATATTTGGCACTCCCTTGCCAGAGGTTTTTGTATATTGGGACGCCGCCTTGCTCGTTGCGCTCGCAATTCCCCCCAATGTACGTTCGCGTCTTGCTGGAGATGCGCAAAATCGTGTCCATTTATCCCCAAGGCAGTTGCCTATCAATAGCCCTAATTGCGCCATCTTTTTATGAGTAAAACTCCTAACGATGGCACAATTATGCCTATTTAGATAGATAAAATCTATCTTTGGGACTAAATATACAACAAAAATTTGCACATTTCAAATTTTTGTTGTATATTTGCATAAAAATTATTCATTATGTATTCAGACCCGAAAGAGTGCCTTTATTGCACCAATAATGAGACCTTGCACAACTTGATGATAGATGTGTGCCATCTGCGTGTATCGCGCGTGTTTATTTTTAAGGAGCAAACCTACTATGGCCGTTGCCTCGTGGCTTACGACCAACATGTAAACGACCTCAACGAACTTGATGAAGAGCAACGCAATGCCTTCATGGACGACGTGTGCCGTGTGACACGTGCCATGCAAACCATCTTCAATCCCGAGAAAATCAACTATGGCATGTATGCCGACAAGTTGAGCCACCTGCATGTTCACCTTGCACCGAAATATGTAGATGGACCCGACTACGGAGGCACGTTCCAAATGAACCCGGGCAAGGTGTATCTGACCGAAGAACAGTACGAAACTATTAAAAATCAATTACTTAAACAATTACAATAATGGCTAACAAGTATGCCGGTACCCAGACCGAGAAAAATCTGGAAACAGCGTTTGCAGGCGAATCAATGGCCCGCAACAAGTACACTTATTTTGCTTCCAAAGCAAAGAAAGATGGTTTTGAACAAATTGCTGCCCTGTTCTTAGAAACAGCTGACAACGAGAAAGAACATGCCAAAATGTGGTACAAAGAACTCAACAACGGCGTTGCTTCTACTCCCGAGAACCTGAAAGCTGCTGCTGAAGGCGAGAACTACGAGTGGACCGACATGTATGCCGGTTTTGCCGAAATAGCCGACAAAGAGGGCTTCCACGACTTGGCAGAGAAATTCCGTGGCGTAGCTGCTATCGAAAAACATCACGAAGAACGCTATCGCGCCCTGCTCAACAACATTGAGGTGGACGAGGTTTTCAAAAAGTCCGAAATCAAGATTTGGCAATGCCGTAACTGCGGACATACCGTCATTGGCGTGGCTGCTCCCGAAGAGTGCCCCGTTTGCAATCACCCGCAGGCATATTTCGAGATTGCCAAGGACAATTATTAAGAGTTTGGACCGCTCCGCTGATGGAGTAGGGAACAAAGATAAACGCAATGCAGGTTAGCATAACAAACCTCAACAAGCATATAGCCGAACAGCATGTGCTGAAAAACATCAACCTCACTATCCCCCAAGGGCAGATAGTGGGGTTGTTGGGTCCCAACGGCGCCGGCAAATCCACGCTGATGAAAATACTCACCGGTGTATGGGACGCCGACAAAGGCAGCCAAATAACGGTGCCTGAACGCATTGGCTACCTGCCCGAACTGAATCCGCTATACGGCGAAATGTACGTGCGCGAGTACTTGCAGACGATTGGGCGGTTGACGATTAACAATGCACAATGCACGGTGCACGATGCACAAGGTGAGGTGGAGGAACTGATTGACCGCGTGGGACTGCGACCGGAGGCGAGGAAACGTATTCGCGAACTGAGCAAAGGATACAAACAGCGGGTGGGGTTGGCACAGGCCATGATGGGAAATCCCGAACTGCTGATTTTAGATGAGCCGACTACCGGCTTAGACCCTAATCAACTGATTGAAATTCGCCAACTCATTAAGCGGTTGACGGTTGACAATGCACGATGCACGGTGATTCTCTCCACGCATATTTTGCAGGAGGTACGGGAGATGTGCGACCGCGTGATTATTCTCCACCAAGGACAGATACAAGCCGACCGGCCAATGAACGAAATAACCGATTTGGAACAACTATTCAGCGATGGAACAAGAGTTTGATATACGCCAAGAAATGTCCGAGAAGGAACAGGACAACGCCCTGCGCCCTTTGCGATTTGACGACTTCGCCGGACAAAGTAAGATAGTCAGTAACCTTCGCATCTTCGTGGAGGCAGCCCGTATGCGTCATGAGAGTTTGGACCATGTGCTGCTGTTTGGTCCTCCGGGATTGGGTAAGACCACGTTGAGCAACATCATAGCCAACGAATTAGGTGTGGGCTTTAAGGTAACATCCGGCCCCGTACTGGACAAACCGGGCGACTTGGCAGGACTACTCACCTCGCTGGAGGAAAACGACGTGCTGTTCATTGACGAGATACACCGTCTCTCACCCGTGGTGGAGGAGTATCTCTATTCGGCGATGGAGGATTACCGTATCGACATCATGATAGACAAGGGTCCTTCGGCACGCACCATTCAAATCGACCTTAACCATTTTACCCTAATCGGTGCCACCACGCGAAGTGGATTACTGACTTCGCCTCTGCGGGCACGATTTGGCATTAATTGCCACCTCGAATACTACGATGCCGACATATTGGCAGGTATAGTGGCACGCTCTGCCGGCCTATTGGGCATTGACATAGACAGCAAAGCAGCCGGCGAGATAGCTCGGCGCAGCCGTGGTACCCCACGTATCGCTAATGCCCTGTTGCGGCGCGTACGCGACTTTGCACAGGTCAAAGGTGACGGCTATATCGACCTTGACATAGCCCGCTATGCCTTGGAGGCGCTGAACATAGACACCTTCGGCTTGGACGAAATAGATAATAAACTGCTACTGACCATAATTGATAAATTCAAAGGTGGTCCTGTTGGCGTCAATAATATAGCCACCGCCATGGGCGAAGACGCCGGCACGATAGAGGACGTGTACGAACCCTATCTTATCAAGGAGGGCTTTATCAAGCGCACACCCCGTGGACGCGAAGCCACCGAATTGGCATACAAACACTTAGGCAAAACCCCCTTACAAATAAATGGACCAACACTCTTCTAAATACAAGGCCATTCTTATTGATTGGGACCAAACGATTGGAGACTGGGAAGGTGCCGAATATTTGTCCTTGCAAGACCTTTATAACGCGCATCATCTGAGTGAGTGGTTTCCTGCTTTTGAGGCCTATTTGGCGATTTACCAGCAGCACAATCGTGAACTATGGGAGCAATACGGTTTGGGACAGGTTACCCGTACCTATTTACACCGCGAGCGTTTTCTGTATCCTCTCTTACAGGCGTTGGGACTATCGTTCGCTCCACAAAAAATAGTGGAACTGGCAGATACGATGGGACAAGAGTTTTTAGACCTGACCAATCACTATTTCCGCCTGTTGCCGGATGCCAAAGAGACGGTGATGCAGTTGGCAACACGCTACCCGATAACCGTATTGAGCAACGGCTTTAGTGAAGTACAATACTACAAACTGAACGAATCGGGACTCAAACCCTATATCCGTCATTTCATCATTAGCGAGGAGGTGGGCATCAACAAACCCCAACCGGAGATTTTTGAAGAGGCCCTTCGCCGTATCGGTGTGAGCAAAGAGGAGGCGGTGATGATAGGCGACAGTTACAGTTCGGACATCGCCGGTGCCAAGAACGCCGGCATAGACCAAATATGGGTTACTTGGGGTAAACCGCACCCCCAAGAACAAACAGCTACCTACGAGGTGACAAATCTGGCAGAGGTACTAAACCTGCTGTGACAGAATGGCAGAATAGCACCGTTGGCACGATAGTTGCGTGCATACGGTAGCAACGAAAAAGATGCATTATGAAAAAGAAAACTAAGATAGAAGAAAAGAACGTTAGCCCCGAGGTTAACGAGGTGGAAGAATTAAAAACCAAAGTAGAGAGTTTGGAAGCCAAAGTGGCTGAATTGGAAGATATTAAACTGCGCCAGATGGCTGAGTTTGATAATTACCGCCGTCGTACCCAAAAGGAAAAACTCGAACTGATGGACAATGCCGGTGAGGGCATATTTCGGGATATGCTGCCTTTGGCAGATGACTGGGAGCGCATGATGGGGGCTATGGATAAATACGATGATGTCGCTTCGCTCAAAGAAGGTGCCCAACTCGTGTATGATAAGTTCGTTAAGTTCCTGAACGACCATAAGGTAACGGCTATCGAAACCGAAAACAAAGATTTCTCTACCGACGAGCACGAGGCAATTACGACCTTTGCTGCCGGAGAAGACAAAAAAGGTAAGGTAATCGACTGCACCCAAAAAGGTTATAAATTGGGTGAGAAAGTGATTCGCTTTGCGAAAGTGGTAGTAGGAGAATAGCATTATGGCAGAGAAAAGAGATTATTATGAGGTGCTGGGCGTAGAAAAAAACGCCAGTGCCGAGGAAATAAAAAAGGCCTATCGAAAGAAGGCCATTCAGTATCACCCTGACAAGAATCCGGGTGATAAGGAAGCCGAGGAAAAATTTAAGGAAGCCGCAGAGGCGTATGAAGTATTATCTGACCCGCAGAAACGGCAGCGTTATGACCAGTTTGGCCATGCCGGTATGGGCGGAGCCGGTGGTTTCAGCGGTGGCGGCTTCAGCATGGAAGATGTCTTCTCCCAATTCGGTGACCTGTTCGAGAGTTGGGGTATGGGCGGAAGCATGGGTGGCTTCAGCAGTTTCTTCGGAGGCGGAGGTGGCGGCCGTCAGCGTGTACGCCGTGGCTCGGACTTGCGCGTCAAAGTGCGCCTGACCTTAGAGGAAATCAGTACCGGCGTAGAGAAGAAAATCAAAGTGCGCAAGTTGGTGCAATGTCCTCAATGTAATGGCTCAGGCAGTGCCGATGGCCGTGATGGCGATACATGTCCCACCTGCCACGGTAGCGGTCGTGTGATACGTGCGCAACGCGGTATATTCGGTATGATGCAGGTGCAGGAGGAATGTCCCACCTGTCATGGTGAAGGCAAAGTCATTCGCAATAAATGTACTCACTGCCAAGGCGAAGGGGTCGTGCGTGACGAAGAGATAGTGACGATCAAGATTCCTGCCGGCGTGAGTGGCGGTATGCAAATACCCATTCAGGGCAAAGGTAATGCTGCTCCTCGTGGTGGCGTACCGGGCGATTTGCTGGTGTTGATAGAGGAAGAGGAACATCCGAATCTGCTGCGTGAGGGTAGCGACCTTGTTTATAATTTGCTATTGGATATGCCGACAGCCGTGTTGGGTGGACAGGTCAAAATACCTACGCTCACCGGCGATGTGAAAATAACTATCACACCGGGTACACAGCCGGGCAAGGTACTCCGAATGCGTGGCAAGGGCCTGCCGGAGATTGACCAATTCGCACGGCAATATGGAACAGGCGATTTGCTTATCAATGTGGGCGTTTATATTCCTGAACGGCTTAACAAAGACGAGAAAGCCCTCATTGAACGGCTGCAAGATTCCGACAATGTGCGTCCGGGGTCGGCAGATAAAAAGAATTTCTTTAAGAACTTATTCGGCTAATCAATGCGCATAGGTAATGCGACATATAGGTCTATAGCGATGGTGGTACTGCTCAGTATCACCTTTGCTGTTTATTCGGAGGTGCCTATCGTCGCCCCCAAGTTAGGCGGTAATCCGACAGGTATAGCGCCGTTGTATTTCGGTCCCAATGCCTTGCCGGTACCCGATATGATAGATGGCCGCACCACCGGTCAACTGCGCTTGGAAGTGGCGGCAGACGGCTATTTCTGCAAAGCAGGAGACCAAACAGCCGATGTCTTTGCACGATTGCAAATCCCCCTGTTTACCGACCGGGTAAACTTAACCGTGTGGATGCCCGTGATGGAGTGGTACAAGATGACACCTGAGCGACGGACACAATGCCGTGTGAACGACACAATCCCTTTGCGTGGACACGAAGCAGGCGATGTATATGTGACCACCGATATACAGGTGTTGAAACAGAAACGCTTTTGCCCTGATATTGCTATTCGTGCCGGCATAAAGTCTGCCAGTGGTGGTGGGTTTGACAAGGCACGTTACTATGACAATCCCGGGTATTTCTTTGATGGGACTATCGGCAAGTCAATGTATATACAGCGTGGTGGGGGCGTAAGTGGCATAACTGATGAGCAGTCGGTGGTGGAAATGCGCTTGAGTGGTAGTGCAGGTTTTCTATGCTGGCAAACCGATAACGGTCGGCAAAACGATGCTGTGATGTATGGCGTGCAACTGCTGGTTAAACATGAATATATCTCCCTTACTGCTACTTATGGCGGTTATGTGGGTTGGGAGGCGCACGGGGACCAACCGATGACACTCAAACTGCAAGTGGCAGGGCATATCAAGGGTTTCGAACCATTTGTGCGCTACCAGTATGGTTTTAAGGATTATCCCTTCCAACAGGTGCGCGTAGGACTGGCATATAATTGGGATATTTTGAAGAAGAACAAATGAAAACGTGGGGTTGGGTCATAGTACTATGTTTGCCGGTGTTTGTGTGTGCGCAGGAGATACCGCATACCTCCACAGAAGGGCAAGATACGGTGGCTGCGGCTTTCTTTCGCAATCGGTATCACCGCAGCGATTTGGTGTATTATTTAGAGGCGCTGAACGACCACACCATTGCCGAAACGACTACGTATGGTCAGTGGTGGATACCTGATCGACTGAGTATAGCGGTGGAAGGATTGCCCTGCACAGCCAATCGCTTTTATATAGACGGTATGCGTGTAGATGACCGCTTTCAACCCGGTAGTACGGTGTATGTGCCCAATATGCAACGGTATAACTTGGTACTCAATACGCTCACTTCCCAATGGTCCTTCTCTCAAGACCAAACGGCGACGGACTATGTGCAGGCCACGTATAACTTTGGTCAGTTAGGTAATGGTGAACCGATGGCTGGTACTAAGTGTATCTTCAACATCACGCACCGTTCTCCAATGGAGAGTGCCGACACCTATAAGCATGTTACGGCACGCCGTCATCTCAAGGGAGCAGGAACGTTAGATGCCGCTTATACATTACATAATAAGCAGGGTGATGCGTTTCGGCAGCATCTGTATGCCGCCTATGGAGAACGATTGATTACACGCGAGAACCAATGTGGATTAATCACAGAAGACCCGCTATACAATGCACCGTACTACAAAGTGCAAGCCGATGGATTACTGCCTATTCATCCTACACGTGCCGTGAGTCAGTTGGGATACCGCTTAAATTTCTCCGGCAGAACGGATGCAGGTAGTGAGTACCTGTATAACTACAATGAGGTATATGATCTAAAGAACTACACCGGTACGCTCTACCTGAAACGCCAATATTTGACCACCGGTTTGACGTGGGCTACCAATGTTTCGCACCACAATGACCGTTGCTTCAGTAAGAATATATTGGACCAAGACGGTGAGAATTTCTTTCCTTGGGTAGCAGACGGCAAGACGCATGAATTGAGTTGGGCTGTCAACTATGAGCAACCGCTGTTGCCGTGGTTGCGTGTGTATGTAGATGCTTATAATTCGTTGTTACATTTCCGCCCGGAGGAACAAACGTTCAGCAACGAAGTTTATATGCAATCTATGACGGCAGACCACCCCACGCCTTTATATCGCTATGAGTGGCAGAGTAAGGCGTTTACAGGAGGATTATTAGAGAATGCAGCAGGACTTAGGGCGCATTATGATGCTTGCCGTCAAGTGGCAATCAATGCTCACTTGGACGTTACGTTAGATGCGATGCTCTTACGCAATACCTACAAAGTCAGCCCGAACATACAGGCAGGGTTTAATGTGGACCTTCACCCGTGTAAATGGTTTGAGATGGGGGTAACGCTTGACTATGAGCGTATGCCGTATAACGCTGACTATTTGCGTTTTTTCTCGCCGGACTATATGAACGGCACCATTTATTACAGTGGCACCAATACGCTATTAGGCACTACAGGAGGACAGTACCATAGTATGCAGAAACATTTGCCGCAGACCACTTATTTAGAATTGGATATTCCTATTCATTTCCGTTTTCGCAGTCAACGCGGGTTGCACGAGATTGTGCTGCAACAGAGTTACAAGAAGTATTTTAACGTGTGGCATACTTACTTCAAAGGCAATGCTACGGATTATGGCTACTTCCAACGACAAGACAATATAGATGTTTTCTATTTTCAACCGTGCGAAACGCAATATGAGGTGGGCATTGCGCAGAACTTTGGCAGTAACTGGCTGATGAACTCTCCCTACTATTTTTCCCAACTGACGCGCTACACGTTTACGGGGCGCAAGGTGATGGTAAGTTTAAGTTGGCAATCTATGCAAGCAGCAGGATATTGCGGTTTGGGTAATGGCGTGATGAGCAATAGTTTGGGTGTGCTGTCTGAAACAACAGCCAATCCCAATACTTCAAACGTAGTGCATAACCAAGCCGGGAAGTACCGTGGAGTGGGACGTTTGGACTTAGACAAAGGATATATATGCCGTTTCTACTTGGGATACAATATTTGCAAATATATTCAAACGGGTGTTACAATTAAATGGACAGACGGTAAACCCTTTACGGATTGGCATTATTTTACCGACGGCGGTCAGGTGGCTATCTTACCGGAAGATTCACGTGGTACAAACCCGACGGATGGGCACTTTGGCAAACGGCATTGTGCGAAATACAATATAGACTGGCACGTACAAGGCAGTTGGGAAGTGCAAGGAGTGCCGATGCGCCTGAATGTGGAGTGCTACAATATATGGGATTTTTGTCATGATTTGGCAGAAATGGGTTTTGTGCAAGATTATGAGACAGCACACCGTGCCTCAATGATAATGGATATACCGATTGGCCTATTAGCCACATTCACGGTAGATATAACGAAATAAGAATGAAACACCGCTTGCTATACTTTCTCCGATACTACCTATTTTGGATAGTATTCTTTGTGCTGCAAAAGCCCTTGTTTATGCTGTGGCAGTACAGGTTGTTGGGCGAAGTGCGGTGGATAGATTGGCTGTTGGTGCCTTGGCATGGTTTGCCATTGGATATCAGTGTGGCATCGTATATCACGGCAGTGGCAGGTGTACTACTATGTATCAGTTTTTGGGTGCGGTGGGATATAATTGGTCGCATCGAAGATGGCTTTACCGGCCTTATTTTGTTTATTGGTTTATGGACGATGTTGGGTGATAACGGGTGCTTCCCCAGTTGGGGTTATCACTTAAACAAGGACATTTTTTCCTATTTGGCATCGCCTAAAGAAGCGTTGGCTTGTGCGCCATGGTGGGTGTGGATATTGGGCTGCGTAGGTTTTGTGGTACTATTTATGGGCTGGTGGCGGATTTACAAAAAATGGGTACGGAAGAAAGAGACCATAGAACAAACGGACTTGTCTTCTACATCGGGCATTGTGCGTTGTGCATTATCAACCGTGGGTATGTTGCTGTTGAGCGGAGCGCTGTTTTTACCTATGCGAGGCAGTGTAACTGTCAGCACGATGAATACGGGTAGGGTATATTTCTCTGATAATCGTATGCTAAACTTGGCTGCTATCAATCCTGTGTTTAATATCATTGAGACTTTGAGCGAAGACCAATTTCAGACAACGAAATATCAGTATATGCCGTCTGAGGAAGCTGCACGAATTACCAGCCAATTATTGATGCCTTGTGATACAGTTGCCGATGAGCAAGTCTCACTATTGCGGACGTGTCGCCCTAATATTGTGCTTTTTATTTTAGAGAGTTTCTCTAAGAATGCAATGGACGCCGGTGCAATGCCGTGTTTGCAAAAGATAGCCGGGGAAGGGGTGTTCTTCAGTAATGCCTACGCTGCGAGTTATCGTACTGACCGTGGTGTGGTGGCTGCGTTGGGTGCCTTCCAGGGTAGTGCTACGGCCTCGCTGATGTTGGTGCCCGACAAATCCGGTCGTATGCCACAAGTGGGGCAGATACTGAAAAAGGAAGGGTATCGGTTAAAGTTCTTCTATGGCGGTGACGAGGATTTTACCAACATGCGTTCATATCTGATTACAGGCGGTTTTGATGAACGTGTAGCCGACCGTGATTTCCCTATCTCAGACCGAATTTCCAAGTGGGGTGTGCCCGATCATATTCTCTTTGCACGTGCTGCTAATGAGATTGCGCACCGTGCGGCAGAAGACAACCATTTCGATGTGATACTGTCGTTGAGTAGCCATGAGCCGTTTGAGGTGCCGTGTCAACGCTTTGAACACCCCTATTTGAATGCGGTTGCTTATACTGACAGCTGTTTAGGAGCGTTTATGGATACGCTGCGACAGAGCCCGGTGTGGGATAGTACGTTGGTGGTGATGGTGGCTGACCACGGATATGCCTATCCGGACGGTACATTGGCCTACGATACGTTGCGATACAAGATACCGTTGGTACTGAGTGGAGGAGCAGTTTGTGCGCCACAGCAGATACAGACGCTGTGTCAGCAGGTGGATTGGGTACCGACCGTTCTGCACCAGATGGGACTTGATGCGTCGATGTTCCCCTTTGCTAAAGATATCTTGGATAAGCGTATTTCTCCGTTTGCGTACTATAATTTCGTAGATGGTTTTGCCTTACTGACCGATACAGCCGTAACAGTGGTAGATGCGAAAGTAGAGCAGGTGATTTTGGGTAGTGATGACAAGACCTTGGTACACCAAGCAAAGGCCTTGACGCAACGCATCATGGAGACAATAGACCAACTATAATCAGTGTTTAGGTAAACCAAGTAGAACGAGACGGCGTCACTCCCATCGCCAAAGCCCCAAAGAGGTACATTCCTTTGGCTATGAAGAGAGGCGGTTCCAACCAAGATAAGATGCAGAAAATCAGGAGTAGTATTATTCCGTAGCAGTCTTTCTTTTTTATGTGGGAATAACCCATAGTTGCATATAACAAGATAGCAAAAATGAATGCCATGAGGCCACCGTGTGCCCAATCCGCTAACCATTGATTGTGGGGCAACATGTGCGTTTTGGTGCGACAATCTTCTAATTTAGCCGTTGGAGATATTTCTCCGATATGTGGCCACGTGGGTTTGTTTATGGTATGGCATATCACAATGGGATTGAGTGCTCCTACTCCGGTTCCGGTCCATGGCTTCACCTTAATAAACTGCCATGTACTCTCCGTCAATTCTGCCCGAACAGGGTCTTTCCCCATTTGTTGTAAGGGTTGGCGAACGGCATATAACATAGCACCTCCAAGAATCATAATACTGGTGAGGGCTATGCCCATTGCCTTTTTGGAAGGTAACCAAAAGAGAAGGCAGAACCACATAAGACCGGAAAAGAGTAACCCTATTCGTGACTGAATGAGAAGAGATGTGAGCGTGATGAATATGAGCATAAACAAGGTTCCTGTCTTGTATTTCCAGTCTCGATTTTTAGATAAGTAAACGGCGACTACGCCTGCTGTGCATAGCGCGAGGTTGTTGTAGGTGGGATGGTGGTAATGTATAAAGCGGAAGACCCAATCGTAAGAGTAGAATCCTGCTACAGATGCTTTTTGCAGAATGGGCCATTGCCAAGGTTGCATTGAAAGTTGGTGACATGAGATAAGCCAGCAGCAGATACTAAGAACAACCATTATCCCTGCTGCACTTACAAAAGTACGCAGAACGGACCGCTTTGTCTGTTCTGAAGGATGTGTCCAACAGGGTAACCAACATAAGACAATGAGAGGAAGCGTATCAACGAGCCATGTTGTACCCTTGGGCACACTGGGAGTCCACAATAGTGTGATGAAATAATACAGCCAATAACACGACGCAATGACGGCTAAGGGAGTGAGGTGGAAGGCAGGGCGTTCTTTGACGCAATAAAGAATGGTGGCAAAAGTAACTAAACCGAAGAAATAATATGTTGTGACCGGTTCAAAACAAAATGCAGTTAGAAATCCTGCCCAACAAAGGGCGAGAAGTTGTTTATGCCATTCGGTTCGTGTGTAAGGTGTGCGTACCACAGATATTAACCACGGCAACCAAACCAAATAACCAAAGATAGTAAAATACAGATTATTCATGAGGATAGTGGATACGTGTTTTTATGAATAAAATAGTTACTTTAATGAAGCGAGTTAGCGAAAACGGTTTACGGGGAAGGCGTCCCTTGTAGTTCGCAGCAAAATCATCAATGGCTTCGAGTACACGCAGACTATTATGTCCGTCTCTGTGGGCCTCGTGGAAGTTTGTATATTGTGCCATCGCCTCAAGCAAATCCTTGGGATAGGTGAGCGCGTACTCAATGGCATCACCTATTTGGTCCGGCTCGTGTACATCAACCAAAAACGGTCCCGGGTGGGTGTTTCTGAATGTGACGGTAGGTTTACCCAGCATCAGGTATTCAACAATCAAACTACTGCTGTCGCATAATAGCAGGTCGGTCTGCTTGAGGTCGTTAAGTCCGTCATTGTATCGGCGGAAAGTAACATTTGGGCACCGTTGTGCCAATTGCTCGTAACGACGGATAATGGCCGGATCTTCAATCTTCGGGTGGAAGGTAATCAGCCAATCCCAATCCTTCTCTTGACTCAGTTTTTCAATGACAGGAGCCATTGTTTCGACAGAGGTTATGCCCCGTGAAAAAGTAGGTGCATAGAGAATGGACGGACGGCGTGAACTCTTTGGCTGCTGTTCCGTCTGGTCAAAGAAAGCATCTATTTTGGGCCAACCGGTCTCGTAAATACGGAAATACCGGTGTTGTTGCGCCAACTGAAGGAAAGTGGGGGTGCTGCTTTCGCCTTGGGTGCAGTAGATGTCCCACCAACCACGAAGGGTAAAATGGTCATCTACGGCTTCTATGCGTTTTCGCATAGGGTATCCGTGAAAGACCTCCACTTTGATGCCCGGAAAGAACGGATATACCCAATTCCCGGGAGCCAGAACGGCTATGGGATCGAAATCGCGTACTTCACGCAAGGTATAGAGACGCTTTTCGTCCTTTTGCAGATGGTCAGGGCAGGTATATTCCAGCCACCACGCGGCCTCATCTCCCCGTTCCCGAATGGCTTTTTGAATGGGACGCAGGATAGAATAGGCATAGTTGTGCGATGCAAATAAGAGATATTTCTTAGACTTCTTTGAATGTTCCATATCTAATCGGTTTTGCTCTGTGCTTCCAAAAACGTTGATGTGCCTCCCACATCCATTGGAGGCATTGGTCTTCCTGACTATGCCGCTCTTGTGCATACCCTTGAGCGATAAAACGGTACATCGGTTTATCTCCCCACAGCCGTGCTAAATTACGGCACCCCTGTTTAACGCTGATTTGTCCCCAACGCATACGATTGATGTCCACGATGCTAAATACCGTGTCATCTCCATTGCGCCGGTAGAGGATATTGCCGGGGGAATAATCTAAATGAAGGGCTCCAATGTTGTGCATTTTACCTGTAAAACGACCGAAGGCACGCATAGCATCTTCCCGTCCTTCCGTCACCTCATCTCCCCAAACGTAGAGAAGATTGGGATAGGTGCAACGTTCCGTGATGAGATATGATTCCTTCAGTAACCCGTTCTTTTCCAAAATATATGCTATGGGCAGGGGCGTTTCTATTCCGTTTTTGGTTAATAAAAGTGCATTATTATACGCTCTTACGGCTTTTGGCTGACGAATAAACGTGTAAACGATACGGTTGAACCAAGGTGGTTGGTGGTAGCGCTTGATAACATACTCTTTTCCGTCCGGTCCGGGTATAATCCGCACCTGATTACGGCCATTATGAATAACCATACCTGATTGCTCAAACGTAGATGGTATGGTTTCCACCCACGCGGCTAATTTCTTATTTGGACAAGTGATCTGCAATGTCTTGAGGTGCTATATGTAGGCAACGATAGTCGCCGAATTTACAAGGTTTCTTTCCGTAAGCCGAGCAAGGACTGCAGGGCAGGTTGAGCGTGATACAATCGTCTTTGGATTGCCCATAACCTAAAAATCCCATCTTAGGTTGCGTTGCTCCCCAGATACTGACAACACGGGTGCCCACCAATGAGGCAAGGTGCATATTTCCACTATCCATGGTGAACATCACTCTCAAACCGCGCATAATCTCTAATTCTTCTGCCAACGAATGCTTGCCCACCAAAGAAACGACGTTGGGATATTTCCTTTCCCAATCCTCACAAATCTGTTTTTCTTCGTCTCCAAATCCGAAAAGGTAAACCGTTTCTTTTGTCTTTTGACTCAGTGAGAGAAGCACCTTTTCAACTTGGCTGTGAGGGTATGTTTTCCCCTTGTGTGCAGCAAACGGGGCAATGCCGATACCGGATTTAGAGTTGATAGTTGATAGTTGAGAGTTGAGAGTGGAGAGCGAGAATAAGCGGGCATATAACTCCAACATACTCGCAACTGTTACGTGTTTGCCTTGTGTCAATAGCCAACGGCGCAGACGAGGTTTGTGGAGCTTTTTTACTCGTTTTCCGTGAAGTAGCGCTTGCAGGTCTATTCCTATGCTGCGCCATACGCTGTGTGCATCTATGACGGTGTCATACAATGTCCAATCAATCGTTTCGCCGTATGCGACAAAATGAACGTTGGTCGGACAATCTACGAGCAAAGCCCCCATACGTTTTTTGCTTAAAAGCGTATAGTCGTTCTCGGGGTGCTGCAAAGCAACTTGCCGCAACACGGCTGTTACCATCGCCACATCACCTAAGGCGGACAATCGTATGACAAGAAAACGAGTCAATTTGTAAGTGTGTAAGTTACTTCTTGCCGTAGAGTACGGGGTTGAGCGAGGGGTCGTTGTACATCTTCATCTGACGGTACACTTTCATGACGCGACGGCCGGCTGCATAGTCCTCCAACAGCTGACTGATAGAGGTGGTCATGTCGGAGAGTTGCTCCTTGAGAACAGCGAGTTTCTGCAAACATTTATCGTGCTGTTCGGGGCTAACATCTACGCGCTCTACTTGTTCGGTCATGTGATAAATCTTGACGTGCAAAATGCTGAGACGGTCAATCGCCCATGCAGGACTCTCGGTGTTGATACGTGCTTCAGCCAAGGGCTTTACGTTGTGGTACTGCTCCCAAAAATAGGAGTCGATACGCTCCACAAGGTCGGTGCGGTCTTGGTTGCTCTTGTCTATGCGGCGCTTGAGTGCGAGTGCCTCAACTGGATCGATTTGCGGGTCACGAATGATGTCCTCGAGGTGCCATTGTACCACGTCAATCCAGTTTTTCAGGTACAAATCATTTTCAATGGTTCCCTCTTGGTAAGGGTTTTTGATAGGGGCATCCACGTTATCTGTTTTGTGGTAGTCCACGACGGCTTGGTCAAAGATGCCGTTACTTAATTCTGCAAAGTTCATTATTATGCTGTTTAATTGGTGAATCGGTTAATCGGGTGCCTCCGGGCACACCGGTAAATGGTTAATCGGTTAATGAGGTTGGTACGGGGCGACTTTTTTTCTTGAGTTCGAAATCACGGCCGAGGTAGTTCTTACGCACGACAGGGTTGGCCGCCAATTCTTCGGGTGTGCCGTGGAAAAGAATACGTCCCTCGAAGAGGAGGTAGGCACGGTCGGTAATCATGAGTGTTTCGTCCACGTTATGGTCGGTAATGAGAATACCGATATTCTTGTCCTTCAAACTCCAAACAACGTCTTGAATCTCCTGTACGGCGATGGGGTCAACGCCGGCAAATGGCTCGTCCAGCATGACGAACTTGGGTTCAATGGCGAGGCAACGGGCAATCTCGGTACGCCGACGTTCACCACCGCTGAGGCGGTCACCTAAGTTGTGGCGCACGTGGTTGAGGTTAAACTCCTTGATGAGTTGCTCGAGTTTTTGTGCCTGATAGTCCTTGCTGAAATCGGTCAGTTCGAGGACGGCTTTGATGTTGTCCTCCACGGAGAGTTTGCGGAAGACGCTTGCCTCCTGTGGCAGGTAACCAATGCCAAGTTTGGCCCGTTGGTACATAGGGAAGGAAGTGATGTCTTGGTCATTGAGGAAAATCTTACCGTTGTTGGCGGTAACAAGTCCCGTTGTCATATAGAAAGTGGTCGTTTTACCGGCTCCGTTAGGTCCGAGCAGACCAACAATCTCTCCTTGCTGGAGTTGAATAGATACGTCATTTACGACGGTGCGTTTGCCGTATCGTTTAATCAGATGTTCTGTTCTTAGTGTATCCATAAGCATACGGGACAGTGGTCGGAATGTACCGCCTCTGTCATGATTGTTGCGTTTTCTAAACGATTTTGCAGGGTTTCGCTGGCCCAAAAGTAGTCAATTCGCCAGCCGGCATTGTTGGCCCGGGCACCGGCACGGTAACTCCACCAACTATATTTCTCGGCACTTTGGTCAAAGACACGGAAAGTGTCGATGAGTCCACTCTCCTGCCACCGATCCATCCACTCGCGCTCCTCAGGCAAGAAGCCGGATACGCCGATTTGTCGTTCGGGGTGGTTGATGTCGATGGGCTTGTGGCAGATATTGAAGTCCCCACAGACAATCACGTTCTCTCGCTCTTGACGTAAGCGATTGAGCCACGGCAGAAAAGCTTCTAAGAATTCCATCTTAAAATCCTGACGCACATCGCCGGTCGTTCCACTAGGCACGTATACGTCTACTACCGATATACTACCGATGTCCACCCGTAAAACACGCCCCTCACTATCGAAGCGCGGATTGCCCATACCAGCCACTACTTTGGTGGGGCGCTCTTTGGAAAAAATGCAGACTCCCGAATACCCTTTTTTCTCGGCAGAGTGGATATAAGTATGGTAGCCCAATTCGCTGAAAGCGATGGTGTCGATTTGTTCGGGTTGCGCCTTGGATTCCTGAATGCAGAACACATCAGGATTCTCCTGCTGCAGCCACTCCAAAAGCCCTTTGCCAATGGCGGCGCGAATACCGTTTACGTTATAAGATATGAGTTTCATGACCGAGTAAATCGTACAGTTTACCGTGTTTGATGATATACAGATGATGCCCCTTAATGAACTTGTGCATAGAGGGTTGCGTGGTCGTTTCAAGCCAATTGGTAGTAGGTCCTTCGGGACCGTACACGATGACTTGCAGGGCACCTGTTTGTGAGGTGGTCGGTATCGTGATAGTCAGCACTCCATTGGTGAGTGAACTTTGGTAGTTGACTTCGCCAAAGCCCTCTTCCTCAACGCTGTAGAGACAATTATCGTCCGTGAGTTGCGGGTAGCCGTCAGGGGATGTAAGCGTGATGGTGATGTCTGCGGTACCGGCGATGGGACCTTCGGTAGGCCCTGACTGCACTTGTGCTCCCTCTAAGAAATACGAGATACTGAGCGGTTGGTGCGTGCCTCCCATGAATTGGAAGGAGATGACGCCGTTGCTCTCCTTGATATGCTCGATGGGATAACCGTTGATGGCGGTGTAATGAATGCCGTCGTTGGGGTAGGCACCAAGAATGTTGTAGCCCAGTGTGGAGGTTGTGTTGATTTTATTGTTCGCCCAATTGGAGGCATTGTATTGTATCTTGGAGATGACTAAGCCGTGCTTGGGAATATAGGCATCGTTGCCGGTATGCTGGCGGTTTTCCAAGAGATAGAAGGTGGTGGGTTTGGGAGATACACCGTTTAAATTGTGCTTGCCGGAGGGGCAAATGAGTTTGACATCGTTGCCGGTGACGTTGATGTCTTGCATGGAAATATGGTCCTTGGCGCTGATTTGCGTGGGCGTGAGCCAACCCATGAAGAAACGTTCGTAGGCGGTGTAGTTGGCAGGGGAATACATGCCGTTGTTGTAGCACCCCTGATCCATTATGTCCCACTCATCTACGACAGGCGCACTACTCTTGGCGGTATTGTACACATCGGGCAGTCCTAACCCGTGCCCGAACTCGTGGCACATGATACCTATGCCGGCTGGTACGGGGACACTATCCATACCGGAAATGGACGGATTATACGAAAATGCCCCGTCTAACTCGGCACTGACTTCGTAGTCGTAAATGGTTTTGCCATCGAAGGTGGTTGGCTGACCATAAGTAGTACCGATTGTGCTGTAGTGTGGCCAAATGAGGTCAGAGGGTGTCTTAATCCACTTGCGGTTGATATACACTTCATCACTGGCAGGAGGACCGGCATAAACAACGAAGACCAAATCGACTTTGCCGTCTTTGTTCAGGTCGTATTGGCTGAAATCCAGCGAGTCGTCCATTAGTGTACATGCCTCTGCGACCATTTCACTTGCTTTGTCATCGCTGCCGGCACCATAGTAGGCATAGTTGTGGCTCAGGGATACAGGGCCGTAAATGTCGAATTGTGGGGTATATTGGCCATAACTCTGATGGCTGAAATACTGGCGAACGGAGCCGGTGTGCCCTGCCGGTGAGATATAGTCCACAGCGTTGAACATCGAATCTATTTGCTGGTGGCAGTCCTTAAAACTGAACGGCATATCTGTATATTGAACAAGGATTACGGGCACGCGCGCGAAGGTGCGGCGTTGACCGATAGCCATTGCCATGGTTTCGTTTTGTGCCATATATTCGTTGAGCAGTTTGCGTGCCGTTGCTGTAGGGGCTTGTCCAGATAGAATGCGTGGCGGGCAATGCTGTACGGTTTGGCGAATGGGCTCCCTTAATACACCGTGATGCTTTAACCAATGCCGTTCGCAGTACTTGCGTTGATTGGCATCGTGTGCCTGCTTGCGACTGGTGGTAGCGTTGTTGTCCTTATAGCGGTTTTTGGGTTGCTGCAGGTAGCAAATAGTTCCGTTCTCGTTCTCGCGAACCTGCCAACCGTCGGTGGTTAGCATCCAGTTTTTCCACTCGTCTCCACGCAAGATGACGGTCACGCTATCGCCATCGGGCTGGTGCCGAACGATAGGTTTATTGCGAGCAGGACAACGAAGTTCTTGTGCTGAAACAGAGAGCGCAATGCTTGCGATAAAGGCAATAATTAATGTGCGTTTGGTCATGGTTTAGTCGTGTTTTTGCCCTTCGGTTTGGTGAGCTGATTTCACTTTTTTGTATAGGTTGCTGGCAAAGACAAAATCCTCAAGGGCTTCATTGCCAGTGTCAAAGATGTTGTCCTTGCTGCCGTCCCACTCCAACTTGCCGTTTTTGAGGAAAACGATGTGGTCACCAATTTCCATGATGGAGTTCATATCGTGCGAATTGATAATGGTACACATATTAAATTCGCGTGTGAGTTGGTGAATCAGTTGGTCGATGATGAGGGACGTCTTGGGGTCCAAACCGGAGTTGGGTTCGTCGCAGAAGAGGTACTTTGGGTTGAGAACAATAGCCCGTGCAATGGCCACGCGCTTCTGCTGTCCACCACTGATTTCACTGGGCATGAGGTTGAAGACGTGTTCGGGTATGTTGACGTGTTCAAGGCAAAAACGTGCCCGTTCGTCCATCTGGGCAGGGGTCATGTCGGAGAACATCTCCAAAGGATATTTGACATTTTCAATGACACTTAAACTATCAAAGAGGGCTGACCCTTGGAAAAGCATACCTACCTCACGGCGTAGCGTGCGAATCTCCTTCTCGTTCATGTCGGGCAGGTTGCGTCCGTCGTATTCGATGCTGCCACTGTCGGGTTTGTGCAGTCCAATCATCGACTTCATAAGAACGGTCTTACCGGAGCCGGACTGACCAATAATCATATTGACACACCCATCGCGCATTTCGGTGCTGACGTGATTGAGGACCACATTGCCCTCAAAACTTTTGACGATATCGTTGACTGTAATCATAAGAGCAATTTGGTGAGAATAAGGTCTCCGAAGAGAATGAGTATATTCGAGTTAACGACGGCGTTGGTGCTGGCCACACCCACTTCGAGGGCACCGCCTTTGGCATAATAGCCGTAGTAACTGGACAAACTGGTGATGATAAAGGCAAAGACGACGGATTTGATGATGCCGTACGTGACAAAATAGGGGTTAAAGGCATACTGTATGCCGACTAAGTAGTCTGCCACGGTAATCACGTCGGTGAATGCGCCGACCCCCCAACCGCCCATTAATCCAACGGCGATGGAAGTAATTACCAAGAAGGGCATCATAGTGAGGAAGGCGGTTATTTTGGGAAGTATCAAGTAGTTGGCAGAATTGACACCCATGATTTCCATGGCGTCGATTTGTTCTGTAATACGCATCGTACCTATCTCGGAGGCGATATTGGAACCCACTTTACCAGCCAAGATGAGGCACAGAATGGTGGAGGAAAACTCCAAGAGTAGTGTGTCACGTGTTAATAAACCGGTTGTGTAGGTCGGCAAGAGAGGATTCTCGGTGTTTATTTTGGCTTGAATAGTCAGAATAGCACCGATGAAAACCGATATAATGACAACAATAGGCAAAGATTGCAGTCCCTGCTTCTCCACCTCTTTGGCGTATTGACGGAAGAACATACGCCAGCGGTCGGGGCGCCGAAAGACGCGTCCCATAAGTAGGCAGTATTCTCCGATATGTTGCAATAGTTTCATAATAGATTAGTAAACGATTATTTTCTTGATTTGTGACGCTTGTTGTGGTGCCTCTATGTTCAGCAGATAGCACCCTGCCGTGGCCGGCATGGTGAGCGTTTGCTTGCCATCGTAGAACTCACCTTGTGCAATGCGAGCACCCGTGTTGTTGAATAGGGTGTAGGTTCCTTGTACGGTGGATTCGATGGTGATAGGCGTCATCTTGCGTGCTGCGGTAGGATAGACAAGGATAGGCGCACGGCCATCTGTAGTTGCCGGATAGAAGACATATTCGCAAGATGGAACAGGTTGCGTATATCCTTCGCGCAAGAGGTTGACGATGATGCGGTCGCCGGGCTCAAGTTGGTCGGAATACAAGTAAGGCAGTCCGTTGTTGGGGCTGACGAGAGCAGTTTTGTCTTGCCCTGCTTCGCTCCAAACCTGCCATTGGTAAGGCGGCATCAGTTTCCAACGACCATCGTTGTAGTTCTCGTTAATGAGTGCCACTACATTATTCCAGTTGGCCTCCATAATAGTGGTCGGATAACGAACGGTGATCGAACTGTCAATGATGGTGTCCGACATGTGGCAGTCAGATGCGGTTAGGGTCAGTCGATAGGGGTAATAACCGGGGCTGACACACAATCCGCGTCCGTCCATTTCGACAGGAATCGTGTTGGTGCCATTGAGGAAACCTTCTTGGTGGAGCTTGGCCACGCTTAACTGTGACGGCAGGAAATCCAATTCATATCGCTCGGGTGTTGAGCCATTGAGGTTGAGAAGTATATCGAATTGAATGTTATTGGTAGCGCACACCTCTGTTTCTGCCTGAATAGAGAGAATAGAGAACGGATAGGTAACGAGCACAATGGCTTTTTTGATAATCCACATGCCAACATCGGGAATGGCGGTGGTATCAAATATAATCGTGTCCTTGGCAGGGTGATAGAGTTTGCCAAAGACTTCAATGTTGTCTGCCGAAGCATAGCAGTAGTGGAAATGCAGCGCTCCGGTAGAGTCCGTAGGAATAACATTGAGGTGCAGAATAGCCGTGCTGTCGCAGCCATGGATGGTGTGGTAGCGGTGGGTGTAAGTACCCGTTTCGTTGTATAGTTCTCCACCAAAGAGCACGGAGGAATAGTCATAGATGGTCTGTGTATGTTGCAGAGTCGGGGCAGATTGGTAGATAGTCATGGTCACATGTTCTATGCTGTCGCAGTTATGAACGGTGTGAAGCAGACGATCGACCGTAAAGGTCTCCTTACCATCGCCACGTGCATAATACATCTCGCCCTCATAGAAGACACTATCGCAGAAACTGCCTATGTTGATGGAATAGTTATAGACGGGGTATGAGAGTACATTGAAACGGTGAATAGAGTCGCCACCAATCTGGTAACGGTACTCGCCGTCTTCCGTAATCATCCGTCCGTCAATGATGAGGGCATCACCTTCGCAGCGTGTGAAGAGGTCAATGTCGGAACAGTGGTCGTGCAGGTGATAGCGTGTCACGATGATGCTGTCACATCCGTTGAGGGCACGCAGAGAGTCACGGAATTCCATATCGGTGTAATACTCCTGCCCGTTGTGCACATAGGGTACTTCGTCCTGACAGAGGTAGATAGTTGTGTCGTGCAGGAAGGATTCGGCAGTAGTGAGGACGAGTGTGTAAATACTATCGCAGCCCTCAGTGGTCTTGAGCCACTCGTTGTAGCGTCCGGCTTTGGTGAGCAGGGTATCTCCCATGTGCCCTATCCAGCGATAGGGTTCGTTGAGACAGAACGTGGCGTATGAGGTCCAATGATACGTGGGATTCTCCTTGACAATATAGTGTACTACACTGTCGCAACCGTATTTTGACGGATAAGTGCGGTAGTATTGTCCGGCTTTGGTAAGAATAGTATCGCCTAATTGAATGGTGTCGCCTTGGCAGAGATTGAGATGAACGGTAGTTTCGGTGTTGTCGGCACAATATGACAGAGTGAGTACAATCAGCGAGTCGCACCCAAAGGCAGTGGGGACGTTGTGCGTATAAACACCGGGTTTGGTCAGAATACGCCCGTAGAAATCGTATTCCTCGCCATCGCTTAACACCTTGGTACGTGCGATACGGTACTCGGGGTGGAAACGAATGATGTGGCGTGTGATTTGTGGACAGTTATATTCTGAGGGGATTGTATCGTAGTAAATACCACTGGTAGTGAAGGTCTTGCTACCCAAGCCCACGGCTTGTCCTAAACAGAAGTCGTAATACTGGTCCACAATGGTAGTATCGTGTACGTTTAGCACGAGACGGAATATACTGTCGCAATGGAAGATAGTCTGCAAGGAGTCATCATAGATGCCGGACTCGTAGTAGTTCTTGCCTCGCCAAGTATAGAAATCACCGGCACATATATCTGCTGTAGTGGATTGCAGGTATTCCGGATGAACAGTGATAGTCAGGCGGAAGGTACTGTCACACCCCTCTACGGAGGTCAGCGTATCCAAATAAACGCCGGCGGTGGTAAGAATAGTGTCGTTGTAGTGCCCGTACCAAATATACTGTTGTCCGGGATTGATGGCCTTAGTATCCTCGAAGTGGTATCGCTGCATAATTTGTACCGAATACCGAACGATGGAGTCGCAGCCATCGGTTGTGCGCAAGGTGTCGTCGTATATGCCACTTTGTGTGAACGTGCGCTCATTAATGGTAAAGGTCTCACCATAGCAGAGGCGAACGGTTTGTTCTGAGAATTTCTCGTCCGTCCAATTGACGATAAGTGTCTGCACACTATCGCAACCGAATTGGGATAGGAGTGTGTCGCTGTATATACCTGCTTCACGAATAACCCGCCCAAAGTAATTGATTTGTCCGCCATGGCAGATGGTGGCATACTGAATCGAGTCGTATTTGGGTGCTACGGTGAAGTGAATGTAGTAGGACGAATCTGCACCATAAACCGTTTTGTGTTGGTCGGCATAGTCGCCGGTGGCGGTTAAGTTCTTTCCGTGCCAAATATAGGGTAGGTCGTCTTCACAGTAGGTGATGTTTTCGACGGAGACGAAAGTATCTGCTACGATAAGTGTAAGTTGGTAGATACTGTCGCATCCAAGTGCAGTCACCAGACTATCATAATATGTTCCGCCGTCGGTAAGCACCCGGTCATGCCACGTAACGGAAGTGCCGTTGATGAAGTGAACGGTATCGGGTTCAAAGAACGTCGGGTGGAAGTTAACGACATAGTTGATGACGCTGTCGCAACCCAACACGGTACGCATGGTGTCGGCATAGTTGCCGGACTTGTAAACGGGTTTGCCTCGCCAAATGTATGGGTCATCGGAACAGCGATCGATGTAGATAGTCGTGTCGCGTGTCGGGTCAATAGTCAGGTGCAAGTGATGGATAGAATCCATTTTGAACTTAGAAGCATAGAGTTGCTCATAATCGCCGGAAGCATAATAATCCTTACCCAACCAGCGGTAAGGTGCTTCGCTACGGCAGATACGAGCGGTGTCGTAGAAATTGTAGGTGGGGTCTTCGATGAGTGTGAGACGAATAATACTGTCGCAACCGCCAATTGTGAGTAAACTATCGAGGTACACTCCCGGGTGGGTCAATGTCTGTCCGTGCCATTCAATCTCTGCCTTGGGTCCCATGTGCATTTGTTCGTCGATGACAAAGGACGTTCCTACATTGACATGATACTCGATAACGCTGTCGCAACCAAACTGTGTCCGCAACGTATCAATATAAACACCGGAGTGGTCAAAATGCTTGTCGTTGATGGTGTAGCCCTCGTCGGAGCAGGTGTTAATCGTTTGGATTTGGAAGAACTTGGGATAAACGGTCAAATTCAGTTCATAGACAGAATCCATGCCAAATTGTGTGGACAAACTATCGTAATAAGTACCTGAATTGTAGATAACCATATTGTGCCACGGGTAGGGCAAGTTCTCTTCACATACCGTTTGCTCTTCGGTGTAGAAATAGGTCTTGTCCTCAATCAACAGCAAGCGATAGACGCTGTCACAACCGTCAGCCACGGTGCGACAACTATCGAAATACACGCCCGGACGATTCAGTACCCACGGCTGCCCGTCTTTGTGCCACGTATATGTGTTGCCTTGCTGAATATGTGCGGTGTCCGGGAAGAAATAATTACGCACCATATTTACCACAATTTTGTACACGCTGTCGCAGCCGGCTTTGGTGTGTAAACTATCGTAATAAATACCGGGCTGGTGCAACCATTTACCATTTACCTTGACGGAATCACCTTTGCAGATATTGTGAATTTCCGTGAAGTAGTAAGCAGGTAAAACAGAGAGATGCAAGTGTACAATACTATCGCAACCGAAGACAGTAGGAATCGTGTCGGTGTATTCGCCGGACGTATAGCATACACGGCTGTACCATAAATAGGGTGCTTCGTTGCTGCAAATAGTGGCTGTGTCGTATTGCTCGCTATCGTATGTGTCTGCCAAATAAATATGGAAATAGTGAATACTATCGTTGTGGTGAGAATAAGGCGAGGAAAGCAACCAATGCTCATAGTCGCCCGGGGTGGTGTATTTGCGGCCATCTACGATGACATATCCGTTGGGGCAGAGAGGGATTGTGTCGAAGTTATATTTACGAATCACTTGGAACTCGATGCTGACTGTGCTGTCGCAGCCGCCGGATAAGCTACGATGCCAAACATTGTCACTATCTATGTAATCGCGATTGTACTTGAGGGGGGTATGCCCCAGTGTGTCGGTAATGACGGTGTCATTGCTCAGGTAGTGGGGGATATTGTGCCCATCTGTCCAAACGTACGGAAGTGAATCGGCAGCGTGATAAGCACTGATAGCCATGTACGAGGATTTGGAATATGCCTTGTTGACGGTGACGTCTATCTCAAATATACTGTCGCAACCGAGTGCCGTGGTGTAACGGTCAAAGTAGGCACCCTCTTCGTGCAAGACGATATGCTCGTGTCCGGGCCAAGGCAGGTACTCGTTGGAGCAAATGCTGGTGGCCTCGATGGAGTAGTAACGCGGAGCAAAGGTGTAACTGCGGTGAATGACGCTATCTCCACCGGAACGGGTTACTAACGAATCTGTGAAGATGCGGTCATAATAGACGGGTTCGTCCTTGTAGAAAACGGTATCACCCTGACAAATGACAGAGTCAACGAAGACGTCGTAGTCGGTGACTAATTGGAGTTCCCAAATACTGTCGCAGCCCTCGGCATTGAGGTGTTTATCCTGATAAATGCCGTCTTTGGTGTATTTCTTGCCGTGCCATTCGTAAGGTACTTCGTCTGCTTTGCGGTGAATCAGTTCCTGCAAACGATAGACGGGACCCGGGGTGTAAACGGTGGTAATGATGTTGTAGCACCCTTCCTTGGGTGTGCGTACGGTATCCACGTAGGTACGTGCATCGTAAAAGAGTTCGCCCTTGTTGTGACGGACGCCCGTTCCCTGACAGAAAGTGACGGTTTTGGTTTCGCGTTGGTCCTTCAGCACGGTGAGTGCCAAACGTACGATGCTGTCGCACATATTGCGCCCGCGCGGAATGGTGTCGTAGTAAATGCCTGTTTCGGTAAGCCAATGTCCGCCGAAGGGATAGGGTAAGTCATGTTCGCAAACGATGACGGTATCTTTGTGAACATCCGGTTCGCCCATAAACAACCGCAGTTCATATACGCTGTCGCAGCCGTTGACGGTAGATAAACTATCGTAGTAAATACCGGGGTGCGTATAGACCATGTCACCGTGGTGTCCGGTCCAAATAAATGAACTGCCGGTGCATAACTCGGCGTCCTCGGTAAAGATGTAGGTCGGGTACATAGTCACTTGTACGATGAACATACTGTCGCAGCCCGATGCAGATGGCAGATAAATAGTGTCGCGTCCGGTGTCGGTGTATGTCTTGCCGCGATAGGTCACGGAGTGCCCCGGGCAGAGGTCAAAGTGCTCGATGTACTCATAGCGAGAACCTACAGCCAATTGGAGAGTATAGACGGTGTCAGGAATATTGAACGGCGCCACTTTGACGGTGTCGGTGTAAGTGCCACTGATGTTGTACTCGTGTTTACGCCAGCGATAAGGCAGGTCGTTGGCACAGGCCTTGCCTGTCTGAGTAGCAATGTGAACATATTCCTTGACATTCAATACAAGGGTATAGATGGTGTCCGCAATGGCAAAGTCGGCATT
>JAKSNJ010000002.1 GCA_024399965.1 Paludibacteraceae bacterium
ATAGTGCAAAAGTATAAAAAAATTTTGACATTTCAAAAAAAAAGTGTAATTTTGTGCCGAATTTATGGCTTAGTAAGACAAAAACCATAAAAAACCCCTTGCAGAGGATGGTGCTGAAAGCACCTGATGCTATGAGTTCATTATTTTCCTGAAAAGCAAGCTTTCCGATAAAATACTGTCCTCATATCATCGCCCTCTTGTAGAGGGTATCATCCTCTTCAAGGCGATAAACAAAAATAAATTGTTTTTAGCGCGTAGCGCTTGGTTTATTGCCTTGGGATTGATGCTAACCCGACAGGGTGATGGTGTAGATGGCTGAAAAGATTAGAGAGCTGGCTCACTAAGATTGGCAGACAGCGACAACAGCAATGGCTCGGAGAGACATAGCAGCAAACACAAGGGGTAGATTTCGGTTTTTGTTAAACGCTTAATATAGGATTATGCTAATAACCCAATCTAAAATAAATAATTATGTCAAAAGTAACAGTTGTAGGCGCAGGTAACGTAGGTGCTACGTGCGCGAACGTGTTGGCCGTAAAGAAAGTAGCCAGCGAAGTCGTTTTAATCGACATCAAAGAAGGTGTGGCAGAAGGCAAAGCCATGGATATCATGCAGACGGCTCAGTTATTGGGCTTTGATACCGTGGTACGTGGCGTGACCAATGATTACAGCCAAACCGCCAACTCCGATGTAGTGGTTATCACCAGCGGTCTGCCTCGCAAACCGGGTATGACCCGTGAGGAGTTAATCGGCGTCAATGCCGGTATTGTCAAGAGCGTTGCCAGCCAAGTGCTGACCTATTCGCCTAACGCTATCCTCGTCGTTGTTTCCAACCCGATGGATACGATGGCTTACCTCACCCTCAAGGCAACCGGCCTGCCCAAGAACCGCGTCATCGGTATGGGTGGTGCGTTGGATAGCGCACGTTTCAAATACTTCCTCAGCCAAAAGATGGGCGTGAACGCCAACGAAGTGGCCGGTTTCGTTATCGGTGGCCACGGCGACACAACCATGATTCCTGTGGCTCGTTTCGCTACCTACAAAGGTATGCCGGCTACTAACTTCCTCACCGACGAGGAGATTGACGAAGTCGTTAAATCGACTATGGTAGGCGGTGCTACCCTGACCGGCCTGCTCGGTACGAGTGCGTGGATGGCTCCGGGTGCCAGTGCTGCCAGCGTTGTAGATAGCATCATCAACGACCAAAAGAAGATGATTCCTTGCTCCGCTTACCTCGAGGGCGAATACGGCTGCAACGACATCACCATCGGTGTGCCTTGTATCATTGGCCGCAACGGTATCGAGAAAATCATCGAATTGCCTATCAACGACAAGGAAAAAGCTCTCTTTGCAGCCAGTCAGGCAGCCGTGGCTAAAACCACTGCCGTGCTCAAAGAGATTAATGCTCTGTAATCAACTCTTCCGTCGTCCATAAAACGGGCGCGGAAGATTCAAACTTATACACGCGGACCGAGTCCGGCGCCGAGTAATAATCGGTGGCCCAGTAACCGGTACCGCGTGTTTCGTCTAATATATACAGGTAATCGTTACCCGGCGAATTGAACGGCTGACCGATATTCTCAGGAATGGTATAAGTGTCTGCGTCGATGTTGTAGCGTGTGACGTAAATATCCAAGCCGCCCCAGCCGGTCGTGTCCGTGGCGGAGAAATACAGCGTTACGCCGTCCGATAGGCAATAGGGGCTGTTCTGCTCCTGCCAACGGTTAACGCGCTGCGGCAAGGTGTCCGGCTCGCTCCACGTGTTCAGCAAACGGTACTGACGAACGATAGCCACCGTCGAATCGACCGGAGTGGCATACACACGCCGATTGCCCAACTGATTCACATAACCGAAATAGCAACTGTCTTGCGTCAAAACACCTGCCTCCGGACTGAGGTGGTATGCGTCCAATACCTGACTTTTGGGCAGGTCGATGGAGTCCAGCAGCGTCACTTGCGTGCGATGGGTCATTTGTGCCGACAATAATCCGCACCACCCACAGCAGAGAACTATCAAAAAACGTCTTTTTTTCATTGTGGCTGCAAAATTACAAAAAAATTTGCATATTTGCAAAAAAAGTTGTACTTTTGCGGCATGAAACACATTCGTATCATATCTCCGTCGGGTGCTATTGACAGCCGATTGATAGACGGTGCCGCGGCTCGCTTGCGCAGTTGGGGCTATCAGGTCAGCGAGGGGCGTTTTGCCCGTGGACAGTTCGGCCGTTTTGCCGGCACGGACGATGAGCGTTTGCAGGATTTGACGGAAGCGCTCACGGACCCGTCCGTAGATATTATCCTATGTGCCCGTGGCGGCTATGGCCTCCAACGCCTCCTTGACCGCCTATCTCTAAACGGTAGCGAGCCCTGCTCGCGTCCTCTAAACTCTAAACTAATAACCGGCTTCTCCGACATCACCGCCCTCCACCAGTGGTCCCTGCTGCAAGGCCGTCCGTCCATTCACGGACTCATGTGCAAGCACCTGTGCGAATTGCCCGAAGATAGTGACATGATTCGCTACTGGCGAGCAGCCATTGAGGGGCAACCGCTTCACTACGAGGTACCCACTCACACCCTCAACCGCCTTGGCACCGCCTCCGGCACGCTCATTGGGGGCAATCTCAGTGTCTTATACGGCTTGCAAGCCACGCCCTTCGGCTTACTGCCTGTCCTGCAACGCTTGCGCGATAACGGGCAGTCGGCTCTTCTCTTTATCGAAGATATAGGCGAACGGCATTACCACATCGACCGTATGATGTGCAACTTGCGCATGAGTGGTGTCTTGGAGCAGATCAGTGGCTTGATAGTCGGGCAGTTCAGCGACTGCGATGACGACCCGAGTATGGGTGGCAGTGTCTATGACACGATTAACGAAGCGGTCCGCGACTATGCTTATCCTGTGCTGTTTGACTTCCCTGCCGGACATGTTGTCCGCAACCTGCCTCTCATCTTCGGCACCCCCGCCACCCTCTCCGTCAACCATCAATTCTCCACACTTGCGCCTACCACACTGTAGCGTTTCCCGTTCCGGCGGATATACAGAATACCGTTCTTCAACTCTTTCCGCGTCTCACCGGCTTGCCGCATTTCCTGCCAACCCGAACGCTCGCCTATCTGAATGATATACGGCTCCGTACAGGTGCCGATGGCAGCGTCTTCGACGTAGGTCAGCGGTTGCTCCACGGTGATGATTTCGCCTTTATGTGCCACGCGTATGCTCAGGGGTATGCTTTGGTCGCCCGGGATAGTCAGGAACCATAACCCGTCGTCCGCCATTGCCACGGCACGGCACTCCTCACCGGCGAATATTCCCACCTCGGCATCGGTTACTATTTCTTCGCCGTCCAGCACCACCGCCGTCATTGTCATATTACCGGCATACCGCCCCGCCTCAATCGGCGTAAACCTTCCCCCTCTAAACTCTAAACTGTAGCGAGCCCTGCTCGCGTCCTCTAAACTGTAGCGAGCTCTGCTCGCGTCCTCTAATCCCGCCGGATAATACAGCGTCATCTCCTCGTTGCCCACATAGCAGTAGAGATAACCGTTACCCGGACTCATCACCTTCAGCGAACCGACCCACTGATAACCGTCCCACGTCGCAAAGTCCGCACGAGACTTGATAATATCGCCCTCCGACGGATTGATATTCGCCAAGGCCGTGTTCACATCTAAACTCATCTGCGGCAAATAACCTATCCAGTTCCAACTGCCTCCTCCGCGTAGCACGATGCCGTACTGCATCGGATTGATAACACTACCCGTCACCGTCTTCGTCACCGGTATGTTCACGTGCAACTTATACCCTTTCCTGCAATCCATCACCTTCAGCGACCCTTGCAGCGTATCTACCGTCTCGTTCACTTGCGCAAACGCGTCTTGCGACTTGATAAGCGTCATATCGCCCACCACGTCCTGCATCACTGCGTTCAGACGCACATCGTCCGGCTGCACGTTCATACTGATCCAGTTCCAACCGCGCTCCAGTGCTATCTGCTGCTCGGCCGTCTTACCGGCTTTCAGCTTGACCGGCTCCGCCAACGTGCCCACCAACTGACCACCGGCAAACAGCAGGCGGTCGGCGTTCTTATTCGTCGAATGAGGCAGCGTGATGCCCACGTCCGTGTATGTGCGACCCGTGCTGGCGTCCCAGTACTTAAACGTCACCTCACTCGACAAACGGTTCGAGTAGATATTCATCATGATGTAGTGACGGTTATATGCACTCACCAACTGAGGCGATGTCAATCCCACTAACTGACCACCGATAAAGGCAGCCACGAGGTCCTCACTGTCGTCCGACACGTCCGTGTTAATCGTCGCCGTCGCAATCATATTCATCGAGTACTCGTAGTCCGCCGGGTGGATATGCCAATCCGGACGCTCGGCATTCACGCGAACACTCATACGCAACGGTGTACGGACCATCTCGTTGCCTATCAGGTAGAGCGTCTGCTCGTAGTTACCTATCGGCAACGAACCACGGATAGTCGCACTTATCTCTTTCTTCTGCAAGGGCTGCAACAGTCCTCCCGTCTCACTCAACGCTAACCAATCGGGCACATGGTCCACATACCAGTTCTCCACACGACCGCTGTTATTGACGATGGTCAGCGTCAACGTCGTGTCCTGTAATGCCGTCTTCGTCAGGCGGATGTACTCCTCGTTCCACAACAGTTGATTGCGATTCACATACGCCGTCCAATGAATAGGCAACGAGTAATTACCTTGCTCATCTACCAAATCACGCACCTCAAACTCCAAGGTGCAACCCTCTATACGGCTCGCACTCTCTGTGATGTTAATCACTATACGCTGCGCACTCGGCGTGTACGTACACCGCACCTCCTCCACTGCACGCACCTTACTCAAATGAGCCACTACAGTGGCCGCCTGCCCGCCCTCACAACTCATCGTGTGCTTGCTCACTCTGTCTGACAGCGAGAAGACCTTGACGGGCTGCATGGCCTCGTCCTGCGTGTCCTCCTCCATCGGGTAATATGCTACCAATCCCGACTCGTCCCCCTTCAACTCGTTCCGACGGTTAAGTGCGATGTTGTGTGGCATGAGGTAAGCATTCCACAAACGGACTTCATCTATATCCACGGCAGATGTTGACTGCTCGGAGGAGAAAACGACATGCGCCGCAGCAAAACCGGGCATCTCACGCAATCCCACTACGTCCAACACCTTGCCGTCTACAATCAAGATAGGCAATGTGCTATGCCGATAATTGAGGGCTATATGGTGCCATTGTCCATCGGCAACGGCTGTCGCTGTGGGTAATTCCCACGTGCCGTCCGATACCGTCAGTTGCACTTTCTTTCCGCTAAATCTGACACATAGCGAACTGTCGCTCAGGTAGAAGAGTGTGCCGTCTTCCTGCATACGGAACCAGCACTCAAAGACATAATCCTCTCCTGCCGGAATGGGGCATTCGCTCAGGTCCATCTTAGCCACCTTCCCTGCAGGAATAGTTAGGGCGATGTTGTTATTGTTGTACCACCACATCTCACTCGAACTGAGTTGCAGGTCCCTGCCTCTAATCACATCACGAGCTACCATACCTTCGCCCTCATCCATTGGCCAATAGGACAGCAAGCCGTCGGTGTAGGTATCTTTGCGTTTATTGCGCTCGCTGAGCGAGGTACGCCAGTCACGGTGAATGTTCCATAAAGCTACATCATGCATCTTGTAGATACCTGAAGTCCCTAAAACCAAGTTTCCGCGCATGTCGTACTTGGGAGCGCGTACGTGATCAACAAGGAGTACTTCACGGTCGTCGTAAGCATAGTGTGCCGTCAGTTCACCCCAGCCGTCGGGGTAGGCATCAGCCACGTATTCGATTGTGACAAAGCACCATTGGTTTTTGGGCAAACTCTCTTTTGCCAAGGCAGCAAAATTACCCATATAAATACCAAACCGGTCGTCTGATACGGCAATGTTCATTCCTAAATTGGTGCCTAAAGCATGGCACAAGATAGGTCCGCCCTCGGTGTAGTTATACCAGAACTCGATGGTGAAGTCCGTGCCGCTGTAATTAAAGTCCGCGTCGGAGAAAGCGTATGCGCGTTCTGCCAGTTGCAGTGCCACACGGTGGTCACCAATCGGTTGCTCGTTGAGTACGCCTGTTACGGAGATGTTCTTATCGCGTACCCGACCGGCTTGAATGGGCTCGTTCAAATCTACATAAACCTGATTATCAGATGTATAAATACCATTGATGGGGTTGGGCAGACCGAGAGCCATCGGTCGTTGCATATCCTTGATGACGGAGATTATCTCGCTCTCGTTGGTAATCTCATCGTTGCCGAATGTGCAAGTCGATACGGCCCGGAACTCATATTCGCCGTCCGGGAATTGGGTGTCGGTCATTGCAACAGAATAGTAGATAGCAGGTCCTTCGATGAGGACTTTTTGTCCACCAACTGTATCTTCTGCATGAGTGGTGAACTCCTGTATCAAGTGCCAATCGTTGTCTCCCACGTGGCGGTATTGCAAGCGAATGGTATTGAAACTGCGGAAGTTGCGGTCGTAACCATTAACGGTCATAGGCAGGGTGTCCCCTGTGGTGGTGTTGACGGTGGTATTGTCTATCTTCAACTGAATGGCTGAGCAGGTGGGCACAAAGTGTGCAGAGAGCCAAACTGTATCGGCATCCTGATACAGCGCGCAATCGGAAGACAGTACGATGGCGATACTATCGTAATCCAACACACCCCAGTCGGCCTGTGTGAGAACGAGGGTCTTGGTGATGGGGGTGGAAGGATAGAACTTAATCAGCCGTCCTGCGTCCGTCAAAGGTGCCCCGTCTATGGTGATTTGGGCACCGTATTTATTGAAGTCTCCTGCCGCATAGAGTTTGAGCCATGTGAAGTAGTCCGGATTGATGTCTGCCAAGTTGGTCAGGGTGAGCGTATAAATCGCCTTGCCTCCAATGGGCACATCGGTAATGGTGGGTCGGGCTACGCGAATCTCGGGTTCTTCCATTTTCACGGTAGCCGTGTGCAACTCATGTTCGCCGGGTTCAAAGTACTTGGTACGTTCCTCTCCCTCGTAGGGGCAGTAGGTCTGTCCGCCGCGTGTGGCGAAGATAGGACCAAATCCGTCGGGTGCGGCATATACATCAATGGACATATATTCATACTCGTTGGGAGCGAGGGTATAAGCCACTGATGAGGTTTTGATGGTAGTGTTATTCTCATCGTAGGTGTGGTTGTAGCCGGCATAGGTGGTGTTCTTGATAGTGAAGCCCACTTTCTGTATTTGCAGACCTGTCTCGCCCTTGAACATCACTTTGAAGCCGTCTTCCTCGTGGAAAGCATCTCCTGTTCCGTTTGTTTGTGCTTTTGCCGAAGTCAGGGTAACGCCTCCACCGAGGGAGTAGTTATCCAATAACCAACCGCCACTGTAATAGTCGCGTGGCTCAACAAGTGCCGTATCAACGCCGGAGTCTGCATAATCTTCCTCTAAGTAACTGCGATCACAAACGGATCTATCGCCATAGTCGCGACATGCCACTTCGTTCGGGTCACGCAACCGTTCACGCCACTTGCGTGCCAGTTGGGCTTTTTTATCGGCTTCGTCCCATTGGTTTTGGTCGAACTTCTGACTAGAGTGGTGTACTCTGACTTTGAATTGCTCGTTTTGAGCCAATACCTCTTGCCACCTATGAATTTGGTTGTTGAAGTGGCAGACTTTGTCTGCAATACCTTTGGCCGTATCGGGCAGTATGGCAGGAGGAATCATGATATAACTTGGGCCACCGAACGAGTCAACAGGTGTGGCTTCCGGACCCCATATACGTTCATCGTGGTTGTCGCTACCAAACCGCTTGTCGTCAGGTGACAGAGTGGTGATATAGATAGCGTCGTTGGTCAGGTTGGGGTAGTTGGAGTTATATACGGCCTTATCTACGTGTTGGAGTAGGGCATTACGTTGTTTGGTGTAGTTGGGGATAACGTCTTCCTCGATTTCCCGGGTGGAATAGTTGAATGTTGTCTTGAAGACAGAACCGGTTGATATTACATCGCGTACCACTACTTTATATGTAGGTGGATTGTCTTGCACACGTTCCAAAGTTACTTTACGGGCATTACCGAACAGCACGTTTGTGCCTGCACCCACAAATACATCGCCGGTCGTACCGATATATGGATATTCCGCTTTGGTGGAGATGGTTTGTGTGGTTGTGACGTCGTAACTATGCGAATTAACCCAACGTGACAGACCGTCGTAGGTATCGCCGAAGCCCGCATTGTTCTGTTCAGATATTTCCGTGAAGGTGATTACGCCCACGCCTGCACCTATCACTTCTTCTAATCCGCCATGAAAGAGGTGTTCAAATTCCGTTCCGCGGTTTTGCTCGTGCGAGGATTCGATGGTGGTGGAGACGCTTTGTCCCTTCTCCCACGTGGCGAACGATTGTCCTCCCGGGGGGTCACGCAGTACGAAGAGCAATTGGTCAGGACCGTCTGTGATGAAGTTGGTGCCTGAGGTACGGGCACCAAAGATGAGTCCTTTGGCCTTGCCGTTTTGGTCCCACGCATAGACGCGAGAGTGGTCGGGTGTTTCGTAGGTGATGTTGATATTGTAGGTATAGGGCCCCACGATATTCGGTTCACCCACTACAAACAGGTACTCACCCAAGCCCAGCGAGTCTAATAGGATTTGGTTTTGGTTTAACGAGATGATATGTCCGTCTTCCTCATCTACTTCCTTGTCGCCCAACTCGTTTTCAACAGTTACAATGGCATTGCGCATTGGTTGGAAGACGGTGTCGAGATTTTGTGCATTGTCGTAATTGACATACGTTTCAAATGCTTGAATGGTCCACTTATATGCCTTGTCCTGTATGAAGCACGGTACTCCCATCGTATATTCAAGCGCTCCGTTCTGAACGGAATACAGGGAAATGGTGTCTATTTGTCCGGAAGGTAGGGTTATATAGTGCATTTTTTCACCAAACGCACCATCACGGTTGCCCCATTGCGAGATAGTTAATTCGGGCAAAGCGTAGTGAATGATGTCTAATTTCTGCAAGTAAGTTACCGTCTTGTAGTTGACCGAATCAAGGTAAAGGGTGTCGGTGGCTGTTTGGTGTATGTTGCTTGAACCGAGTGTGAGGTTGGCATATTTGCCAAGGTCAAACTGAATAGCAGGATTGGAAGGTATGCTTACTTTCTTGATTTCAAAATCAATAGGCGGCAGCGCCACGGCGAACTCACCCGTAACGGGATCAGTGAGAATAGTCACACTGTGCGCCAAATTACCGCTAGCTATACCTGTGGTGGTCACGCTGTTGCATGTAAGCGTGTCGGGGCATAGGAAAGTGCGCTGGGTCTCAGTGCTGAGATTGAGGTTGTAGGTATCTTCCGGCGGACAAATAACAATCTGTGCCTGACCTATTGTCGCCTTACCTATTCCACAGCCGTGTGCTTTCTCTTCTTCATCGCTACCACCGGCTACACGACCAACCACCAAGCAGGTGGTATTGTCGTAGAAGCGCATATTAGTACGCGGTGCGTCGAACATAGCATTCTGCCCCACATTAGAGGGGTCAGCAGGATAGCGACCTTCATTAACAAAGGTGTGTCCGTCTTTCTTGACTGTGATATGATGCTCACCTATAGGTACTTGGATACGGAAGTTACCTTCCTCATCACTTTCCACGGGCATTCCTTCAGACGAGCATACCTGCCCATCGACATAGAACTGACATTTGGCAACAGGGTAGTCGGTGTTCTCGTAAGTCACTTTACCCGTTACCTCAAAACTGGACTTATCCGTAAAGTCGATGGCGTTGTGGGTGGCTGCATCGGTGCTGAAGAACAACGGACGAGATGTAGGACTGAACTCGTGTACGCCAAGGGTCGGTATCACTTTATACAGCGACCCGCCGACGGTGTAGGGAATGTTGTTGATGAGGTAATTACCGTCTTTGTCGGTGTAGGCCTTTAGGGATAATTGTTCGGGAGTAGGTATATTGTCGGGGTCGGGCACGATTCCACGCATAGGCAGGTGGTGCTCGTTAAAGGTGGTGCCGGTACGAGATATGTCAAATAACTCACTCTCCACCTCGTCGTCGCAGCGATAGTAGGCAGTCAAGTGGTTTTCCTGTCCTGTCAGGTAGGTACACATAGTGCGCGCTATCTCGGTTTGTGAACGGCGTATGTTCCAAATACGTATTTCGTCGATGAAGCCCTCAAATCCGGCGCCGCCTAATACAAATCCCTTGTCAAACGGGCGTGAACTGATGGCACGTTTATCCTTTTCCTGTCCGTTAACGTAAGTAAACATAGAATCGGAGTCGTAGGTGATGGCTATATGGTTGAACTCGCCCTCCTCCAATGGTACGGCAACAGGCAGGAAAGTCAGGTCGGTATAGGCATAAGCATAGAACTCAACCGTTCCCTCTTCGCCCACCATCTGTTTCCAGAGCGAATCGGGTATTTCCAGTTGTGCATTGTTCTTAGCGATGAAACGTAGAGAACGGTTACGCCGTACGTCTTCGCCCATCACGCAAACAGCCACATCGGCTACACCTTGGTTTCCGCTGTAGGTGATTTGTCCGCTAACCACACCGTAGGGCTGTGCAAATCCGATGGTGGAAACCGAGTGAACAACATCGACCAAATCGTTGCAAACGGAATAGCCGGTAATGAAGTATTGGTAATAAACACCCGGTACACAATTGACGTCCTCAAAAGCATAGTCATAAACACCCACTTTGGCATCTATCGTGCCTATCGTTACGGCCTGACCTTGACTGCCTAACTCGCGGCGCCCCACTTGGAAATAAGTGAAGTTGTACTGCTCTTTGTCTATCGTCCACCGCAGTTCAACACGGTCGTTGTAAAAGCCCTTGCTGACACTATACGAGGAAATCTTGCCCCCTATCGAACTGGGTATCATCAACGAGGTGTGCTGTGCAGCGCCGCGATTGGTGCTGTGTTCGACTATTTGACCCTCAAATTCGATGGGCTTGCAGGTGGGGACATTATCTTCCACTGTGTAGGCCTTCATCTGCATGGCTTTGACCAAGGGCCACGACTGCTCGTAATCGGAATAGCGCAGTTTGAGTTCCATATCCTCAGTGCAGACACCACTCATGATGTCCCAATGCAAGACGGGGCGGTTGTGCTCGTCCAATTCGCCTGTCAAACTGGTAAGGGTCGCGTAGTTACTGTTCACTTTCACTTCTTTCACAGGTGCCATGTCTCGGTCCTTCGGAGAGGCGTTTTTGCGGTAAACACGGATATAATAGGTCAACTCTTTTTGGTCCCGTTCGTCAAACGCAAATGCTTTGTCATAACTTGTACGCGTGTTGGTATAATCCTCCTCTACGCGCTTGATATTTTGGGTGAAATTCATATCTGTGGCACGCTCCACAATGATGTTGCTCTCGTCACGCAAACTGCCCGTACAGGGTTGCATCGTCCACGAAATGCCTATCGTTCCGTCGTTGCGGTCCTTCACTGTCAAGTCCTCTATCTGAGCAAACTGGGGCACAGCAAACTCTACCGCTTCGGAAGTGATGATGCGCTCGGCTTGAGGTGTACCAAAGTCCTTCTTATAGCCCGTTTGGTTCATCGTGTACTTCTTTTCGTCATAACCCACATACACGATGGGCGCTTTGTATAAATCCTGCACCGCAGGTCGCTTGCTTTGCGTGAACGGGTAGGTGTATTCGGTGGCGGAGGAGGCAGTGCTTTGGTCGCCGTTCACACGAAAAGTTGCACCGTTAACTTTCTCGTCCAAACGGAAATAACAACCGGCCGGCACAGAGGAACGGGTGTATTTGATGGCCGTCTTGTCCTCCTTTACCAGCCAACTGACATCTGTAATGGAGGGCTTAGCAGGCATTGCCATAAACTGACGATGGCTGTAATCAACGGTGGACGACTTGCTGTAGGTGTTCCAATGGTTGTCGTCCCATTCGGTACGAATGACTATCTGCAAATTGTCACCGGCACGCTCAATCAGTTGGCGGGTCTTGTCGGAGTATTCGGTCACCATATAGAGGAACCATGCACCATCCGCATAGTCGTACCAACGGCCCTGTCCGTAGTAGGTGACATTGCCGTTGTAGTTGTTGATTTTGGTAGGCCAGTAGTCGTTATCGCCTCCTGAGATGTAAATACCGGCTATCTGCAATTTGTCGTTGTCGTTGTTGCCGTTACGGAGGTATAACTCAAACCAGCGCATGTCGTGGTCGTCGCTGTCGCTGGTGCGCTCGTCCCAAGACATAAATGCCCACGCTATCGTGCCCGGAAAATCAACCGTGCTCGTACCTGAGTGAACGGAACCGGCAGTGCCTTCGTTGTGACTGCTATTCTCAAATTTCCATGTCTTGTCGAGTTGGAAATGGGATACCCAGTTAGCGTATTTTTCACTGGGTGTCCAACTGGCAGCGATACTGCCCGCCATCAGCAATAAACTTGCTACTAATAAGTGTTTTTTCATATTGAGTATGTTTTTTTGTCTGTTTATATAGTTTTGATTAGAGTTAATTACCAAACATATACGCATCCAGTTTACGCTTCCACCGTTTCCAATCCGGCATTTCCTGTTCCAGTAACCGGTAAAAAGCAAGTGTATGGTTAGCGTGTACCAAGTGGCACAATTCATGCGTAATCACGTACTCTATGCACGGGCGCGGGGCTTTGATAAGTTCGAGATTGAGAATAATTTTTCCCTTTCGTGTGCAACTGCCCCAGCGTGTAGTCATTTCCTGTATTGCTATTCCCGACGGCTGTACACAGTAGCGTGCAAAGCGTGCGGCAATAGGAGCCATTAGTTCGGCATATTTGACATTGGCGCGACTTCTGTACCACTCCTGCATCAATTTCTTCGGGGAGGATTGCGGACGGTGCATAATTTCGATAGTACGCCCCTGATATAGAACGGCATTGTGGTCAGAACGAGTTACCCGTAATAGGTATTGCCTTCCCATGTACCAATGCGATTCGCCGCTTATGTACCGTCTCGGCGGTGTTTGTTCCCCAAAAGAAGCGAAGAACCGTTGTTGGCGCAGTATCCACGCCGCCCGTTTGTGTATCTTCTCCGCTATTTGTTCTTCGGATGCAGCCACCGGGGCTTTGATTAACACCGATTGGTCGGGATTGACCACAATGGCTAACGTCTTGCGGTCGGCGTATGAAACAACGCACTCAATGACCGTTGTGCCGAACGGTACGGATAGGTGACTTATTTCTTGTACCATAGCATTGCAATATTCACACAACTGTCTATCAGCGCATCCATTTCGTCAAAAGACAACGGGATACCGTGTATCTGTTGCACATAGTCGGTCAAATAATCTTCCATTTGAATTTTTATCTGTCCGATAATGTCATAATTGGTCTGCCAATCTACTATCTCGGCTTGTTGTTTGATAATATCATCCATCGCCAACGCGGCATCGGCAACTATCTGTCGCATTTCGGATTCGCTGTGTGCCGTATCTTTGGCACACATTGTTTCCATACATTGACCGTAGAACGCTTTGGCGGCATTGCTTCGGTCCAGTGCGGCAGGAATATCCGAATCGGTATGCGCCAGCACATCGTCTTTCAGTTTCTTCACCCGTTGCAGATATTCGGCTTCGTCTATTCGGTTTCGGCGGTAGTCTTCTATGGTCTGGCGCAACAGTTCGGAAAAGCGTTTAAAGAAAGCAGGGTCGGTGTCCATGTTTTCGTTAATGTATTTGGCAGTACGGGAGGCGATGGTATCTGCCTTGGCTGCCGTGCCGATTATCTTCTCCACTTCCTGCTCAAACTGCTCATGGTCGAATATATTTACCAACGGAGTTATACTTTTTACCTCGCTGCTTTCCACATGGGTATCTATCAGTTTTTGTATCTGACTTTCATACTGTCTGTAATCCACCGTGTCCGAATACCGCTGTTTGACCGCGTTTCGCAGATTGACAAAGAAGGTCAAATCTTCCTTGTATTGTTCAATTTGTTTCGCAGGTGTGTTGCGATAGAAGTCCATTGTGGATAATGCCATTTTCAGTGCTTTGGCATATTCGGTCAGCAAGTCGTAGAATTTCTGCCGAATATCTTCCTGAGCCAGCAATCGGGCATATTGCTCCAAGTCGCGTTTATTGTCCACTTGCTTGAACAGGTCCCATAGGTTGGAATAGGTCTGCGGCAAGCGGTCGGTCTGTTCGTTTATCTGGGTCAGGATATGTTCTATCTCGTTTTTCTCTATGTCGTCTTCCCCGTCATTGGAATAGGTGTCCAATGCTTCGTACAGGTTGCGCAAAATGCCGCTGTAGTCGATTATGTAGCCAAAATCTTTCCCCTCGCATACGCGGTTGACCCTCGCCACCGCTTGCAGCAAAGTATGTTCTTTCAGTTGCCGGTCTAAATACATGACCGTATTTTGGGGCTCGTCAAAGCCGGTCAGCAGTTTATCCACCACGATGATTATCTCCGGCTGTTCGGAGTGGCGGAAACTGTTGATAACCTCTTTTTCGTATTTGGCAGCATTGCCGAATCTGTCCATCGTCTTTTTCCAGAAGGCGTTGCACAGGTCGCTTGAGCCGCCAAATGCCTCATCTTCGCCTTCGCGTGTGTCAGGGGAAGTTATCAGCACTTCGGATGACACGATACCTATCTCGTCAAGGAACTGTTTGTACTTGATGGCGATGCGTTTTTTGGAGCATACCAATTGCCCTTTGAAACCTGTGCCCTGCCAGTTGTCACGATAATGCATAGATATGTCCCAGGCATTGGCATATAGCCGCTGTTCGGCTTCGCTGAGGGGCTCGGCACGGCTGAATTTCTTTTTCAGGTCGATGCGTTGCTGTTCGTTCAGCGATGCGCTCACCATCTCGAAATAACGGTCTATGGCGTTTTCTCGCACGGTCTGTTCAGTGATGCGTCCTTCGTATAGCAAGGGCACGACAGCCCCGTCCTCCACGGCTTGACCTACTGTATAGACGGGACGGATGATACCCCCGAAGCGGGCGGCTGTACTCTTCTCGCGTTTCATCAGCGGTGTGCCGGTCATAGCGATGCAACAGGCGTTGGGCAGCGTGCGTTGCATGTTGATGGCCATCTCGCCGTATTGGCTGCGGTGGGCTTCGTCAATCAGCACAAATATATTCGGGTCGGTCAGCGGTTTGCGGATACGCTTGACTGCTGTCTCAAACTTGTTGATAATGGTTGTGACGACCGCATCCGAATCACTTTGCAGCAGTTCGGACAAGTTGGCACCGGTGGTGGCTTGCCGTACTGTCTTGCCGCATTTCTTGAAGGTGTCGCCTATCTGTTTGTCCAACTCCGTGCGGTCGGTCACCAGTATGATTTTGGGATTGCGTATCGTCTCGTCCAATGCGATGGCTTGTGCCAGCATGACCATCGTCAGCGACTTGCCGCTACCCTGCGTGTGCCATATCACGCCGCCTCGGCGGTGTCCCTGCTCCATATTGCGTACACGCGCTAAGGTCTGCTCTACGGCGAAGAACTGCTGGTAGCGTGCCACTTTCTTTACCCCGCCGTCATATACCGTGTAGCGGAACATCAATTTCAATAGCCGTTCCGGACGGCACAGAGAATAGAGTGCTTTGTCCTGCTCGGTCGGCTGTACGGACTTTTTGTATAAGGCGTGAAAAGCGGCGGCTACATATTTATACCGAGAAGAGAATAGTCGGCGGTCGGACTCCTCGTCCAAGGGGGTGTTGACTATTTGATTTACCTCTGCCTCGTATTTCTTGGCTGCTTCCGAATCAATAAACTGCTCTTTCCACGTACTCCAGAACTCAAAAGGTGTGGCGGCAGTGCCGTAACGCGCACCGTCTCTGTTGATAGCCAACAGCAGTTCTGAATAGCGGAACAGACTGCGTATGCCGTCTTCTTTTTGGTTGCGCAGGTGTTGCGATATGGCTTCTGATAGCGAATCCTGTATGTCGGGACGTTTGCACTCAATCACCGCCAAAGGGATGCCGTTCACAAACAGCACAATGTCCGGGCGATAGGTGTCGCGTCGCCCTGCCCGCGTCACGGCAAATTCTTCCGTAACGTGGTACACGTTTTTGGACGGGTCTTGCCAGTTGATGTATTGCAGGTTGTAACTTTTCTTGTCGCCGTCTATGCTCTGCTCCAAGGTCTTGCCGTAGGTCAACAGGTCATATATGGTCTGATTAGCAGCCACATAGCCGTCCACCATCGTTACGTTACGGAGTGCCTGAATACCGTTTTCTATGTTTTGGTCGGTGAACAACGCCGTGCGTTGTGTGTTCACTTGAATGGTGTTCAGTTCACGCAGTTGGCGGCGTAGCACTTGTTCCAACAGCACATTGCCTGTGCTGTTGCCGCGAAGCGACATCACCTCGTCTTGGGTCAGATAGGTATAGCCCATCTTCATGAGCATCGCCAACGCCGGTATCTGACTGATATGATCTTCTTTGAAGGATATAGGGGACATAATAGTTTGTTTATATTCGTTTTTTACCTGTTAATAATACTTGCATCAACCCTTGCTTTTGGACTTGAAATAAAGCCAACTTGTTTTTTTCTGTTGCAATTTGTTCGTCTATTGATGATAAAAAGCATGCAATCTTTCGCAACTCTTGAAGGGAAGGCACACAAACAGGAATCTCCGCCATTACATTATTCATTAATTTTGGATTTCCGACATAGGAAACATATTTTTTTGATTGTTTCCCAATTATTTCTGCTAAACATTGATTCGCATACCCTTCTTTATTGATTAAAACTCCACAAACATTTGTACAATAAAATTTTCCTGAACGAAAAAAAACAGTTCCTGCATTTGCACCATCAGTTGTCCATGTTATAGCATCTTCGTAAAGAAAATTATCATAATACCCCATCAACCCTCCGTCTTTTGTTTGAGAAGAATACACGGGATATTTGTATTTTGTATCAGGTTTATTTTTCGTGCTGGTAGTAGCCAATACTAGACCTCTTGTAATTTGGAAAATATCGGCTACTCTTTTTTCTGTCCATTTCATTGTATTGACAAATTCAGGGAAACGCAAATTAGGTACTCTGTGACCTTTTGCTGGTAGGAGTTGTTGCATCAGTCCTTTTTTGCGAAGTTCCAACTTGTCAATCAGTTGTTTTTGCATCTCAATCGCCCTATCCCAAGTCCCCAATAACTCCGCTATTCGCTCCTGCTCTGCCAAGGGTGGTAGGGGGAACAGTGTATGTTGCAAATAGTTCCAATCAGCACGCGGCATTTTAGAACCAAAAGAGACATTAGCATTTTGAATAAATCTGTCCGATTGCAATAAATCATATAGGTATTTACTTGAACACTTTTTATTTTTGAACACCCATATTTCACTGGAACAAACACCATTGAATGTCGCTAACCAAAATTTACGTAAATAAGGGCGCAACTTCCCAAACAAAACATCTCCAACCTCAAAAACATTTTTAGTGCTTTCCTGGTTTGCTGAATCCGTATAACCATAGATGCCACCATCTTGCGCCACCATGTGTTCTAATTCTATACATGGGACATGTTCTGTTTGGGAAGGGGTATATTTCTTCCCTGCAACATCTGCTATTTGCCCAAACTCTAACACTTCCCAATCTTTTGGAATAATGCCAAGTGGCGAAGATTTATATCCCTGCGGTATGTTTGTAAGTATTTTCATTATCAAGTATTTATATTATCAGCATTAGGACAGCCATGTGAACCGAGCATAAACCGAGCAGAAACCGAGTAGAAACCGACTCAGACAGGTGGCAATCAGCAGGCAAATAGGTGGCAAGAGCGGTTATTTAGGCAGTTGATTCTCCTCATTGACTCTAATTCGCACATAGTCCCACAGATACCGCACTATCTTCCCGTTGATTCGATAATCTTTCCCATGACGGCTTTGGTCGCGAAGCCATGCTTGATATTCCTGCTCATACTGTGCCCGTTGCACAGGGTCGTTATATATCGCACTCGCTTTTGCCTGATTTTCCTTGAAGGCACGCACGGGCGCAGCTTGTGCCTCAGGCATCACCCAAAGGTTTGTGCGTTTGCTTTTGGGGTTTCGCGGTCCTGGCTTTTTGCGAATAATGCAATAGCCCGGCTCATGTGGACAGGGCACAGCATAATAATTCTTCCCCATTGACCCCGACAAACTATTCAACCACTCGCTTAACTTCGCTTTCATGATAGACGTCTAATAGTTATTTCATCTCCGTTTTATTTACCTTTTTTTCAATGCTATTGTATATATCTTGTTTTATGGCAGTCACCAATTCTTTACGCTCACTTTCAGAAGGTAATGTGCCATATTTGTATTGATGCCACTTGTTATTGTACGAAAAAGTATATTGTTCTATATCAAAGTTAATAAAAACTCTCATAAATTCCGATTCCTTTGCCGATAACAGATTAGTAGCGGAAGATAGGTTAATCTCTATATCGAGTCCATCAATTTCTCGCCATCTTGTCATTTCTTGCTTGTATGATTGTATGTTAAATGAGCGATAAACACTTGTACCAAGTTTTTGATTTAAACCAACTTGTATTTTATTGTAAAATGGGCTGAAAGTGTTCAGCGTTTGGCGCAACTCGGAAGATAGAACTTCCACAAAGTTCTCCAATATATACAATACTTCACTATTGGTTTTTCTTTTTACATCTCCCCTTTTCATCTCGGCTTCACGGGCGAGCAGAGCAACACGCTTCTCAAAATCGTCATCTTCCTCTATGCTCTCGCCTTTGGCGGCTTTGATGCCCATTGTCAATGCCCGTTTTAGGCAACCTTCCATATACTCTACAAACGGCGTAATCTGTTCCAAACCGGCTTGAGCCCCTACCGATGGAAGAGAACCCACTTGCACATCACATTTATGAAGTGCTTTCAAATAATTTGCCTTGTCTTCTGTTAAGATTACAATCATCGGATAACCGTGCCGAGCCAAAATATAATTGACCAACAAACGCGAGATACGACCATTACCATCTTCAAACGGATGAATACGGATATAGCGGTAGTGGAACAACGTCGCCAATTGGATAGGAGACATTTCCCCTTTCTGCTCTTCTTCATTATACCAACTCACCAGGTCAGTCATCAATGCCGGTGTTTCCTCCGGCGAGGCATAATCAAAACGCTCCCCCGTAACCGTAATGACCGAATTAGGACGAGTTTTATAAACACCCGCGTGAATAGTATAGGAAATAGGACTATTATTACGCATCTCGTGCTTCTCATAATCTTCACGCAACATTGTCTGATGCAGTTCACGGATAAACGCTTCAGTCAATGGACGCTGCTCTTTCTCGTTGGCAACCATCTGCACCATCATAAGTGCCACTTGGTGCGCCTTCATTTCTTCATAATCACGCATCGGGGCATTGCCATCCGTTTGATCAAAACGGAATAACAACTCTGTCTGACCGTATGTCAGCGTATTACCCTCCAAGTGATTGGAATTATAGTTGAAATCCAACATGAACTTTTGGTTCAAACGCTGTTGGTACTCCTCCTTCATGGGTTGCAAAGCACGCCACTCCTGATACAATTGTTCTAATTCAGTCATAATTATAAATGGTTATACAATATTATCAATATCCTAGATCTTTCAAATACTCTTTCATCTTACCTTGTACCTCCGCCAACTCTTTTTCCAATTGGTCTATCTCTGCTTGAACGGCAGGAATATCTATCGGTTTTTCTTCCTCAAAGGTATCTACATAACGCGGGATATTCAGGTTATAATCATTGGCGGCTATCTCGTCTCGCGTAGCCACGTAGGCATATTTATCTTCCACCACTCCTGCACGCAATTCACCTTCTGCAAAACGACGGTAAGTGGATACAATATGCTCTATGTCCTTGTCTCGCAGGCGGTTCTGATTCTTGCCGTTCTCAAACTCACGACTGGCATCCACAAACAACACATCGGTGGTCTGTTTGCCTTTGTTGAAAATGGCTATTGCAGCAGGAATACCCGTGCCGTAGAATAGATTGGACGGCAAACCGATAACCGCCTCCAACAAGTTCTCCTGCTCTATGATATGGCGGCGGATACGCCCTTCACTGGCACCTCTGAACAGCACACCGTGAGGAATAACCACCCCCACTTTGCCACTACCCTCCTGTGCCACTTCCAACATGTGACTGATAAACGCCCAGTCGCCTTTGCTCTTGGGTGGAACACCGCGCCAAAAACGATTATAAATGTCCGTTTCGGCTTCGTCCGCGCCCCATTTATCCAAACTAAACGGAGGATTGGCAACCACCGTGTCAAACTTCATCAAATGGTCTTCTTCCTTCAATTTGGGATTACGCAACGTATCCCCCCAGCGGATAGTGGCACTGTCAAAACCGTGTAGAAACATGTTCATCATCGCCAATGCCCATGTGCTGCCATTCAACTCCTGACCGTACAACGAGAAATTATTTCCGCCCACCTCTTTGCCTGCCTTAATCAGCAACGAACCCGACCCGCAAGTGGGGTCACAAATACGTGCGCCCGGACGGCTCTTGGTCAATCGAGCCAACAAAGTGGACACCTCTGCCGGCGTAAAGAATTCGCCAGCTTTCTTTCCCGAGGCACTGGCAAAACTGGACACAAGGAACATATACGCATCGCCGATAATGTCGTTGTTGTCCAGATTCTCGGAAGTGAAATTCATCTTCGGGTCGTTAAAATCCTGTAACAAGTTCTTCAACCGTGCGTTCTTATCCTTGGTATCGCCCAAATTGCTGCTGTTGAAATCTATATTGCGGAATATACCACTACCGTCTTCACTACTCATTTTCTCGCGGTTGGCTTCTTCCAAGTTGGCAAGAGCGATATTGATCAATTCGCCTATGTTGCTATCATTACGATGCTCATACAAGAAACCGAATGAACTTTCTTCTGGCACTAGGAAACGCTCATGACGCATCGCACGAGCCGCACGTTCCTTATCACCATTATAGCGTTTCAAATGCTCCGCGTATTTAGAACGATACACATCACTCACGTATTTCAAAAACAGCATGGTCAAAATATAATCCTTATACTGACTCGGATCTATCATGCCGCGAAACGTATCGCACGCTTTCCATACAATACGGTTAATGTCTTCTTGGGTTGTTTTATTTTCCATATTCATACATATTTATCATGTTCATTAATTGCAAGCCGGATATATCTTGCTTTTTCTGCGCTATCTGTTCCAGCAACTCCGTTTCCTTGCGACGCAATTTATCATATTCACATATTCGTTGCTGCACTTCCATAGGAGGAATAGGTATAAGCAATTTTTCTAACACATCTTTCCCAATCAATTGAATGCCTGTCCCGCGCGCCTGAATGCGTAAACTGTTTAATATAGTTGGCTGATTCATATAGCAGCACACATATTCCGGCAGCACTGTTTTATCCTGCACCCGAATCACAAAAAAAGCATTGGAAGCAACAGCACGCCCTACTGATTCTTTATAGCAATAGCAAAAATTGGCATTACCTTTTGCTGCAAACAGCAAGTCCTCATCCTTCAACAAAAAACGCTCCGTTTTCTCGGAAGCAAAAACAGACGGTCGTAAATCCCCCTGATGGATGTAATTGCCCGTAAAATCACGCACTTTCAGGTATAGCAGGTTGCCGTCTGCCCCCTCTGAAAGGAAGCAACCCGACATAATTGAAGCAATATTACCCAGTTTTTTATTCATTTATTTTTAAGTAATCTTTCTACTTTGTGCTGCAAAGGTACTGCTTTTTTTTGAAACAACCAAATTTTTTAATAAAAAAAGTGCAAAAAAGTGTTTTTTTTGAAGAATTTGTTATGTTGCAGACCCGTTTTTGATTGGTAAATCGGTAAATCGGTGAGTTGGTGATTCTTATAATGTGCCAATCAAGATGAAAACTATGCCCGTAATGATGCCACAAAGGCACCAAATCTTGGGCACGGCACGGGGTTCGTGCAAGATACATATACCATACAAAAATGGCACAATAGTGCCCAAACGGCGCGTGGTAGAGACAATAGCAATGAGCGACTGGGGATTGGACAATGCCAAGAGATAGAAAAAATCACTCAACACCAAGAAAAGAGATATACCCATAATAGACCATCGCCACTGAAACGACGGCAAAGTGCGGTGCCGGAAGCGTCCATACAGGCGACTGATACCCACTAAAAGAAGCATCATAAGTGCTTGATAACAAGTGTAGTAAACCTGCACGGCATTGTGGTCGAGTTGCCTCATCAAGAACTTATCGTACAATCCGGAAGCACTACCCAGCAAGATGCCCAAAATAAGCCACAGCACATAAACAGGACGCACCATCCCCGCCGTGGAGCCATTGCGCCGCTCAACGAGGGCGTAGATACATACACTGCCAATAGTAGTCAGGACACCGAGCCATTGCCAGCCGTTTAGGCACTCGCCAAAAATGACAATGGCACCCAGCAAAGTCCAGATAGGACGGGTGGTCTGCATAGGGGCTACGAGACTGATAGGCAGGTGCTTTAGGGCGATATAAGCACACACCCACGACGACAACACCAATGCCGCTTTGCCAACAATAAGCGCGTGGGTACGCCCGTCCACCCCCGGTACATAGAACATAGTGCCCATTAGCCGCTCCGGCCAAACCACCGAAGCAAGCCACATCAGCCCTAATAAGCCAGCAGAAATCAAAATGCTGCCGGTGAGCACACCCAGTACCGAGTTGGCATTCAGCGATTGCTTTTTGCTAACGTCGTAAAAGCCCAAACACAAGGCAGATAAGATGGCTAATCCCAACCACATAAGACAAGAATAACAAAATTCCTACCATCCACAGACAATAGGAATTTTGATAGATATGCTTGTTAGCCAATTACTTATTGAGAGCCAGAGCGACGTTAACGGCGCAAGCAACTGTGCAACCGACCATGGGATTATTACCGATGCCAAGGAAGCCCATCATCTCGACGTGTGCAGGAACAGAAGACGAGCCTGCGAACTGCGCGTCAGAGTGCATACGTCCCATCGTGTCGGTCATACCGTACGAAGCAGGTCCGGCAGCCATATTATCGGGGTGCAAAGTACGACCTGTACCACCACCGGAAGCAACGCTGAAATAAGGTTTGCCGGCAAGGATACGCTCTTTCTTGTAGGTACCTGCAACGGGGTGCTGGAAGCGAGTGGGGTTGGTAGAGTTACCGGTAATGGAAACATCTACGTTCTCATGCCACAGGATAGCCACACCTTCGCGCACATCGTCAGCACCATAGCAATTCACTTTGGCGCGAGGACCGTTGCTGTAGGCCTTGGTCTTAACGATATTCAGTTTGCCGGTGAAGTAGTCAAATTCGGTTTGCACGTAGGTGAAACCGTTGATACGGCTGATAATCATAGCAGCGTCCTTGCCCAAACCGTTCAGAATGATACGGAGAGGTTTTTGACGAACTTTATTGGCCATTTCGGCAATCTTGATAGCACCTTCAGCCGCAGCGAAGGACTCGTGACCAGCCAAGAAAGCAAAGCACTCAGTCTCCTCACGGAGCAGACGGGCTGCGAGGTTACCGTGACCGATACCCACCTTACGGTCATCGGCTACAGAACCCGGAATGCAGAATGCCTGCAAACCGATACCGATGGCTTCGGCGGCGTCAGCAGCGTTCTTGCAACCCTTTTTGAGGGCGATAGCACTACCTACGACATAAGCCCATTTAGCGTTCTCGAAGCAGATACGTTGGGTCTCTTCGCAGGTCATGTATGGGTCTAAACCATATTGCTCACAAATCTGATTGGCCTCCTCGATGGAAGCGATACCGTTGGCATTCAAAGCGGCGAGAATCTGTTTCTCGCGGCGGTCTTGCGACTCAAATTTTACTTCGCGTAACATAGTTTACTCCTTTCTTGGGTCAATAGATTTAACGGCACCCTGTTCTTTGGTGGTACGACCGTACGTACCGGTAACGCTCTTGAGGGCTTCATTAGCGTCCATACCTTTCTTGATAGCGTCCATGAACTTACCCATGTGTACATATTCATAACCGCAAATCTCACCGTCTTCATCAAGGAACTCCTTGGTGATATAACCTTCGGTAAGTTGCAGATAACGAGGACCTTTCACCTTGGTGGAATAGAGTGTACCAACCTGCGAAACAAGTCCTTTACCAAGGTCTTCCAGTCCAGCACCGATGGTCAAACCGCCCTCAGAGAAAGCAGACTGTGTACGACCATAAACGATTTGGAGGAAGAGCTCACGCATAGCGGTGTTGATAGCATCGCAAACGAGGTCGGTATTCAGCGCTTCAAGGATGGTTTTACCGGGCAGAATCTCAGCAGCCATAGCAGCAGAGTGGGTCATACCGGAGCAACCGATAGTCTCAACGAGGGCTTCCTCGATGACACCGTCCTTAACGTTCAAACTCAGTTTGCACGCACCCTGTTGGGGAGCGCACCAACCAATACCGTGCGTCATGCCGGAGATATCACTAATCTCTTTGGCTTTGACCCACTTACCCTCTTCGGGAATTGGAGCCGGTCCGTGATGAGGACCCTTGGCTACTTGGCACATTGCCTGTACCTCTTTGGAATAGATCATTGTAGTTGATAATTTTGAATTATAAATTATGAATTTTGAGATAATCGTTTTTGCGGTGCAAAATTACAAAAAAGTTTGCAAATATGCAAATTTATTTTGTGTGTTGCCAAGTCGAGATGTCAATTTCTTGTGCTGTAGCGATGCGACAACGCGGGTAATCGGCCACGCCAATCAATCCGTCATGCCACAATTCGTCCACAATCATACTGCGTCCGTCGGGCAGTGTGTCTATCTGCGGTTCCACAAACACGGCTTCGCCACTTTTCGCCCACGGGCGACCCAAGTACCCGGGTTGAGCATAGTTGGGAGACGCCATTTCGACACGCGGTATGGCGCTACGAATACGGCATTGGTAGAAGAGCATACCGCGAGCGTCAACGGGTGTACGAGCAGCCGTGATATAGGCCTTGTCGTCGTGGTCAGAGGAAGTGAGCAACGCCAATTCGCTACGGTAGCAAACGAGGTTCATATCGCCGTAGATATAGTCCACACCGCCCATGAGTATGCCTCCGTCACATCGTACAACAGCCCCTTTGCCCCCAAAGAAAGCGTCCTGACGGGACACAATGCGACAGTTAATCAGATGTCCCGATGCGGAGTCTGCAATGGCAATGGCTGCGGCGCGTTCGCGGTAGAGACGGTTCTGCACCTCTGTGGAACCATATTCGCGGGGACGCTGCGGCTTGGTGGACTGCGGAACGACGATGTCCGTCATTTCCTTGTGCGAAACATATTGATTAAACGAGTTCTCAAAGATGATGTCTTCTGCCTGAAAACCAGTGGCTTGTACCAAGACAACGGCATTCCAATAGTTCTGTTCGGAGCCGCCCTTGTTGGCACAACTGACCTGATGGTGGCGGCGGCTGGCACGGAGGGTACGCGGGTCATAGACCTGTGCGGAGTTCATGGAATAATAGTCGTAGCCCCCACCGTAGTAGCCGGTAATGCGTACGGCGCAAGTGTCAATGTCCACACCGCCATTAGAGACAGCAATAGAGGGTGTGGGTGACGCGTTTTTGAGCGTTATGTTGGGCAGGTCGATGCGAAGCATCTCTTCGTAATTGCCGGGCGGAAGGAGAATAGTGACCCGCTGGTCGGGTTGGCGGTTCATACAGCGTACGCGATGTAAGGCCTCAGCGATGGTGGAGGTGACACGGATGGTGTCTTGGTAGTTGAGAATTGAGAATTGAGAATTGAGAGTGGTGGAGAGGGTGTCGGGGAAATCAAAGCGGTATTTGGTCTTAGGTGCATGATAGCGCAGGGGTTGATGTGCCATGCGGTTGAGAGCGCGTGCTTCTTTTTTAGACAAGGAGTGCTGCAAAGGATAGCGAATGATACGTGCCACGACCAGTTTCTCGTCCAACCCCACCAAACGATAGTCGCCATCGGCAGGGCACACAAACCGTAAACACTCCACCAATTTACCACCTGAATAGGGCAAGGTGGTGTAGTACGAACTATCGGCCAATTGGAAACGATAGGTCTCGGAGCGACCGTTGGACATGACATAGTAGCAGATGGTGTCACCCATCGAAAAACGTTGTTGAAGATAGACTTCAGGGTCGGTGTTGGCATTGGAGTAAATAAAACCGCGATAGAGGTGTCCGTTAGCGTCATAACCCTTTTTCTCGTCGGTGTGGGTGAGCAGAGGGTTGATGGTGCGCAGACGGTGGTTGTGGGCATTGTGGGTGTAGTAGGTCAGGTTGACCGAATCGGAAGCCGTGAACGAGAGTAAATTGGCCGATAAACTGCCGTTGGGGTGCTTGGGAAACCATGAATTGATTTCAGCCACGGACAACATATTTTGGACGTTTGGCAGCGTGTCTCCGCCAAAGTCCCACACTTGGGGCAGAAGGAATAATAGGACGAGAAGTTTACTCATGATAAATGGCTTTTATGCTGTCGCATACATGCAAAGGATTGCGGAGCAGGGGGCGGGTCGAATAGAAACATTCGCCGGATATGGTGGAGATGGTGCGGTTGAGGCGCATCTGCCGTGCTATCTCGTTACCCTCACGCCATGCAGCCGGTTCGTTTTTGCCCCCTAAGTGGTAGGGTGCAAGGCCGATGTAGAGTTTAGTTGATAGTTGAGAGTTGATAGTTGAGAGACTATCTACGGCGTTGGCCCACCATTGGGCGAGGGTGGCGTAGTCGGCACGCGTATTGCCTATGTGCCAATAGAGTTGCGGCAGCACGTAGTCTATCCACCCCTGTTCGACCCAATAGAGTACATCGGCATAGAGGTCGTGGTAATTGGTCAGCCCACTGCCGTCCTTATAAACGCCAAAGGGCGATATGCCGAATTGCACAAAGGGTTTGGTCCGCCGAATAGTCTCAGAAATGGCCTGTATGGCAAGATTGACATTATCGCGCCTCCAATCGCGTATATCAGTGAAACCCCGAGGGTCACGCGCAAAATCCGCCGCATCGGGTAGGGGTTGATTGGCAATGGGATAGGGGTAAAAATAGTCGTCCATGTGAATGGCGTCGATGTCGTAGTGGCAGAGAATGTCGTACACGACGTCACATATCCACTCGCGTGTCTGTGGCAGGGCAGGGTTGAAGTACCACTGGGTACCATACCGCCAAAACCAATCGCGGTGCTGCCGAAAAACATGTGTCGGGGCGAGATAGTCAATGCCGGAAGCAGCCAAGTTGACACGATAGGGATTGAGCCACGCATGCAGTTCCATATCCCGCCGGTGGCACTCTGCAATAACAAATTCCAGAGGATCGTATCCGGGGGCTTTACCCTGTTTGCCGGTAAGCCAGTGCGACCACGGTTCCAAGTGGCTGCGATAGAGTGCATCGGCGGTGGGGCGCACCTGAAAAATGACGGCGTTGATACCGATAGCGTGCAACGAATCCAGTAAAAAACACATCTCTTCCTGCTGCAACGAGTCATTTCCCACCGCTTCACGCGACGGCCAGTCTATATTGGCGACCGTGGCTATCCAAGCACCGCGGAAGGGCTGTTGGGCAGTTGACAGTTGACAGTTGACAGTTGATAGAAGCCCGATGGCTAATATTGTGATTAGTTGTTTTTTCATTGGATAACTCCTTTCTCTACATGGAAAATGCGGGCATCCGTATTGCCGAGCAGTTGGGTGAGGTGTTGGCGGTCGGTATCGGTAATGAAAATCTGTCCAAAGCGGTCGGACTGCACCAACGAAACAATGCGTTCCACCCGTTCCGAATCAAGTTTATCGAAGATGTCGTCGAGGAGGAGAATCGGTGAATGGCTTAGATAGAGTGCTTGTGCGAGTTTCATAGCGAGGAGGTAGGTTTTTTGTTGCCCCTGACTGCCCACACGCTTGAGCGGATAATCGCCTAAAAGCATCTCCAACTCATCTTTATGCACGCCTTGTGAGGTCCAACCGAGAATGAGATCCCGCTGACGGGTACGCACCAGTGCTTCTGCCAAATTGCGGTCCTGCAACTGAGATATATAGCGCAGAGAGACCTGTTCGTTGCCTCCTGCTATTTCGTTATAAACAGACTGAAAAATAGGAATAAACCGCTCAATAAACTCGGACCGCTTTTGATAGATGTATTCGGCAAGCGGCGTCATTTGTGCTTCAAGAACCTCGAATAAGTCCCACGGAATATCTGTGGCTTCGGCATACTGTTTGAGCAGGGCATTGCGCTGTTTGAGCAAGGCATTGTAGGTGGTCAGATGTTCTATATAGGTCTTGTCCTGCTGCGAGATGACGACATTGAGAAATCGCCGTCGTTCATCGCTACCTTCTGCAATCAGTTCGCTATCTTCGGGACAAACCATGACAAGCGGAATAAGTCCGATATGGTCGATAAGCCGTTTATAGTCGGTTTTATCCAAACGGAACTGCTTTTTTACGCCCCGTTTGAGTCCGCAAGACACTTGGAGAGTGGAGGATTGAGAATTGAGAGTGGAGAGTTGATAATGTCCTTGCACAAGGGCCATATCGGCATCGTGGGTGATGTTTTGGCTATCCACGATATTAAAGGCGGACTTAGTAAAACTAAGCATATAGATGGCATCCAAGATATTGGTTTTGCCCTGCCCGTTCAGCCCGACAAAGCAGTTAATCTTATCCGAGAAAGTCAGTTCGGCTTCACGGATATTCTTGTAATTCAATATGGATAATTTACGTAAAATCATTTCCTATTTACCGCTGCAAAGTTAGTAAAAAAAAATGACGTGTGCAAATTTTTTTATGTTTTGCACACGCCAGTTGGTGATTTTAAGGAAATCTTTTATTCTTCGATGATGCTGTGAGCAAAATCTTCCAATTCGGTGCTGGAAATGCCGATACGCTGACTAATCAATTGCCGCCGGCGGTAGAGTGTCCGTTTTTCCATCTTGAGCAGTTCGCAGATCTCCTCGTTAGTCATATCTATGCCGAGTAGACAGATGACGAGCATATCTAACTCGGTGAGTTGCGGATAGCGGCTTTGAATAGCATTATATTCGGTGGCATAGATAGATTTGATTTCTTCGCCCAATTCGAGTACATGCTCCTGCTTGTAGATGACCGATGCGATGAGTTCGTCCTTTTGCTTGCGGAGTCGGTTGCTGCGTTGGGTAAGGTTGATTTTTTCCTTGACCTTATCCAGCAGTTTCTCTTGGAGTTTGGACTCGTTGAGTCGCTTCATGTGCAATTGCAGTTCGAGTGCCTGCTTTTTGATTTTATTGTACTTGTTAAAAAGAATCCAAAAGAGGATGCCAAAAAATATAATGATAGTAAAAATCCAAATCACGGATCCCAATAGCAATGCTATGTCCAGTTCTTCCGGATCGAATGCTGTCGTGTATGTGTATGTATTTAATAAGTCTTCCATAATTGTAGTTATTTAGCGGTTATGTATTGTTGAATATATTGATTTAACTCTTTTGCGTGGTTTTGAACGCGCAAAACATACTCTTTCCCGTCAATGGTAAGTATCAATTTTTTGGAACGGAAGGAGAGAAAAATCTTGTCTAAGAGTACAACTTTGGATATTTTGTCCAAAGGAATATCCGTCTCTGCCGTGGGAATGAAGAAACAATATTCCTTGACATAAAGTTTGTCTTCACGAATTTGGTACTGATTCCTAAACAAAGAAATGTTGTAAGGGAAAAATACCACAAAGAGAATGCACCACCATGAAAAGGGATACAAAAAATAATTGTATTGAAGTAATGTTTCTACCTTGTCTCCATGTATGCATATATAACATACATGAATAAAAAAGAAGAATAAGAAAGTAATCAAGAATACCCCGACACATAGTCCGAGCATCTTGAAAGCAAATCGCTTGGAGCGAAATGAATTACTGAAATCAATAACGGTTGTTTGCATATTAAAATTATAAACCCCAAAGGTGTGCATACTATTTTGGTGGGGCATCACAAAATACTAAGGATTTTAGTACGAAATCGAACGCTCTCAATAGGTTCGCAAGTCACCTGAAATCGACTGCAAAGGTACTACAATTATTGTGAAAAGTGCAAATAAATATGTACTAAAAATGACAAAATGTAGTATGTGCAACAGATTGATTATGAGTGCTTTCGTAAAAAGCCACTACTAAAGCATTACTAAAGATAACCTCGAATAGACAGAATTGACCGATTTTTACGCAAAATCATGCACGTCTTGTTCTGATATTTCGTCTCCGGCGAGGATGATAAGCCGCTCGATGACGTTGCGTAATTCGCGTATATTACCGGGCCAAGTGCGTTGCTGTAGTGCCTTGATGGCTGCGGCTGAAAAAGCTTTGAATTTGGTACCTTGTTCGGCGCATATCTGCTGTGCGAAATAGTCCACCAACAGCGGTATATCTTCTTTGCGCTCGTCCAATGCCGGCACATGAATAGGTATGACGTTTAGGCGGTGAAAGAGGTCCTCACGGAAATTGCCTTTGGCAATCTCGTCGGTTAGGTTCTTGTTGGTGGCGGCGAGAACGCGGACATTGACATGGATGGTCTTGTCCGAGCCGACACGTGTTATCTCGTTTTCCTGCAAGGCGCGCAGCACTTTGGTTTGGGCGGCAAGGGACATATCGCCTATCTCGTCGAGGAAGAGTGTGCCGCCGTCGGCTTGCTCAAACTTGCCGGCACGATCCTTGACAGCACCCGTGAACGAGCCCTTCATGTGGCCAAATAGTTCGGACTCAATCAGTTCGGACGGTATGGCGGCGCAGTTAACCTCCACCATAGGTGTATGTGCGCGAGAGGATTGCTCATGAATAAGCCGTGCTACCACTTCCTTGCCGGTACCGTTGGCGCCCGTGATGAGTACGCGCGCCTCCGTGGGAGCAACCTTTTGAATTATATCGCGCACGTGCGTTATGGCAACCGACTCACCCACCATCGTATGCTTGCCGGCAACCTGCTTTTTGAGTTGCTTTACCTCCTGCTTGAGTTCGTGGTGAGAAAGGGCATTCTTGGTGGTGACTAACAGGCGATTTAGGTCCAAGGGCTTTTCGATAAAATCGAAGGCGCCTTTTTTGAGTGCGTCAACAGCCGTTTCTATGTTGCCATGCCCCGAAATGATAATAATAGGGCAGGTGCCATGCAGTTGCTCCAGCACGTCCATTCCGTCCATTCCGGGCATTTTGATATCGGTGTAAATGAGGTCGAAATTGTCTTTTTGCGCAGCTGCCACACCGGCAGCGCCATCTTCAGCCGTTGTCACTTCGTATCCCTCAAATTCGAGAATCTCTTTGAGAGTAGAGCGGATAGCTCGTTCGTCATCAATTACCAAAATCTTAGCCATAGTTCATAAATTTTCTGCAAAAGTACAAAAATATTTTGAGATGTGCAAATTTTTTTGTATCTTTGCAGCCCGAATACAAACAATCAATATTTTGGTACAATGAAAAAGATTTTTTCTCTTTTGATGGCGCTGATGGTGGTTCTTTCCATCAGTGCTCGTGTCCCTGCATCGCTTAAGATGGTGCAAAGTAAAAAACAGGCAGCAAAAGCCGAGTTACTGAAAAAAGCAGCTCCTCGTACACTGGCAGCCGGAGATGAAGAGGATGATTATTATTCAGGTGAGCCCACTACGCCCACTACGCTGAATTTCACCTCTGCTACGTCTATTGAGCTGGACGCTTCGTACGCTGACGAAGGCAGTTACGCGCTAATGGTATCCGGCAGCAACTATGCACTACAGTTGCAATTTGCATTGGAAAGCACCGATGCCACCATTCCTGCAGGTACCTACACTATTTCCGATGAGGAGGGTGTTCTCGCCGGTATGAACCTGTTTGGAATTTACATGTACGGTTCCATTTTGGCAACGGACGAAGAAACGTATTACTATCTTGTCGATGGTAAAGTTACCATTGCTTACGGGCAAGAAAATGTGATGACACTCACCATTGATGCCACCACTGCATACGGCTCGACTCTCAAGATGAATGTTACCGCTGCCGTTGAGGAGTACAACCCCTATAATTACGACTGGGAACCCACCGAGAAAACAACCATCAACTTCACCCCGACAAGTTACCAACTTGACGACTATGTGGAGGATTACGGGTTGGTATTAATCACGCTGGAGAATAATGATTATATGATGTCATTGGAATACAATGCCGAATCGCTGACAGGCAACAAACTTCCTGCCGGAACATATAACATCGACTTTAGTGGTGAATATGGTTCGTTCAACGCATCTGTAGGTGGTGATGACAGTTATGACTACGGTTGCTTCATTGCTGCCGATTTTGATGAAGAGGGTTATTACAATGCTGCCTATTACTTGGTAAGCGGTACCGTTACTATCAGTTACGCTGAAGATGGTGCAATGACCATCACGGTGAAAGCTACTACCTATAACGGCTCGACCGTGGACGTAACCTACACTCAGGGTGCTACACCCACTCCCAAACCGGGCGAAGGCATTGTGATTGTGATAGCAGACTATCAAAACGATGGAGATGACGGCAATTTCACTTCTGCCGAGGGTGTAAAAGTGGCTGTGGCTGCCAAGGGCGGAACCGCTCCGACAGCTAAAGCCGGACAAAATGATTTTGACTTGCGTCTGTATGCCAAGAATACACTGACTATTACCTATGCCGAGGGAATGGAACAGATCCTGTTCTATATTTCGGAAAAAGGTTTGACGCGTCAGGCAGAGATTACCCCTTCTACCGGTTCTATGTCGTATGACATGACCAACAAAGTGGTTACATGGACAGGTGATGCCACAACGGTTACCTTTACCGTTGGCGATTTGAATGTGTACGGCACGGACGGCAAGACCAAAGGCGGTCAATTTGACTTCACCACGATAGTTATTAACGGCGAAGGTGGTGATACTCCGACTCCTCCCACTCCAAGTGGTGATGTGACGATTACCGGACTCGTTTACGCAGATGCTGTCTTCAATGCCGATGCGGAATATGGTGACTATTGGGAGTTTGATTTCTACAATGACTTAGACGAGGAAGGTTATATCCTGCCTCCGTACGTATATTTCGTTTGCAACGAGAGTACAACTTCCGGTACGAAGATTGCCGGTACGTGGACAGTTTGGGCAGGTGGTTACTATCCTACTACTGATGAGGAAAGCGGTGTCTTCACACCCGAGAGTAACGCTGTCGGCAGTTTGACCGTTACCTGTGTCAGTCAAGGTGTGTACAGCTTTGTCGGCTCATTTGTCGGTGAAGACGGTAATACCTATAAGTGGACACTCAACAATGTAGAGGTATATGCCTATGATTATGAATCCTACGAGGAAATTACCCTGACCGATGGTGGCACTCCTACACCTCCGACTCCGGTTGGTGACGAGATTACCGTAGCAGAGGCAGAGGCCATAGCTGGTGCATTGAAAGACAATGAGATTACCAGTACAACATACACCATCATTGGTTATGTAGGTACGTTGTATGATAGTGGTGATTTCTGGTTGGTAGCACAAGCCGGCAGTAAATCCAATTTGCAAGTATATAAACCCACTGTAGATCGTGCTTTAACCAAAGGCGATTATGTTAAGGTCGTAGGTAAATTGCAGAAATATGTTTCTAAAGCAGGCAATACGGTTTTAGAGGTTGTAAATGCTACCGTTACTCACATCGGTGACACTCCCACTCCTCCCACTCCAAGTGGTGACGAGATTACCGTAGCAGAGGCAGAAGCCATAGCCGGTGCCTTGAAGGACAATGAGATTACCAGTACAACATACACCATCATCGGTTATGTAGGTACGTTGTATGATAGTGGTGATTTCTGGTTGGTAGCAGAAGCCGGCAGTAAATCCAACTTGCAAGTATATAAACCCACGGTTGACTATGCATTGACCAAAGGCGATTATGTTAAGGTTGTAGGTAAACTGGAGAAATACGTTTCTAAAGCAGGTAATACGGTTTTAGAGGTTGTAAACGCCACCGTTACGCATATCTCAGTAACCGACTTGACAGAGATTATGAAGAATGCCAAGGTGAAGAAAATGCTCAAGCAGGGCAAAGTGATTATCTTACGTGACAATAAGATTTTCGACCTGTCCGGAATGCAGATTAGATAATGGAATAAATCACTCAAACAAGAAAAAGCGCAAAAAACTTGCGCTTTTTTTTGTTTATGTGGAAAAAAAGTTGTACCTTTGTACACGAATTAGGAATAATTCCTATTTCGTTCTAATTAACTTATTAATTAAACACTCATTTCTTATGAAAAAACTTTCAATGGTTCTCGTGGCTCTGATGGTAATGACTGCTCTTCAGGCCAAAATTGTTACGTTTGATTTCACCAATCCTGCAGGTTTGGGTATTACTCCTTCTAAGACAAAAAGTACAGGTGTTAATTTGTCCGGAACGCCCTACACGGTGGACGGAGTAACATGTACATTTGTTAAGGTAAACAAGAACAATGACTCCAAACTGTTCACCAAGTCTGATAGTGTTTCCTATGAATTGCGTACCTATGCTGACAATACGATTACGTTTACGGCAGAAGAGGACATTACTCAAATCGTTGCTCACGGAGATGCTTATCCGTTTAAGGAAATGAATGAGGGTGTTTGGTTGGGTACCGCTAAATCCGTTACTTTGACGGCTGGTTCCGGTACCACGAAGGTTACTAGTTTTGAAATTACTGTTGGCGAGGAAGCGGTCGTTTGGAAGCCGGACACGCTTAGTGTCAGCGAGGCAATCCAGAAGATAAAAGACAACGACCCTATTATTAAGAATACCCATTATGTTAAGGGTATAGTTGCAGAAATGCCCTTCTTGGCAGGTGTGTCTTACTATTGCACATACCTGAGGGACGTAGACAACGTTACTGATAGCATTGAGGCATTTGACTTTACGAAAGATGCTAATACTAAGTTCACATCTATTGAGGAAATGCAGGAGCAAATGAGTTTAGGCGATACGGTATTGGTTTTTGCCAAAAGTCTTGAGTACTACGCCACGGACGGTATCTATGAACTGAAGTGTGGTTATCTCTCAAAGATGGAGGGTAAAACCTCGATGGTGAACCTCACCTCCACCTACAAATACGGTTTTGGTGCCATTGCCAAGGACCCTGTTGAAAGTTCTTTCCCCTACGAAGTGATTTTGTCCAAGGCCGATGCAGAAGACTATGAGGACGCGCTGCACTTCACGATCAATTCTTCAAAGGAAAAAGGTATTGCCGGCACATATACTTTTGGCGATGAGAGTTATATTGATAATAAGGAGGGAACCACTCCCATTTCCGGCACATTGAAACTGAAATTCTCAGAAGAGAATGGTAACTACAATCTCTATGAGTTAGTGGCTACCTTTATGATGGCTGGAAATGTGTACAGAATAGATTCCACCTATTCGCTGCAGGGTTGGTACAGTGACTTGTCGGAGCCCTTTGCTCTGACGGACGATGTACCTTTCGTGCCGACTGATGACCAAGAAATTACATGCGCTCAAGCGCAGGAGTATGCGTTGCATGTATTAGCAGATGGTGCTACATCGGGTATTCCGGTTTATGTGATTGGTTATGCCAACAATGTGCAGGACCCCAGTGGCACACAGCAAACGTTCTACTTGGACGATGTGCAGGGTGGCAAGAAAGTCGTTCAATCTTACTACGGCAATCTGCCTGCCGGTAAGAAAGTGGTGAATGGTACTAAGGTGCGCCTGTATGGTAATCTGATGCATTACGTCAAGGGTAGCGACCATACGGCTGAGATTAAAAACGGTACGGTTGAAATCTTAGAGGGTGGCGAAGACCTTCCGCGTGAAATCACCTTGGAAGAGGTTCCTGCCGGTGCCATCACGGTGGCTGAGGCCGTGGAAATTGCCAAAGCGCTGAATATGCCCGCACCTACCGGAACAAGCGACACCAGTGATGTGGTTGTCGTATATGGCTACTTGACCAAAATAGACAAGAACGGCGACTATAGTTCCAAGTTCAAGAACGAAAGTTTCTTCATGGATGATGTGCCTGCACAGCCCGATAAATTTTACGATTTTAGTGCCTATCGTTGCAGTTTGGAAGCTGCGGCTATCGTAGGTGACCAGATCTTTGTGGAAGGACGTCTGATTAAATATGTAGGTGGCGATTACACCAAGTATCAAATTATAGAGGGTAAGGGTCATTTTGTGGCTCTTAGTACCGCTTTGCACGAGATAGCTGCCAAGATGCCGTCTGCACAAGTTAAGAAAGTGCTCTATCGTGGCAAATTATACATCATGCGTGCCGGAGCCGTCTATGATGTCAACGGAAATAAAATGAAATGATTATGCATAAAACCACAAGTATTTTACTTGTAGCAATTAGTTTTCTGGCGGGCTGTACATCTCCCCGCCAGATGACGCTTTTTACGGGGGCTAATAGTGTTAAGATAGCGCCGATGCCCTCGTATGTGATAGAGCCGGGCGACCTGCTGAAAATCACCTTTAGTGCCACTAATGCAGAGACGGTTGTGCTCTACAATAGTGCCGGAAATGATTTCTTGGTGCGTGCCGATGGTACGATTACCGTTCCCGTTTTAGGGCGTATAGCCGTAGCTGGTAAGACTGCCGCTGAGGCCATCGAACTGCTTACCAATTTAATGGTCAAGCAGGTGCGTGAACCGATTGTTTTGGTTGAGTTTACCAACGCCACCGTGTCGGTATTGGGTGAGGTCAATCACCCTGCCGAATTGTCTGTGCCTTACCCGATTACGTTGACCGAGGCATTAGGGCAAGTAGGTGGATTTACCACCAATGCACGTTGCAAAGATGTGTTGGTATTGCGGAATACGAACGGCTCGGTGGTCAAATATCATATCAATTTATTAACAGACGATCTTTTTGCGTCGCCTTGTTATTATTTGCAAAAGGGCGATGTGGTGTATGTGGCCCCGCTGCATACTAAATAACGATACACAAATGGATATTAAGCAACTAATCAAATGGGGCATAGACCGCTGGTGGTGGTTTGTCATCAGTTGGGCGCTGTGTGGCTTGGTGGGCCTTGCCTACTACGTCACTCACGCACCTCAGTTTGCCGTGGAGGCCGTGCTGATGCTGCGCCAAACGGATAGCGATTCCGGGCAGGCCGAGATGATGCAGATGATGGGTTTTGGTGGCAACAAGGTTACCGGTGACGAGGTGCAAGTGCTCTCTTCGCGTGACTTGATGGGCAAGGTGGTGGACACCTTGGGTTTAGCCACTCATTATGAGGTAAAAGGGAAGCGTTTTTGGCTGACCCAATACCCTCAGCATGATCTTACTGTTTCTACGAGCAGCCCTGTGGTGGAGCCCATCACGGTGCTTGTCAAAGTGACCAAGTCGGGGTATAAACTTACCATTTCGGACGGTCAACACGGTACGCGTCACCTCAAGGTGTCTTCGTTGGCAACTCCCCTGCCTACTGCCCAAGCCGGCAATCTCTATCTGTCCCTGCCGGACACGGTTACCGAGGGCACGTATCGCGCTGCCATCTATCCGCGTATTGTGGCTATTGACCGCCAACTGAAGGACTTGACTATCAATCGCCTCAATCGGGAGTCGAACATCATCACCTTGAGTACGATTACCTCCTGCCCGCCTCAGGCAGTGGCTACGATTAACATGCTGTTGGACCTCTATAATCAGGAGTCCGGCGCAGACAAGAACCGTCTTGCTGTCCAAACGGCTGCTTTCTTGCAAGCGCGAATAGGCGTTGTGGCGTCTGAGTTAGATGCCTTGGAGAGCGAATTGGCGTCCTACAGACGTACTTACCATATTGCCGACTTGGACAAGACGGCTGATACGTATCAGCAGTTGGGTACTTCTTACGAGCAGCAGGTGGCGGAGATAGATGCCCAAAAACGCATATTGGATTTCTTGGCAGACCAGTTGGCTCAACCTGAGAATGCATACACGGTTATTCCGTCTAATATGATGTTGTCCGATGTAACCCTGCAGGACATGATTAGTGAGTATAATGCCCACATTACGCACCGCAATGTGCTCTTGCAGACGGCCACGCAGGAGAACAAGGTCGTTGAGCAGGAGACCCAACAAATCGACCAGCAGCGAACCAACATTCGCACCGCGCTTCAGCATACCTCGCAGGCGATGGCTTTGCGCCGCAGTCATATACTGAGTCAGCAGAACCAGTACGATAGTCGTTTAGAGGCGATTCCTGAGACGGAACGCCACTACATTGAGATGCAGCGCGACCGTAAGACCAAGGAGAATCAGTACCTCTATCTCATTGAGAAACAGGAGGAAAACGCACTTCTCATGTCTTCCGAGACCCTTCCTGCTAAGATTGTGCAGTATGCGCAACCCAACCCCAACAATCAGGCCCCAAAACTGAAAATAGTAGGGTTTGTGGCATTGCTCATGGGTCTGTTGCTGCCGTATTTGGTATTCCTGTTTGGGCTGTTTAAGAAGGAAATGTTATGATTCTTTGTGTAGCCGAAAAACCCTCTGTGGGTCAATATATTGCCTCCGTGCTTGGTGCCACCACCAAGCACGATGGTTATTTGGAGGGCAACGGCTACTTTGTCAGTTGGACCTTTGGGCACCTCTGTGGTCTGCTCGACCCCAATGAATATCAGGAAACATGGAAGCAGTGGAATTTGTCGGCTCTGCCGATGATTCCTGAGCGTTTTGGCATCAAGGTGATGCAGGACAAGGGCGTGCAAAAGCAGTTCAATATCCTCAAGTCGCTCATGACGCAGGTCACTGAAGTCATCAACTGCGGTGATGCCGGACAGGAGGGTGAACTCATTCAGCGATGGGTCTATCAGAAGGCCGGTTGCAAAGTGCCGGTGCGTCGTTTGTGGGTGTCCTCCCTGACCGAGGAGGCGATTCGTGAGGGCTTCAATCAACTCAAGGACCAGTCCAACTACCAGCACCTGTACGAAGCCGGCTTAATGCGTGCCATCGGAGACTGGCTGCTCGGCATGAACGCTACGCGCGCATATACTATAAGGTACGCGCGCGGAACGGGCAAGGAGCGTCAGGTGCTGTCAATCGGACGTGTACAAACGCCCACGTTGGCGCTGATTGTCAAGCGTCAGCAGGAGATTGAGCACTTTGTGCCACGCACCTATTGGGAACTCAAAACCAAGTACCGCGATACGCTCTTTAGTGCCCAACTGCCGGCCGAGGAGGGCGAGTATGCCATTAATACATTAGAGTATGGTCAGGCGCTCGTGGACGCTATCAAGGACCAACCCCTTACCATCACTTCGGTCGAGAAAAAGAAAGGGCAGGAGTTCGCTCCACGTCTCTTTGACCTCACCTCGTTGCAGGTTGAGTGCAACAAGAAATTCTCCTTCTCCGCAGAACAAACACTCAAACTCATTCAGTCCCTTTACGAGAAACGTATCACCACCTATCCGCGTGTGGATACCACTTTTTTGCCCGACGATATATATCCCAAAGTGCCTGCTACCTTACAAGGCATCAAGGACTATTATCCGCAGGTAACGCCCCTCTTGGGCACCAAACTGCCTAAGTCGAAAAAGGTGTTTGATAATAAGAAAGTGACTGACCACCACGCTATTATACCTACCGGTCAACGGCCGGACAACCTCACGGAGGACGAACGTAAGGTTTTCAATCTCGTGGCGCTGCACTTTATTGCGGCGTTCTATCCTCCTTGCGAAGTCAGCAACACCACCGTCCTTGCCGAAGTCCCCATTCTCAATTCTCAATTCTCAACTCTCAACTCTCAACTCCCCAATACCCTACAACCTACCACCTACAACCTATCACCTATTCTCCCCCTTTCTGAGGGGGTTGGGGGGTGTTCCCTCCCCTTCAAGGTCACGGGTCGCGAGGTGCTCGCACCGGGTTGGCGTGCTGTTTTTGACGGGGGTAGAACGGGAGTAGAACCTACGGTGAATGAACCGTCGGAGGAGGAATCTACTCCTGAAAACAAGGTCCTGCCGTCGTTTACCAAAGGCGAATCCGGTCCTCACACGCCCGAATTGCAGGAAAAGACCACCACGCCGCCGTCGTATTACACCGAAGCCACCCTTTTGCGTGCGATGGAAACAGCAGGAAAAACCGTCGATAACGAGGAACTGCGCGATGCCATGAAGGAAAACGGCATAGGTCGTCCTTCTACGCGCGCTGCTATCATTGAGAAACTGTATCAGCGCAAGTACATCATCAAAAAAGGCAAATCCTTGCGTGCTACCGATGTGGGTATTGACCTGATTCACACCATCATCTCTCCCCTGCTTAAGTCGGCTGAACTAACCGGCTTATGGGAGAAAAAACTCCGTGAGATAGAGCGTGGCGAATACACCGCGCAGCAGTTCTTGGATGAACTCAAAACGATGACCCAAGAGGTGGTGTATGAGGTCAAAACCAACAAAGCCGGTATGCTTTGTCCCGTTTGTCGGCAGGGACGTGTTATTCGCGGAAACACACGCTACGGCTGCTCCCGTTGGCGTGAGGGCTGCAATTATGCCGAACCTTTTGCCTGATTTTTACGCTGCACATACATAAATCCGTCAATTTTTACACATACGCGCGCGAAAAAAGTTGTATCTTTGCAACGTATTTTTAGAATACTAACTGAATTTATATCCCAAATAGTATGAAACAAAAGATTTTTGCTTTGCTGTTATTGTTTACTCCGTTGATGGTGCAGGCACGTACCATTTCCGGTACGGTAACAGACCAAACGGGCGAGACGATTATCTCTGCTTCTGTGATTGTTAAGGGTACTACGATTGGTACCGTAACGGATTTTGATGGTAACTACTCATTGGACGTGCCTGCCGATGCCAAGACCTTGGTCTTCTCCTACATTGGCTTGGTTACGCAGGAGGTAGCGATTACCCAAGATGTGATTAATGTTGTGCTCAAGGAGGACAACGAGGTGCTGGAGGAAGTGGTTGTTACCGGTTATGGTACCACCAAAAAGCGCGACCTCGTTACTTCAGTTGCTTCGGTGAGTGGTGATCAACTTAAGGATATTCCGGTAACCAGTGCCGGTGAAGCATTGCAAGGTAAGTTGGCAGGTGTGTCGGTCGTTACTACGGAGGGTAGTCCTGATGCAGATGTTAAGATCCGTGTTCGTGGCGGTACATCTCTTACTCAGTCCAACGATCCTCTTTATATCGTGGACGGTTTTCCGGTGTCCAGTATCAACGATATTGCACCTTCGGACATCGCTTCGATGGACGTTTTGAAGGACGCTGCTGCTACCGCTATCTACGGTGCTCAGGGTGCTAACGGTGTTATCATCATCACCACCAAAGAGTCGGATACAACTAACGACGATAAGATGACCTTCCACGTGGACTATTCGGGCTATGTTGGATGGAAAAAGATTGCCAAGAAATATGATGTGTTGGATCCGGACGAGTTCGCTTTGATGCAATATGAGTGGGCATTCTTGAAAGATAAACAAACCAGTCCTTTGCGCAGCAATTTCTTTGCTTATTTCGACGAGGTGTACAACCGCACCAAATATAAAGATCCTACTCAACAAGAGAATACTCCTATCGGCGATTTGTTGAAAGAGTACCAAGATGCTTCTAAACATCCATTCATTGATTGGCAAGACGAAACGTTTGGTCGTACGGGCTTCAACTCTAACCAATCGGTTAGCGTGAATGGTGGTAATAAAGTTGCTTCCTTTACGTTGAGTTACAACCGTATAGATGATAAAGCGATTATGGAGCAATCCAACTATTCGCGTAATAACCTCAGCTTGAAGGCAAAATTCAAACCATTTAAAAACTTCACTGTAGGATTCACCTCTCGTTACTCTAATACCAATGTGTTGGGCTCTGGCTCCAATGCCGTGAAGGACAATGGTTCTGCTACTGAGTCTCGTTTACGTAACTGTGTAGTATATACACCGACTAAATTGTTAACCAAGGATGCCACTACGGATGACGAAGATGAAACTTTTGGTTCACTGTATGATCCGATTACCACGATTCGTGATAATTACAAGAATAAGACGGACAACAAGTGGAACTTGAATGGCTATATGAGCTATAAGTTCGCCAAACATTTCACCGCCAAAGTAGAATTGGGATATGAGAGCCGTGACATCACTACGGATCGTTACTATGGTCCTACTACCTACTATTCTCGTAACCCGGGTAAACCAAATGTGCAACCGGGCTTGCAGAATATTATCGTGACCGATGAACGCGAATCTCGTTTGCGTAATGCCAATACACTGCAATGGAAACAAACCTTTAATAAAGAGCATAATGTTGATGTCTTGGTGGGTGAGGAGACTATCATTCACAAAGAGTCTCGCCAAACCGACTACGGCTATGGATATAATGGTAACTACGATGTGCTGAATGGTGAGATTTTCAACTACTTAGGTCAAGCAGCTTATTCGGAAATCACCAACTATATCGCACCTAAAGATAATCAATTGAGTTTCTTTGCTCGTGCGAACTATGATTACAAAGGTCGTTACTATATTTCGGCTACGTTCCGTGCTGACTGCTCTACTCGTTTCTCCAAAGGTAATCAATGGGGCTACTTCCCATCTGTGGCTGCGGCGTGGCGTATTTCTGACGAACGTTGGATGGCTAATGCAAGTAATTGGTTGAGCAACTTGAAACTGCGTGCCAGCTATGGTTTAGCAGGTAACAACAACGTGGACCTTGGCTATCTGCACCAAGATTTCCTCTCACAACAAATGACTTATTTTGACATGCAAAATAATGTATCATCTGGCAATATGCTGGTTGTTGGTGGTTCGGATAAAATTGCTCCTAACCCTTACTTGAAGTGGGAGACCACAACTACTCGTAACCTTGGATTAGACTTCGGTTTCTTTAACGAACGCTTAACCGGTACGATTGATGGCTATTGCAACACCACTAAAGACTTGATTGTAAAGCAGATGTTGCCGGCTCGTTACAACTATCAATATCAAAACATCGGTACTACCGAGAGTATGGGTGCTGAGCTTAGCTTGAAGGGCGTGATTTTGGACAAGAAATCCAAGAGCTTAAGTTACTATTTGAGCATTGATGGTAATATATCGTATAACAAGTCTATCGTAAAAAGTTTGGGTAATGTCAATTCGTTGCAAGCACAAACCAGTTGCTTTGGTTCGTCCGAATACCTCACCACGGCTGAGTTCTTAGTTGAGGTTGGTCAACCTGTGGGCAATGTGATAGGTTATGAAACCGATGGCTATTACACGGCTGCTGATTTTATCAGTTATTCCAAAGGTCAGACACAAGACACATGGGGCTTGGCTCAGGGTGTAGCTAACTACGACGCTAGCGGATTCCTCACGAATAAACCTCAACCGGGTTCAATCAAATTCAAAGACCAAAACGGCGATGGTAAGATTAACGAACAAGATAAAGTGATTTTGGGCAATACCGTACCTAAGTTTACCGGTGGTTTCAATCTTAATTTCAATATCGGTGGCGACAAATGGGGCCGTATCGACTTGGCTGCTAACTTCACCTTCTCGTTTGGCAACAAAATCTTGAATCTCAGCAATATGGAATATACCACTATTACCGAGAAGACCAAGATGCGTAACCTCATCTACAAAATGGATTATGACAATCGCTATTCCTTGTTCTCGCAAGACGGCACTTATCTGCCTGATGTTTATGCTACAGGTACATTCTTGTATGGTGATGCTTATACGGAATTTGCTAACCAATTGGATCAAACGAATGTTGATAAAGGAGCAAGTACCTATTCTCCCATTATGTCTCACTATGTAGTAACGGATCAATGTGTAGAAGATGGCGGTTTCCTTCGTCTCAACCAACTGACTTTGGGCTATTCATTGCCGAAAGATTTGCTGACGAAATCCAAAGTGATTCAAAATATCCGCCTGTACGTACAGGGTACCAACCTCTTCTGCGCTACCAAATATACAGGACTGGATCCTGAGGTAGATACACGTTCCAGCAAGAACCCATTGACTCCGGGTGTAGATTTCTCTGCTTATCCAAAGAGCCGTGGTATCAATATCGGTATGAACATCCAATTCTAAATTAAGTTTAATACGTAAATATATACAATATGAAAACCAAGTATATTCTAATAGGGCTGGCTGTAATAGCATTGGCTAGTTGTGAGAAAGATTTCTTCTCCACCAATTCTCCTTCAGCAATGGATAAATCGGTGTTTAAGTCAGCAGATCTGACGGAGCAGGCAGTGGCTGCCATATACAACACCTTTGGTGAAGATAAGTCTTTCCGTAACCGCTTGTGCGCTGGCTATGTAGCCATCAATACAGATATAGAGCATAGCAGTAAATCGGAGGAGAAAAACTGGGCTAACTATACCACCAGCAGTGGTACGGGTGATGTCTCTACCGCCAATGGTAAGGACCCATGGGCATATCTCAATTCGGCTATTGAACGTGCTAACGTAGTGGTAGATGGTATTCGTCAATATTCGGATACTACTAATGAGTCCTTCCGTTATCTGTTGGGTGAAGCACTTACGTTGCGTGCTTTCTGCTATTTAGAGATGATTAAGTTGTGGGGCGATGTACCTGCTTGCTTCCATGCTTTTGATGGCTCGGATATGGATGCCTTGTATACTAAGAAAACTGACCGTAATGTCATTTATGAGCAATTACGTGCAGATTTGAAGCAAGCAATTGAACTCTTACCTTGGTCTGAGTCTTGCCCGGGCAATAAAGCCAATTATACGGGACGTCCCAGCAAGGCATTGGCATACGGCTTATTGGCGCGTATGGACCTGATGTATGCAGGTAAAGCAATGCGTCCCGATGTATTTACAGAGGGTGGTACATCTGCTTGCTCCGTGCAATATAATGTGAAAGATGCTACTAAACGTCAGGAACTTTATCAAGAAGTTGCTTGGGCATGCGCGCAAGTAATTAACAAAGAGGACTATAAACTCAATCCCAGTTTTGAGGATATTTGGCGTGACTTATGTGCAGATAACACAACATATGCTAAATCTGAGTTTATTTGGGCTTTGCCTTTCTTGAATGGTGCACGCGGACAAGTGCTGTCATTAAGCGGATTGAAAATATCTACGAATGTACCGGGGCACCTCATCAACACCGTCTATAATGGTGATGATACCAACACCAAGGTGCAAGCCATGATTGAGGTTGTGCCTACGTTCTTCTTTAAGTATGACAAGAAAGACCTCCGTCGTGATATTACTATCTGTCCTTTCCAATGGGAATACGACAAGGCAGATGGCGTGAGCAGTGACCCAAGTTGCTTCCCCGGATCTTCTACCACTGAAAAGAAACTTTATACCAAATTAGCTGATGCCAGCACCTTACACTTGGGTAAATTCCGTGCTGAGTGGATGGTTCGTACCTATGCCAGCAACGAAGACTGCATTGATATGCCCGTTCTCCGTTATGCCGATATTCTACTTATGTTTGCTGAAGCTGCTATCTGTAATGAATTTGATAATGAAGTAGCTGCACCTGCTGAATTATATGGTTTAGATGCACAAGAGCAGTTTGACAAGATTCGCCGCCGTGCCGGTTTGGATAGCAAAACACTTAGCAAACAGGCCATTATGGACGAGCGTGCCTTTGAGTTCTGCGGTGAAAATATCCGTAAATACGACTTGATGCGTTGGGGTGTCTTAAAGGAAAGTTTGGAGAACACAATGAACGATTTGGCTGACCTGCAAGAAGGTACAGGAAAATATGTAGGTCGTAGTGATTCTGTTTACTTCACCTATCGTGAGGATAATTCTTACGCACAAGATGGTCATGCCTACGTGTTTGATAATTTCGTAGGTCTCAATATTGGCGATAAGCGTCCTGCTGAATTTGACAAAGCACAAGGTTGGGTGGCTAAGTCGTTCTATACCAAAACAGATGATAATACCGGTGACGTAACGAAATACCTTGCTCCGGAGTCTTATTTCCTTTACAAGAAAGATACGGACATTGATATGCACCAATATTGGCCCATCTTTGATGTGAATATAGCAGCTTCCAACGGTACATTGTGGAATGACTATCTCTATTAAACATATTGCTTGTCTTGCATTGGTTGGGCTAACCTTAGTGGCTTGCAAAGAAAAGGAACCAACAGAACCAATGCCTACCACACCGCTTGCCTTCCCTTATGCGGAAGGCGGTGGTAAATATACTACGGGAGGACGTGGTGGAGTAGTGTACCATGTAACATCCACCAAAGACTCCAATGATATAGGCACTTTGCGTTATGGCATCAATTTATCGGGTACACGTACCATCGTCTTCGATGTGTCGGGTACGATTAATCTTAAGTCTCCACTTAATATCACTCAGGGGGCTATTACTATTGCCGGTCAAACTGCTCCGGGTGATGGTATCTGCATAGCCGGCTATCCTGTAGTGGTTAAGTGTAGTAATGTGATTATTCGTTTCTTGCGTTTCCGCATGGGTGATGAGAATGGTCAGGAAGCCGATGCTTTAGGGCTTGACGGACGCCACGATGTGATAATAGACCACTGCTCATGTTCGTGGTCAACGGACGAGTGTGTGTCGTGCTACAACAATACTAATTTTACATTGCAATATTGTTTCATCACCGAATCGCTTAACAATTCAGTACATGCCAAGGGCGCACATGGTTATGGTGGTATATGGGGCGGTATCAATGCTTCGTTCCACCACAACCTAATGGCGCATCACAACTCGCGTATGCCACGTTTTGACCACGATTTTGTAACAGCCAAGGTCAAAAACACACAGATGAAAGTTGATTTCATCAACAACGTAGTCTATAACTGGGGCGGCAATTCTGCCTATGGTGGTGAATCGGCTTCCAAGTCGGGCAATCAACGTTGTATAAACTATATCAACAACTACTATAAACCCGGTCCAGCCACCAAGTCAGGCGTCAAGGCACGCCTCTTGAATCCCACCACCAAGTGTGGCAACTGTGTCGATAGCCCGGGCGGAACAGTCATACCAGGAAAATTCTATTTGGTAGGCAACTATATGTACGGCTCCAACGATGTCACGGCGGACAACTGGAGTGGTGTTTTCCCTGATGAATCCGGCAAGAAATCTCAATGCAAAGCCGATGCCCGTTTCACGTTTGATAACGCCTATACCAAAGAGCAGTCTGCTCAAGAGGCCTATGAAACGGTCCTCACCAAAGCCGGTTGTAGTTTGCACCGTGATGCGATAGATGCACGTATTGTCAATGAGGTACGCAATGGCACTTCTACCTACAATGGCAGCAACGGCTCCAAGGGTGGACTGATAGATACCCCGGCCGATGTGCAAGGCAGAATAGAATATAAATCGGCTCCTGCGCCTGACGATACTGACCGAGACGGTATGCCCGATGAGTGGGAAACGGCACACGGACTCAATCCCAATAGTATGTCCGATGGTAATGCCACCACGCTCAATCCCCCCTACACCAATTTGGAGGTTTACCTCAACGATTTGGTCAAACACCTCTATTGATAAAAATGCACAACAGATTGTGCATTTTTTTTGATTTTTGCACATTGTATCGTGCATTTTTGTTGTTTATCGTCAGAAAACCAATAGTCTATAGGACTGTGATAAAGAAATACAGAAAGGACTATATGCTTGCATAATAGGACTTTATGGATTTATTTAGTACATCAGCAGTAAAACTGCGTATTGGTTTCCTGAGGTTTTTATGGTTTTTGTTTATTTTATCGCAACAGCACTAAAAAATGGAAGGAAAAACAAAAATTCCACATTTTCCGTCAAAAAATACTTGTATTATTCAAATAAATGTTGTAACTTTGCACTCGAATTTGGAAAATAAGGTTTCAAACCTTGATAATAGTACTATTAATCAATTAAAAATTTAAAACAATTATGAAAAAAATCTTCTTCTTTGCAGCTGCTATGTGCGCTGCTTTGACCGCAAGTGCAATTAACAATGGCACTTATTCTTTCGCTAATGTTGCTGCTGCTGGTGATTTTACAATCACAGGTGCTAAAGCTAACTCTGGTACTACTGAGACAAAATTGGTGTATGATATGGAAGCTGCTGGCACTCCTATCGTGGCTACTCCTACCGCTCTGTCTTCTGATATCAAATTTACTATTGTTCACAATAGTGAGGCTAAAACTAAATATTTCACGATTGCTTTAGGTGACTATTTTGAGTTCGGTGGTAAAGGTGGTATTTTGGAAATCAGCAATGCCCCTATAGGTCAAACGCTAGTTCTTCACATTGCTAACAAGAGTGATAAAGGTGATGGTAAAATTGCTATTGCTGACTGCGTTGGTGTGAATGGTGCTGATGTTACTCTACCTGCTAAAACATCGGATGGTTACACCTATGTAGATGCTGAATACCAAATCACTGCTCCTTCCGTATCTATCAAAGAGAACGTTTATGGCTATCGTATCCAATCTATCACCATTGGTGCTGGCACAGGTCTGCCAACAGTTGCTGCTGAAGCTGCTCAGAATAAGATTATCGTTAACGGTCAAATGAAAGTTTGGGACGGCAAAGCTTGGGTTAACATGCTTGGTTTATAAGCCGTTTCTATTTGGCAATATACTAAAAAGCAGGCCTTCGGGTCTGCTTTTTTGTGCAAAAACTTGCATATATTAAAAAAAAAGTGTAACTTTGCACGCTTTTTGTTAAGGGTTCCTTAAATCGCATCACATGAAGAAGATTGGTCTTATATTTTGTTGTGCTTGGGCGTGCGTTGTTTCTGCGTTCGCGTACAGCGTTACGGTGGAGGGAATGACCTTTGTTCTTAACACCACGCGCCGAACGGCTACACTCTCCAAGGCAGACCCCACGGTGGTCAAATACGATGTGCCCGGTTTCTTAACCGACTACGGAATGCGGTTCCAAACCACTGCCATCGGGCGTTTGGCGTTTGCGGAGTGCTATGACTTGCAGTCGATTCACTTGCCCGAGGGCATAGAGGAGATTGAGTCCTCTGCCTTTGAGGAATGTATATCGTTGAGGGAGATTAACCTCCCTTCTACGCTCACCACCATTGGCGAAAATGCCTTTTGGAATTGTGAAAAACTGGCGAACATCGTCCTGCCCGAGCAACTGAAGGAGTTAGGAACGGGCTGCTTTGGCGGCTGTGCCATGACCTCGATGGATATTCCTGCCAATGTCAAAACGATTGGCGAACACCTCTTCATGGCATGTTCCAAGTTATGCAACGTCCGCGTAGCGGGTGACAACAAGCATTACGATTCGCGTGATAACTGCAACGCTATCATCGACTCGCATACCAATGTGCTCATCGCCGGCTGTGAGGGCAGTCATATACCTTCCTCCGTGGTCGCTATTGCCGACTATGCCTTCAAGGAGTGCTGGGGACTGGTCTCGGTGGTTATACCCTCGTCTGTCAAAACGATTGGCAAAGAGGCGTTTAAGGAGTGTTACCACCTCACCTCGCTCACCTTGACTCCCGGACTGAAGACCATCGGCGATTCGGGCTTTGAGCAGTGCAACGCACTACAGACGGTCACTTTGCCGGACGGATTGCAAACCATTGGCAATAAGGCATTTCGCAACTGCACACAGTTACAGCCGGTTACCATTCCGGCTTCCGTAACGAGCATTGGCGAACAGGTGTTTGAGGTCATTGACGAGTCCCAACTGGTCGTCGAGGAAGACGATGAAGACGAAGAAGACGAATACTATTAACTCTAAACTCTAAACTCTAAACTATAAAAAGGGGATAATTGGTTTTGACAGCAGGTAGAATAGGTATGTAAGCATGCCGAGTATGGACACCGCTCGTTAATCGGGTCTAAACAGTTTAACTGGCAACAATACTGTAGCTCTCGCTGCTTGATCTGAAGTATAGTAGGATCGCTTTTTCCTGATGCAAGGCATCGGGACGGGACATCGCTCCAAGCCAAGCTTCGCGGCTGAATGGGTTTAGCGGTGCGGAAATAGCGAAGATAGTCCTTTAGGGCTGCGACTGAGGGACGAAAACGTAGCAGATAAGCCGGTGGTTGGTGGCTTGGGTCTTGCCAACGGACGAAAACGAAGGCCAAGATAAGCATGTAGAAAACGTATTGATTCCTTGTTTGGACGCGGGTTCGAATCCCGCTATCTCCACAGTATGCAAAAGATTAGAAACATAGCGATTATCGCGCACGTTGACCACGGAAAAACTACCTTGGTTGACAAGATGCTGTACACCGCCAAGGTCGTACAGGAGTCACGCCAAGAGGGCGTTGAGAACAAAGAGTTAATACTTGATAACAACGACCTTGAGCGCGAACGAGGCATCACCATTCTCGCCAAGAACGTGGCGATTGATTACAAGGGCTATAAAATCAACATCATCGACACTCCGGGCCACGCCGATTTCGGTGGCGAGGTAGAGCGTGTCCTCAACATGGCGGACGGCGTACTGCTGCTCGTTGACGCCTTCGAGGGACCTATGCCGCAGACCCGTTTCGTGCTGCAAAAAGCCCTTGAGCTGAACCTCAAACCCATTGTCGTCATCAACAAGGTTGATAAACTCAACTGCCGTCCCGACGAGGTGCAGGAGGCCGTTTTTGACCTTATGCTCAACCTCGACGCTACCGACGACCAACTCGATTTCCAAACCATCTATGGCAGTGCCAAAAACGGCTGGATGTCCACCGACTGGCACAAACCCACTACCGACCTCACCGCACTCATGGACGCCATCATCGAGTATATACCCGCGCCCGAAGTGCTGGAGGGTACGCCGCAGATGCTCATCACATCGTTGGACTATAACCCCTATGTGGGGCGTATTGCCGTCGGACGTGTACACCGTGGCACGCTCAAGGACGGACAGCAGGTCATGCTTGCCAAAAAAGACGGCACTATGGTCAAGACCAAGATTAAGGAACTGCACACCTTCTCGGGCATGGGACATACTAAGACCGACCAAATGTCCTCCGGCGATATATGTGCCCTGATTGGTATTGACGGCTTTGAGATTGGCGACACTATTTGCGACATCGAGCACCCCGAACCGCTCAAACCTATTGCCATTGACGAGCCCACTATGTCGATGACTTTCACCATCAACGATAGTCCTTTCTTTGGGCAGGACGGTAAATTCGTCACCTCAAGACATATACACGACCGCCTGATGAAGGAGTTGGAGAAGAACCTCGCCCTGCGTGTCGAACCCAGTGCTTCTGATTCGTCGTGGCGTGTTTATGGACGTGGCGTGCTGCACCTCAGCGTCCTCATTGAGACCATGCGCCGTGAGGGCTACGAACTGCAGGTCGGACAGCCGCAGGTCATCATCAAGGAGATTGATGGCGTCAAGTGCGAACCGATTGAGCAACTTACCGTCAATACACCCGAGGAGTGTTCCGGCAAGATTATCGAATATGTCACTGTCCGCAAGGGCGAGATGACCAAGATGGAGATGGTCAACGACCGTGTCCAACTCGAGTTCACTATTCCCAGCCGGGGCATCATCGGTATGCGTACGTTCGTTATGAACGTCAGTGCCGGTGAGGCGATTATGGCGCACCGTTTCCTCGACTTTGAGCCCTACAAGGGGGACATCGAGAAGCGTATCAACGGCTCGCTCATTGCTATGGAAACAGGTACCGCATCGGCGTATGCCTTGGATAAGTTGCAGGACCGCGGACGTTTCTTCATTGACCCGCAGGAGGAAGTCTATGCCGGTCAGGTGGTAGGCGAGAATGCCAAGGAGGGGGACATCGTTATCAATGTCATCAAGGCGAAGAACCTCACCAATATGCGTTCCAAGTCGGCGGACGATAAGGCCGTCTTGGCGCCGGCTGTCAAGTTCTCCTTGGAGGAGGCATTGGAGTATATCAAGGAAGATGAATATGTGGAGGTTACGCCCAAATCTATGCGCTTGCGCAAGATTATCTTGGACGAACTCGAGCGCAAACGCGCCAACCGCTAACCCCTCACCGTGCATTGTGCATTGTCAACTGTCAACCGTCAAACCGTCTATATTCGTATCTTTGTAACGTGCTGATAATCAATATCGGCACGTTACTTTTTTCTATATTGTACCCGCGCACCTATTGCGTATGTGCGTAAAAAATTGTACCTTTGCACTCGCAAAGGTTAGTTTTTATATTAATAACAAAATATTAACTAAAAATCTATTATTATGACGCACAACAACTTTTTATCGCGTTTAACGCATTTTGTTGCGAACGGACGGGTTTCTACCCCCCCCTGTAATTCGCACGGTTTTTTACGGGTGTTTACCGACGGCGAGCCGACGGCGAACCGACAGCGAATCGACAGCGAGTGCTGCCGTGGTCTTACCGACGGTCGACCGACGGTCGAATATGCCGTGCAGCACACGTTGAGGTACGCTTTTCTTCTCCTTACCTTCACTCTGATGGTGAGCACTAATGCGTGGGGATACACCTTCCAAGGGAATGAGGTCTTTTATATGGATCGTGTTATTACCGATGAGAACGGCAATAATACACAATTCCTTGGTGGAGATAATCCAAGATGTGATTTTAACTTTTACAATGGTAGTGAGTTTATTGGCGGAGTTAGAGGAACCCTGATAGATGACAATAAGATCATTAAGTTTGCAGTTCCTTCGGATTGGAGAGGCAAGACTGCCGACAAAGTTAAAGCCAAACGAATAAATGAAGATGGAAGTGGTGATTATTCAAGTACCTACAAAGATGTTTTCAACTACCCTACAAATAATTATGTGAAAGCAAGTGGAACAACTAAGAACCATCTGGAATGGGGCACTTATACCGAACAAGGTGGCGGCGATGAACCTACTACCAAGACTTTCAAAGGCGGTGAGGTGTTCTATATGAAACAAAATACCATTGCTAAAGACGGTCAGAGCCATGACTTTATGAAATATGATCGCTGTGACTTCAACTTATACGATGCTAATGGCAGCTTCCTTAATAAAGCCCTTTCGGCAGAAAAAATTCCGAATACAGACCCTGCTATGCTGAAATTTGTGGTGCCTGCTGAATATGCCGGTACGGTTTGGGCAAAAGTGAAAGTTAAACAATTAGAGACTGGTGGTAAAGGACATAACGAAACCCAACAAGGTGATATTCCAACAGATGGCAAGAACTATCTCATTAACGGAAACACCTGGGAGTGGGGCACTTATACCGAACCATTACCTTGGTCAAGTGACACCTATCAAACATGGTATCTGACCGGTGACTTTACCAAACCGGGAGAGTTTGATCGATGGGATAATCCGACAAGTTATACATTTACAGATGTTGATGCATATCACAAACAGGTTACTATCAAGAACCTTGATCCTAATAATTCTCAAATATTCTCAAATCAAAATGGTCATAAACTTACTCGCTTTGAGATAGTAAAGGGAGATTGGAATGATCCTCGTATCAACAAACCTCATTTTGATGCTGCTGGTTCTAATTGTGTGCTTATGGAGGATTGGAAATCACCATATGCCAGCAGTACTCGAATGGTTGTTGAACTTACCCAAAAGAGTGACATAACCTTTGATATTTGGCGTAGTGGTACAGGTGATGCAGACCGCCGTGTAACAATTACCATTACTCCTTCTACCGAGCCGGAACCTGACCCAACTCTCCAACCTTGGTCGGGAGACTCATATAAAGAGTGGTGGCTGACCGGTGACTTCACTTGCACGCAGAAGAATTATTTTGACGGATGGGCAAATCCTACGGATAAAAAATTTACTCTCAGTCAAGACGGCTTGCACCAAACAGTAACTATCCAATTGGATCCGGCTACTGATGATGAAACAAAAATCCATAACAACAATGGACATTATTTGACCCGTTTTGAAATTGTGAGTGGTGGGTGGAATACTGGTAATCCCCGTATCAATAAACCGCAATTTGATAGCGATGGTTCCAATTGCTCGTTGCAGACCGACTGGAAAGAGTCAGGCAGTAACCGCATGACTTTTGAACTGACTCAAAAGAGCGATATCACCTTTGATATTTGGCGTTTGGGAACGTCTGCCAGCAATGCAGAACGCAAAGTAACCGTCACCATCACTCCTATTGAGCAATTCACGGTGGCATTTAACGATGGCAACACCCAATTATCTTCACAACAGGTATATAGTGGCGAGCATCCTACCAAGCCCACAGACCCCTCCAAGACTGGTTACAGATTCCTTGGTTGGAGCGAGACAGACGGGGGCAACGTGGTGGATGTAACTACCGTTACCATCACATCTGCCAAGACGTTCTATGCCAAGTGGATACAACAATTTGAGGTTACATTTAATACCGATGGCGGTTCGACTGCTCCGGAAAAACAAACTATTGACAAAGGTAGTAAGGTGACCGAACCTGCTGACCCGACCAAGAGTGAGCGTATCTTTGTGGCTTGGCAGAAAAATGGTGTGAACTACGATTTCAATGCCGGTGTGACTGAATCATTTGAGTTGAAAGCCACTTGGAAAGAATATCCGTTGACCGGCGTTTCGCTCAATAAATCGGAAGTCGAGTTGAAGAAGAACGAACAAGTAACTCTTACTACAACTCATAATCCTACTTATGCAGGCATACAAACCTCACAATGGTCAAGCGATCATCCAGAAATTGCCTCTGTGGAAAATGGCACAGTGACTGCCGTTGCTGTTGGTACGGCTACTATTACTTATTCGGCTACCGACAAAGAAGGTAATACTAAAACGGCTACATGCGCTATTACCGTTTCTTCGGGTAAGGCAAAACCAACCTTTACTTGGGTAATGGACGGTTCTGATTTTAATACTACCGTTTATCCGGGTGCTATGTATCAGATTTCGGTAGAAGCCAACTCTATGTTGCCGACTTTGGCTATCAGCGGTGTTGGTACACTTTCCAATGAGGTCGTAAGTGGTAAGAAAGTATCTTATATATTGTCTATCCCTGCTGATGCAACAGGTAGTTTCACCTTAACGGCAAGTACCACCGAAACGGACGATTATGATGTGGCTGCCAATGTACAGAATATGACTGTTGCCACCTGCTCACGTGAAGATGTGAAGATGTACGAGTTCGTAATGTCAGACCGCACAGCCCAAACCGATATAGATGTTGATGGCGGTAAAGTATCCTACGATGCCATGTTTGACAATACGGGTATTCCTGCAACTTGCCGTATTGTAAAACTAAAATTTAATAATAGTTGGTATGCTCATGTAACCAAAGTAAACGAACAATACCAAGCCCAAATCATTAAAAACGACGGAGAAACTAGTAAGTGGTATGAAATACCAGTAGGTAGTGTCAAACCCAATTGGGTAAACAAGACATATACGACCTATAGATTTATGAATGTCGCTACTGGTCAATATCTCTGTCGCGGTAATGGTATGTATGGTGGAGGAGATTGGGGATATTATGTAACTACTGCTATTGAAACACCAAGTGGCAACAATTGTAATTGGTTTTATGATGACACCAAATCTCAACACCTCGTTTGCCAAGAGGGTATGGGGAACGATTTGAAAAAATCATTCATGGTTAACATCTGCAACATTGATGGTGCTGGTCAAACATTTAGTGCTCACCCTCAACCAGAATTAATATGTAGTAACGTCCCTGACCCCAGTGGTAATGTGTGGACAAAACTAATAGACGCCGTGCAAGTTGAGCAGTCTGTAACCAACCCTGAATATAAACAAGCTTCTTTTGAAGTAAATGGCAAGACTTACTACCGTTTCGCCAATAACACATCAAAGATTATTACCGCTCTTGGTAATAGTGAGACATTGGCAGAAGGCGATAAGGTGACCTTGTATATATATAACGCGGGCGCGAAGGCAAGTGCTGCTAATATACAACTCTTAGCCGGTAACGATGTGGCTTATACCTTCACAGACGAAGTGGCTGCTTCTACAACTGCCGAATTGACTTATACTATACCTGCCGAAAGTAAACTTATCGGAGCGAACGTATCTGTACGTCCGTCCAACACGGATATCTGCTTCAGCACGATTAAGTTGATGCGTCCTGTAGATCCTTCTACCTTCCCAACGCCGACCTTCACGTGGAGCGAAGATGTAACTAATCTGCAAAAAGTATATGAGGAAGGTACATTTAAGATTACTGCTACTCCTTCTATCGTAAGTGATGTAACTTATTCGTCCTCTAACGAGGGTATCGCTACGGTGGCTGCTGATGGTACAGTAACTCCTAAGGCAGTAGGTACGGTAACTATTACCGCCTCAACTGCTCAAACCGACTGCTTCAATGCCGGACATGCTTCGTATGAGGTAGAGATTATTACTAACCTGACCGTTCCGACCTTTACTTTCACCGTGCCGGAGGCTATTTACCAAGGTTCTAAACATGCCATTTCGGTTACTTCTAATAGCGACCAAGCCATTAGTTTGGAATTGCTGAATGGTAGTACAGGCGTTACACTGAAGGACGTTGTTCCCGGTGTAGGTTCTGCTACTGCTACGCTGGAATTTGCAGGCAATGCAACTTCTGCAACGCTGCGTGCTACTACCGCTGCCAGCACCACTTGTGCTGCCGGAGTAAAAGAACAGCTATACGCTGTTGTTGGCTGCTATCCCGACGGTCGTGACTTGTATGAATTCACGATGACCAACGAAATAGATGCCACCAATACTGCCGATGGTGGTACTATCTCATATAGCAAACTGAATGCTGAGGTACCGACTATCAAAGTTAAATTCTACAATGACAACAATTCTTACTTGAGAGGTCAAAAGCCGTTTATGGCAGATGATGGTTCCGGGTATGTAGTCGGCACACTTGAAGCAACTGATGGTAGCGACTTGTGGTATCCGATTGCAACAGGTGAAACATTCAAAGGATATGATTTGTTCTATCTGAAGAATGTAAAAACCGGTAATTATATACGCAGAGGAACAGATGCATCGAAAAAAGATGGTAGTTGGGGTAACTACAATGCTGAGGTTGTTGCTCAACAACAAACAAGTGATGAATTTAAATGGTTCTTTGATACTACTTCCAAAGGTACTCACCTTGGTTGTTATGCAGGAGCCTATGGTGATAACCACGATAGCGAATTCAAAAATACTTATTGTATCCAAACGGATAACTGGTTAAGACCTAATAGTGAAGAATATGCTAATTGCCAACCAACTAAATTAATTTGCGGACGTCCCGGAGATCCAGATCGTGTTTGGACAAAAGTAGATACCAAAACAGAAGGTTCTGCCTTAGACCCCGACAATATCGTTACGCTCAATCTGAACGAGGCATTAAAAGAGGGTGATACGATAAGCGTTAAGGTACATAATAGTTCGTCCAGCGCGTTAGGTGCTACATCTAAAGTGCGTATTTATACCGCAGCCGGCGCTTTGGTAAAAGAATTTGATGCTGCCCTATCCGGAAAAACCAATGTGACTTACAAATATACACTTGGTTCTTCTGACGCATTGGCAGGTGTTACATCTGTAGTTATTCGTCATACAGATTTGAATCTCCACTTCGATAACTTCAAAGTCTTCCGTCCACAAGAAGGAGAGTTTATCCAACCTGCATTAACGTGGGATAATATAGCAGCAGATGCTACTTTAACACTTAACATGCAGATGACTTCAACCATGACTCATGTGGCTACTGCTAATGTGACTACTGTCTCTACCATTACTTATAGTTCATCTGACGAGAGCGTGGCTACCGTAGATGCTAATACGGGTGAAGTAACGGCTACCTTGACATCGGGCGTTAAGACCGTTACCATTACTGCTACGCAAGCCGGTATAGGTTGCTACAAAGAGGCAAAAGTTACCTATAACATTCAAGTGTATAACACTACCTTGCAAGACTTGGTAGATGCTGCCGAGGAAACATTGACACTGCCTTGTGACTTTACGGATAATATCACCATTGAGAAGAAACTCACCATTGATGCCAAAGGCAATAAGATTGGCAACCTGACAATTACCAATACAGGCGACTTGACTTTGGCAAGTGCCATGACGGCAAAGGACTTCATCATCGAAGCAGACCAATCTGCACAACAATCTGCACAACAATCCGGACAACTGAAAGGTGCTAATCTGTTAACGGTTACGGGAAATGCATATTGCGATGTTACTTTTGCTTCTGAACAAGTTACCGAGGGCTGGTACGCCTTTACCGTTCCGTTCACGGTTGATGCTATCAATGGTGTATATTGGGGCGAGAAGAAATTGAAGAACGAAACTGATTATGCGATTATGCAGTACCAAGGCGATGTACGCGCACAGGGTAAATACGGTTGGATTAAGGTTCAAAAGAAAGGAGGAAAACTCAATGCCGGTCAGTTCTACGTCATCACCCTTGGCGATACCGACTACAACACGATGCGCTTCATGATGACCAAGGGCACCGACCTTGCTGCGGCTACCTCAATGAATGTTTATGAGTATGCTTCTGCTGAAGACGGCAATGCCGGCTGGAACGGTGTAGGTAATCCGAACCTCTATCACGCTACGGCTGCTATTAACGGCATTACCAAAATGCAGACCTACAATCACACAAATGATGCCTTTAAGGTTGGTCTTCTCGATGAGAGTCACGTAGTAGGTACACCTTTCTTCGTCCAGTCAAATGGTGATAAGACAATGACTACCAGTGTGGCTGAAGTATCAAAAGCACCTGCCCGTATGTTGGCTGCTGCAACAGCAGGAGACGAGTTCACTATCGACTTGGAATTGGACGGCATGAAACAAGACCGTATTTTCCTGAGTGCCAGCGAAGAGGCAAGTGCTACCTATGAGATTGGACACGACTTGACCAAGATGACATTAGGAACCGCCAAAGTTGCTCAAGTGGCTATCAACGGTTACGGTATGAGTTTGTGCGATGCCGAGTTTGTACTGGACGACAATAACGAAGCCGTCTTCCCATTGACTATCACAACTCCCAAAGCAGGAGAATATACCTTGTCTATCAAGCGTGCGTGCGAGAACCAAAGCGTATTCGTGATGGACGGTAATCAGGTGGTTTGGGACTTGACACAAGGTGACTACACCTTATCGCTTGCCAAAGGCACCAGCAGCAATTATAGTTTGCTGCTGCAAGCTGCCGAACGCCAAATGCCTACCGGCAATCAGCAACTGAAAGCCAATGGCGAAGACGTGCAAAAGATAATTCTGCATAATGCCCTTCGTATTATCAAAAATGGCAAAATGTATAATGTCCTTGGTCTATAAAAAATATCAATTATCAACCATCAACTGTCAATTATGAAAAAGTATTATATAACACCTCAAAGTGAGGTAATGACCTTTGCTCCCCAAGAGCAAGTCATGACACCGCAAACACTGTATGGTTCTCCCTCTATGGTAGAACCGACAAGCGCTCCTATGAGAAAAATTAGTGTGCGTTACATTTAGTAAGCACTTATCCACACCAAAAACCGCTATCCGCAAGGGTGGCGGTTTTGGTTTTTTGCGGTGCCCATAAACACCCCAAAATCCACCCTCCGTTCATCGTTCGTTCATCGTTCGTATATCGTTGGTCTCGAGATAGACGAACGATGAGGGGGTGATGACACCCCTTGACTATACAAAAAACCGCCTATACATAGATTAAAATATCTATTTTGTGCCCTTCGGTATTGCGTATTCCAAAAATTCTTTGTATCTTTGCAGTCGATTGCAACGTGCATAAAAATAACCAAATTAAAATATACGTACTATGACTATTGCTAATTACAACTTTGCCGGTAAAAAGGCAATCGTAAGGGTCGATTTCAATGTACCCTTGGACGAAAACGGTAACATCACTGACGACACCCGTATTCGTGGCGCACTGCCCACCTTAAAACACATCTTGAACAACGGTGGCGCTCTCATCATCATGTCCCACATGGGTAAACCCAAAGGCAAACCCGCTGCTAAATACAGCTTGAGCCAAATAGTTGATGCCGTTTCGGCTGCTCTTGGCACCAAAGTGCAGTTCGCTGAGGATTGCGCCAAAGCACAAGCACAAGCCGCTGCCCTCAAAGCCGGTGAGGTATTGATGCTCGAAAACCTCCGCTTCTACGGCGAAGAGGAAGGTAAACCCGTAGGTATCGAGAAAGAAGACCCTGCTTACGAGGAAGCCAAAAAAGCTATGAAAGCTGCTCAAAAAGAGTTCGCCAAGACTTTGGCAAGTTATGCTGACTGCTATGTAAACGATGCCTTCGGTACTGCTCACCGCAAACACGCTTCCACTGCTGTCATTGCGGACTATTTCGATGCAGACAACAAGATGCTCGGTTTCCTCATGGAAAAAGAGTGCGAGGCAGTAGATAATATCCTCAAAAACATCAAGCACCCCTTCACCGCTATCATGGGTGGCTCGAAAGTTTCGACCAAAATAGGTATCATCGAGAACTTGATGAATAAGGTGGATAACCTCATTCTGTGCGGTGGTATGACCTATACCTTTGCCAAAGCGCAAGGTGGTCAAATCGGTAACTCCATCTGCGAGGACGATAAACTCGACTTGGCTCTGGACATCATTCAACAGGCCAAAGCCAAAGGCGTTAACCTCGTGTTAGGTGTAGATAGCGTATGCGGCGACAGCTTCAGCAACGACGCTAACCAACAGATCTGCCCCAGCAATGCTATTCCTGCAGGTTTTGAGGGCATGGACGCCGGACCTAAGAGCCGTGAACTGTTTGCACAAGCCATCGACGGCGCCAAGACTATTCTGTGGAACGGTCCTGCCGGCGTGTTTGAGTTCGACAACTTCACCGGTGGCAGTCGCGCCATCGCAGAGGCCATCGCCAAAGCTACTAAAGAAGGTGCTTACTCCCTTATCGGTGGTGGCGACAGCGTTGCTTGCATCAATAAATTCGGTTTCGCTGACCAAGTCAGCTATATTTCCACCGGCGGTGGTGCCCTCTTGGAAGCCATTGAAGGTAAAGTATTACCCGGCGTAGCTGCCATAAAAGGAGAATAAAATGGATATCGTAGGTAAAATTATTCAAGTCCTTCCCGTTCAGGAAGGCGTTAGTGCCCGCACAGGCAACCCTTGGAAAATTCAATCGTACGTCTTGGAAACACAAGAGCAATACCCTCGTAAGGTGTGCTTCGAAGTGTTTGGCGAAGACCGTATCAAAAACAATCCCTGCAACGTCGATGACGTCGTTACCGTTAGTTTCGACATCGAGAGCCGTGAAGTCAACGGTCGTTGGTACACCAGCATTCGTGCTTGGCGTGTTCAACAGGGTGTAGTGGACAACACCGCTGCTCCTGCAGCACCTGCTCCTGCTCAACCTGCTGCCGCTGCCGCTCCAATGGCTGCTCCGGCTGCTAATGTAGAGAGTTTTGACGCTGCCGCAGGTAGCGACGAAGGTACAGACCTGCCCTTCTAAATGAAGGTTGTTAAGTGGATAATAGGTATCATGTTGTTAGCGGGAGGAGCCGTCTTGTGCTTCTTCCGCTGGCATGCATGGTTCGGTATGCCTGCCGAACCAACCTACGTGGGCGATACCCTGACCGCCCCTTTCCACTGCTTTGGGGACGATAGCGTGCCCGGATTTGTGCGTACAGAGCAGGGCTGGCAAGATACGGTTGAACCACAGGTATTGCGTATGGTCGTGCTGGGTGATGTGCATAACCAGTTGGACAGCGCTGACTATGCATCTATCATAGCACGGCACGACAGCGTAGATTGCTACGCGCAAGTGGGGGATTGGATGGAACGTTGCTATTTCTACTATGCCCAACTGCTCTATCACCAGATAGCCGGAACCGGCATGGACACGCTGCCCGTGATGTGCTGCCCGGGTAATCACGAGTATATAAAAGGAGTGGTGCGCACACTGCCGGATAGCTGGCTGACTATCTTCCACCACCCCGACAATGGTCCGCAGCGCTTCAGCGGTTCCACCTATTATGTCGATTTTCCGCAATTGCGGCTGATAGCTATCAACACCACCGGTCTGCAACGCTTATCGGACTACACCATTACCAACACATGGCTCAAACGCACTTTACGCACAGCCGGTGACCGATTTACCATCGTCATCATGCACCATCCCTTGTATTCGTCGGGGAAAGGTCGCTTCAATGCCGGACTGTGGCTAACGTTTCATTCGGTACTCAAAGAAGCCGATTTAGTCTTCGCCGGACACGACCACGGTTTTGTGCAACGGGGACACTTCATCAATACCAATAGTTCGCGCAAGCTCTATAAACAAAAGGAGGGCTGGGAACAGACACCTGCCGAAGAAAGCAGATTGTATGAATTGGTGGAAATAACACAAGACACCTTGCGCGTGCAGACCTATTCAATAGATAGTTTGGATTATGTCCAAACTCTTCAGATAGCGCCACTCGTCCAAGATAGCGCCACCGTAGCCCAATAATTCGCTAAGCCGGGTCATAAAACTTGAAGGAAATGCTTGTAACTCGTCCGTCAGGTCGAGTTTTTTTATTTCCTCTATCAGCCAGTCATAGAGCGCATCGTCAGCCAAGGGGTGACGCAAACTCTTCTCCAGTGCCTCTGCCATAAACAGGTACATACAGTGATGCTTCACATCTTGCTTTTGCGGAACGAATACACGTTCGGCACTCACCAATGTTCCTATTTCGCGGTTGGGCTGTTGCTGCACCGTCATAGATACCACACTCATCGGCTGCAAGGTACTCTTCCAACGCTGACCATACACGAGATAAGTCGCACGACCGGATTCGCGCGTGTAAACATCCATTAGGGACGAATTATCGCCCTTGGCACGTAATGTTAATACGATGGCTTGCGTCTGGTGAGGCATACTGAAGACGTTAAATTCGGTACAAAGGTACACTTTTTTTCACGATAAATCGTAAAATTCTTTTTATTACATAAAAAGTTTCTTAAATATTTGCGTATTTGCAAAAAAAATTGTATCTTCGCGCGTTAATTTATATAAACTATGAATAGAATCGTATCTTTATGCGTTTTTGTGGTGGCATTAACACTAGCTGTGCCCACATTTGGTGCATCTAAGTCCAGTAAGTACCACCCACTCACTAAAAAGTACCACAATGCTTCGTTGGAGCAAGTGCTAAATGACCTTGAGCAGAAGACAGGTTACAAATTGGCATACGTGCGTGAGGACATGGACCTTAATGCACGCGTGACGGCCACTTTCAAAGAAACACCTGCCAAAACGGTGCTCAAGAAAGTGCTTGAGAAGAATCGTTACGACATCACCTCTAAAAAAGGTGTGATTACGATTGCTCTTAAGCCCGCACCGCCTACCACCTATGAAGTCAAGGCCACTACTCCCAGCGAGATACAGGACGATAGTATCAAGACCGTGCGTATTTGGCAAGACACTACCTATTCCGTAGCGTGCAAGACCGTTACCAAGGAACTGCCGCAAGCCGTTGTGGAAGAGCCCACACCCACCAGTAAAGGACACTATTTACAAGCGTTCTTAGGTGCCGGTTATAGCCAAGTCGGTTACAAAGAGCCGGAAGGTATGAAGGACAAAGGGCTGGTAGGTGCTTTGGCACAACTGCAATATGCCTACTACTTCCACGAGAACTGGGGCGTAACCGCCGGCGTTGGCTTTGACTTCTATTCCAGCAAGGGCGTGATGAACCACGTATATGAGTGGACCGACCAATCCGACTCGGAGGGCGAGAAATACATTCACCGTGCCGAGGCCAAAGATTGGACCGAAAAGCAACTCATGGGTATGGTCAATATCCCTATTGGTGTACAGTGCCAGTATCCGCTAAATGACAATAACCTGCGCCTTTATGCCGGTGCCGGCGTGAAAGTAGGCATACCTGTTTTTGCGACGCAACAACTGGGCAAAGGTGAGGTCAAGCACACCGGTTTCTATGAGAAATGGGGTATGACTATGCAGGAGGACTTGGGCAATTTAGGTAACGACCGCGATTTCTATACCGAAACCACCGATGCCTTTACGCTGGGTAAACAACTCAAATCCAAGATGGTGGCTGCTTCGGTGATGGCTGACCTCGGTGTGGCTATCCCCGTGGCGGAGCAGATAGATGTATTGGTGGGTGCATACTTTGACTACTGCCTGAATGACATCAAAGATGGCGACCAACAACCGATGGGGTGGAAACAACCCAACTTCCCGGAGGACAAGAGTTACCGTCAGCACGAGTTCATGGCAGAGTACCCGGGTATGGTGGCTGCTTCTGAGGCATTGCGTCCGTGGCAAATTGGTGTCAAAGTGGGCGTACAGTGGCACCACAAAGAGAAAGCCAAACCTGCTCCAAAGGAGTACGAGCGCATTCAGGTGTGCGACACTACCTTCACGCTCGCACAACGTACGGATACTACCTTCAAACCACAAGCTGCCAAGAAGATTGTGCGCATGATGAACAAGGCCGTTATTTGGTTTGACTTGGACAAAGCTGAGCCCAAACTGGAGCCGGCAGACATCATCGACCGCATAGCAGATGTGCTGAAGGAGAACCCCGAACAGAAAATCTTAGTCAATGGTCACGCTTCAGCGGAAGGTAATGCCGACCACAACCAAATGTTGAGTGAGAAACGTGCGCAAGCCGTGGCAGACCTGCTGTTAGAAAAGGGTGTTCCGGCTGAGCAAATCACCGTTAAGGGCTTTAGTTCGCAATATGAGTATATAGCTACAGAGGAGCAAGCAGAAGACGGACACCACAATATATCGCTTGACCGTCGTGTTGAGATAATCCCTGTAACAGAATAATTAAGAAAGGAGTAACAATGAAAAAGATACTAACCATTCTTCCTACATTGCTGTTCGCCGGTGGACTGATAGCTGCCGGTGAAGGCACTACGGAAAACCACAATTTAGGCACACAGTGTACCGACGAAGAGGGACAAGTGACGATGACTGCCACAACGGACGGTGATTACTACGTGTGGTACGAGGGAGATACGAAACTCCCCTATACCCAAAAGAGCATCACCCTTGACCGCCAATCAGGTACACATACCTATCGTGTAGAGACCTACAAGACCACGATTGACGTGTCGCACGACTTGATGACCAATGGTGGATTTGAAAACGGCAACAGCGGTTTTACCAGCAGTTATCAGTATTTCCAAGACAATCAAACAGGGACCTTCTATTTGGACGGGCACGAGAATGCCAATAACTTATACACTATTACCTCTAATGCACAAGGTTTCTGGCGTGATTTCCAGCATATCAGTCCTCATAGTGGGTCTAAATATGCCCTATTTGATGCAGGGCAGGGTGGTTATGCTTGGCGAACCAACACCGATCTTAACCCCAACCTGACACTTGTTAAGGACTCGTCCTATGCGTTCTCTTTTTGGGTGGCTTGTCCCAATCCGGAGCAGTATTTCAACAAGCCCGCCGTACTGCAATTCAAGATTTGTTGGAAAAATGCCGAAGGCGTGCTGCAACCCGAAGTCAACTTAGGTCCTTCTTACACCACCACCTATACCACCGGCACCAGTTGGGTGCAAGTATCCGCCAGTTGGGTGGCTCCCGTCGATGCCTCGTGGGTGCAGATAGGCGTATATGACTCCAGTACGGAATCCCAAGGTAACGACTTCTGCTTGGACGATATCGTCTTCCAGCAGGTAACGATACTGACCAACCAAGTGACAAAGACCGATATTTATACCTATGTGGGTGAGAAGTGCCACTGCTATGGTGAAGATATGTACCGCAAATGGAGCGATGTCGTTTTCGTACCCAATACCGACAACGCCAATCCGTATGTTTCTTACCAGTGGTACGTAGATGGCGAACCCGTCCAAGGTGCCACGGCGCAGTATTGCCGTTTCTCGGCAGAGCAACTGAGCAAAGAGGTTTATGCTACAATGGTTTGCAAGGACGGTACAGAGAAATACACCTGTCCTACAAAGATAACAGATATTCCTGCTGCTGTTGCACAATCTGCTCCACAACGGCAAGTGCTTGAGCGGCGCGTTTATCCTATCGGTGCCGGCTTCCAAGTTATTCAAACGTTCTACAACGACGGTACTAATGAGATACAAAAAGAAATCCTCCACTAACGGAGGATTTCTTTTTCACTTATTTCACACTTCTTTATCGGAGTTGCATACCCAAAGCCGTATGCATCACACCGTTTCGGATAATGATTAGGTGGCCGTTGATGATATACTTGCCATCTATGTCATTGGTCCCCTCCGGTGCTTTCTGCCAACCTTTGCAGATATAGAAGCGGCTATTCTCTACGTTGCTGTTGGCGGTGAAGGTGTAGGTGGCACCGTCCGTCAGAGCCGTGTAGGTATTGGTGGCTTGGTCGTAGAGATACAGGTCGGTGTCGTGGTTCATAGTGGCTGTGAACGTGAAGTCCAGTCCACGAATACCACCGAAGGTCAAAGGCACCCAAGTCCAATCACTCAGTGCAGCAACCGACATCTCGCCACCTGCCGTTTGTACGCTCAGGTTGATAGGCGTGTTTTGTCCTTTCATCTTGCGACCGTCCCAACCGTTATCAAAGTTCTCGGTAAAGAGTTCGCCTTGCAGCAAATCAACGGCATCGCCCCAATAAACATTCTCCACCGTCAGGTGCATGGCCTCAATATCGGCAGCACGGCCCAACTTGCGTTGAGGTGTGCGGGCAGATTCGTTGCTCAAGCTGAAGTTGTCGCTATATACGGACGCAGCATAATTCAGCGTAACAGAACCTGCTGCCTGTGAAGCAGGGTCGTGATGTACAAAGAAGCCCTGCATGGAAGGAATCACTTTCAGCGCATCTGACAGGTAGGACGAAGCGTGTACAGGAATGGCATTGTATTGCCCTTTTTGCTTGGCTTGACCGATAGTAGATACGGCACCTTGTTGTGCTTTGGCCTGTTCGTAAGTACCTGTATTCATGATATAAATAGTGGCATCTACGCCGTCAAAGTCTTCGGTTGCCATGTCCGCAATACGGATAGGTGCTGTCCACGAGTTACTCAGCAGGTAGAACGACGGATAATCTTCTGCAGCCAAATAAGGCACAGTCAGCGGCTTGCTCTCGGCAGCATTTAAGGTACCTGTATAGGTGTAGGTGGTCGGTTGCTGTTGCGTCAGGCAGAAGCCCTTGAAGGGGTCAAAAGCATACGACGTAGCCACCTTATACCACAAGCCACCCATTGAATGGTCAGACTGCGTGTCCCAAATATAGATTTGTGTTCCGGGCTGTGTATAAGTGCTGCCGTAAGCCAACGATGTAGCCAACGGCTGACCCACATACTGCCACGTAGGAGCATCGGTTTGACCGTCTTTGGCAGGACTGTAGAACTCCACCTTGGCAGGATAAGGTGTGGTCGGGTTCTTATATACAAAACTACCATTACCCGTCTTGTCGGACTTAATCAGTATGTCACCTTGTTTGGCATTGGTTATCTCACCTACGATAGTCAAACCGCCTGTGGGCAGTACGGTCACATCATACCCGGAAGCAACGGTGAACGTAAGGTAGTAGGTGCGTGCATTCTGAATATCTACCTGACAAGGAGCAGCAATTACAGCACTATCTGTCTCGTTGGGCAGACGATTGTACTCCGGCCACCAGTTCTTGACATCGGACCACACATGTGTGCCGTTGTTATCGTCAAATTTGAGGTAGGTGGGCAGGGGTTCATCGCAATGAACGGTTACGACTTGCGAACCGGTGTTATTGCACTGGCCCATCATAGCGTCGTGCCCTTCTACAGACGAGAGGGCTTGCACGCTATACGTGCCTGCTGCCTCTATTGTCCACGTCAGTGCGCTGCCTGTACCAACTTGCTCGCTACCGCCAACAGCCGTACCGTCTTTATAAAGTACATAGGAGCATGTTGTCTCCGAAGCAGCCATCGTCAGTGTAGCCGTTTCGCCATCTTTGTCGCAGATGGTCGTTTTGTCTAAACTGAGTGTTTGGTCGATAGGCCACTCTTGTGGGCAAGGCGAATGATAGCCCTTGCGGTCGAAGTAGTGGTTGTCGTACCACTGGTCGCGTGAATCGTCGTCAGCGGCTTTTATCTCGGGGTCAGACTTGCCTGTATAGGGGGCAAAGCGGAATAGGTACATATCGTTACCGCTTACGTAACTATTTTCTAACCACTGACCCTTCCACTGGTTTTGCGTGGTGCCGGCATTGCTCCACTCCCACCACTTACCGGCAGGGGCAGCAAAGGTCTTGTCACACGCTTCACCTACAGCCGTCTCAAAACCGAACAAGCGAGCCGAAATCTCGGTCTGCTCATCCATAGCAGGGGTGTAGAAGTGCGATGGGTTGTCGTTGAACGGTATTTGGCTGAAGTTGAATGTAGCACCGAAGATAGTGTCGCGTATATGCCATAGACGGGAAGCGTCCAAATTGAGTTGCTGACCTATATTATCTACGTCAGGGTTATGCTTGCCTTGGAAGCGGTCAAACGCCACCGAGCGCACCACGCCGGCACGTCCGCTACCTTGCATTACCCAGTCGCCTAGTGGTGTACCGGCAAGGTTGATAGCAAAGACAAAGGTCTCACCCCATTCCATATCGTTCTCGGTTGCCCAAGTGCCTGTAGCGCAGTCCCATTTTACGATATAGGAGCAGTCGTCTGCTTTAGGTTGTTTGGGCAGTAGATAGTCTTTGTGCGTCGTTATATCGCGCGTGCAGTCGTACAGGCGTACGTGATAACGTAAGGTGTCGCCATTGAAGCAACCTACACTTTCCAAAATGGCCTCTATGTCACATTCGCCGTCGGCAGCAACCACAGTTACCTGTCCCGTAGCAGCATCTACGGTGGCTATGTTGGTATTCGTGGAGCGATAGGTGATAGCGGCATTGATGGAGTGCAGTTGATCTGTACGCGAAATAGTATAACCGAACTGATTGCCCTGCTGACTGGTAATCGTGTCAGCAGGAGCCGTACCTTGCCAAGCCACTGCGGTTTGGAATTGGGTAATCGGTTTTGTAGTGGTGTAGCCCTTGAAGTAGAAAGCAGGGCTACCGCCTTGGTCTGCCATCTTACCGCATACCATACGTGGTGAAGGTATATTGGGGTTGCTGAACAGCCCGGGTGCTTCCCAGTTACGTACGTGCAACACGTAGGCGCCATTAGTCAGGTTGCTGCCTGTAAAGCCATCTATGTTCACAATAGCGGTGTCATTGCCGTGGGCATATAGTACCCATTTGAAGTCATTGGTTTGCAAGTTGTTTTCGCTTAGCAATGCTTCTGCATATTCCCAGTCGCCACCTTGGTTACCGTGAACCGAGCCACGATAGACATAGCGCATCGTTTGCACGTTTTGCAGGTAGAATACTTTTTGTCCTTGGCACATCTCGCTGGTGTAGATAATATACCACTGGTCGTTACCATCACTATGCTCTATGTCGGCTTCCAGTTTGCCGTTGTTGTCACGCAGGAAGACCGATGCGCCGCCATGAATCCAGTATTGTGGGAAGGGGGTAGAACCATTGAAGTTAAACCACTCTATCTTGCGGCTCTCGGCACTGGTCTCGGTACATTCGCTAATGGTAACCGTTTGTTCATTTTCGCACGTGAATCCTACATTAAGCGAAGCTTTTAATGTCATCTCGCTGCCGGCAACGGCGTTACCGGTAACAATCACCTTTACCGAAGTGGTATTGCCACTCTTGGTGGGTGTCTCGCTGGTAATGCCTGTACCCGATACGGTAATGTCAGGGGCACCGTCTTCGTTGGTGCAGTGGATTATATACCAGCCACCCGGGTACATCAATTTACTCAAACCGGGTTCTTCATCTATTGACCAAGTGAACTCGGAGCAACCCTTAACCTTAACCTGATAACTGATTGAATCGCCATCGAAGCAACCGACATCTTCCAGTTTAGCCGTGATAGTAGCCGTACCACTACCTACTGCCGTCACTTGGCCTGTAGTCGCATCCACAGTGGCAATGTTCGGGTCAGACGAGGTATAGGTAATGACTTTGTTGATAGAGTGTAAAGCATCCGTACGTTTGATGGTATTGGTACATGTGCCGCCTATCGTCAGTTCAACCGGCGATACAGGAGCCGTGCCGTTCCAACCGATGGTTGTTTGAAAATGCTCAGGTGCGCCATAGACTTCCTTGAGTTGCCAGTTATTGGTGTTGTAGGGGTCGTTCTCCATGCGCATCTCGTTACTGCCCGAATAACCAGTCAATTCACCTACTTTCATTTCGGGGTCACAAATGCGTAACTCATACTTAGGTTCGTTTCCGCCGTTGCAATATTTATCCTTCCAACCACGATTATGTAGTGCAAACGAGTTTTGCCAGTTACCGGTCCAACCTGCCACATTCATAAGATAGATATAGCGTTTATCACCTCCTTCACGGTGAAAGAACCACTTATAATCAGCGGTCATACCATTTTTTGGAGAAGTCAGCGGCTCTGCAAAGTCTATATTGTCATTTTTGGTATCCTGTACAGGTCCACGATAAAGATACTCACCTGTACCTACGTTGCGCAAATAAAACACATCGTTGCCATCTACTTGTTCACCTGTTGCAATAGGTTGCCACATATCTGTTTTATCGGTCACGGCATTTCCAAGAATGACCTTGCCATCGTCAGCGATTACATATTTGCCGTTACCGTTAAACCCTTGCATCGTATATGCCAAGCCGTTCTCGCAGTCGCCCACAGGTATTACAACGGTCTCTTTGCACGCTTTGTAGTCTTCATTTTCCACGGTGCTCTCAAACTCAATCGTAATATCTCCGCTGGCATTGCCAAGCAAAGTGACCTCTACATTAGTTGCATTGCCTCCCGCGCTTTTTCGAACAGAATAAACATTATTGCCTGTTACCGTAATCGTAGGTCGTCCTGCTTTACAATAGCAACTTATTTGGTAATATCCGCCCGGATACATACGAGTGTCTTCTGAATAATATTCATTGTCCACCGTCCAACTGAAACCGGGGCATATAGGCACCTTGTTGACAGTTACCGTCATGACACTGGACTCTACACCTTCTGGGCATATCAAACTGGTTACTTTGCATTTATATTCTTGGGTACCTACCGCTTTTGTCGGGATTGTCAAACTCTCTGTAGTGGAACCCGTATAAACAGCCCAACTGCCGCCAGGTTTTCTCCAGTACCATAGGAACGTATAATCTCCACTCTTGCGAGTTAGGAAATTAAGCACTACCATCGTGTCTGCACCTTGGTCTATGCTGAGTGTGGCAGGCAAATCCTCCAATTCAGGACAGCAGTTGTCGTCATCGGGAGTGGGTTGTATCATACACGGAGCTGCATAACCATCGCACAATACATAATGGTCCTTGTCATAGTAAATATCTGGCAGACCTGTTTTGTCTTGTGTGCGAAAAATGGGTTCTGTCTTCGTGCCTGTATAGGGCGCAAAGGTAAAGAAGCAGCAACCGCTGCCATTGGGCATAACATAGTCCTCGTTCCAACCGTTAGGCCACTGATACCACTTACCACTTTTGCCGTCTATATATGGCAGGTTACATTTCCCGCCAAAGCCGTTTTCCACGCCGAAGATACGGGCATAAATTTTGGTAGATTTCCCTTTTGCGGGAGCATTGTTCGCACTACCATTTTTCATGGCCCATTGCTTGTAGTTGACTTCTGCACCGTATATGTTGTCGCGGATACGCCACATACGGGCTGTTCGGTCGGCATATTCATTGCCTTGGTCATCACGCATCACATTTAGGGCGACGGCGCGCACCATGCCCTGCACGGCAGGCTTACCTTGTAGCCACGTTAGCAACGCTGTTCCCGTCAGGTCAAAAGCCACCACAAACGTCTGGTCATATTCCATGTTGTTGGACGCATACCACGTGCTGTTCTCGCAGTCCCATTGTACGACATAGGACTTTCCGTCCGCTGCCAGCGGTTGATTGGGGAGAGTATGATTTCCCCACACTGAATTAGACATTAGTGCAAGCACTCCCACCAGAAGCACTTGCCAAACATTGTTTTTCTTCATTTTCATTTTGGCATCGGTGAAAAACTATTCTTGTTACTTACGCGTGTGGGAGCATACCCCGGCTGAGCATCAGGACTAGCGGCTAAAGCCATCACCAATCCACCGGCTAAAAGTTTTACCTGACTAACAGGTTGTACATACTGTTTTTTCATATTATTTGATATTCTAAATTACTGATTCTCTAATCTCCACTCATTACTTACCTAATACATCTTGTACGGTGTTGTTCTTCAAGATATACATTCTGTTATTGCGAATAAATTTCTCCACATTGAGGCCACTCTGTACCTTATCGGTAGCGGTAACGATGTCGGTTATCTTGCGTTGCAACATCAAACTATATTCGGTGTTCTTGCCCTTGGTCAGGTCAAAGTCGTAGTCGCTTTCGCTCAGATTCCAAATGACTTGTCCGTTGTGCAGCAAGTACAGCGTACCTTCAGCCGCTGTAGCGATATGCAGCGTATAGGTGCCGTTTTGGGGAGCAGTCAGTGTCAGAGGGAAGAGGGCTTCATTCGTTTCGCTCCAAGGCAGTTCGGCATCGCATAGTTGTACGCCGTATGCAGCGATAGCCACTTGCGCAACTTTAGGTGTCTGGTAAGCCATCTTGACTAAGTCGTGACCTATTTCGTATGTCTCGGTAGCCGTCTCTTCTGCGCTCAAGAAGACGCGGTCCTGTTGTTTACTGTCGCGTGTCAGTTCTACCACCCATTCGCTATTGTTGGAGGTAGTTGTGCTGCGGGTAGGTGCCAGTAATGTACCGGCAGTTGCAGGTGTTTCCAACTTCAAGGTCTCACCTTCGGATTGTGCAAAGAACGCCGAACCTACGACAAAGGTATTATTTGCTATCTCAAAAGCATGGAAAGCATCGTCTGTGTGGCTATAAACCTGCACCTTGTTGCCCGAGAAAGAGATATTACGATATTGTAGTGTCGAGTTGGCTACACCGTTCCAACCGGCGTTTATTGGATTGGTGGCGGGATATGCCTGTAGTGTCATTTCCGAAGGACCGCCTATGGTAGTGCCGTTGGCTTTCTTGAAGCAGAACGTGCTTACACCTAATGCGTCGTCCATCGTGATTAGATAGAGCATACCGGGATTCATATTGCCGGTATATTTTGTCCAGCCGTTTTGACCGGCAGCACGTTTATTGCTGTCGTACGTGTAAAGCATATAGTCCTTACCCGACTTGGCAGCCACACGTGTACCTTCGCTGTTCTTGTAATAAACACCATCTACGGTGAACGGAACAGCCACGGTGTACCAACCAAATTCAATGGCGTCGCCGGCTTCAAAATCGACGTCAAACCACACATCACCGCCGATGGTCAAGTTGGTTTCACCGGTCAGTTGTGCCGACTGAATATTCTCGTTCTCGTTGGCCCATAAGGTAAGGTCAGCTACTTTCAGGGCACTGCTTAGTGTTACATTAGCTGTTGGCTTCAAGGTCAGATTGCCGACCTCATAACCCTGTGCGTCAATCGTCATTGTCTTGTCCACCACACCGGCTTGACCGATGAAGTCAATCGGTAATATCAGTGTCTCTCCGGCTGCTGTTTCATCAATCAGTTGTTGCAGGGTCACTTGGGGTACTAATGCTACGATTTGAATAGCAGAGAGGCACATATCTGCTTCTGCACTCAAAAGCAGATTTTCTACTCCTATCCACGCATCAGCAGCTTTATAATCGGTTGTCAATGTTTGCTTGCTCGGGACGGAAACAGTAGCCAATGTGGTGCCGTTAGCGTCTTTGACAGTTACAGTGGCTGCGGCATCAGCATCGTTGTAAAGGGAGATACGAATGATATTACCTTGTGCAATGGCGACATTCATGTCGGCACGAACGGCAGTCTCTTCATCCATGCGGTAGTAATCCGTTTCATTGATGGTTATTTTAGCCGTCTTGCTGCCGGGTATAGGTGCAGCCGCCTCTACTACTACGGCTTCACGCAGTTTGGTCCACACGTTGCCATTGGGGTCGGGGGTATAACTGCACACAAGTTTTGGCTTTTTCCCATCTTGGTCGAACGTGTTGCCGGCACCTCCCACATTGCAGTCATGCAGTTGGAAGGATTTTTTCAATTCATTACCTACACCTTCTCGGCAAACAATATGCGTACCTTGTGTGTTGTCATAAAACCACTTGCAAGCGTTTCCTGTTGCCTCATCTACGGCGGTTGTTACGTAATAGTACCAATCACCATTGGCACCATATTGTCCGTTGCCGCGGCAGAGGTATTTACCTGTCTTAACGTTTACAAAGTAGTACAACGGGTAGGAATTGCTTGTCCAGTTAGGACTGAAACTTTCGCCTACAGGTATCTCATACCATTGGTTGCTTTCTGCATCGCTAGTCGATATCTGCGTTTCGTAGGTATTACCGTTTTGGATAACGTGGGCGTAGTTCCAAGCGTTATTATCTCCCCAGAATTGCAGTTTTACGATTCGGCATGTCCCTGCAGGACCTTCCGGAGTATATAAATCCGAATAACTGATTGTTCCGCCGGTTACAGCCAAGTCGGTTTGGTCCTCGCTGCTGTTCAGTACGGCATGGTATAGTACGTTTTCTGCCACTATTTGTCTTTCCCACCTGGCATAGAATGTTTTGGCAGCTGTGATGGCAATCGTCGTTACATCTACTACATCGCCACCATCGGTTTCGCTCCAACCGAGGAAATTGTATCCGTCTTTTGTGGGGTCTGTCGGTTTAGTGGCATACTTACCTTCTTTCACATCTTGTGAGGCAACTTCTGAACCGCCTTTGCTATCGAAAGTAACTTTATATTCAGGAGTTACAACCTCTACTATCGAAACTAATCCGCCATTGAAAATAATCTTGATGTCGGCATTTTGCTTCAAGTTAAAATAGATGTTTCGCCAGAAGTTATCATCTCCCGGGTAATCTACGCCAAAGGCGGTGGAACGCGTTTTCCAAGTAATCAAGTCGGTGGAATTGGCCATATCCACGTAAGGAGAGTTGAACAACTCAATACCGGCACGGCCATCGTCATTATTGAGTTGCATCACTTTGAATTTATGGTCACCGGCTGCGGCATTGCGGATTAAGATGATTCCCGAATCCCCTTCTTGACGGAATTTGTTGTTGGCTGCCTGTTTGGCCCAATTACCGGCCATATCCACTAACGAACCGTCTGCTTTTTCCACTTTTCCCCAACTGTTGCCCTCAATGGAAATATACCAGCCATCCTGATAGAACGGAGTAAAATCTTCCGCCGTTACAGAGAAACGGCCATTGTAGGTAATGGTAACTTTTTGTGCTTTGGTCAAAGTAAAATTCATGTGCCCATCCTTTGTGGCAAGAGCCACAGGGGAATTGGGATCTAAATCCATAGGCACTTTGTAACCCCAATCGTTGCCACGAATTACCTCAAAGCGGTTAAGACCTTTGGGTGCGATATAAGTAACCGACATAGAGCGTTTATCGGCACTCTTGGTGAACTTAGGATTGCGGTTATTCCACCAGTCGTTTTGGTTTTCGTACATCCACAAATCGCCCACTAAATAGAAGTCTTCACTCCGCAATTCCCACTTGGCATAGACCTTGGTGTCTTCGTTAATGGTCGTATTGAAATCAAACGATTGGGTGCAAGCCTCGTCCTTGTACCAGCCCTTAAAGGTTGCCACCTCGTGATTGCCGGATTGCGTTTGAATCTTACTCAAATCGCCGGGGTTGGTTGCCTTGCCCCCCTCTGCCACATATTGGGTTGATTTGGTTTGCGAACAGAAAGTTACAAACTCCACTTTGTACTTATCGCCTGCAGGAGCAGGTTCTTCGCCACAAGTATTCGTTCTGCCCCCACCGTAAGTTTCCCATTGACCTGAATTTTCAAAAGCATTGCAATAAATGCAGTTGTTCGTACCGGCATCATCTACACACATTTTATTTTGGCTATTCCAAGTCCAATTGGCATCACCACCGGAAACACGAACAATGCGAATATAACCAATGTCGTTACGGGGGATAGTAACGCTATACATATTATTCCCCAACGATGTCATCTTGGTGTAATTACTGCTGCCAATATTACACGAACCACCCATGTTGTCCCAATTTGTGCTATTGGTTTTGGTGTCTTTTGCACTATTGTTGCTATAGTAGAACACGGCTGCCGGATAAGCACCGGCATCTCCCCAATTGACATTATTGTCTAATCGAAAATAGATTGTTTCACCTTGTGCAAAGGAACAATCGGTTGATGCCCCCCACACATTACCACTTGCCAACATACCGGTGGCAAACATTAATACTGCAAAAAACTTTGAAAAATTGTTTTTCATACTATTGAGAATTTTAAGTTAATAATTTTCGTTTGTTATGCGTGTAATAACCTTTGCGCCTGCAAAGTTACAATTTTTTACGCACATACGCAATAGGTGCGTGTGTACAATATAGAAAAAAGTGAAATGCCGATATTGATTATCAGCATGTTATGGAAATACGAATATAGACGGCACGGCGTGCCTAAAGTGAGAAAAAGCACCAACATGTGGTGCAAAGTATGAGAATTAGAAATCGGTTAGTAGGAAACTAAGGTACATAGGAAGAGTTAATAATTTACCTTCACGACCGATATTATAATCTCCTAACTTGATGGCATGCATAACGTGATATTTGTCTTCGTTGTTTAGAACCGTTTTTAGAGATTTAGCGTTACCTGTACGCGCTTTACATTCAATAGGAACGCACTCGTTATGATACCGAAACAAAAAATCTAATTCCACACCGCTTTCTTTGTGATAGTAATATAATTTTCGTCCCATCTTACCCAATATATCGGCTACCACATTTTCATAAATAGCTCCTTTGTATGCTCCTAATTGTCCTTGCACAATACTTGCAGCAGTTCCTTGTTCCAGCATACTGACAAAGAGTCCGGTGTCGGCCATGTACACTTTAAATTCGGAAGGAATAGCGTTGCCGTCTAATGGCAGTTCTGTGATGTCTGTGTTGTAAGCTCTGTAAATCATACCGGCGTCTTCAATCCATTGCAAACAACCGGCAAAATCACGCCCTCGTGCATTATTGCGCACAGCAGAATACATAAACTTTTTGTTCTCGCGTGCAAGTTGCTTTGGAATAGAATTGAAACACTCCACAATACGCGACTTATCAGTAGCAGAGGCATACTTAATCATATCGTAACGATATTCGCTCAAAATATCTTCTTGAGTATTACGGACTTTCTGCAAGTTGTTAGTTTGAATGAACGTCTCTACGGCGGCAGGCATACCCCCGACAATGGTATAATATAGGAATAAATTTCGTAGAGACAGATGTGTTAAGTCGTCCACCGGTTTTTCTGTATGCAAACAATCACGCAAATATTCAATAGTGGAATCAGCGATGCCATTTGCCCAGAGAAACTCCTGAAAATCCATTGGATACATTTCTTCAATTTGTTCATATCCTACAGGAATAGGGGCTAATTCGTCTTCCATCTGCTGTTGTTTGGTTTTGTATCCCTGTACCCCCAATAATGACCCTGTGCAAATAACATCGAAACGTCCGTCTAATTGGAAATACTTTAGGGAAGTGCGAGCACGAGGGCAGTCTTGAATTTCATCGAAGATAATACAAGTTTTTCCTGTAATGAATTCAGCATTAGGAACGGCTGCACTCAATTGTCGCATGATATTGTCCACATCTAACGATCCACTAAAAGCGAACTTATATTCCGGATGTTTGAAGAAATCTAAGTAAATTATATGTTCATAATTTGCTTTTGCAAAGGTTAGAACCGAGTATGTTTTGCCACATTGACGACATCCCTTAATGACTAAAGGTTTGTGATTTGGTGTGTTTTTCCAATCAGAGAAAGTGGCTTCTATTTTTCGTCTAAACATAAGTTATTGTTTTATAGCTGTTTTGCTTTTAAATTGCACGTTTTCATACCGACTTTGTCTACGATATTACACATTTCACGTGGGGACTTTTGTGGTGGTTTGTTCAAAAATCGACTGCAAATATACAACAAAAATTTGGCATACGCAAACAATTTGGGCACAAAATAGATATTTTAATCTATGTATAGGCGGTTTTTTGTATAGTCGTGGGGTGCTTGCACACCAAAGACATATAAAAAAACGGCTATGTGAGGCGTAAGCCGTTGTACCCAAATGTGCGCGTATGTTGATTAAGGACGAGGACGTACATTGGGGGGAATGCCGACCTTGTCGGCAGGCAGCTTGCCCAAGTTACAAAGAATTGCTTTTTCACAAGGCAGAACGCCGAAATATACACTTTTTTTCTGAAAAAAATCCCCACCATCACCCCCTCATCGTTCGTCTATCTCGACACGGACGATAGACGAACGATATACGAACGATGAACGGAGAGTGGATTTTACGCCTTTTTTCGGCGTGCTAAAAACGCATATCCGGCAGCAAGAAGCAGCAGGAATGGAACAGCGTCTCCAATAGGATCATTTAATCCGGGCTCATTACCATCTTCTTTGTCTGTTGTACCACTACCGTCACCGGGTAATCCCATACGACCACGATTAGCGACATAATCAGATTGATTGGCATAGCCATACGAGTTGATGGTGGGGGTAGAGCTGTAGGCACTACCTGAACCAACCATAGAACTCGTAGAACCGAACCCAGCCGACGGTGCCACTGCACCATCGGTTTGGGCCGACAAACCTACTGACACGCACAGCAGTAGGCCAATTAAAACACACACACTTGTATGATTTTGTAACATATTGTTAATATTAATAGTTTTCATATTGCTATTTTTCCTCCTTTCTTATTTCACACGGTTCAACATTGCCCCTGTACCATCGTAGAGTTGCCCATTATAGCGAATCATTAGCCGTTCATTCTCAATAAACTTACACGGTTTATCGGATTGAGTAGCACCGGCACCTTTCCAATCTGTGTAGATGAAAGACCCCTCCGGAATGAAACGAATAATTGCATTTGCTGCGGTGTATTCTTTCGTTGCTTGAATAAAGCACTCAAACGGAGGAATAATCGCATTTTCTTCCAATTCAAATTGATGGGTGGCAGGATTGAGTACATAAACATTTTGTACCTCAATATTATGCAATGTCGGATTAGCCACCAATTGGAAACCGTCAATGTTTTTAACATCAGGCGTTGCATCGTTATCAATCTCAATCGAATTGTTGTTTTTTGCTTCTGCTATGAACGAAACTTGGGTATTTGTTTCAAAGTAGTTGCCAAAGCCGTGCTCATTGGAGAAATAGATAATATAGGGCTTATCTTTTTCTGGCTTGGCAGATGTGATGTATTTCCAACTTGCCACTACGTCTTTTGCCACCGTTTGTGCAAATAAAGTTTTGAGATAGTAGTAACCAGCTTGGAGAGTACTTCCTTTCTCCCAGACAGCATCAATAGGGTATGCCTTCTTGTCTGTCTCGTCGTAAATAGTAACATCAGTAGGTGCAAAGGGCACGCTGAAGGTGTACCATTGATTGATGGCAGAGTATTTGCCCACGGTAGGACGGATATACTCAATGCGCTCGTTTACCGTCACATCGCCGGTAACTTGCCCACCTTGGTGGATAATAAGAACATCTACAGGGTCAGTTAGAGATATTGTTTCATTCGCTTGTACTTCAAAACCTTTATTCCACTGAGCATAGAGGTCGAGGTCGTCTTCGTCTTCATCGAAAGTGAACGTGTGTGTGGCACCTGCGGTATAAACAACTGCTCCTTCGGACGAGGTAGCCCAACCAGCAAAGATATAACCCTCGCGAGTGTAGCCGCAAGGTTTGATGGTAACCGTCTTTGTGTCTTCGCCATCGTGATAAGCGGTTTCATCTGCGGTGTAACCCGTTGCATCCTCTGCATTAGCATGATAGGTCACATAGTGGCAAGTGCCACCACCGCTGGAAGAACCGGAAGATATAGAAATACTATGGAAACTACCATTTGAACCACCATAACGACCTACTTTTATGATACTTGTTCCACAAATTCCATCATTTTCTATTATGGTATAAATGCCTGTCTTGGATGTGTTTTGAGCTGCTACTTCAAAAGGATGTTCATACTGGTCATCTCCGTCATCGCTACCGACACAAATTTGGTTATTGTCTCCATTTTGAGTTTGACTATAAACGATGGTAACCACATCGCCAGCAGCAAATGTACGTTCATTATTTAAAGTTAATTTTACATAGTTTTTACTCGACTGTAAAGTTCCTTTGAAAGTTACATAACAATCGGTACCTATTGTGTGAGTAGCATTAGTATTATTAATCTCAACAGAGCAGCCAGTATATGTTGCTTCGCTTAATCCTTTCATTGTTGCGGTTGCATACTCTCCGCCACTTCCACCACCTTGGCAGGTCTCATGCCAATTGGCGTGGAGGGTGAGGTCGCCAGTTACAGTAACAGAAGTAACTTCTTCACCGCCAATGTTGTTAGTCCACTTCACAAAATCATAATCATCTCTATTGCGAGTTGGTAGAGTAACTTCCGTGCCAGAAGGAATGCCACTCTTGATGTAGTTGCCATCGTCAGAGAGCGTCCAATCTGATTCGGAAATAGTACCACCATGAGGATTGAGGGTAATGGCGTAGGTGGGTACAGGCGCAGCAGCGAGGTTGATAGTGTAGCTTGCTTCGTCGGCGCAATAATCTACTTCACTTATAGTTTGAGCCGCAGAGGTGGCTTTAATAGTGGTAGAACCAACTTTGGTACCAAGAGTGATAGTACCATCAGTTGCTACGGTGGCAACTTGCGTATCACTACTAGTGTAGGTAACAGAAACGCCGTGCTCGTTGGTCAAAGAATTGGTGAACGAAGCATCACCGACTTGCTTTTCAATAGAAGTGGTAGTATAAGCCAAATCTGGAGCGGTGCAAGTAGGTGTGGCATCTTCAATTGTGATGGCTTTGATGATATTCCACGATGAAGATTTTGTTTTGATACAGAAATGTGTTTCTTCCGTTGTCTCTACTATTTTAGAAACAGGATCTCCATAGGAAGCCGTTGCAGCACCTGTAAAGTCTTGATAGTCGCTGTCAGAACATCCATTGGTAGAAATACTAATCGTACCATTAGCGGTTCCAGCTAGTGTACCAAAAGTCATGGTAACATTTTTATTGGCTTGTACCCAAAAATCAATGGTAACGCTTGCTTCTTTAATTTTCAAACCTCGGTCTGCTTTCTTTTCACCAGTATTATCACTTGTTTGATAATCCCATTCTGCTTTGCTTGTGGAGGAAATATTGTAATGGTTGTCATTTAAAACGCTTGATACAGCAACAGTGGAAGTTTTGTCAATCTTAACCTCTTTTGCTATCGCAGCGAAGTCAACACTGGTAGCATATTGTTTTCCTGCACTTGTGACGATGACAGTACAAGTAGCAGTTTTACTGCCATCTTCGGTAGTGACGGTAATAGTAGCAGTACCAGCAGCAACAGCGGTGACAACGCCATCTTCAACAGTCGCGACACCTTCTTTATCAGAAGACCAAGTCACATTCTTGTTGGTTGCATTTTCAGGAGCAATGGTAGCAGTCAAAGTCTCGGTGTTACCAACAGTAAGTGATAGTTCACTCTTATTCAAAGTAACACCTGTAACAGAGACTGTGGTAGCCGTCCACTTGCCGTAATAAGATTTGGCGGATGTGATAACCTCGCTTGCGATGGTAACAGAATTTTGTAATGCGGCATCGCTGTACCAACCATTAAAGGTGTAGCCCTGTTTGGTTTGATAAGAAGCATAATCAGCAGGATTGCCATTATAATCGACATCTTCTTCGCCCAATTTGGAATCACCATCATAATACGACACCTTATATTTATTTAGCGTGCGTGTGAAAGTGGCAGTAGCCGTAATGTCTTTGGTAACTGTTTCTAGACTTTCTGTCCAAGACCAGTTAGCAAATCCGTAGGAGTATTGGGCAGTATTCTCTTTTGGAGTGGCAGTAACATCAGTAGTTCCAATATGCAAAATCTTATTGTCAGTTTCGTCAATATAAATGTTTGTGCCATCCGCTACAGAAACGCTGCTTTCGTTAACTGTACCCCAATCTTCGTTCTTTTCGATTGTGACGGTGTGAGTGGGAACAGGGATAGTAACAGTTAAGGTGCAGGTAATAGATTTCTCAACGAAGCAACCAACTTCTGCAACTTTAGCAGTCAAAATGGCTTGTCCGTTACCTTTGATAGTAACTGTTCCGTCCGTTCCAATGGTAGCGACACTTTCTGATTTGCTACTATAGGAGACTGTTCCGATAGAGGACGCAGTAGCAGCCATTAAGAAAGTTTCATCTGCTTTAAGGTCAGTTTTGCTAATGCTGCCGCCATTAATTGTATTATCGTTCCAAGTCAAAGTAGGAGTTTGCTTTTCTCCGCCAGTACTACTAGAAGAAGATTTATATGTAATACTCAAATCGTCAATTGCAACAATTTTGCCACTAGATGTACCTGTATTTTCTCCCCTGATTTTTAAATATATATCTTTTTTATTTGATACATCCGTACATGTTACTGCAATATCTGTCCATTGATTAGCTGTACTTGTAATATCTCCCCCAAATTGAGTCCAATTGGTTTTATCTGTGGAATAATAAACCTTCGTTGCCGTTTTCCCTTTGTCGTTGTCATATTGTTTGTATGATATAGCAGAAATATCGTTGAATGTAAAGTCGCTTACCATTTCCCAATAATCAGGATTTTGAGATCCAATGGCAGAACCGTACAAACTATATGAACCAGATGCTACTTGTGTATTAGCAATAGCAACTGTGGCACCTTTTGTTCCGCTTGCAGAACCAGTATTAATCGAAACAGATACAGTCCATTGTTTGCCTGTTTTTCCTCCGCTAAAAGTCGGAGATTCTGTTAATTGTGTACTATTAGATGAAATTGATGTTGCACTCCAACCATCAGCGCTCTCAAAACCACATGTATAGGTTGTCTCTTCTCCGATTTCGCCACCAGAGCAGGACCCGAGGGTGATATTTTGGGTCTCATCGCTAGCACTATAGGTAGAAGTGGCATCGGCATGGAAATGCAAAGAAGGTGCGTTGGTTTCATTAGCATCAATCGTCATTGTGGCAGTAATGGTGCTACCACTAACTACTTGGTCTTCCAAAGTGGCTTTAGAAGCGGTCAAATTACCTACTGCTAATGTTGCATCGGAATTGGTGGAAACGCTGATAGTGTATTTACCACCCGGGTAAACGGTAGCAGGATTGTTAGTGCCCCAAGTAACGGTTGGAGTAATTAAATTTTGTTGCCAGTGGGCATAGAGAGTGCAATCATTGTCTTTAATCCATTTGCCATTGGCATCGGTATAATTAGGAACAGAAACTACCAATGTGCCATCGGCATTGATAACCTTTGTGTCATTTTCTGTGTAGTAACCAACAAGGGTATAAGTTTCGCTGTTTGTGGCGTGCGATACATCGGTTAAACTACTACTATTGTATGTGGCAGTAGCAGAGCCATCAGCAGAGCCGCCATTCTTTTTGAAAGTGATAGTGTAGGTTTTGGCAGTCCACTGGGCAGTATGGGTGGCAGCGTTTGCTGGCATAGTAGCAGGAACCTCAGGATTCCAACCAGTAAAGGTGTAGCCGGTCTTCTCTACTGTAGGAGCAGTAAGAGATGCACCAAACTTAACAGAGCCAGCGGCTGTGCCAGCAATCTTGATAGAACCACCATCTAAATTCCATGTAAGCGTGTAGGACTCACGCTCATAATTATAGGTGACAACGGTAGTGCCATTGGCAGCGATAGTAAGAGTTTGCGTGCTGGGTGCAGTGAAACCTGTATAAGATTTAGTGTTAGGTGTAACACTTGCATCTGTTGTGCCAGTCAAATCTTCGGTTTCAGTAGGTTCACTTGGATATGTGTCATCCAGTTTTTGTTGGTAGTGCTTAACTGTGTAAGAGGTGTTGGTGTTAGGTGCCCATTGGGCGGTGAGGGCGTAGTTCTTTTGAATGTTGGAGATAGTGGCTTCGTCGTTATATTCATTGTCATCAGCGTCTTTCCATTTGCTGAATGTGTAGCCGGTTTTGGTATAGGCATTGGCAGCCAAAGGAACGCTTGAGCCGGGGCAAATGCCCGTTACATTTGTCATTTCACCATCCGTACTGCCGTTGCCGTTGAAGGTAATGGAATAAGTGGCAAACGACATCCAAGCAGGATTGTTGTAATAGGTTTTGTCCAAATATTTACCACTGCAATTCGATGTACTAATAGCTGTCCATTGATTAGTGCCATCACCTTTCCAAATAACATTACTGAATACAGAACCGACAGGTGCATAGTAATACGTCTTATTGCAAATGGTGGCAGTAGAAGTGACTTCAGGTGCACCATTCCAATCTGTTAAACGATAATCATCACCTGTGTACCAATACAAATAGACATTTTTCCACTCACTTGGTTTTTCAAAATAAGCATAACCAGCAGCAGGGTGTTCGACTTCCGGATAAGTTGTATTAATCTTCACATAGGGGCTATTTTCATGAGAGTGGGTTATATCAATATTAAATTTATAATCTCCTTCCGGTCCAGTAAACAAACGAATCTTGGCGTTTTCAGTTCCACAATCTTTGCTATCTCCTGATTTAATAATGTAGTTACCATTACCACTACCATACCATTTTCCATCATTATCCGTTACTTTAAAATCAAACCAACTATTGGCATTTAGATGGATGGTAGCAACACCTGTTTTTTCATCAGTCCATTGAATGGCATATTCAGTATCACCACTTGTGCTTTCATTATAAGCACCATTTAGTGTAAAGATGTAAATCTGATAACCAGCACTCTCGGTAACACATTCATTTCCAGTAGAAACTTTGCATCGGTAAGAACCACCATTGTGAGATGTACAATTACTAATCACTAAATTGGTAGTTTGTGTACCAGATATTCCTTCATCAGTTTTATCAGTTATATCGGTCCAACTGGATCCTATGTATTTCTGCCATTGATAAGAATAAGTGCCACTTCCGCCAGTTGCTGTAGCGGTCAGTTTGATTGTTTCCCCTATCGAATAGCGGTAACCATAGTTGCCGTCTTCCGATGTTGGGCCAACAGACACCGAGGTAGGAGCGGTGCAAGAAGAAGATGCTTTCCACTGAGCGGTGAATGTAACATCAGTTGACACTGAATATGAAGCACTTGCATTATAAATTTTACTATCTGCACTGCACTCCCAACCGGTAAAGTCGTACCCCGATTGAGACGGAGCAGCCGGTAATGTAATACTTCCAGAAGCTGATATAGGCGAGGTTGGACAACCAGTTGTGCCACCATTGCAATTATAGGTGACGGTGTGGGTGGAGGGGGCAGCAGGAGTAATATCGTAAACGTTAATATAATCCAATCTGAACTCGTGTTTTTTGCCAAATGGTGAGCCAATATAGAGATTTTGAATGGTAGAGCCACTTACACCTGCTTTAGTTTGGTCAATTCCATCACAAAATAGTACTGCGGAACTACTTTCTCCTACCCACAAATCCCAAGTCTTTGGAGCTAAAGTTTGACTTCCTCCCTTAGGATCTGTGTATGTTAAATTTTCTGTAGTATTATTTACAAACCATGTTAGTACAGACCATGACGAATTAGTAAGATTGGTGGAAGATATTTTAGTATTGCCATTTGATGTAACATACTTGCTAATTGATACAGCACTATTCGAAGGGAGAGAAAAGCCTGCCATAACATTGGTAACCGTAGGACATGAATTCGTTAATCCATCGCTGAATCCAGAGCCAAGCGCAAATTCAACACCTGTATTGGAGCCCGAAGATATATAATTGAAATACAGCTTCATCTCAACTTTTACTGCTTGAGGTGCCGTTGATGCAAAATCAGATGTTTTAACAATAGACCAATAACAGGAGTTATTATTGGCATACGCACCAAAAAGTCCGGAATAACTAGCAGAATTTCCACCAGTGGTAGAATTTTGACCTATGCCAAAGTTAGTGTTTGCATTACACGTTATTGATGTGAATTGACTAGCCGCAGTTGTACCCACAATGTTGTTATTACCACTACTTTGTGTGTAAGCACGGGCTGTGTTTGCCGCATATGATACTTCCGTTGCAGAATTAAAATCTTGTGAAAACAGCAATGTTGGAGTACTTGCGCTTGCTCCCCACATCTGACCTATGCCGAGAAGGAGGACACAAAGGAGCGTAGCGATGCGGTGGAAGACCCCCTTAGTCCCCCTTCGGATGGGGAGACCGCTACGGTTGACGGTTGACAATGCACAATGCACGGGTGCTGCAGAGTGGCTCGATGTATAATTCGACCGTCGGTCGACCGTCGGCAAAACCACGGTGCAAGCAGGGACACCCTCTCGGTCCCCCTTCAGAGGGGGAAGGACAGTGGATGATGCATAGTGCATGGTAGCTTTCGCCGTCGGTTCGCCGTCGGCAAAAACAGGGACACCCCCCGCCCCCCTCAGTAAGGGGGAGTGGAATCGGTGAATCGATGAAGTAACTAAAGAATGCGCATTAAAAATAAGGTTCGCGCGCGAAGAGGCGGTTTGATACCCCCCCCGTGTCTTCGCGGTTAGCAAAGACCCAAAAAGTGTGTGTGTCATGTTGGTGTGTGTGTTATGTTATTAAGCTAATTATTTGCTAATAACTCAATTTGGACTGCAAAGGTACAACAAATTTTTGATGTGGGCAAATATTTTTTTATGTTATAAAACATATTTTCGTCGGAGCAAACCTCGTTTAAATGTTCGGTTGATGGTTGAAATGTATGGAGTTGATTAACGGTGGCTGCGCCACAAGACCGGTACAAGAGTGTGTGGTGCACTCCACTGAGGGTAAACAAATATATCAAATATAGCTCTTATCATCCGTACGACTATCGTCTTTTGTGCTTTAGTTACTACACATCCTTTTGTAAGCAAGCTTCCATCGGATGCATAGCACCCAAATCACACCACACAAAAGGTGGTCACGGCTGATAATCGCCAAATATAACAAATATAATTTTTATTATCATTTAGGTGCACACACTCTTTTACAAGAATTTCGGCGCTACGCGCAAAATCGACCGTAAAGCGGTAAATTAGCCAATTATCAACTATCAACTATCAACTAGACAAAGGGAGAGTGAGAGTGAGGGAAAGGGAGGGGATTAGAATAGATTTGCAGGATTGAGGGTCATAAATAAATCCAAAGGCATACCTCCTGTACCAACTACCAATGTCTGAGCTTTCGGAAAACGTTTGGCAAATGCTCGCAAACCATTGCCTGCACTGCGATGACCACTCTTAACCTCTATACCAAGCACTTTGTCACCATTCGTTATCACAAAATCTATCTCATCATTACGCTCACGCCAATACATGACGCGATAATCTTCCTCCACAGCATAATTGATTAAGTGTGCCCCAACAGCACTTTCTACTCGCCTTCCCCAATGCGTAGAATCCATATAAGTGGCCTCAAAAGAAGATAAATGATAGCCCGTTTGTAACGCAGCATTAAACACCTGAAACTTGGGAATAGATTGGTACTGACGCGCCACATCAGGAGCATACATGTGCAGACCGGTTATCAATTCTGCTTCGCCTAAAACCTGTATGTAATTAGCAACTGTACTTGTATTACCTGCGTCTTGCAATTGCCCAACAATCTTATTCAATGCCAACAACTCTCCACTATGGTTGGCACTCATGTCAAATACCTGACGCAATAAGGCAGGTTTCAAAATTCGCTTGGTCATCAATACATCTTTTTCTATAGCAGGATTGATGATAGACTGGCGAATATAGTGCCTCCAACGTTTTTCATCCTTCATCAGTTCGACAGCCCCCGGGTAACTGCCAAAATAAATAAACTGCTCAAGCGATATATCAAACGCATTCCGCATCTCCGAAAAATCCCAATGAGGCACATGTATCAGCTCAAAACGTCCAGCCAAACTCTCATTCAGCCCATCTTTCAACAACAAACGACTGCTACCCAATAATACCAACTTGATGTTGCGTTTGTCTCGTGTGTCTGCGTCCCATTCCCGTTTGACAACATCACTCCACCTATTCAGCAATTGCACCTCATCTATGATTAGAATATGTTCCGTTTGGTGCTGTAAGTCCATTGTTTTGCGCACCACATTCCATTGATCACCAATCCATTCTGCATTATCAGGTAGCACTCCATCGGCAGATATGCTGGTGTGAGGAACTGTCAATTGTGTGATCAATTGACCAATTATTGTCGTCTTCCCAACCTGTCTCGGACCTGCGATTACCTGAATAAATCTCCGTGGTTCTGCCAATCTGGTACGCAATACATTTACCTGTTTTCGTTCAATCATAATTCTCAAAGTAATATAACATAATTCTCAAAGTATGGTTACAAAATTCGCAATCTATCTACTTTTCAGCTTGCAAAATTACATAAAAAAAATGACATACGCAAACTTTTTGGATGATTTTTAAAAAAAGGGGGGATTAGAGTTGGCCGGATTCGACGAGGGTGATGACACGCTCGACGATACGGTCCTTGTCGGCACCGTCATAACCCTCCTTCAAATCGTTCTTAAACAACTTGGCCACAAACTGCCAAAAATCTGCTGACGCCTTGCCCCGATACTGACGAATCAACTCATAACTCGTGCGCTCCGACTCACGGTCCATCAACTTCATCAACATCTGACCCTGTGACGCCGTCATATTACGAAAGTCCTTTTCGTACTTCTTAAACAACTTCTTCTCAAACTGCTTCCACCACCGCTTGCGCTCCTTCTTGTCCGTAATCTGCAGCAACTGGGCATCGGCATACGCCATGTCCTTGCTAATCAGACGTGCATACGGGAGGCACTTCTTGACATCACGCACCGTCTTCCAATAAAAACGCTCCTGACGGCGGTTCTTAAAGGTGAGTTTGGGATAGACATAGACCTCGTGCAAGTACATGTGATAGCAGGTGTCCTGTCCCTCAACCGACATCGCCATTGGCACCATGTCCAGTAATATGCAGAGCAGGAGAGTAATCATCACGTATCTAAATGAAAACGGAAACGCATAGACCACGTGGGTGCGCCCGGGTCGCTACGGTGCGTCAGACGCCACACACTCATCAGGTCGGCAATGCGCAAGATATTGCCTATACCAACCCCGACTTCGACATAAGGAACTTGTAAATTTTGCAAGTATTCATCGGGAAAAGTCAGCCGTTCGGCATGGCGCGGAGACAGTCCTCCGTATGCCAATTTGAACGACGCCAATTCGCGCAAACGGAGTACGCGCAGTCCGGGAATGAGATTGAAGAGGCAGCCCTGCCCATTCCAATCAGCATGTAAAGTGAGGTAACGGTCGGCAGCAAACTGATAACTGTGCATGAGCGAGAAACGCCCCGGGTCATAGCCGTAGGACTGGTTGCCATCGAAGATATTAAGCAGGGGATACGGCACTGTGCCCAAGATAAGTCCTGCCTCAAACAAATAACTGAGTTGTCCTCCGGCACCCAAGGGCTGGGTATGGCGCAGACGGAGTGAGAGTTTGCCGTAGGTGTCATATTGGTCACGGTCGGGCAGGCGGTAACTGCCTATCTCACCGCCAAGGTAGAGCACGGGCAGGTGGTTGTAGATATGCACGCGGTGGCAAAAGAGGTCCACCTTTTTTTCCTGCCAACTGAGGCGTACTATGCCACTGAGTTTGGAGTAAAAGAACGAAGGTTGTGCGAAATAATTGGTGGTGGGTTCGCCATAGCCCATAGTGCCGACACAGAGTTGGAGTTGCGTCTCCACTTGGTCGGACCAATCACTATCGAGGCGAATCTGCCCCTCGCGCTGGCGCACCATCGTATTGTAGGTGTGGGTGCCGTTGTAGAAGTTCTTGGTCAGCACCATCGCCATGCTCATCGACTGGTTCCACGTGATGTTTTCACGTAGGAGCAGGTCAAAGTCCGACACGTCGGAATAGGTGTAATCATCGACATACTGCACGCGCAAGAGGTTGCGCCGTTGGGTGGGCATATTCCAATAAACGGTGCCTCGTCCCTTCCACGCCTTGTCCCGCCAACCGCACGCGGCATACGCCTCCAAGCAGACGTTTTTCCAGAGTTTGGGAGAGGTGCGCAAAGGAATACCAACACGCACGCCCTCCTGCGGAGAGACGTGAATGAGGTTGGTGAGTTTGCCTATTTCGAGAATGGTGCCGGTGGGGATAGAGGCGTTCTGAATGATGTAGGCAATCCACGTGGCGGTGCGTATGAGGGGCAGGTCTTGCAGGACCTGCATGGCGGAGTCGGGAGATAGACGGTTGACGGTTGGCAATGCACAATGCACGGTGTCGGTTGACGGTTGGTTATGCACAATGCACGGTGAATAGGTTTTGTGGTGCTGAATGAATGCGGTGGGGAAGATGTGGGAGGTGTCGGCCTTGATGGCGACATCCAAAAGAAGCGTCTGCTGCTCCGACAACAAAGTATGCGACAGGGAGTCAAAGGTTTGACTGATAGTCAGTTGGTGCAGGTAATTGGCATTGACCTGCCGTGGCGCACTGGCCTCAATACGCAGCAAAGCCGCCGAAGCCGAGTCGATGAGCATTTCGCCATTGAAGGTGTTGTAGTAAGGGTTGCGCGTACGGAAATGTACGGTATAGGTCTTGCCAAAGTCGGTCTGTGCCGAATCCGCCAAGTAGTAGGCATAGAACGTGTTGCCATCAGCAGCCAAGGGACTGAGGAAAGAGGTGTTGTAAATGGGGATTTGGTTCTTGTAAAAATCAATTGGGTTGTCCAAGTCGCTGAGCAAGATGTCATAGTCTGTTTCGGTGAGCATGACGGCCTGTGCGTTGGCTTGCCCCTGCTGCATCGTCTTGTGGTAAAGAGGGAGCAGGTAAGAGGAGTCGGACTGCTGTATCATGCCGGATTGTAGCGACTGCCAGATATGCCGCTTGAGGTGCTTTGCCTCGATATTGCTGAGGTAGAGGTGTGTGTCGTAATCAGGTGATAATGAGGGAGGAAGGTCATTGAGCGCACGTGCTTGCCGTATGCGCTTCATCAGTTCCATAGCCGGATTGACGTCCGGCGTGATGAAGACGTCTTGCAGTTGGGTGGTCTTCTCCTGCAAGGCAAAGTCAATGCCTGCCGACTGCCCGGGTTCGAGGGTGACTTGCTCCTTGCGATAACCGATACCGCTTACGACGACACGCGCCCGCTTGTCAAGGTCGGTTCGCAAGAGGAAATAGCCCTCGTCGTTGGTAGCCACACCAACCTGCGTACCGGCTATATAGACCGATATGTTCGGCAGTGGTTCACCCGTTTGGCGGTCATAGACCTGACCCACCAAGGTGGTAAGCAGCGCAATGATAAAGGTCAGTTTCATGATTGATTAGCAGGGTGATAGGTAAGAATGGCCTGTTTGAGGTCGTGTATATCCAAGTGGGTGTAGAGTTCGGTGGTGGTGATGTTCTCGTGCCCCAATAGTTGCTGAATAACGCGCAAGTCGGCACCGTTCTGCAGCAAATGGGTGGCGAAGGAATGACGGAGCGTGTGCGGCGAGATGGTCTTGGTGATGCCGGCTGTGGCAGCCAAGCGACGAATGATGGTGAAAATCATCGCACGCGTCAGTTGGTGTCCGTTGTGGTTGAGGAAGGCAAAATCCTCCTGTCCGGACTGAATGGGCAAGTGGCTGCGGTCCTCCATCCAATAAGTGAACCACTTTTCCGCCTCCGGCGAGATAGGAACGAGACGGTCCTTGCTGCCCTTGCCGTGAATGAGCATATACTGCTCGGTGCGGTACATATTGCTCAGTCGCAAGTTGACCAATTCGCTGACGCGCAGTCCGCTGCCGTAAAGCATTTCGATGATGGCGCGGTTGCGGTGCCCCTCTGCCGTGCTGAGGTCGATGGCACTAACCAGCCGATTGACTTCGTCCAAAGTCAGCGTCTCAGGCAAATGAACCTCGCGCCGTGGCATCTCGATGAGTTGGCTGGGGTCATCGTCGCGGTAGCGGTGGTAGAGCAAGAAATGGTAGTAGGCATGTATGCCACTCAAGATACGCGACTGGCTGCGATTGGAGATGTTGGAGTGTGCAAACTGCTGATAGACAAATGCTTGCAGGTCGTCATAGGTGGCGTCCTGAATGGAATGCGTAAGCCCATTGGCAGGGTCTGCAAAGAAAGTAATCAGTTTCTGCAAATCCTGTTCGTACGCCTCAATGGAGTTGGCACTCAGGCCCCGCTCCAGTTTCAGGTAGATGTGATATGCTTTGCGCAAATCTTCCATATAAGTAGTCCCCAAAGAGGTACAGTGGCAGCCACAAGCAGCAGGTCCGTGGGCTGAACATGCACCGGATATGCAGATAGTACATATTGTGTGCCATTCCCCAATTTAATCCAACCAAAATGCTCTTGCAGCAGACAAATTCCTACCCCTAACGCCAATCCGGCTGCGGCTCCGAGGGCAGAAATAAGCCAGCCCTCTGTCATGAAAATGCGCCGAATGAGTTTGGCATCGGCACCCAAGTCGCGTAAGACGCGAATATCGTTCTGCTTGTCGAGCATGAGCATGGTGAGAGCACCGATGATGTTGAAAGAGGCGATGAGGAGGATAAAGACCATGAGCAAGGCGGTGAGCCACTTCTCAATGCGCAAGATACGGAAGAAATCCTGCTGCTGCTCGTAGCGGTTGAGTACCTGATAGTTGTTGCCCAATAGGTCCCGTATGGTACGCTGCGCCTGCTTGACCGAACCGTGTATTTTGAGTTCAACGGCAGTTACCGTATAGTCGTCATAATCAAACAGTTGCCGTGCCAAAGGCAGGGAGACGAGCATAACGTGGTCGTCGTACTGGAGTTGGTTAACCGCGAATATACCTGCCATGAAACAGGTGGTGCGATTGAAACTGTCTTCGGGACGCAACATATTGACGCGTCCTTCGCGCTTGGGGGCATAGAGGTGCAGCGGATGAACGAAATGGGCACCTATGTTGAGTTGCCCACTGAGCCCGACGCCCATAACGGTGTAGTTGAAATCGCCCTCTTGCACGGCGAACTTGCCGTCAATGAGGATAGAGTCGATGTGCGTGAGTTGGCTGAAAGAGTTGTCCACGCCCTTGAGTTGGGCAGGTATTTGCTGAGAATTGTATTCCACCAAGGCCGTTTCCTCGATGGTAGGCGCAAAGACCTCGACGCAAGAGAGGTTGCGCACGGCGTCCCACTCGGGTGTGTCGGTGGCAAAAGAGGTGCCTTGGACCGCGTGAATCTTAAGGTCGGGATCGAACTGCGAGAACATGTCTTCGATGACGCAACCAAAGCCGTTCATCACGCTCATGATGCAGACCATGGCTGCCGTCACCACCATCACCGCGGCGGCACTGACACCGCTGACGATGTTAATGGCATTATGCGACTTCTTGCCCCATAAATACCGCCACGCTATTTGCAGTTCTATTCTCAACGATTTAATAGTTCATCGATGCGCTCCATCTTGTCCAGCGTCTCGTCCAAATGAAAACTCAACTCAGGAATGATACGCAGCTGGTGGCGCTCCAAGTTACCCAATTCGAAGCGAATCTTGTGGGTGTCTTCCTGAATCTGCGCCATAGTGGTAGCCACTTTGTCCTGCGGGAAGATGCTCACGTACACATGTGCTATACTGAGGTCGGGTGATATGCGCACTTCGCTGACCGAGATAAGGGTGCCTTGCAGCGCGCGCGCGTAACGTAAAAATAGGTCACTCAAGTCTTTTTGAATGAGCCGTGCTATTCGTTGTTGTCTTGTATTTTCCATTATGCAAAATAAGGGAAAGGAGACGTGTCTCTTTTCCCTTTTGTTATTATCAGCTTAAGATAGCCAATGATTAAAACTTGTGGCGTCCTTCGTCAGCGACTGTCAACTTTTTGCGACCGTGTGCGCGACGGGCTGCCAAGACACGACGACCGTTGGCAGTAGCCATTCTCTCCAAGAAGCCGTGTTTATTACGACGCTTGCGTTGTGAGGGTTGGAATGTACGTTTCATATTCGTAATGTTTTTATAGATTAAACGTTTTTAACTTGCCCAACCGCGTTAGCCGTTTCGCGGAAAAAGCTTGCAAAGGTACAATAAATTTTTGAATTGACCAAATTTTTTCGCTGAAAAGTATATATTTTTTACTTTTTAGTGCGCCTTTTTGCTATTTTTAGCATGCTTTTCCGTCGGAACCGAGCACATTGACGATTTTGTGTTTGTACAACTCAACCATCAAATCGCGTGCAGGACCGCAGTATTTACGCGGGTCAAACTCACCGGGTTTTTCAGCAAAAACTTTACGTACGGCAGCGGTGAAAGCGAGACGGCTGTCGGAGTCGATATTGATTTTGCAAACGGCACTCTTGGCAGCTTGGCGAAGTTGCTCCTCAGGAATACCTACGGCATCAGGCAGTTTGCCACCGTTGGCATTGATGATGTCCACATATTCTTGTGGAACAGAGCTGGAACCGTGAAGAACGATGGGGAAGCCGGGCAGTTTTTCCATAACAGCGTCGAGTACGTCGAATGCCAATGGAGGAGGAACGAGACGGCCGGTCTTGGGGTCGCGTGTGCATTGCTCGGGCTTGAACTTGTAAGCGCCGTGGCTGGTACCAATGGAGATAGCCAAACTGTCGCAACCGGTGCGAGTAGCGAAGTCGATAACCTCTTCTGGCTTGGTGTAGTGGCTCTCTTCGGCTTGTACCTCGTCTTCCACACCTGCCAAAACGCCTAATTCGGCCTCAACGGTAACGTCGTATTGGTGAGCATATTCTACCACTTTCTTGGTCAGGGCGATATTCTCCTCGTAGGGTAGTGCGCTACCGTCAATCATAACGCTACTGAAACCGAAGTCCACGCAGCTCTTGCAGAGCTCAAAACTATCACCGTGGTCAAGGTGCAAGCAGATTTGGGGTTTCTCCCAACCGAGCTCCTTGGCATACTCCACAGCACCCTGTGCCATGTAGCGGAGAAGGGTTTGGTTGGCATAGTTGCGGGCACCCTTGCTGACCTGCAGGATAACGGGACTCTTGGTTTCTGCACTGGCCTTAACGATGGCTTGCAGTTGCTCCATGTTGTTGAAATTGAAGGCAGGAATAGCATATCCGCCCTTGATGGCTTTGGCAAACATATCCTTGGTGTTCACCAGACCTAATTCTTTGAAATTGACCATAGTAGTGTATTTTTATTATGTTTAGTTGGTTAATCGTTTAATTTGGGTGCAAAGGTACACTTTTTTTTGCACTTATGCAAATTCTACGCGGTAAAATGCTATTTTGAAAAGTTGAGTTAGCAAAAACAGCACCATTGCGGTCTTTTAAGGTGTGGTCAGGACAATAGGCAGATGGTCGCTGAAACCACCGCGGTCGTAGTGAAAACCATGAAAAGTGCGACGGGGAATGCTATCCAAACCGTCCGGGCTTGGCACGAGCATCCACGATGGGCGAAAAATACTGACTTGGGCAATGGCAGATAAAGAAGGCGAGAGATAGCACTGGTCCAAGCACGACCACAGCCCTTGATAGTAGTGCGTACCTTCACCGCGTTTTGAATAAGGGAGCATACAATTGGTCAGCCCCTGCAAGTCGTTTTGGGGATTGCAGTTCATATCTCCCATAACGATGATTTTGGCATTGGGGCATTGCTGTAACAGGGAATCGACGCGCTGCTGAATGACGGTTTTTGCGCGTTGCCGCTTCCACTCGGTCGCTTTGGCTCCGCCCAGCATAGATGGCAGGTGGCAGAAGAAACAGTGGAGGGTGTCGGTAGGGCGGTTGACGGTGGACGGTTGACAATGCACGATGGGCGGCACAGTGGTGCCTGTGACATAGAGAATATCTCGGGTATAGTCGCCGTCTAACGGCACAGCCAATGGTTCGGCAGAAAGAGGTACAAAGCGGGTCGTGTCGTAGAGTAGGGCAACGTCGATGCCCCGTTCGTCCGGGCTCTCGAAATGAATGGCGCGATAGGGGTATTGCACAAGGGCGTAACAAAGTGAACGCAGGCAGTAGTCGTTTTCCACCTCGCCTAATCCGACCAAGAGTGGCTGCTCCCAACCGCCGATGTTGCAGATGACGCGGGCAATGTTATCGACCTTGGTGCGATAGCGTGTAGGGGTCCAATGGCGTACACCTTCGGCGGTGTACTCCAAGTCGTTTTTTAACGAATCGTGGTGGGTGTCGAACAAGTTTTCGACATTCCACCACGATATGAGCCAGAGAAAAATGGATAGAACCATTTTTAGTTTAGAGTTTAAAGTTTAGAGTTTAGAGGACGGCACAAGGTGCCTACAGGTTGTAGGATACAATCAATAGGAGATAGCAAATACCACGCGTTTGGCACTGGGTTTACCCGTTACCATACACTTGCCGGGCTCCTCTTTGTAGCCGGGTAGGGCTTCCAACGGAATGCAGCGAATGGTGGCTTTGGTCTCTTCCTTAATCCGCTCTTCGGTCTCGGGGGTACCGTCCCAGTGGCAGAGCAGGAAACCGCCTTTTTGTATCTCGGTCTTGAACTCCTCGTAACTATCGCATTCGCGAATGTTGGCGGTGCGATAAGCCATGGCCTTGTTGTAGCAGTTCTGCTGTATCTCGTCCAAGAGGTTCTTGATGACTTGCTCAATGCCCTCAAGTGCGATGGTCTCTTTGGTCATCGTGTCACGACGGGCAATCTCGATAGTGCCGTTTTCGAGGTCACGGCCACCCATTGCCAAGCGGACAGGCACACCTTTTAACTCGTAGTCGGCGAACTTGAAGCCCGGGGTGGATTTCTCGGAGGTATCTACTTGCACGCGAATGCCCATCTGCTTGAGATGGTCGGCAATCGGGTTGAGTTTGTCCATGAGTTTGGCAAGGTCGTCCTCCTTCTTGAAAATAGGCACGATAACCACCTGAATAGGAGCCAGAGCAGGAGGAAGAACGAGTCCGTTGTCGTCACTGTGGGTCATGATAAGCGCACCCATCAAGCGGGTGGAAACGCCCCACGAGGTAGCCCACACGTATTCGTATTTATTCTCCTTGCTGAGGAACTGCACGTCGAAAGACTTGGCGAAGTTCTGCCCGAGGAAGTGGCTGGTACCGGCCTGTAATGCCTTACCGTCCTGCATCATGGCCTCGATGCAGTAGGTGTTGAGGGCGCCGGCAAAGCGCTCATTGGGCGACTTGACACCCTTGATAACAGGTATAGCCATCACGTTCTCGGCGAAGTCGGCATATACGTCCAACATCTGGCGTGCATAATCTTCGGCCTCCTCTTTGGTGGCGTGGGCGGTGTGCCCCTCTTGCCAAAGGAACTCGGCCGTGCGCAAGAATAGACGCGTACGCATCTCCCAACGCATCACGTTGCACCACTGATTGCAGAGGATAGGCAGGTCACGGTAGGACGAGATCCAGTTCTTGTACGTGGACCAAATAATGGTTTCCGAAGTAGGACGAATAATCAGTTCCTCCTCGAGTTTGGCATTGGGATCGACCACAACTCCCTTGCCGTTGGGGTCGTTCATCAGGCGGTGATGGGTAACCACAGCGCACTCCTTAGCAAACCCCTCTACGTGCTCTGCCTCACGGCTGAGGAACGATTTGGGTATCAGCAAAGGGAAGTAGGCATTTTTGACGCCCTGTTGCTTAAAACGGCGGTCCAATTCGCTTTGAATAGTTTCCCAAATAGCATAGCCGTAGGGCTTGATTACCATACAACCGCGAACGGCACTTTGCTCTGCCAAATCGGCTTTTACTACTAATTCGTTATACCACTTGGAGTAGTCTTCGCTCCGTGGGGTCAGTTTCTGAAAATTTGCCATTATAGTATGTTTTTAGTGTGCTAATCAAATTCGTTGCAAAGGTACAAAAAAAAATTGATATGTGCAAATTTTTTTACGCCTATCTCGACACGGACGATATACGAACGGTGAACGAACGATAGACGGAGGGTAAATTTTGGACGTAAAGCGGTTCCTTAACGGTACTGATGCCCATCGACTATGTTATGTTGATGTTATGTTGCAAACAGGTAAACTAACTTATGCAAAAAGGGGGAAAACACCTATTCATAGATTAAAAATCTATAAAATCTATTTTTTTGGAACCAAATATACAATAAATATTTGCGCATTTCAAAAATATTTTATATCTTTGCACTACAAAGTTTGTACTCTAAATGGTAGAAAAGTATGCAAATAATATCATCTAAGCAGGAACTCCTCTCGAAAGTAGAGGTCTGCAAGCAGCAACATCAGTCCATCGGTTTGGTCCCTACGATGGGTGCGTTGCATGAGGGACATGCGTCATTGGTCAGCCGTAGTGTGAAAGAAAACGATGTTACCTTCGTTAGCACGTTTGTCAATCCCACCCAGTTTAACAACAAAGAGGACTTAGCCAAGTACCCTCGTAATCCACAAGCCGATGCCGACCTGTTGGCTGCATTGGGCGTTGACTATATGTTTGCCCCTGCACCGGAGGAGATGTATTCGGCAGACGAGATGGCCACCACGTTTGACTTTGACTTTGCCGGTCTGGACCAAGTGATGGAGGGCAAGATGCGTCCCGGACATTTCAACGGAGTGGTGCAGGTGGTGAGCCGTCTGTTTTACTTGGTACGTCCCGACCGCGCTTATTTTGGCGAGAAGGATTTTCAGCAACTCTGCATTATTCACCACATGGTGGAACGCAGTTCGCTGAAAGATACATTTGGCAATCTGCAAATCATTGATTGTCCCATCTTCCGCGGAGCAGACGGCTTGGCACTCAGTAGCCGTAATGCCCGTTTGAGTGAGGAAGAACGCGACTTGGCCGTGAATATATCCCGTGTGCTGTTTATGTCCCGTGCTTGGGCTAAAGCGCACACCGTGAAGGAGGTGGAGCAGTTGGTGACAGATACCATCAACTCGCTGCCCGGGTTGGAGGTAGAGTATTACCAAATAGTTGATGCCACCACTTTGCAGCCAGCCACCACATTTGCCAATGCCGTGGGTTGTGTCACTGTCTATTGCGGTCCCGTTCGCCTGATTGATAACATCAAGTATTGAAAATACTGATTGATAAATATATCCCCTATCTTGACGGGGTGCTGGACGATTACGCTACCGTCATGTTTCTTGCTCCAGATGAGTTCACGCCGGAGCGTGTGCGCGATGCAGACGCTTTGGTTGTGCGTACGCGTACGCAAATAAATAAGGACTTGTTGGAGGGGTCGCAGGTGCGTATGGTGGTGACCGCCACGATTGGTTATGACCACATCGACACCGATTATTGCCGTGAGCAACATATTGCTTGGACTAACTGTCCGGGCTGTAATGCCCAAGCGGTCTGTGACTATGTGGAGGAGGCCTTGACCGATTCGTTGATTGACCGATTTATTGATTCCCCAATTTTCCAACTCACAGTAGGCGTAGTTGGCGTAGGACATGTAGGCACCAAGGTGGCTGCTATGGCAGAGAAAAAGGGTTTTCGCGTCTTGCGCAATGACCCTCCGAAAGGGATTGGGGTCTCTTTAGACGAGGTAGCAGCACAAGCCGATATTATCACGTTTCACACCCCCTTAGATAGCACGACCTACCACCTGTGTGATGCTGACTTCTTGGCTAAGTGCAAACCCAATGCACTGATTATCAATGCTGCACGAGGAGGCATAGTCGATGAACAGGCCTTGCTCAATAGCCGGCACCCGTATATCATTGACTGCTGGGAGAACGAGCCAAATATATCTTCGGAAGTCCTATGCAATGAGCGTTGTCGGTTGGCATCGTACCATATTGCCGGTTATTCGGTAGAGGGTAAACACAATGCCTCACAGATGTGCTTAGATGCGCTGTGCCGATTCTTCCAACTGCCCCCACTGCGCTGCCAAGCACCCGTACTCCCACCGCCTCCTACTGCCGGTTGGCTCGCCAACATCACCAAGCAACTCAAATCGGCACCTGACCAATTTGAGCAACTGCGCAAGGCATACCCTTTGCGTTAACCCTGAAAACTGGGAATAGCCATTACGGCTTTTTGGAACTCCTCGTTACCGAGATTAGAACGGTTGCGTACCCGCGTCTTGTAGGTATAAACGGTATTGATACTATAGTCCAACACCTTGCTAATCTGTTCGTTATCAACAATACCTAACCGAATAAGGGCGAAGATACGCAGTTCGGTAGAGAGAATTTCCCCCTGCTTGATTTCTATATGTTCCCCGTCTCGTAACAGCGCATTAAATTGCTCGATGAAATGGGGGAAAATACGCAGGAAGGCCTCATCAAACTGCTTGTAAAAGTCCTTGCGGCATTCGTGAGCGTCTATGTAGGAAGGAATGACTTGCAATTCATCGGTCCGCTTTTCCAACGCCTTGCGGCGCACATAGCGTTCGTATTTTTCCATGCGTGCCAACAGGTCCGACAAGGTGCAACACGAAATACCGATATACTCCTCTTTGATACGGTTGGCCTCAACCAAACCGGCATTGATACGTTTAATCGTACCGTGTGCGCGGTGAATGGCATGAATACGGTTCGCCAATATAATCAGGGTAATCAGCAACAATCCGAGCAGGACATACAGAGCAATGGAAAGGCGCTCAATACGTGTATTCTTCTGCTGCAGGTCTTGCATCTGCTTGTTTTCGATAATGGGCAGTATGCGTGCTATACTCAATTGACGATGACGGGCATTGTAGAACAGTGCATCGTTCATGGCGGAATGTATCATATTGGCAGCGCGGTCATTGTCGGAACGGTTATATAGCAATTCTGCCACTATAGCCATAGCGATGGCCTCTTTGGTCGAACTGCGCAAGTCGCTGACGGCTGCCAGTACCCAATAATGCTCGGCATGTTCCAAATCGCCCATCAACTGGTACATACACCCTATGGACGAATAGGCAATTGCGCGTTCGTGCTCCGATATTTGGCTGCTTTCCAAAGCCATTGTGAACTGACTGATTGCACGTGGGAAATCGCGTTTCTTCATCGTGTATAGTCCCGAGGTGGACCAATATCGCACGGTATCTTCCATCGGAATAAGTGCCAATGCCTGCTCCGACATGGCATTACCGTTGAGCGTGTATTCGTAACTGAGATTACCGTGTACGTAGTCTGCCATGTCGTACCATAGTCGGGCATAGTTGGTGTAGTAGTAAATCCGTCCTTCCTCCGTCAAGTTCTGCGGGTCAATGCCCTTCAGCACGTCCAGCGACTCATGAAACAATCCCGAACTGAGGAAAAGGAACGCTTGGCGAAGCATGGCCTCCTGTACCGTTTGTGTGTTGCCGCTGCGGCGCGCTTCGTCCACCAATTGGTTAGCATAGACAAAGGCGGTGTCGTAGTTGTAGGACTTGTATTCCTCAAAGAGCAGCACACATTGGTCAAACGAGGATAATGCACTCTGTCGGATAGAATCTATGCGATTGCCCTTTTGGAGGTCGTAGTACGACTTTTGCTGCAATTCAGCGTCCAGCAAGGACAGATCCTCGTCGGTGAAAGCAAAGGCACTAACGCCGATTAGCGTTCCGCACCAAGCGATTAACACTCGTTTAAGATGGTTCATGATATAGTTTTAGGTTAATGTTTATTACCCAACATGTCGTACAAGAACTCCCCAACGCGGATAAAGAGCCGTCCGTTGATAAAGAGCCGAGTGGGGGTGTTTTTGTCCTGTTGCAGTTGCTCATCCGCCGTGTAGTCGTGGGGTGTGCAGTTGGTGTTTTCTGTCCAAGACATGGTTTTACCGCCCCCGTACATAGTACGTATATTGTCAAAGGTGAGGTGGCAATACGAGCTGTATCCTTTGGGATTATTCACGAAATACACGCCACACGGAGCATCTATCAGATGTACGTTGATGATTTCGGCATTCTCGATTTGGTTACTGTTGTAACCGTCAAAGACCAAGGAGTTCTCACGGGAACCGATGATGTCCACGTCCTCCACTTTCACATTCTTTATGTTGTAAAGACGCGTGTTGCCGATGCTGAATGCACCCTGCATATTGCCGCCGATGATGTCACCGTCGGTACCTTTCTTGCCGGACCCGCCGTGCTTGCAACCACAGTGTTGAATGGTGATGTCGTGGAAATGAATGGTGCTGCCGGTAAAGCCGTTACCGCCGAAGTCTGAATTGACACGGACACCACTCTCCAAACCATCTACGATGTATAAGTGATGACCGACGTGTCCGCCCCCACCGAAGATACCGAGAGCGCTGGCGCGCCAGTTATTCTCGGCCGTACAGTACGCAAAAGTGTTGTTCTTGCAGGTACTGCCATCGGTCCAAGATGCCATTTCGTCGTCTCCGTTATTGCGGAACGAGCAATAGCGCACATTGGCATTGGAGGTGCCGTGAGCCAAGTTCAGACCGTCGGCGTAATTATTACGGAAACGGCAATGTTCGATGGTGAGATTGCTGCCGGCACCGCCGTTGTAGTTGGCAATCCAACCACCGCACTCAAAGTGCTCTATCCAGCAGTTTTTGATGACAGAGTTGTTGCCCCAACTGCCTTCGATACCCTTACCTGTGCCGTTGCCGGAATTGTTATCTACATATCGTTGGTTGTTGTTGGCATTGATATAGAAACCCTCCAAATGTACATTGCTGTTGTTGGTGTGAATATGGTGCTTGTCGCGGTTGCCGTATTGGCTAAAATACAGGGTGGTGTACCACATACCGGCGCCAATCAGTTGGGTGCCGTCGCCGTTAATATCCAAGTATCTATCTAAGTTGTATGTTCCTTCGGGCACAAAGATGACTTGCCCTTGGTGGCGGTTGATAAAGTCCTGTAGGTTACCGCCGGTGAACTCCGCTGCATTGTTTGGTTTGGCTGTTTTGACGGTGGGCTCCAGTTCCACAAAGTCGATGGTATAAGGTGTTTGGTTGTTGTCCACCTTGACCACCTTCAGCACTTCGCCAGAAGCGACCGTCCGGCTCAAGCGCAGGTGCATCTCGTCAAATTTCATACGAACGACAGGACCGTTGTTGGGGTTGTTGGTAGGATAGGTGCCGGAGCAGTATTGCCACGCCCACCAACTATTGAGTTCTATCTCACCCACCTTGTCCGAATTGGCATAGATGGCGACTTTTCCTTTGGTGCCGTTGCCGTTGCTGTCATCGGGAAGGCAGAAACGAATTGTGAGTCCGTCACCGGCACGATTGACTTGCCAAGACACATAACTATTTTGGTTGATTAGTTGTACGGCGGTTTGGTGGCTGGCTTCGGACTGAATGGTTTTTTGGTCATCGTCGGGGCTGAGGAAGGTGCCGTTGGTGTTGCACCAATTGGGTTCTGCCTCGTAGCGCTCGTAAGGACGGTTGTAATAACCGCGCTGCTGGGCGTCCGTCGGGAAGGGATAGACCTGCGCACCCTCGACGATGATTTCAGGGTCAATATCCGGCGTGGGACCCGGTGTGGGACTGTCCGAACAGGTATTGGTGCGACCACTACCGTTGGTGGTCCAAGTGCCTGTATTGTCCCAATCGGAGATGGAGATGCAGTTGTTGGTGCCGGCATCGGCTGCGGCCATCTTGTTTTGACTATTCCACAGCCAATCGGGGTCTTCGCCCGACACACGAACGATACGGATATATCCCACATTGGCAACAGGAACGGCTACGCTGAACAGGTTATTGCCCAAGTTGGTCATAACGGTGTAGTTGTTCCGTCCCATCTTGGTGGAGCCGGATATGTTGTCGTAGTTGGTGGTGTTGGTCTTGGTATCTTTGGCAGCATTGTCGGCGTAGTAGAATACGGCAGCAGGGTATGCGTTGGCATCGGACCAACCACCACAACTATTCATATTGAAATACAAGGTTTCGCCTTGCTGAAAAGCGCAATTATCGGCATATCCATGGACGATAAACAAGGTGGCAACGATTAAAAACAGGTTCTTTCTCATAATTTTAGGACTTACTTAGGGTTTACACAGCGCCCTGTCACATCGTACAAATTGTTGTGGACGCGAATGAACAATTTGCCGTTTAGAAAAAAACGGTTGGCGGTAGGTGCTAACCCCTGCACATTCACCTCGTCTAAGTCCGTGGCGCAATCCTCAGCCCAAGTCATTTGACTAGGCATAAAATTGATTTCTTTCGTTACGTTGGTATATTGAATGTTGCAGTAAGTACCGTTGCCTTTTGCGCTGGAGAAATATAGACCATTATTGGCATTGTTGATGGCGACATTGGTAATTTTCAGGTCCACCAGTTTCTTTCCGCCACCTCTAATCATAATGCCATGTTCGCGAGAATTGAGGATAGTCATATTCTCCAATGTAATACCTTTGACATCGTAATAGTTGGTACCACCCACATTGACAGCACCTTGCATACTGCCCCAAAAATCACCTGCCGTTCCACGTGCCCCCGATGTACATCCGCAATGGTCGATGGTAATGTCGTGCAAATAGGTGTATCCGTTAAATCCGGCACCTGCGAAATCAGCATTCACGCGTGCGCCACACTCCAGCGCGTCCGCGATATAAATATGGTGTGCCTCGTTGTTGGTGCCACCAAAGAAACCCAATGAACTGGCGCGCCAGTTATTCTCGGCCGTGCAATAGTGATATTTGATGCCAGAACACATCGTAGCTGTGGTCCAACTCGCCATATCGTCGTCGCCGTTATTGCGATAGGAACAGTATTGCAAGGTGACATTGGTCATGCCTTGCGAGCAGTTGGTGCCGTCGGCATAATTATTACGGAAACGGCAATGCTCAATGAGTAGGTTATCGGTGCCACGACCAGAATAATCGGTGAGCCATGCACCACACTCAAAGTGCTCAACCCAGCAGTTGCGAATAACAGAGTTTTTGCCCCAAGAACCCATAAATCCCTTGCCGACCTGATAGTTGCTATTGCCGTTGTAGTAGCGTTGGTTATTGATAGTGTTGAAGTAGATACCCTCTACAAGCAGATTACTCCTGTCTGCCTCAATGCCACGGTAACTATAGGTGGTAGGATTGTCGCTGGCAGCATTGTAATAAATCTCGGTGTACCACATACCGGCACCAATCACCTGAGTACCATCTGCTTCGCGCAAATAAATACGGCGTTCGGTTTCCCAACGTCCTTCGGGGATATAGATTGTCTTACCTTGATTGTTCATGATGAATTCGCCCACATTACCACCTATAAATTGCACTTTGTCACCGCTTAAACTCTCAAAAGTCACTTTGGCGGGCACGGGTTCAAGTTCCACAAAATCTATGGTATAGGGGGTGGCGTTATTATCCGTTTTGACAATTTTGAGCGTCTCGCCTTGTGCTACCGAACGGGTCAAGCGCAGGTGCATTTCGTCAAATTTCATACGCACGACAGGACCATTATTGGGATTGTTGGTGGGGTAGGTATCCGAGCAATATTGCCAAGCCCAATAACTGTTCAACTCCATCGTTCCGACTTGGTCGGTGCCGGCATAGATGGCGATGTTGCCTTTGGTGCCAGTACCTTCCGCATTATCGGGGAGAGAGAAACGGACGGTGAGTCCGTCACCAGCACGATTGACTACCCAACTGACATAACTATTTTGATTAACGAGTTGCACGGCTTGTTGGTGACTGGCTTCGGATTGCAAGGTCTTTTGGTCGTCACTCGGTTGTAAAAATGTACCATCCGTCGTACACCAATTCTGCTCTGCCTCGTAGCGCTCATAGGGGCGGTTGTAGTACCCACGCTGCTGTGCATCGGTAGGGAAGGAATAGACATCGCTACTATTTGATGTGGAGGCAAAGCCCAAAACAGGAATAAGGGAAAATAAGATAATGAATCTGTTCATCATATAGATTTTTTAGGCGTTATTTTTGTCTTGATGGTGCAAAGGTACAAAAAAAATATGACACTACCAAATTTGATGGCTGAAATAGGCCATAAATATAGAGAATTTATGGTATAATATAACTTGATAAAATTGTGATGAGTAGTGATGCTATTATTATTTTATAATAATCTATTCTTTCAACCATCAAAAATATCTATATTTTTATGATATCGTTTGCGTATGTGCGAGAAAATTAGTAACTTTGCACCACTTTTTAAAAGAAAAGCCAGGCGACGATGCCTTGCCTTAAATAATTATTAACAAACACAAAACACAAAAACATTATGAAAAAAGTATTCGCTTTTGTTGCAGTTGCCCTAATGGCTATGACTGCAAGTGCATTAGAGTTGCCCAACCAACCCGTTGGACAAGATGGTTTCTACGTTGTTAAGTGGGACTGCGCAAACAACAAATTTGCTGCTGCTAACGATTTCGAAGCAGACGAGATGGTTACTATCGCTTTTGATGTAACCGGTACTCCTCTTGCTGAGTGGTTAACTCAAACTCCTACCGCTCCCGGTGCAAGCCGTGGTATCGCTTCCAACCTTTGGACAGGTTGTGGTCCTCTTAATAGCGACGTTCGTCGTCTGAAACAAATCCAAGGTAATATCTGGGGTATGACTATTGCTTTCACACAAGCTGCTGCTGAAGGTGAAGACTACACGAAAGCCGTTACGGTAGGTGAAGTTCTTGGTGTTGCGGGTCAATTGTTCGGTTTCGAATACACCGCTGATAACCCAGGTGCAGGTTGGTGGATGTGGCCTGCAGGTTGGACTGAAGGTCAAAGCATTGCTGTTCCCGGACAAGAGAACATCTTCATTACCGCTCAATACACCGGTAAAAAGACCTCTGCTGAGTTCTATGGTTCGGATGCTTCTGAGAAAATGTACGGTTTTGACCTCAAGGGTTATGCTGCTCCCTGCGCTATGGAAGCCGCTACCGATTTGAAGAGTGTTCGTAAAGAGGCAGCTGCCGGCCGTATCATCATGAAGAACGGTATCATGCATATTCGCGACAGCAAAGGTGCTTTGCACAGCATGTTGGGTTTCTAATCAAGTAAACTAATTTTATTAGTCGGAGCGGGGCAACTCGCTCCGACTTTCAAACTAATCTGAATCATGAAGGATCTACTACAACGAGGCGTTTTTCTTTATTGCTGCCTCTTTCTTCCATTGTTTGTAAGTGCCAAGACTATCACCGGTACTATCAGTGACGCCAAAGGCGAAGCCATAATCGGTGCCAGCGTGGTGGAGCAAAATACCACCAACGGTACGGTGACTGATTTTGACGGTAATTACCAACTTAATATAGAGGTTGGTAAGACCTTAGTGGTGTCGTATGTTGGCTATACCACTCGTATGGTGCGCATAGTGGATAACAAGTCGGCATACAACATTGTTTTGGAGGAAGATAACGAAGTGCTGGAAGACGTAGTGGTAGTAGGTTATGGTACCCAAAAGCGTTCGGATGTGACGGGTGCTATTTCTTCGGTTAGTGCCAAAGAAATCGAATCGTTCTCTACCAAATCCTTGGCGGAGTCGTTGCAGGGTTTGGCTGCGGGTGTATCTGTGACCAAAGGTAGTGGTGCCCCCGGTGAAGGAGCAGAGATTTTGATTCGTGGTGCCGGTAACTTGAGCGGTATGAGTCCATTGTATGTAGTAGATGGTGTAGCCCAAGATGCCGGATTTAATTTCAATATGCGTGACGTGGAATCCATTGAGATTCTGAAAGATGCCGGATCGGCCGCTATCTATGGTAGTCGCGCAGCCGGTGGTGTGATACTGATCACCACCAAACATGGTAAACAGGAAAAAACACATGTCACGCTCAATATTCGTGCCGGTTGGCGTAAGACGATGAATAAACTGAATCTGCTCGGCACGGAAGACTGGGTAAATGCGCGTGACGCTTGGCATCTCGGCTCATCTACATTAGATGTGCTGGGTGTATCTTCGATAGATGAACTGCCGAACACGAACTGGATGGACGTGATGTACGGCACAGGCGTAGAGCAGGAGTATAACGTAGGTATATCCCACAGTGGGGATAAGACCAATATGTTTATGTCAATTGGTTATATGGACGAAAAAGGAACGTATATGGGCACGCGCGCACAACGTTTCTCGTTCCGTACCAACCTTGACCACAAAGTTAGCAAACATGTCTCCATTGGAGAATCTATATACGGCACTTGGTCCAAGACCGACCCCGCTGCCCAATCATCGGTTTATTATCACACTATTCCGTTCCGTACGGTGCCTGTGATGGAAGTAAAGGACGCAGACGGCAATTATGCACAAACACCTATTTCGGTAGGTTCAGGGCCTAATTTTGCAGGAATAGAAGATGCGTTTCACACATATCATAATGATAACTATTCTCTTAATGCACGCGCCTATTTGGACGTGAACTTCATTGAGGGCTTGAATTGGCACACCAACGCTTCTGCCAACATGACGGCATATAGCAGCAATCAGTTCCAAGAATACAAGGACTTTGGACCGGTGCAAGTGGGTGTACCCGGGGGACAGTTATTCTCTACGTCCGGTACGACGCTCAATCTGATGTTTAACTCCGTTTTGACCTATGACCAAACGTGGGGAGACCACCATTTCAAAGCTATGGTCGGTACCGAGTGGTGGCGCTTGTCGGGCTACGGACTGAGTACAACGGCGTATAATTTCACCGTCAGTCCAGCGCAATCCATTGCTTTGTCTTCGGAAGGTCCTACCAAGGACGCTTCGGACAACCTGCCGCAGGAGCGTCGCGGTTCAGCATTTGCCCGTATTAACTATGAGTATGGCGGACGGTATATGGTAGCGGTCAATTTCCGTGCAGATGCTTCTGACCGCTTCAGTAAAAAGAACCGTTGGGGTTTCTTCCCTTCGGTCAATGCCGGTTGGCGTATGAGTGAAGAGCCGTGGATTAAGGAACCCGCCGGCGATTGGCTGAGTAACATGAAGATTCGTGCCAGTTGGGGTATGTTGGGTAATGACAATGTGGCACAATATATGTATGAATCAACCTACGCCCTTACCGGTGTAAGTTATGCATTTGACAACTCTTCTACCCGTTCTACCGGTGCGTGGTTGGCTGTGCTTGGTAACGAAGACTTGCGTTGGGAGCAAGTCAACCAGTGGGACCTCGGTTTGGATTTGGGCTTCCTCAACAATCGACTTACGGTTACCTACGACTACTACAATCGCCAAACGCGTGATATGATTTATCGTGGCTCGCTTCCCTTGTCTTCGGGTATGAGTTATTATTTTGCTTCCGACGACCCGGGTAATACGGTGCCGGTGTATTTGAATGCCGGTTTGGTGGAGAACCAAGGTCATGAGATTTCGTTGGGTTGGAAGGAAAAACGTGGTGAATTTGAATATGGTATCGTTTGGAATGCCTCCTTTAACCAAAATATGGTAAAGCAGGTGGGTGATGCCCCGGGTGCAAAACCGATAGATGCAGGTATAGATGCCGATTGGAATTTTGTGGCCCGTACCGAAGACGGCCGCCCGATGGGACAGTTCTACGGCTATAAGTGCTTAGGTATTTTCCAAGACCAAGCTCAAGTAGATGCTTATAACCAAAAAGCACTTGCCAACTGGCGTGCCCAAAACCCGGACCACCTATACGGCTACGCTGATAATGGTCAGCCACTCAATGCCGATGGCAAGGAAATAGGTATTTATTGGCAAAAATCGAATACCGGCGTAGGTGACTTGATTTTTGATGACAACGGCGTTGGCCGTGTAACGGACAAGAGCAAACAATTCATAGGCAATCCGTGGCCGAAGATGGAGATGGGTCTTACTCTCAACTTTGCTTGGCGCGGTATTGACTTGAGTGCTGTATTCAGTGGGGCTTTCGGTTTTGACATAATGAACCTGATGAAGCCCTACACCAATATGTTCTCTTCGGACAATACAACCAAAAATATCTTCCACACTTCGTGCTTTGGTGCAGATAATATGACTGTAACCGATGACCCACGTGTGGGCTATATTAATGAGGATGGAAGTATGATTGGTGACGGTGCTGCCAACAAAAACTATTCTACCGTTTCCAGTTACTTATTAGAGAAGGGGGACTATTTCAAACTCAAAAATTTGAGTTTAGGTTATACGCTCCCCACCAAGTGGACCACCAAGGCACACATTGAGAAGTTGCGTCTTTATTTCTCGGCACAAAACGTATTCACTATCACCAAGTATTCGGGTAATGACCCCGAGATTGGTCGCTATAACGGCAGCCAACTCTTGTGGAACGTAGATACGCAGTACCGCTATCTGCCCAACCGCTTATTCTCGTTTGGCTTGGATGTAATGTTTTAATTAGGAGGAACGATTATGAAAAAGAATATTGTTGTTATTACGCTTATTGCAGCGCTTTCGCTTACCTCTTGCAAGGATTTCTTTGAAATCAATAATCCGCAAACACTCTCGCAAGCGAATTTTCCCTCTACTATGGAGCAAGTCAATCAGTTGGTGACTGCTGCCTATGCCCAAAACCATGCTTTTGGACTCTATGCTTTCTATTGGTTCCCGATGGGTGTGTACCTGTATGACCACACCACCGACCTCTATGGTTCGTACGATGAACGTGCCTTCAGTCAAGATAACTATTCCACGCCCGAGTCGCGCTATTTGACTACCTCCTATACCGATATATGCAAATGGGCTTCGCTGTCCACTGCTGCTTTGGAGGGTATTGAACGGTATAGTCAGTCGGCTTCTTCTGCCGAGAAGGACCAATTGGCTTATATGCGCGGTCAATGTCTTTTCAATCGTGCTTTGGCATATTGGCACGGGCAGATCTTCTTTGAGATGGATGCCAATGGATTGGGTATGCCTATTATCAACGAGGTACTGAGCGATGCCGAAAAACTGAAACGTCCACGTAGTTCAGTAAAAGATTGTTGGCAGTTTATGATTACTGACCTTGAGGAGGCATGTGCTTTGCTGAAAGGACATACCGAGGATTTAGTGAATGGCGAGTATCGCGTTACTTATTGGGGCGCAATGGGCTTGTTGGCAAAGGTCTACATGCAGTCGCTCTATATCTTCCCTGACAACAAAACCAAAGCCAAGACCGTTATGGAGGAGATTATCAACGAATCCGGAAAAACCTTGGCTTCCTACGAGGTATATAGCGATATGTTCTACGGCAACGAGCAGAACGAGCATAACTGTGAATCGTTGTATGAGATTACTATGACTACCGATTATACCCAAGACGGACCGTGGGCTGGTTATACCACAGGTTCAGGTATGGCGGTCGTTTATGCACCATGGTACACCGACCTGAATATCCGATTCCGTAAAGGACGCGAGGACAAAACCGACCCTCTGACCTTGGAAGATGATATTATCACTTCTACCAAGAGTTCACAGTGGGGCAATAACTTCATACATGACAAGAATATAGCCCGTTTCGGTTTTTGGCATTTCCACGGAGATACCGTGCCGCGGTGGACCTTTAATCACGATTTTGACTACAGCGCTAAGCGCTCCCGTGCCAATTTCCCATACGCGCTGGCTGATGCCACCTATCGCGATGATGCTCTTGCGCTCAAGAACGACAAGTCCAAAGTAGATCCGCGTATAATGCTTTGTGCCGGACAACCCTATGTAGATGCTTATATCAACGCCAGTGGCGATACTACGTGGTACGACCGCTCCTCTGAGGTCAACAACCGTCCTGACATCTTGGCTTGGCAGCACCGTAAGTACACCAACACACGTGGTGTCGAGATGGGTCCTGCTCCTTATGGCAAGAACGAATCCAGTGACTGCAATATCTATATTGTTCGTTTGGCAGATATCTATCTGCTCTATGCGGAACTGATGGCAACGGAAAATCCTGCGCTTGCGTTGGAATATGTTAATAAGGTACACGCACGTGCGTACGGCGATGACGACAGTTATAACTACACCTCGCTCACTGACCGTACCAAAGCTTATTTTGACGAAGACCCCTTGGCTAACGATGTCATCAGATATGAGCGTTGGGCAGAACTCTTTGCCGAAGGACAATGGTGGATGGATGTGCGTCGCTATCGCTTAGGTAATGCCGAAGCGGACTACTACAAAGAAACCCGCCACGGTGCTATCACGTGGAAAGGGGACTGCTCGTATGTGCAACCTATTCCACAGTTGGAAATCGAACGTAACGAAAATATACAACAAACTACCGGATATTAATCTATGTTTAAAAAGTCTGTTTATTTATATATTTGTTTGATGGTGGCACTGTGCGTGTCCTGCCATCGTAATGCCACCTCTGTTTCGTCGCCTGATGGGCAACTCAAATTGTCCTTCGATTTGATCGATGGTGTGCCACATTACAGTGTGTCCCGTGATGGTCAACCCGTGTTGCTGCCATCACCTATGGGACTCACGTTTGTTACCAATGACGGAGATACTGTCTCCAACTGCGGTTGGCAACTGTCCCAAACCGAATCGGCTTCCGTGGACGAGACATGGGAAACTGTTTGGGGTGAGGAGCGGCTCATTCGTGATTATCACAACGAACTCACCGTTCATCTCTCTCCCCTAAACACAAAACTCTCATCTCTAAACTTATCCATCGTTTTCCGCGTGTTCAATGACGGTTTTGCTTTCCGCTATGTTTTCCCCGAGCAGGAGGCGAAGCAGTTGACCGTCTTAGATGAGCATTCGTCGTATGTATTTGCCGAGGAACCGCAGATATGGTCTATTCCGTGGCGTACGGAGTATTACGAGGCATTGTTTGAGAAGACCCCCTTGCATGAAAAGGATACGATGAATTCGCCCATCACTTTGGAGATGGCTGATGGCTCTTATGCCTTCATACATGAGGCAGCCCTCACCGATTATCCCTGCCAAAACCTCTATGCTCTAAACGGTAGCGAAGCGTCTTCTCAACTCTCTACCTTCCTCACTCCGTGGATGAAGGACGACCAAGTGATAGAGGACAAAGCCTATGTTACTACGCCTTTTGCTACGCCGTGGCGTTTTATGATTTTGACGCGCACATTGCCTGAAATGGTTGCTTCGCGTATCATGCTTAACCTCAACGAGCCCTGTAAGATAGAAGATACTTCGTGGATTCGACCCATGAAGTTCATTGGTATTTGGTGGGGTATGCACATGCGAGAGTGGACATGGCGTCAGGGACCTAATCATGGTGCCACCACCGAACACATGAAACAGTATCTCGACTTTGCTGCCGACAACCATATTCAGGGTGTTTTGGCTGAAGGTTGGAACTTAGGTTGGGAGGGATACGAAGGTATCAACAACGACCGCTTCTCTTTTGTCACTCCCTATCCCGATTACGATATCAACTTCTTGAGTGAATATGCCAAGCAACGGGGTGTGCAAATCGTTTGCCACCATGAGACTTCCGGTCGTGCCAACGAGTACGAAGCCGACCTTGATACGGCCTACCAATATATGCAACGATATGGTATGCACGCCGTTAAGACGGGTTATGTTGCTCCTATTATCACCACCAACGACGGGCACCAGATTAACCGTTCCCAATCGGGTGTACGGCACTACCGCAAGGTTATCGAGACGGCTGCCAAATATCAGGTGATGATAGATAATCACGAACCGGCTATGCCTACCGGCTTGCAGCGAACATGGCCTAACCTGATGACACAGGAGGGTATTCGTGGACAGGAATGGAACGCTTGGTCAGCCGATGGAGGTAGTCCCTGCTCGCATGTCTGCACGCTGCCCTTCACGCGTATGATGGCCGGCCCTGCTGACTATACACCCGGCGTGTTCGCCTTCGAGAATCCTGTTATCCCGGGCACTCGCGTACATTCCACACTCTGCAATCAACTGGCGCTCTTTGTCGTGCTTTATAGTCCGCTGCAAATGGCGTGCGATAAGATAGAAAACTACCAAAAGCACCCTGCCGAGTTCCAGTTCATTAAAGACGTGCCCTGTGATTGGGAGCAATCGCGACTCTTGGATGGACAAATCGGCGAGTATGTGGTTATGGCACGTCAAGAACGGGGCGGTAATGACTGGTATCTTGGTGCTATCACCAATGAGACGGCGCGTGATATTACCATTGACCTTTCCTTCTTGGGTGAGGGCGAGTATGAAGCACAGATTTATCGGGACGGTGACGATGCCGAGTGGCAAGAACGTCCCTATTCGACTAATATAGAAACACGTGTAGTAACGGCCAATGACCAACCTATGACCATCCGTTTGGCATCAGGTGGTGGTTGTGCTATCCGATTTAAGAAACTATAATCATGAAACACCAATTTGCCCTTTTGCTCTGCATCGCCTTGGGAACGGCTATGATGACTTCGGTTCGTTCTTACGGAGAAGTTCCACCTCCACCTCCCGGACATGACGAGGAATGTGAAGATAACCTCATCTTCAGTAAATGGGACGATGTCCTTTTCGTCAATAATGGCAGCCAACGCTTTACTGCCTACCAGTGGTATTGTGCCGATACACTTGTACCGGGGGCTACCGACCAATATATCCATAAAGCAGGTATGGCTACCGATGGCGCTATGTACTATGCCGTCGCTACGGAAGTTAACGGGCATAAGGTAACATGCTGTCCTAAACTCTTTGTGGATTTTCCTGCTTCCCAACCGCTTAACCCTGCCGAGCAAGTCCGCAAAGTTGCCCTTTATAATAACACAGGACGCAAAATGGGTGAGTGGGACGCTAAACCGAATATCAACACGCTGGGCCTTAGTCGTGGGTGCTATATTTGGTATTTTACCAATCAGGAAGATAATTCGTGGTCCGAAAAAATGCTGATTCCATGACCCAACATCGGTTTATATTACTTCTACTATGTACCTTCTGGTGTGGGCTGACGATAAGTGCTGCAGGAGGGCGTGGCTATGCCGTGATAGAGTTATCCGGCGGTGGCGGATTGAGCAATATGGGTGTCACGGCTGCGGCTAATGACCAGCATAACCTCAAAATCAAGTCCCTGTCCTCATACACTTATACCGGGCACATCGGTTTGGCGTATATGATTAACCCTTATATCGGTTTGGGCGTTGGTGCAGACTTCACACGCATCGGCGGAGGGGTAGGACTGACGGGTAATATGCGTTGGGACAATGTCGGGGACACTGAGCGTGAACGGTACAACCATATCGCTGTGCTGAACGATTGGAAAGAACAGCAGCAAATGCTCTTGGTGGAAATACCTATCGGACTGCGTTTTGGCGCTGCTGTCGGTTCTGCCGTCGAGTTTACGGGGGAAGCCGGATTGCGAATAGGTTTGCCTATCCAGACAGATAACGACCTTGCCGGCTCCGTCACACATCAGGGCGAATATGACCCGTGGGCACTGCTACTCAATCGTGTCGATAACCATGGCTTCTATACTGCCGATTTTGCTGCCCAACCTGCCATCAGTGCGCGCACGTCGTATTCCTTATATGCCAAGTTAGGTATTCAAACGCCCATCAAGGACGATGTTGTTTGGTTTTATTCGCAGGTTTATGGGGCGTATGCTTTGACCAATGCGTTGGCATTGGGAGATCTGGATTTGGGTTTCCGCAACGACAATATGGGGCAAGATGACGCACATGCGTTCATGGCTGATTATAGTTCGGCTTACGATACGCGTTATATCGCCAAGGTACGTCCCTTCCAACTCGGATTGGAAGTCGGTTTGCGTTTCTTCCTCTTCCCCAAACAGCACTTCCCCTGCCACTGCGTCAAGGACCGCTTCTAAGGTCAAAATAGGGTTGCCATATCCTTCATAGTGCCAAGAAAATGCCATATTGTGATATAAATATATCACTTTGTTGCGTTTTATGTTGCATATATCAAAAATTTTTTGTATCTTTGTAGCGGAATGAAGTATTTTTAATCCCAATGCCTATGAAAGAACCCAGACGCATTTTATTTATCTCTCAGGAGATTTCTCCCTATTTGATAGAGGAGACACCGATACGAGTGCTGAATCGACAGCTGCCTGAATTCTTCCAAAACAACGGTTTTGAGACACGTACTTTTATGCCCAAATTCGGCGAAATCAATGAACGAAGAAATCAATTGCACGAGGTGATTCGGTTGAGCGGAATGAACTTGATTATTGAAGATACCGACCACCCTCTGCTCATCAAAGTGGCCAGTATGCAACCGGCACGTATGCAGGTGTATTTCATTGATAACGAGGATTATTTCTGGCATAGAAAAGGCATTGGAGATGACAAGGGCGAATATGCCGACAATGATGAACGGTGTGTTTTCTTCGCTCGTGGAGTGCTTGAGACGGTCAAAAAACTCCGTTGGACGCCCGATTTGATAATCTGCTCCGGCTGGATGTCCGCTTTGGTGCCTCTCTATCTCAAAAAAGTATTCTACAAAACGCCTTTCTTTGAGCATACCAAGGTCATTATGTCTTTGGACGATAACACCTATCAAAAGCCGTTCGGAACGAAGTTTGCCAATAAAGTTCTCACCGAAGGTATGGTCTCCAACGACGTGCGCAGCATAGAAGGTTTCCCTGTTGGGTATGAAGAACTGATGCGTTTGGCTGTGGATCACGCCGATGCACTCGTTATGGTTTCGCCGCAGGTCAATCAGCGCGTGCTCAACTACGTGGAGATGAGCGGCAAGGCATCGCTCCCGTTTGACAACAACAATCCTGAGTCCTATTTGGACTTTGTTAACAAGATATTGCAAGATTGAAAGCACGCGTTGGCATAGTGGGTTTGATGGCATTGGCCGTTGCACTGGCGGGCTGTAAAGACGATGCGGTGTCTGCCGGAGCCGATGCCGTACTGAATGGCGATGAGGACGTGCGCGTATGTGCTGCCACCTTTGGTGATATCCTTTCACAAACGGACACATTGGCAGATTTTGCTATTACACAAACTCCCGATTCTTTCTTGGTTGGCGAATGCAATACGCAGGAGTGGAAAACCATTCAGGCCGACCTGATGACGCAGTTTGCGTGCCCCGAGGGCTTTGTGTTCCCGGACTCCAGCGAGATAGATTCCGTTGCGCTGATGATGACCTATAACTCGTGGTTTGGCGACGGCGATGCACCCTTGCGCCTGTCCGTGTATGAGTTGGACAGAGGTACTTTTGACTACAATAAAACGTACAGCAGTCAAGAACCGTTGGACCTGTATTGGAGCGGATTGGACTCGACACATTTTGTGGTGAGCGACCGTACCATAGTGGCCTCCCAACCGACGGATTCCGTCTATTCGTCGGAGCAGTCGCGCTATATGCCTTATGTCCGGTTTAAGGTCAATGACCGTTTCGTTCGGAAAATGAATACACTCAAGCGTTTTCCTCGTCAGAACGCCTTTAATGAGTTCTTCAAGGGTGTTTATATCAAGTCCACCTTTGGCGCTTCTACGGCCCTATATTTGAGCAATATAACGCTGGTGATATCTTATCACTATTTCTATGAGACGGCTCCCAATTCAGGGGAATACAAAAAGCAGAACGATAACAAGTATCTATATGCCAATTCGGAGGTGCGTCAGGTCAATCGCTATGCCTTCCCAGACAAAAAAGCAGCGTTGGACAGTATGCAGATGCAGTATGGTGATACCCTCAATTTCGTTGTGTCACCCGGCTATGTCTATACGGTCTTGACGTTCCCCATGCAGCAGTATTTAGATACTATTTACAGCCGTATGCAGACCGACAAGGGGGCATTGCAGTCCTATATCAACAAGGCCTCCATGCGTGTAGATGTCACCAATGGCGATGTGGACGGTACGACCTACAACCACTGGGCCAATCCGGCTGAGAATATGTTGCTGATTCATAAAGATTCGGTCAATAATTTCTTCCAACATAACCGCTTGCCATCGTCCGAATATTGCCTTCTTGGAACGCTGAATAAGGTTATGGACAGCCAGATGCATTACCACTATTACTACGCATTTGACCTGTCCACTATGTTGCAGATGGAGTTGCGCAAGCAGACCCATAGCGAGAACGTGCAGATGGTGATGGTACCCGTTCATGTGGAGTACTCCTCGTCCTCGTCTTCTACGGCCGTGAGCAAGGTTACCATCAACCAAACCATTACCTCTACCATCATTCGTAGTGCGCAACATGCCACCGACCCGATGAATATAGACGCACTCTTTACAGGATTTACCATCCACACGATTCGGTAATTTATCCTATACTCATCCTATACTCATCCTATACTCATCGTATACTCATCCGATACTTTTTATACGTGTAAAAAAAGAACTCCGCTTGACTGCGGAGCTCTTTCTTTTTGGGTATGTTGTTTCCTGTTTGCTTGCGTTGATTAGAGCATTGCCTGATAAGCGGCAGCGTCCATCAAAGTGTCCATCTCGGCAGGGTTTTGCACTTTGATTTTAATCATCCAACCCTCACCGTAAGGATCATTGTTTACCAACTCAGGTTGGTCGTTCAGTGTCTCGTTGAACTCCAGCACTTCGCCGGTAACGGGCATATTCAGGTCGCTGACGGTCTTAACGGCTTCTACCGAACCGAATACCTCGTTTTGGGCAATCGTCTCACCCACGGTATCAACATCTACGAATACGATTTCGCCCAATTCAGACTGGGCATAATCCGTGATGCCAACGTATGCGACATCACCCTCAAGGCGAATCCATTCGTGCTCCTGCGTATAGCGGATATTAGTAGGGAAATTCATATCTGATTATAATTATTGTTTAGACAAATCGTTTTCACCCAGCATCGACATTGCGCAACGGAAACCAACCGTGTTGCTGGAAGCGTTTTGGTCCATAAAGCGGCGAGAAGACGGATTCAACCAATATACACGGTCTTTCCACGAACCACCTTTATAAACGCGTGCCTCTTTGCTCAAGCGAGGAACAAGGATGTCGGTAGGATCTTCTTTCCACTCGGGACGCGGCTCAACCGTGTCCGTCCATGTGGTGTCCAAAGGATAGTCGGTGTCAATACGCGAAGCGAGGTCACCGTCCTTGAAGTCACGCTTATCGTCCTGCTCGGTGTACTCTACCACGATGCAACCTAACGAGTCAATCGTCAAACCGCCATTGGCGTCGCGTTTGGGCTTAATGTAGATATTACCACGGAAGGAGTTGTATTCTGCAACCTCCATCGAACTGGTCTCACGATATACATCCATTACCCATTCGTTGACGTTACCGGCCATGTTATACAAACCAAAATCGTTGGGCAGGAAAGCATCTACAGGACCGGTGATTACATAACCATCGTTCAGGGCTTTGGACATACCCATCATATCACCGCGACCGCGAACAAAGTTGGCTTGCATCTTACCGATGTTCTGCTTACTTAAGTCACGTGGATGGTAACCCGACCACGGATAGATTTTACCTTCAATAGACAGCCCCTCTTCGCCGCCGGCAACAGGTGCAAAAGCAGCGAACTCCCACTCGGCCTCGGTCGGAAGACGATAGCCAACCACCAAGATACCATCAGCGGTGTTTACTTTACGGTCCTCACCGTACTCGTTAACCAGCGGATGACGGCCATATTCGGGAGTATAGTCCTCTACATACAGGTATTTCTCGGTATTGAAGACAAACTTGTCACGAATCCACTCATAGGAAGGTGTGTACCAAGTAATCGTATTCTCGGGATCATCGGGGTCTTCTACCTCATACGAGTCCATGAAATAACCCGGGTTGGTTTGCTCCCACTCGTCTTTATAACCCTCATCATCAACCGGTTGCAAGTCAGCATACGGAGGAATAGCCAGCGCGCCGGACTTAATCAGTGCCAACTCATTTACGCGGTCGGTACGCCACTGGCAGTAGGTAATGGCTTGCTTCCAACTAACGCCTACTACAGGGTAGAAACTATATGCCGGATGACGGAAATAGTATGCCAGATAGGGCTCGTTGTATGCCAACTCCTCACGCCAAACGGTCGTGTCAGGCAGGGCAGCGTTGATAAGGCGCTTCGAGGCCTCGGTGCGGCTGGCGCCAAAGACCATTTGCATCCATTGCAAATACTCGCGCCAATCCAAGTTGGTGATCTCGTACTTGTCCATGTAGAACGAACTAACCGTCAATGTACGGGCGGCGTTGTTACGCGGAGCGGTCAGGAACTCGTCGCGTTCTCCGATGGTAAACGAACCACCTTCGATGGCTACCATACCGGTAGGAATACCGGTTTGCGTACCTTCAACGGCTTGGAAGTTAGTGGTTTTACGGTCGTAATAATTCCAACCGGTAGCATGTGAAACTTTGGTGTTCAACTCGCGTTTGTTGCACGCACCAAACAGCACAACAGTCAAAAACAAGACTACTTTAAATAGATTTTTCATATATCTAATTATAAACATTTTCAGATTCGACCGACAAAGTTACAAATTTTTTTTGGAATACACAAATTTTTTTTGATTATTTGAAATAATTTTTGTAATTTTGCACACTCTTGTATCAAAAAGTTCGCTAAAATGCAGATAATGGGTATATTAAACGTCACTCCTGACAGTTTTGCGTGTCATTGTGAAAGCTTGGAGCGTGAGGATATTTTGGCGGCGTATGAGCGTTTGGTGGCAGAGGGGGCGGATATGGTGGACGTGGGAGCATGTTCTACCAAACCGGGTGGACAGATAGTTGATGAAGAGGAGGAAAAAAGGCGGTTGCAGGCGGCCTTGTCTGCTATTCGGAGTGTCCACCCGAAGGCACCGTTGTCCGTTGATACGTTTCGCGCTTCCGTTGCCCAATGGGCGGTGGCACAATACGGGGTGCAGTTGATTAACGATGTGTCCGGTTTGTCAGACCCCGACATGGCGACGGTAGTGGCTAACGCGCGCGTTCCGTATGTATTGACGTGCCCACGCGACGTGAAGAATATGAGCGAGATGGTGGCGTTTTTTGCCTTTCAACTGGACGTGTTGCACCGCGCCGGCGTGAGCGATGTCATCATCGACCCGGGATTCGGCTTTGGCAAATCGCATGAGGTCAATTACTATATCTTGAACCATTTACGCCAACTAAAAGTGCTGGATACACCTGTTTTGGTGGGGGTGAGCCGCAAGTCAATGATATATAAGGAATTGAATTGCACCTCCAACGAGGCGCTGAATGGCACGACTGTTGTGCATACTTTGGCGTTATTGCAGGGGGCAGACATATTGCGCGTACACGATGTGCGTGCTGCCAAACAGGCAATACAAATCGTACAAACATATCAAAAGATGAATGAATTATGATGGACCAATTTTTTACTGCACTGACATTTAAGAACATCGTCGATGTCCTCTTGGTGGCTGCCGTAGCGCTGTATGCTTACCGTTTGTTGCGCCGCAGCGGAGCGGTTAATCTGTTCTGGGGACTGTTTGCTTTTGTGATGGTTTGGGTGTTGGCCAGTTATGTGTTTGACCTCAAATTGACGGGTGCGCTGTTCAACCAAATCGTCAGTGTAGGCGCAATAGCCATCATCGTTATTTTCCAAAACGAGATACGTGCTTTCTTCTATCGGGTCGGTTCTACTATGGGTAAGGGACTGTCGTGGGGCAAGATGCACAAGCAGCAAGAGACCTCGCGTGTAGTAGGGGAGTTGGAAACGGCCTTGCGGCATATGAGTGCCAACAAAACGGGTGCGCTGATTGTTTTGACGGGGAAGCAGGACTTGAGCGAATATGCTGATTCGGGGGAGCAATTAGACGCTACCATCTCGGCACGGCTGATAGAAACGGTCTTCTTCAAGAATAGTCCTTTGCACGATGGCGCGTTGCTCATTACGGATGGTCGTATGCGCAGTGCGGGGTGCATCTTACCGGTGTCTGCCGATAAATCGCTGCCTACTCATTACGGCCTGCGCCATAGAGCGGCGTTGGGACTGACGGAACAAACAGACGCAACGGCTTTGGTTGTGTCTGAAGAAACGGGACAAATAGCATTAGCTATTGATAATACACTTCGTGTGGTAACCGAGGACGAATTAACGGCGACGTTGACCGGGCTTTTCATCGGCTAACGTGCGGCGTTTGCCGGATTGCGAAACCTTTGGAACGAATTTCAGATCTGATTTACACATCACACATTCGCGTGGCTCGGGCAAGTCGAAGAGGGCTGTGAACTTGATTCCAACGAATAGGTTGTTCACTTTACCTGCAACGCTTGACGATACTACGTCATGCAGAGAAGCGGCATCTACCATATCGTATGTAGATGGGGCAACGTATCGCTCCGGTGTTACGACCGGCTCAATCAGACTCTGGTGGTTGATTTGTGTCAAGCCGTAGTCAGCAAATACGCTGAGACGATAGTGCTGTTTTTTACGGAAACGGTTGTAGCCGGTGCCCTTGATGACATCGCCGAGGTAACTGCCTAACTCCACCGAAAGAGCCACATCGGGCTTGAGTGAGCAACGCATCTTATCTTCCTTTTCGCGACCGGTATAGAATTGGTACATAGGCATGTTCTCCATCGTACCGATGACGGAGTTGTAGCCCTTGGTGTCTATCGTCGTTTTGCAGTAGGTTTGCAAGTTCAGCATATAACCGAATTTGGCACCGGCCAAGAAGAAGAAACGGTCGGACGTATAACCCAACAAAATGGGCACTTGAATGCTCATATTGACGTAGTGATCCTTGCGGTCAGTCATGTAGTACATATAGTCCAGTTTCTCACCTGCACCGCCTCCGTAGAGAGGGTCCAAGTCGTCTTGGTTATAGAGCGTACATGCTGTATTCTCCAACTTGACAGGGTTGTATAACGCGTTGGCACCAACGCCGATGTTCAGGATAAAGTGCTCCCGTTGCATCTCATAAGCGAAACCGACACCCATACCGGCGCCAACACTATTTTTAAGTTCTGACTTCTGCATAAGCCATGAGTTGGCACCTGCCTCTACCCAAAAACCGAGACGGTTTTGGATAGGTTTATAATACTGACCGGCATACATATTCGTGATGGCGGCTAAACTCGCCAAAATCACTGATACGCCATATAAAAAGCATTTTTTCACGATAAAATTTGTATTTATCAGTTTTTTTTCGTAACTTTGCACCGTATTTTTGGTGTGTGACATCACCTTTGCCGCCGCAAAGGTACAAAAAAATATTTATATACGCAAATTTTTCTTAAAAAGTATACATTTTTCGTCAATTATTATGACTTTTAAGCGAACTTTAGTTACCACGGCGCTGCCGTATGCCAATGGACCGGTGCATATCGGACACCTTGCAGGGGTGTATGTTCCTGCTGATATCTATGTGCGTTACTTGCGTATGAAGGGCGAACAGGTGCTCTTTATCGGGGGAAGTGACGAACACGGTGTGCCGGTGACGATTCGTGCCCGAAAAGAAGGCATTTCTACACAGGAAGTAGTGGACAGATACCATAACCTCATTAAGCAGTCGTTTGAACAATTTGGTGTGTCGTTTGATATTTATTCCCGTACCACGAGTGCGATACATCATCAGTTTGCATCGGATTATTTCCGCAAATTGTACGATAATGGCAAGTTTATCGAGCAGACGACCGAGCAGTTTTATGACCCTGAGACAGGGCATTTCCTGACAGACCGGAATATCCGCGGTGAATGTCCCCATTGCCACGCATTGGGTGCGTATGGTGACCAATGTGAGAAATGCGGTTCGACGCTTTCGCCCGAAGAACTGATTAACCCCTATAATGCCGAAACCGGCAATGCGCTCGTCAAGAAACCTACCTCGCATTGGTATTTGCCTTTGGATCAGTATCAGTCGTGGTTGGAGAATTGGATCTTGGAGAATCATAAAGAGTGGCGCAGCAATGTCTATGGGCAGTGCAAGTCGTGGCTGGATGGCGGACTCAAACCGCGTGCCGTGACGCGCGACTTGGAGTGGGGTATCCCCGTGCCGGTTGAGGGTGCGGACGGCAAAGTGCTGTATGTGTGGTTTGACGCACCGATTGGCTATATCAGTAATACGAAAGAACTGTGTGACGCGCAGCCCGATAAATACGGCAAGTGGGAAACATGGTGGAAGGACCCCGACACCCGTTTGATTCATTTCATCGGTAAGGACAATATCGTGTTCCACTGCATCGTCTTCCCCTCTATGCTGAAGGCGGATGGCAGTTATATCCTGCCGGACAATGTGCCGAGCAACGAGTTCCTTAATTTAGAGGGTGACAAGATTTCCACCTCGCGCAACTGGGCTGTGTGGTTGAACGAGTATTTGGTTGATTTCCCGGGCAAGCAGGATGTGCTGCGCTATGTGCTGACCGCCAATGCGCCGGAAACGAAGGACAACGACTTCACGTGGGCTGATTTTCAGGCGCGTAACAATAACGAGTTAGTGGCTATCTATGGTAACTTCATCAACCGTGCTTTAGTGCTGACCAATAAGTATTTTGAGGGCAAAGTACCGGCAGCCGGTGCCATGACCGACTATGACCAAGCCACCATCGACGAGATGAATAAGTCTATTGCCGAGATGACGCGTCTGTTGGATAATTTCCGTTTCCGCGATGCCCAAAAGGAGGCGATGAACCTTGCCCGTATCGGTAATAAGTATCTTGCAGACATGGAGCCGTGGAAACTGGCGAAGACCGATATGGCTCGTACGGCTTCGGTGCTGAATCTCAGTTTGCAGATTGCTGCCAACTTGGAGATTGCTTTCCGTCCGTTCCTGCCTTTCTCGTCCGAGAAACTGCGTGGTATGCTCAATCTGCCCGAACTCAATATCGCCCATTTAGGTTGCTTCCGTTTGTTGGAAGACGGCCACCAATTAGGTGAGGTGTCTCTGTTGTTTGAGAAGATGGAGGACGATGTTATTCAAAAGCAGTTGGACCGCTTGGCACGTATCAAGGCCGAGAACGAGCAAAAGGCCAAGGAGGAGGAGATGAAGAACTGGCGTCCGTCTGCCATCAAGCCCGATACGTCTATCGATGAGTTTGACAAGATGGATATTCGTGTGGCTACTGTGCTAAATTGCCAGCCCGTCAAGAAGTCCGAACGGCTGTTAGAGTTCACATTGGACGACGGTATGGGCGGTCGCACCATATTGAGCGGTATTGCGCAGAGTTATCCGGACCCGTCTGTTTTGATAGGTAAGCAAGTCCTTTTCATTGCCAATTTCCCACCACGTAAAATGATGGGCAAGGAGAGTCAGGGTATGATTCTCAGTGCCGTCAATGCCGATGGCAAATTGGTTGTTACCACCGTATCGGCTGAGGTAAAAGCCGGAAGCCAAGTGGGTTAATGTTGCTGCGGGTGGCGTTGGCGATAGAAGAACTCGACAACGCCGCTTGCAGCTAAGAGCAGGGCAATTCCGTATGCTATCCACCGTCTTTCTGCCGGGAAGTGTAATCCTTCCGGTGCTATCATGATGTAACTGACACTGACGACAGTCATAAACACTGCCGGAATCAGTGCTACCCAGTACCCATGAGGGTGGGTGGTGGATTGTTGGTGTGCGAGGAACAGTGTTCCTGCCCACAGCGTAAAGACGGCCAGTGTTTGGTTGGTCCAAGCGAAGTACCGCCATACCACATTAAAATCTACAAACAGGAATCCGAACACGCATACAAAGAGAGGAACGGCTATATAGAGTCGGTTCCGAATGGGTTTTTGGTCCAGTTTGAGAAAGTCTGCCACGATGAGTCGTGCTGAGCGCAGTGCCGTGTCGCCCGATGTGATGGGGGCTGCTATCACGCCGATGATAGCCAATACACCACCTACCAAGCCCAGCCACGAGCGACTGATACGGTCCACTACCAAGGCGGCTATGTTTTCTCCGGCGTGTTCTGCTGCAAATGCTTGTAGACCGTCTATGCCGTACAGACCTTTTTCGGGGTCGGCAAAGAATGTACCGGCTGCGGCTGCCCAAATCAGGGCAAGGATACCTTCGGCGACCATAGCGCCGTAGAAGATGATACGTCCCTGTCGCTCATTGGTCACGCAGCGTGCCATGATAGGAGACTGTGTCCCGTGGAAACCCGATATGGCACCGCAAGCGATGCTGACAAACATCATCGGGAACAGGGGCAAACCGTTGGTGTTGCGGTTGTATAGGCCGTCGGTCAGTTCGGGCATTTCGCTGCTATGCCAGCCCAACATGATGACCATTATACCTATGCCCATAAAGAGCAGTATGCCGCCGAAGATGGGGTAGAATCGGCCAATGAGTTTATCGACAGGCAACACGGTGGCAAAGACGTAGTAGGCAAAAATAATGCATATCCACACGATAGGCAGCGTCAGGTCTATACGGGGACTGGTGCCCAACTGATACCCCTCTTCGGCTATTGTCATGTCGGCAAACGGTTGCCAAGTCGGCAGGGAACATAGTCCTTGCAGCAGGGTGGCAGGGCCGGACAGGAAAGTCGTGGTAAGTAGTATAAGGAGCACGAGCGAGAGCACGCGCATAAACATACGTGTACCGTTACCGACCTCCTCGCCTATGATGTCAGGCAACGATAAACCGCCTTTGCGGATGGACATCATGCCGCTCAGGTAGTCGTGTACGCCACCGGCAAAGATAGTTCCGAATACGATCCACAGGAATGCAGCCGGACCGAAGAAGATACCCATAATGGCACCGAAGATAGGACCGAGACCGGCTATATTAAGGAATTGCACAAGGAAGATGCGCCACGGACTCATTGGTACATAATCAACGCCGTCTGTTTTGGTTAAAGCCGGTGTTTGTGCTTTTTCGTCAATACCAAAAACTTTCTCAACAACGACTCCGTACAGGAGGTATCCCGCAATAAGGGCTACGAGGGCAACAAGAAAAGTAACCATAATTGTTATTTTGCGTTAGCGACTGCAAAGGTACAACTTTTTTTTGATATATGCAAATAAACAACAAAAACACAATTAAATTTGTAGATGTGTAAAATTTTTAGTAACTTTGCACACAAAATATGTTTACTATCGCACATCGAACCATGAAAAAAATCTTTTTGATTGGATTTCTATTCATCACTGCCGTCATACAAGCGGCGAATTGGTCATTCTCCGGTGGCTATATCTATTTTGATAATAGTCAGACACGCTGGACCAAGAACCTCTATCTCATCATCGGTAAATCCACCTATTCTTCCGTCTATCCCATGACAATGGATAGTGAGGACACAACGCGCTATGTCGCTTCCTTGCCACATAGCGGTTGGTCGGATGCTGAGTATATGGCAGTTATCTCCAGTTCGGATTGGAAGAAAGGTAACTTTGGTTACAGCGAACTCAAAAACGCCTCCGGCTATACGGCTGCTTATACGGACGGACTTTCCGCCAAAGCCGACCAGCGTTATCTCTTTACTCCCCAATCCGGCAGCAATGGTGCCAAAATATCTCTAACATGGTTGGGCGACAACAAACCCATCACCTTTGCGGACGGCGAGAAGAATAATTGTCAAAAACTATCTGCCGATAAGGGCTTAGTGACCGTCATCTTCTCCACCTCGTCCAAGCGTTTCAATGTTCCCACAGACGATATAGAACGTGTTTTCCTGAATGGCTCCGTCTCTATTTGGAACGACAGCGACCCGCATTATGTCTTGCCTGTCCGCAGTTCGGACGGCTGTTTCTTTGGCACCTTCCCCTTGCGTGACCTGCAGCGTCGCGGCAATTCGGGACAGCCGGAATTTGTTTTCCATGTAGTCAAGAAAGACGGCTCCGACTACACCACCAAAGCCTCTACCTCGTGGCAAGGGGCTATAGATGGTCGCCTGCTCTTTGAGAACAACGGCACGAACATGCTTCTGCTCCTGCCCGGTGATGATATAGCCGAGATAGGTCGCCGTGGGGATACGGCCAAGTATATCGCTCCGCTCTCCGCGTTCAACCTCAATGACTCGGCAGATATTGCCCACCTGACTAATTTCCGTCGCGTACCCGCTACGCGCCACTTGTACCGTTCGTATCATCCCTTCAATCCGGACCGTCCGCAGTACGACACCGAGCATGAACGTATGGTGCAATTGGCAACGTTAGGGACCCAATATGGTATTATGAGCGACATCGCTCTGTCCGGTGACCAAACCGACAAAGTGGGCAATCAATACACTTGTGGTGGCAAGCAATACACGGTCACTATACCTGCTTATTACCAAGACATTATCAAGAATAATAACGTCCTATATGTCGGCACGGCTAATGGACAAATACCCCGTTATAACGATGCTGTCTTCCGAACCAATGAAGAGAAGTTTGGTCAGTGGATGCAGGAAGTGGTACGTTTCATCAATTCCCATCCTGCTCCTTTCCAAATTCACTGTTCGCTGGGCGCTGACCGCACAGGCGCTTTCTCAGCCACCTTGGCAGCACTCTGTGGCGCCTCATGGAGTCAGATTGCGCAGGATTACCACATGACCGGTAACCTGCAAATACAGGAGTACCGTCATGCCAATTGTGTACGTTATGAATTGTATCTGCTCACGGGCGAGTGGCCCGAAGTCTTTGCGCCGACCAGCCCACAGACGGGACGCACCTTGGCACAAGCTGTGGCGCAGCATTTCATCGATGGCGGTTATCTGACGCAGGACGAGATAGATGCTTGTGTCCTTAAACTGACCGACGCCCCCACTCCTACCGCCCTTGTGAAACCACTATCTACTAACCGCGTATCTAAACAATTCCGTAACGGCCACATATTCCTCTACGACCCCGCCTCCCGCCGTACTCTCACCGCCACCGGTGCGATGTATAATTACTAAAATCCCCCCGTAGCACATAATCGCCATTAGCCACATTCCATATCATTGCGTTGTGTGACAACGTGGCGAATACTCTTGCCAATAAATCGTCCACAGAATAAGTATACGATGAGTAACCGACTTTTTTAGTAAAAAATCAGGTCTAATAGATTAAGAATCTATTTTCTACTCAATTTATTTGCGTATGCCAAATATTTTTAGTAATTTTGCAAGCAAAATCAATTCTAACTTGCAGAACTTATTAAAACAAAATAAAAATCTTATTTAAAAACACTTACACTTCTTTAATTAAGATTGAGTTGCAAATATGACAGACAAATACTTTATGACTATGACTGTAGAAAATGAAAAGGCTATCCGTGCCGTTGTAAGAAGTGCCGTACAAGCGTGTACGCCTCAAT
>JAKSNJ010000020.1 GCA_024399965.1 Paludibacteraceae bacterium
TTGCCCACGTACTTGATAGCAAGGAAGACGAGCCAGTCGGGGGTGTGCTTGAGAAGCGGCGTTGCCAACCAATTGATAAAGCCGGGTGTAGATGCCTTCACGCCACGGAACATTTTCTTTAACGCTTTGTGTACCAATTTCTCCGGCGGAATACTTACCGTCAACGCCACCGCCAATTTACGCAGATTGGGGGCCAAGCCAAACAATGCCGTATCTACTGCTCCCGGAGCCATCACGGTGATATGTACGCCCAGCGGTTTGAACTCGTACCACAAGGACTTACTCAGGTTATAAATAAACGCCTTGGTGGCATTGTAGGTCTGAATACCGGGCATCGCCATCCAAGCCGACATAGAGGACATATTCAAGATATATCCCTTGCCCCGTTTGGCCATGTCCTCGCCAAACAGACGGCACATCTTTGCCACACATATCATGTGCAGATTGAGCATCAACTCGATGCGTTTCATCGAGGTTTCCAGATACGGATTGAAGAAGAAAACACCCGCATCGTTGATAAGAATATCTACCTGCAAGTTATTCTCCTGACAATACGCATAAATCTGCTCGGCAGCATCGGTCTGACTCAAATCGGCATAGTGGGCAATAGTTTGTACATTATACTGCTCCGCCAAATCGTGCGCTACCTGTTGCAGCTCTTTTTCTTGATTGCTAATCAGCAATAAATCAGTATGATAATCACGCGCTAACTGCGTGGCATATTGCAAGCCGATACCCGAACTTGCACCTGTAACTAACGACAACATAATGTTAGGATAATGTTAGGATAATGTTAGGATTTTATTAGGACTTAAGCACGGGACGTTTGTTGCCACTTATGCTCAAGTTGTTGAATCTCTTTCTTCATAGAAGCAGGTATCTGTTCTCCGTCACGCTCCACGCACTCGTGGCACTTCATTTCCAGCGTGTACATACGCCCTACGCAGTAGTTACTGCGCTTACAGCCGGCATGGTAGTGAGGATTGGCCTCTACGTGGTGTACAAACTCAGGGTCTTTAATCAGCACGTGCGCCAGTTGGAAGAGGTCAAAGCCCTCGTTCATAATCCGTTGGCAACTGTCACCACTCTGCACGCCACCGACATAAATTAGGGGAACATCTGCCACTTCGGGGTCGTTGCGGAATGCCTCTTGGAAGCGTTTGGCCCAATCCATAAAATAGAGTTCACGGAAGGGAGAGGTCTTGATCATCATCTTGCCTCCGCCACAGAGCAACGCCGCCTTGAGCCACCACATCTTGCCGGGCATATAGCCGGCCAACGCCTTGATAGGCATCGCACCGCCGAGGATAGTCATAGGCGAGGCACTAACCGTACCGCCTGACAGGACGATACCGTGTACATGATGTTTGGCTATCTCTTTGGCTATCTTGATGCCTTCGTTCAGGTCGGAGCCACGCCAGCAGTCGTCGGTCATATTCGTCTTAACCACCACAGCCATATCGTCCTTGGCGTGTGCCATCACCTCGTCCAAGACCTCATTGAGGAAACGCACACGGTTCTCAAAACAACCGCCATATTGGTCATGGCGGTGGTTGGTACGTGGCGAAATGAACTGCGAAATCAAATACGCATGACCGGCATGTATCTCCACACAGTCAAAACCCGCTTCACGGCAGAAATCGACTGCCTCGCCAAACTTCTTCACCAAGCGGTGAATCTCATCTACGGACAGCCGACGGTGGATAGTGGGCGAATAGAGATTGAAGCCGTTCGATGCCGAAACAGGCATACAATGGCAGGTAGCAAAGTGGGTCATATTGCCACAGTGCCCTAATTGGATACTCACCTTGGCACCCTCAGCGTGTACGGCGTCGGTCAGTTTCTTCAGGCCGGCAAGGGCTTCCGGACGAACATATAACTGCCCGTCAAAACTAACGCCACTCAAGTCAACGGCACAATAAGCCACCGTCGTCATGCCTACGCCTCCACGGGCGACACTGACATGATAATCCTCCAACATCTGACTGGGAGTGTTGGAGGTACACATATTCTCAAACGCTGCAGAGCGAATGAAACGATTACGCAAAGTGATAGGACCGAGTTGATATTCGGTAAACAATTTATTCATAGTAATTAATTTTGACTAACTGACTACTATCGAACTACTTGCATAGTTTTCTAATAGATGAACGGGATAATACGTTTGAGCCGTTTGCGGTCAAACTCGTCGGGGAACTCCTGTTCGTAACGCAAGTAAATAGAGTTGGCACGCGGAATCAAATTGCTGCATGTGAGCATGAAGAAGAGCGCACCTGCCCAAGACCACGTAAGAATAGCCCACCCCAACCACTCGGTGATTTCACCCAAGTAATTGGCACTGGTCACGAAACGGTACATACCCTTTTTCGGCAGATAGTGGTTCGTATCCCCCGGCTGGCGCAGATGGCGCACAACGTGGTCGGAATGCATGTTGATAATCCAACCGATACAGAAGATAACAAAGCCCAAAATGAACTGCCACGACGTAAACCATTGCGCCCCGTAAGGCCGATACATCGGTGCTAAATGGAAGAGCCAATAGCCCTGAACGTATCCGTTAATCAGATTCCAGATTACACTAAGGAACATAATGGCAATCGGCATTTTGCTATTGCCTTTCAGCAAGAAGGGGAAGATAAACGAACGCTGGAAATAGTGGAACTCAAAGATGAGCAGGAACACCAAATACGGCATCTGCCATTTAACATTCGACTGCGCCCACAAATAGAGCATCACAATAAACACAGGCGCTTCCATCAAAAACCACCCCACCTTATTATTAATAGCCGGACCCCACTTTTCGGTACGCATTTTGCCATAACCGGCATCTACAAAATATAGCGAGACAAAGATAACGATGCACACCAAGAACATCAAAAAGAGAAAGTTGTTAAAAAATTCCAACGAGTAAAAATGTTCCATACTTTTCGTTTTTATGCAAATTTGGCGACAAAGTTACACTTTTTATTTTAATTTTCCAAATAATTTTGGCAATTTCGAATATTTTTAGTAATTTTGTAGCCGATTTGTCAGTATATGATAACTAATTTGCCTAATAATACACATTAGAATATGAAAAAAACTACTGTTATGGCTATTGCCGCATGTGCGCTGATGGGTTGCGCGAACAAAAACCCGTTCTTTGACTATCAGAATTGGGATACCCCACACGGTACCTTCCCCTTTGACAAGATTGAAACCAAGCATTATCGTCCTGCTTTTGAGGAGGGTATGAAGCGCGGATTGGCAGACATTGATGCCATCGTCAACAACCCCGAAGCACCCACCTTTGAGAACACCATCGAGGCCTATATTCACTCCGGCGAGATGTTGGACAAGGTGGAATACTGCTTCTTCAACCTCACCTTGGCGGAGACCAACGAAGAAATGCAGGCATTGGAGGTGGAGCTGAGTCCCAAATTGTCGGAATACAGCACCGCTATCTTGCTGAACGAGGGCCTGTTCCAACGTATCAAGACCGTATATGACCAGCGCGACTCGCTCAACCTCAATCCGGAGCAGTACAAGATACTGGAAGACATATATGACAGTTTTGCCGAAAACGGTGCCAACCTCGATGAGCAAGGCAAGGAGCGTCTGCGTGAACTGACTATGCGCCTGAGCGAGTTGACTACACGCTACGGGCAGAACGTGCTGAACGCCACCAATGCTTGGACCTACCCCATCAGCGACGAAAGCGAATTGGACGGGTTGAACGAGGACACCAAAGCCATCTTGAAAGGCATTGCCGAAAAGAACGAGCAGCAGGGTTGGATGCTGGACCTCAAGCCCACCACCTATATCCCCGTGATGGAAGATTGCAACAGTCGCGCGCTGCGCGAGACCTTATATCGCGCCTATAACTCGCGCGCGTTGGGAGGCGAGTGGGACAACACTGCCCTCATTGTGGAGATTGCCAATACCCGCTTGGAGATAGCGCGCCTGTTCGGCAAGACCACCTACGCCGAGAAATCCCTGCACAAGACTTGCGCCGAGACGCAGGACAACGTCATGAACTTTCTCAACCAATTGCGTGACGCTTACATGGGTCCGGCAAACAAGGAAGTGGCTGAATTGCAAGCATTTGCCAAGGAGCAAGGGCTCGAAGGCGAATTGATGCCTTGGGATTGGAGTTATTACAGCAAGAAACTGAAAGATGCCAAATACAGTATCTCCGACGATATTCTGCGTCCCTACTTTGAGTTGAGCGCCGTCAAACAGGGTGTGTTCGGTTTGGCCAATCGCCTGTACGGACTGACCTTTGTGGAGAACAAGGACATTCCTGTTTATCACCCCGAGGTATGTGCTTACGACGTGTTGGACGCCGAAGGCAACTTTGTGGCGGTGTATTACGCCGACTTCCATCCGCGGGACGGCAAACGTGGCGGCGCGTGGATGAACGACCTCAAACCGCAATGGCGTGAAGCAGACGGTACCGATAGCCGTCCGCATATCGTCAATGTAATGAATTTGACCCGTCCCGTTAAGAACGACAGCATCGACAAACCTGCCCTGCTTACCTATGACGAAGTAGAGACGTTCCTGCACGAGTTCGGACACGCCATGCACGGTATGCTCACCAAGTGCCAATACGCTACTTTGAGCGGTACCAATGTGCCGCGCGACTTTGTCGAACTGCCTTCACAATTCAACGAGAACTTCCTCGGCGAAAAGGAGTTCTTGGACACGTTTGCCAAGCACTACGAGACGGGCGCAGCAATGCCGCAGGACCTTATCGACAAAATCAAGGCCAGCAACAACTACCACGCTGCCTACGCTTGCGTGCGTCAACTCTCCTTCGGCTACTTGGACATGGCTTGGCACATGCTCACCGAACCGTTTGAGGTGGCTGATGGTGACACGCTCAATGCCGTGACCGCCTTCACCAACGCTGCTATGGAGCAGGTGCGCGTCATGCCTAATGTGGATAACACGCAGATGGTAACCGCTTTCACCCACATCTTCTCGGGGGGCTATGCTGCCGGTTACTATAGCTATAAATGGAGCGAACTGCTCGATGCCGATGCTTTTGCACAATTCCAATTGGCACAAAAAACAAACGGCAGCATCTTTGATAAAGAAACTGCCGATCGCTTCCGTGAGAATATCCTTGAGCGTGGTGGTACCGAGGAACCGATGGTTCTGTACCGCCGTTTCCGCGGTGGTGAACCCACCATCGACGCCCTGCTCCAACGCGACGGACTGAGTGTTACTCAGTAACGCGGCGGAGCTTAAAGGTGGTCGTAAAGGATTGATGAGTGGTGGCGTCCTCGCGAACTGCACCCCATTTCATAATGGTGTCATTCAGTTCGGTGATGTCCCACCATTCATAATGATTCTCTCCGTTTTGAATCCACGTGGTGGCTAACCAGTCGCCATGCACGTTGTAGATATTATTGGTATTGGTGGGGTCCGGTACCCACTCGCCTTGGTCGTTTTTGCTCATATAGACAAAGTGCAAATACCCGCTGGCGTCCATGGTCTTGTACTCAAAACGGTGGTTGGCATCGCCGTAGGTCTCCGGGCCTGTCATTTCCACACCTTCCCATACGCCGATAATGATGTCCTCATAGTGCAGGGCATTGGACACGCGCTTGTAATCGTAGGTATCATCTACGACCGACTCCGTTCCTTTCTTCGAAATGGATTTGGTCATGTGTACGGACAGCAAGTCGTTGTTGGGCATAGCTATGTTCCCGAAATAAGTCGTGCCGTCAAAAACCTCCTCCATCGAGTCGTTTTCGCATTTGTAGGTGGCATACGCCTTGTTGCGCCATGTCATACCGAAATCGGGAATATACTTGGCCAGCGAGAACCATTTATTTCCGCCCTCGGCGTAGGTAATGATGGTTCGGTCGTTGGTATAGACGCTTTGACCGTTATGCGTTTGCAAACTCCACGTTCCCAAAATAGTAGTGGGTTCCGGTGTCGGCTCCGGCTTAGAGGGTTCTGTCGGTTCGTCATTTTGTTTGCACCCTACCAACACCGATGTACATAGCAGGGCGCACAAGATGGAATAGTTAATCGTTTTCATTCTCTTATCGTTTATTAGTTATTACATTTCCCAATGCTCCAAAGTGGCCGTCAGTTCGTCAAACGTGGTTGCTTTGGATTTGGCGCGCACGTCTTCTATCTGTTGATTGACGGCATCGTTGTAGGTCTCGGCTTCCACGTTGCGGATTACGCCCAACGCCACCGGCAACTCTTTATCGGAGTGCTCGGAAGCACCACCGTCAACCGTGAAACGTTCTTGTCCCATCAGCGCCAGCATACGGTGCAGGGTCGGGTCTTCCGTCGTGGCATCGTGAACGAGTACGTCGGGGTCGTCGGCGGTCGTCACTACCAAATGCGGAATGACGGTCGAATAGTCCAGTTTGAGTCCTTTGTCCTTGTTGGCACCGAATAGCATCTTCTCGCCGTGTTTGAGAACAATGCTGCGCTCGGCACGTGTCTCGCGGTCTGCTATCCAACTGTGCGTACCGTTGTTGAAGATAACGCAGTTAACCAAGCACTCGATGACCGAAGCCCCCTTGTGCTGCTGGGCCTGCACCATACAATCCACCGTCGTAGGCATATCTACATCTAACGTGCGGGCAAAGAACGTGCCACGCGCTCCCATTACCAGTTCGGCAGGTATAAACGGACGCTCCACCGTGCCAAAGGGCGACGACTTGGAAACAAACCCCTTAGGCGATGTGGGCGAATACTGACCCTTGGTCAATCCGTAGATACGGTTATTGAATAAGCATATATTCAAATCCACATTACGGCGTATCTCGTGAATGAAGTGGTTACCGCCTATCGCGAGGCAGTCGCCGTCACCTGTCATCTGCCAAACGGTCAGTTCGGGGTGAGAGGTCTTCACGCCGGTGGCTATCGCGCCACCGCGGCCGTGTATCGTATTAAATCCGTATGTATTGAGGTAGTGTGGCATACGGCTGGAACAACCAATACCCGATATTACCACTGTCTCATGAGTCGGCACGCCTATTTGTGCCATGGCCTTGGTCAGCGATGCCAAAATGGCGTGGTCGCCGCACCCGGGGCAGAAACGAACATATTGATCACTTTTGAATTGACTTGCTTCCATCATTATAAGGTTTTAACATGTTCAACAATGCGTTCAACGGTGAAGGGCTGACCCATGATTTCATTGTATTGTTTGAAATCAACCCCCGGCACTTTGCTACGCAGCAGAGCTGCAAACTGACCATTATTCAACTCGCACACAATCACTTTCTTGTAGCGGCGCAGCACCTCGGCGGTGTTCTTCGGCAGCGGATTGATGTAGTTGAAGTGGGCCAACGCGCAATTCAACTCATTGGCTGCAGCGTGCAGGTGTCCTTCCGTACTGCCCCAGCCCACCAGCAGCGTGTCCGACTCGGCATTGCATTGCACTTGCAGCGCCGGAATATGGTTGGCCACTTGGTCTATCTTGGCTTGACGCGCCTTGACCATCGCTTCGTGGTTGTCGGGATTGGTGGAGATGGCGCCTTTGACGGCATCACGCTCCAAACCTATATTGCGGTGTTCATAGCCCTCCATGCCCGGCGTTGCCCAGTAGCGGATACTGTTCGCGTCACGCAGCGAAACGCTGTACTGACCCTTCAGCTCCGCCGGTACACCTTGCGGCTGAATAGCCGGCAACTCTGCCAACTTGGGCAGGCGCCACAGACCCGTACCATTCGCTAAATACGTGTCGGTCATCAATATAACGGGAGTCATGTTCTCCAGTGCCAAACGACATGCCTCGTAGGCATATTGGAAGCAGTTAGCCGACGATGATGCGGCCACCACCACGGCAGGACACTCGCCATTACGGCCATACACCGCCTGCAGCAGGTCCGTCTGCTCCGTCTTCGTGGGCAAACCCGTACTCGGGCCGCCACGCTGCACATCTATCACTACCAACGGCAACTCGGCCATCACCGCCAAACCTATCGCTTCGGACTTGAGCGACAGACCCGGACCCGATGTGGACGTACAGGCCAAATCGCCCGCAAACGAGGCACCGATGGCCGTACATACACCGGCTATCTCGTCTTCCGCTTGCACCACCATCACGCCCATGTCCTTGCGTCCTGCCAACTCGTGCATAATATCCGTGGCAGGGGTGATGGGATAACTCCCCAAGAACAACCGTTTGCCGCATTTCTGCGCAGCAGCAATCAGGCCCCATGCCGTGGCTTTATTGCCGGCTATGGAGGTATAGGTACCGTGTTGCAGGTTATCGGGCACCTCCACGTTGATGGTGTTGATGTTCAGCGCCGTATTCGTTCCGTAGTTATAGCCGTCCGTCAGCACCTTCACATTCGGCGCTATCAACGCCGGCTTCTTCGCAAACTTGCCCTCCAAGAAGTGAATGGCCTTGTCTATCGGACGGTTAAACAGCCAGCATACCACCCCCAACGCAAACATATTGCGCGACTTGAGAATGGCCTTGTTGTCCAAACCGCTGTCTTTCAGCGACTCCTTCGTCAGCGACGTCAGCGACACCGGCACTATCTGCACCGTCTCCGGCAATCCCAGTTCCGTAAACGGGTTGTCGGTCGTATAAAGTGCCTTCTGCAGGTCGGCTGGCGTGAACGAATCCGTATCTACTATGATAACGGCATCGCGCTTGAACTGACTGTCCTGCTCAGTCCAAACCGCTCCCTGTTTATTGAACTTACTGCCCAACGCACACACCTTCAGGGCCGCCGAGTTCATCGCCACTATCACATCGGCCTTGTCTCCCGGGGTATATACACCCTGACCTAAATTAACTTGGAAACCCGACACGCCCCCCAATGTACCTTGTGGAGCGCGTATTTCCGCAGGAAAATCCGGCAATGTCGATATCTCGTTGCCCAAGATGGCACTCAACGACGAGAACAGATTGCCCGTCAACTGCATACCGTCACCGGAATCTCCGCAAAAGCGAACTACTACATTCGATTTATTCATATTTGACTTTTTACTTTTGATTTTCTACTTTCAACCTGCAAAGATACACTTTTTTTTGCATATATCAAAATTTTATCGCAACTTTGCAACACGAAAGTGCAAAAAGCACTTCATTTGCGTTTAATTCTCCCTGTTTGCAACATAACATCAACATAACATGGTCGGTGGTTGGCAATACCGTTAAGGATAGATAAAATCTATCTTTTGGACTAAATATACAACAAAAATTTGCCTATTCCAAAAATTCTTTGTATCTTTGTACGATTTTTGATTTCATTTGGTATGAAAAAGATTTTTGCAATTGCTATAGCAGCAATACTGATGGCCTCTATTGGACTCGTTTCCTGTAAGTCCGACAAGGAGGAAGAACTGAGTACAAAGGACATCCACACCATAGACGTGGTCGGTTCGGAATGGCTCGGAAAAATACAAGGCGTTAAAGTAACGGTCACCTTTGAAGACAAAGAACATGTCAAACTCGTTGCCACAATGGGCATGTCTGCCACTGCTACCGGCATATACACGCAAGACGGACACACCATTAACTTGATTTTCAAAGATGCCGATGCTGTTTTGACCAACCTCAACATCGTGTCGTTAAACGAGCCCTTAGAGTGCGTGTTGGACGAATCACTACTGCATATTACCGTATTGAAATACAACGAAATATTTGATAGACAAAAATAATTCCCCCATTATTGTCGGATGAAAAATATACGAAACTTTTGCATTATTGCACACATTGACCACGGAAAATCCACCTTGGCTGACCGTATGCTGGAAATGACACAGACGGTAAACGTCAAGGACATGGAAAATCAGGTGCTGGACGATATGGACCTCGAAAAAGAACGGGGCATAACCATCAAGAGTCACGCCATTCAGATGAATTACAAGGGTTACACCCTCAACCTGATTGACACTCCGGGTCACGTGGACTTCAGTTACGAGGTCAGCCGCAGCATAGCCGCTTGCGAGGGCGCACTACTCGTCGTAGATGCCAGTCAGGGCGTACAGGCACAGACCATCAGCAACCTTTACATGGCCTTGGACCACGACTTGGAGATTATTCCTGTCATGAATAAATGCGACATGGACAGCGCCATGCCCGATATGGTAGAAGATGAGATAATCGACCTGTTGGGCTGCAAGCGCGAAGACATACTTCGTTGCTCCGCCAAAACCGGCGAAGGCGTAGAAGCCATATTAGATGCCATCATCGAGCGTATTCCTGCTCCTGAAGGCGACCCCGAAGCACCCCTGCAATGCCTCGTATTTGACTCTGTCTTCAACTCCTTTAGAGGTATCATCGCTTACTTCAAAGTGGTGAACGGCACCATTCACACCGGCGACCATGTCCGGTTCTTCAACACCGGCAAGGAATACGACGCCGATGAGATAGGTATTCTCAAAATGGACATGCAGCCCGCCAAAGAACTGTCTGCCGGCACGGTGGGATACATTATCTCCGGCATCAAGGCCTCTACCGAGGTCAAAGTGGGCGACACCATTACACACGTCAGTCGCCCGTGCGACAAGGCCATAGCCGGCTTCCAAGAGGCCAAACCGATGGTCTTTGCCGGCGTTTACCCCATCGAAGCAGAAGACTACGAAGACCTGCGCGCCTCCTTGGAAAAACTGCAACTGAACGACTCGTCACTCAGTTTTATGCCGGAGTCCTCCGTGGCCTTGGGCTTTGGTTTCCGTTGCGGATTCTTGGGGCTGTTGCACATGGAGATTGTGCAGGAACGCTTGGACCGCGAATTCGACATGGACGTCATCACAACCGTGCCCAACGTATCATACAACGTCTATCTGAAGGACGGCACCATGAAAGAGGTACACAACCCTGCCGGTATGCCCGACTTAACGGAGATAGACCGTATTGAGGAGCCGTATATTCGCGCCTCCATCATCACCACCAGCAACTTTATCGGTCCGATTATGACCCTCTGCCTCGGCAAACGGGGCGAACTGGTCAAGCAGGAGTTTATCTCCGGCGACCGCCTCGAGATACTGTTCGATATGCCACTGGGCGAAATAGTGATTGACTTCTACGATAAACTCAAGTCCATCAGCAAGGGCTACGCCTCGTTTGACTGGCACACCAACGGTTTCCGTCCCAGCAACTTGGTCAAATTGGATATTTTGCTCAACGGTGAACAGGTCGATGCCCTCTCTACTCTCACCCACCGCGACAATGCGCTCGACTTCGGACGACGTATGTGCGAGAAACTCAAGGAGTTATTGCCCCGTCAGCAATTCGACATCGCCATACAAGCCGCCATCGGTGCCAAGATCATTGCACGCGAAACGGTCAAACAGGTGCGCAAAGATGTGCTTGCCAAGTGTTACGGCGGTGACGTCAGCCGTAAGCGCAAACTGCTGGAGAAGCAGAAACGCGGTAAGAAACGTATGAAGCAAATCGGCAACGTCGAAGTACCGCAAAAGGCCTTCCTCGCAGTATTGAAACTTGATTAGATAAATTAACAACTAATTATTAACTACTATGGAACAGTTTATGATGCCCGCATGGGCGATGATTCCTTTCGGAATTATGCTGCTCGCGATTGCTATTGGTCCCATCATCGCACCTGAGAAATGGGAAAGCAATCTGAACAAACTCATCGTATCTGCCGTTTTGGGTGTACCCGTAGCCATCTATATGATTTGCATGGGTTTAGGTCACTCGTTGGTGGACACGATCTTCTTTGACTATGTGCCATTCATCATCTTGTTGTTGGCACTGTTCGTGATTACCGGCGGTATTCACCTGAGTGGTGATATCAAAGCCAAGCCGATTGTGAACACCCTCTTCCTTGCCATTGGTTTCTTCTTGGCATCGCTGATGGGAACGACCGGCGCCGCTATGTTGCTCATTCGCCCCGTGCTTGCCACCAATCAGCAACGTAAGTACAAGATGCACACCGTGCTCTTCTTTATCGCCTTAGTGGCTAACTGCGGCGGACTGATGACTCCTCTTGGTGACCCCCCATTGTTTATGCTCTTCCTGCGTGGTGCTGAGTTCACTTGGTTTGCCTCTATGTGGGCTCCGTGGCTCTTTACAGGCGCTATTCTGCTCCTGCTCTATTTCTTGGCTGACACCTATTATTATAAAAAAGAGGATTGGACAGCCCTATCTGCTGACTCTCGCGAGGCACAACCACTCAAACTGACAGGAAACATCAACTTCCTCTGGCTCATTGGTATCGTGGCTTCCGTTGCTTTCTTTAACGCCGGCACTATTCCTGCTATGGGCGAAGAAGATGCTCCCCTGTATATCAAATACTTGCGCGAGATAGCTATGCTCATCTTTATGGGTCTATCGCTGCTTACAACGCCTCGTAAAGTGCGCTACGATGACAATAAATACACTTGGGCACCTATCTTGGAGGTGGCTGCCCTCTTCATCGGTATTTTCACCACGATGGCTCCTGCCCTCATTTTCCTCAAAGAGAACGCTGCCAGCTTAGGTTTGACACATATTTGGCAATACTACTACTCCACCGGTCTGCTGTCCTCCTTCTTGGACAACACACCTACCGCCGTTGCCTTCCACTCTATGGCAACCGGTTTGTCGCCTGAGATTATGGCTTCGATGGATACCAATATCGTAGCAGGTATTCCCGAGTTATTGCTCAAAGCCATCTGCATCGGTGCTGTCTTCTTTGGCAGTATGACCTATATCGGCAATGGACCTAACTTCATGGTTAAAGCCATCGCAGAGGAGAACAAAATCGAAATGCCGTCTTTCTTCGGCTATATGATTAAGTTCTCGTTAATCGTCCTTCTGCCCGTCTATATCATTGTTCAACTCATTTTCCTGTAAATGACTATTATAGACGAACTCATCGCTTGGTATTCGGCGCACATGAATTATGCGTCGATTACCGCGTTGATGACTATTGAGTCGTCCTTTATTCCTTTCCCAAGTGAGGTGGTGATTCCCCCTGCCGCTTTTGTGGCAAGTCAGCCCGATAGCGTACTGTGTGTAACGGGTAATTATCCGTTGGACGTGTTGTTTATCGTTCTCTTCGGCACATTAGGTGCTATGCTGGGGGCGGTCATCAACTATTACCTGTCCGTTTGGTTGGGACGGCCTATTATTTACAAGTTTGCCGATAGCAAATTAGGACATTTGTGTCTGCTATCCGGCGAAAAGATTGAAAAGGCAGAAACATACTTCCGTGACCACGGCAATATGTCCACGTTCATCGGTCGTTTTATTCCCGCTATTCGCCAACTCATTAGTATTCCTGCCGGTTTGGCACGAATGAAAATGGGACCTTTCCTGCTCTACACTTTCTTAGGTGCTTTCAGTTGGAATATCGTACTGGCGTTGGTCGGCTATCTCGCTGCCGGGCAAATGGACGTGATTAAAGCATACAGCCACGAACTCTCCATCGGCATTTTGATTGTGGTCGGAGTCGCGGTAGTCGCATTCATAATAAAAAAGGTTGTTACGAAAAAGTAACAACCTTTTTTGTTTGTATTCACTTGTTTTTTAGCAACTTTGGAACTGCTCGAGGAAACGAACGTCGTTTTCGGAGAATAGTCGTAAATCCTTGACACGGTATTTGAGGTTGGCAATACGCTCCACACCCAATCCAAAGGCATAACCCGTATAAACGTTACTGTCTATGCCACAACTCTCCAACACATTGGGATCTACCATTCCGCAACCAAGTATTTCCACCCAGCCGGTGCCCTTGCAGAACGCACATCCCTTACCGCCACACAAGTCACACGAGATATCCATTTCGGCACTCGGTTCCGTAAAGGGGAAATAAGACGGACGAAGACGAATCTGCGTTTCGGGTCCAAACATCTCTTTCGCAAAATACAGCAGTGCCTGACGCAAGTCGGCAAAACTGACATTCTTGTCTATATACAGACCTTCCACTTGGTGGAAGAAACAGTGCGCACGCGCCGAAATGGCCTCATTACGGAACACGCGTCCCGGGCACAATACGCGGAGCGAATGCGGGGCATTTTCGGGGTCATTATTCAGGGCCTTGGACCAAGCGGTCATAACACGAGTTTGAACGCTCGAAGTGTGGGTGCGAAGAAGGATGTCTGTGGGTTTTTGTATGCCATTCTCCTTCTCTACAAAGAAGGTATCCTGCATATCGCGTGCAGGGTGTTCCGGCGCAAAATTGAGCATACCGAAGACATGCTTATCGTCCTCTACTTCAGGACCGTCAGCTACCGTAAAACCGATACGCGAGAAGATGTCAATTATCTGCTCACGAACGAGTGACAACGGATGCCGTGTACCCAACGCAATAGGGTCCGGTGTACGGGTCAAATCAGGGGCGTCATTCAATCGATTAGCCGGTGAATCGGCAAGTTGGTCTTTGAGTTCCTGCATACGCGTTTCAAACAAGCGTTTCAGTTGGTTCAGCGGTGCTCCCCACTGCGCTTTTTCCTCCTTCGGGAATGTCTTAAACTCGTCAAAGAGAAGCGACACCTCGCCTTTCTTGCTCAGGTATTTCTGACGCAAAACTTCCAATTCTGCACTACTCTTGGCTTGTAAAGCCAACGCATCGGCATTTAATTTAGCAATCTTATCCTTCAGTAATTCGCTCATATTCGCATTCTACTAAAATTTGCGCAAAGGTACACTTTTTTTTTGAAAAAAACAAGGGGTACATACATTTTGGGTAAAGATTTCTTCGAAAAATTTGCATATTAGATATTTTTTATGTATCTTTGCACGATATTTTCCGCAAGTGCGCGCGTATGCGTAACGTATATGCATATATGGTCCTGTTTCTGCTGTTATCGACAGCGATATACGCAGAGAAGATTGAGGCGCCGGTGAACTACACCGCCAAGGATTCTATTGTCCTCTTGGGCAATGGTGAAGCTATTATGTACGGACAGGGAGTGGTGACCTACCAGACGATGGAACTGAATGCGGACCATATTCGCATGGTATTGGATAGCAGTTTGGTATATGCCAAAGGGCGGTTAGACACAATAGAGGAGGAAATAGTGGGCAAGCCGGTCTTCAAGGACGGAAACGATAGTTACGAGAGTTTGGAGATGACCTATAATATGAAGACGCAGAAGGGCTTTATTCGCGAGGTCACAACGGAGCAAGGCGAAGGATATGTGGTGGCAGAAAAGACGAAGAAAACCAATTCCGACGTCATGATGATGGGCGGTGGCAGATACACCACCTGCGATGACCACGACCACCCTCACTTCTACCTCAAGATGACCAAAGCCAAAGTCAAACCCGGTGATTACATAGCCACTGGTCCTGCCTATTTGGTAGTTGGCGACGTGCCTGTTCCCTTAGCCATACCGTTTGGTTTCTTCCCCTTCACAACATCTTACACCAGCGGACTGATTATGCCCACCATCGGTGATGACTACACACGCGGATTTTACCTGCGCAACATCGGTTACTACTTTGCCCTAAGTGACTATGCCGACTTGGAGATTACCGGCGATATCTACACCAAAGGAACATGGGCAGTATATGCCAAAAGTCATTACGCCAAGCGGTATAAATTCCGCGGTGGCATTGACATCAACTACCGTGTGGACAAAACCAGTGAGCGCGGTATGCCGGATTACAGCGAGAGCAAAAACCTGAAAGTGCAGTGGACCCACCAGCAAGATCAAAAAGCCAATCCCTACTCCACCTTCTCTGCCAGTGTTAACTTCTCAACCTCAGGTTATAACCGCAGTAATATCAACAGTTACTACAATGGCGAATTGAACTCCGAAAACACCAAGTCCAGTTCAATCAGTTATACACAGCGTTTCCCCAACAGTCCGTGGAACTTGTCGATGAGTGCTTCACTCACCCAGCGTACCAAGGACTCCACCATCACCCTGACCGCACCGGATTTCAGTGTGAACATGTCCACCATCTACCCCTTCAAACGCAAAGTGCGCGTAGGTAAGGAAAAATGGTACGAGAAAATCAAACTCTCGTACTCGGGTAACGCGCGTGTGGCGTGCAAAGCCATTAAGGAAAAGGAGTTCTTTCATTCGGATTTCTTCCGCGATTGGCAAACGGGTATCAAGCATAGCATTCCTATCTCCGCCAACTGGATGCTGTTCAAATACTTGAGTTTGACGCCCTCTATCAACATGACCGACCGTATGTATTTCCAACGCGAAAACCGCACTTGGAACGAAGACACGCAGACCCTCCAACGCGATACAACCAAGGGCTTTTACAACGTATTTGATTTCTCTCTGTCATTGGCATTATCTACCAAGTTATACGGTTTCTATATCCCCTCGCGTAAACTCTTCCCCAACAGTAAAGTGGACCGTTTCCGCCACGTATTTACACCCAGTTTGAGTTTCTCCTATCACCCTGACTTTGGCAAGAAGGGCTGGGGGTATTACGGTGAATACTTAGAGCCCGTTTATGAGAAGAATAGTTTGGGACAGGACTCCATTGATGCCATAACGGGATATAAAGTACAGAAGAGGGACGGAGACGGAAAACCCATGTATACGACCGAGAACTACTCTCGCTACGAGGGGGCAATGTACGGCACTGCCTCGCGTGGACTGTCTGCCACGCTGAACTTCGGCGTACAAAACAACTTGGAAGTTAAGGTGCGTAACGACAAGGATACCACGGGACGGGAGCAGTTTAAGGTATATAGCATCATTGATAACTTTGGTATTACAGGCGCATACAACTTTGCAGCCGACTCTATGAATTTCTCTAATTTCAATGTCAACCTGCGTCTCAAAATACCATTGGTAAACTACACCCTCAACCTGTCAACCAGTTTAGACCCCTATATGTACGAGTACGACGCGCACGGCAACCCTCGTCGCACCAACAAGCAATACTGGCATAACGGGCGATTCCCCCACTGGAACGGAACAAACCTCAGTTTGAACTACACGTTCAACAACCAGACCTTCCAAAAGTGGTTTAACAAGGACAAGAAAAAAGGCAACACCACCGACGATGGCAATATGAACGATATGAAGGTGCAAGACGACGGTTCTATGACCAACGGGAAGCGCAATAACGGCAATAAAGATAGCGATTCAGAGATACAAGACGGCTACGTCAAGACCGAAGTGCCATGGTCACTCACCCTCTCCTATTCCGTGCGCTACGGCGACTTGCCCCACACGATGGACAACTTCATTGATAGCAAGATGCAATACAGAATGGGGCTGACTCAAAACCTCAGTATTTCCGCCTCATTAGGTTTAGGCAAAGGGTGGAAAGCCAGTATGACCACGAGTTATGACATAACGAATAAGCAATGGGCATACACCAATTTTAATGTGTCACGTGACCTTCACTGCTGGAATATGTCTGCCTCCTTCGTTCCCTTCGGGCCGTACAAGAGTTACAATTTCCACATCGGCGTGAATGCGTCTATGCTGGCTGACCTCAAATACGATAAATCAGATAATAGTTCAACTAACCAAAAAGTAGCATGGTGGTAGAAAATCAAAAAGTAGTAACATTGGTATATGACATCCACAATGGAGACCAAATTCTGGAGCAGATGACCCAAGAGCGTCCGCTGACGTATTGTCACGGAGAGAAGATGATTCCGGCTTGGGTGGAAGATATTTTGGCAGGAAAAGAGGAAGGGCAGACCTTTGATGAGCCCATCACGCTGGCAGAAGGGCATCCCCTGCACGGACAAGATGTGCGTTTTCGCGGAGAGATACTGCAAATACGCGACGTGATGGACTGGGAACTGGAGTGGATACGCAATCCCGAGAAGCACCGCTGTGGCGGACATTGCCACGGTGGCGAAGGGGGCTGCAAAGGTAATTGTGGTGACTGTCACAACGATTGTAATAAAGACAAAAACGACAATAATGGCGAACATACTTGCAATTGTGGGAAGGCCTAATGTAGGCAAGTCCACCCTATTTAACAGATTAACCAAAACACGCCGTGCCATCGTCATGAACGAGGCAGGCACCACACGTGACCGTCAGTACGGACATTCCGACTGGTGCGGTAAAGACTTTTCCGTAATCGACACCGGTGGTTGGGTCGTTAATTCGGACGACACATTTGAGTCGGAGATTAACCGCCAAGTCAACCTTGCCATTAAGGAGGCCGATGTGGTGCTGCTGGTGGTAGATGTGAACGAAGGCGTTACACAATTCGACATGGAAGTGGCGCATCTGTTGCGTCAGTCCAAGAAGGAATGTGTATTGGCTGTGAACAAAGTCGATTCATTTGAGCAACAGTACGGTGCCCCCGAGTTCTATAAACTGGGGCTGGGCGAGCCCTATATCATCTCCGCCGAGAACGGACTGGGCACAGGCGATTTGCTGGACGAGGTTTGTTCGCGCTTTAAGAAGGACGACACAGTGGACGAGTTGGAGGACCTGCCACGCTTTGCTATTGTGGGTAGGCCCAATGCAGGCAAGTCTTCTATTCTGAATGCCTTTATTGGTGAGGACCGCACCATCGTAACCGACATACCCGGGACCACGCGCGATAGCATCTACACGCGCTACAATAAATTCGGTAAGGACTTCTACCTCGTGGACACCGCCGGTATTCGCAAGAAGGCCAAAGTGAACGAGGACCTTGAGTACTATTCCGTTGTTCGTTCCATTCGTGCCATTGAGAACTCCGACGTGTGTATTCTGATGATAGATGCCACCCGTGGCATTGAGGCACAGGACCTGAATATCTATTCCATTATTCAGAAGAACAAGAAAGGTCTGGTGGTGTGCGTAAATAAATGGGACTTGGTGGAAGACAAAACGACCAAGGACATCAAGGCGTACGAAGCGGCCATTCGCTCACGCATCGCGCCCTTTACCGATTTTCCTATCATCTTCTGCTCGGCACTGACCAAGCAGCGTATCTTCAAAGTAGTGGAAACCGCCTTGCACGTGTATGAGAACAAACAGCGCAAAGTGCCAACGGCTCAGTTGAATGACAAGTTCTTGCCTCTGATTGAGAACTATCCGCCACCTGCTTTCAAAGGCAAATATGTGAAAATCAAATACTGCACCCAATTACCCAACACACAGGTGCCCACCATCGTGTTCTTTGCCAACCTGCCTCAGTACGTCAAGGAGCCCTACCGCCGTTTCTTGGAGAACAAACTCCGTGAATGGTGGGACTTTCTCGGTACGCCTGTGCAACTGTTTATCCGCGCTAAGTGAGATACATATCCGCACTAAGTAAAACACCTGTTTGTATCGGTAGTAGAGCGGTAGTAGAGCAAACGGATAGCGAATTATGAAAATACTTGGAATGACATATTACGACAACACACATCACTTCACTATGAAGTGCGATGCTTCGCTGCTCAACCAGCGCAAGCCCTTCTTTATGCCTGATTGGTCGCAAGATGTACGTTGCATTCCTTGTACGGTCGTGCGTATCTCTCGCTTAGGAAAGTGCATAACGCCCAAGTTTGCCAACCGTTATTACGATGCCGTGGCAGAAGGACTGGACTTCGTGGCATACGATTTGTTGGCTACCGACTATGCACAAGCCACTGCCTTTGACAATTCGCTGTGCGTAGGCGAATGGCTGCCTGTAGATAATGCCTCACTTCCTGCCACCGCCATCGACCAAGCCATCAGCGATATCAGTCGTATCGTAACTCTGCGCATGGGCGACCTTGTTTATATAGACCACACTATCGAACCGCAACCTATACACGCGGAACAAATCATCGAGCAAGAACACCTATACTGTAAAATCAAATGAAGAATCGAATCATCATAGTGCTCCTACTCTCGCTCTTGAGTACCCACCTGCCGGCTCACACGTATGTACCGTCGTCCGTGCTGGGCAGTGGCCGTTTTGTCAAGATACAAGTATCATCGTCCGGCTTATATGGCATCAGTTATGAGCAACTGAAATCATGGGGACTTAATCCGCAAACGATTCGCGTATTAGGTTATGGTGGCAATTTGATTCCCCAAAACTTTACCCTGCCACGTACCGACGACGTGCCTTCTATACCTTTCTATATGCATACCGGCAGCGATGGTATTTTCAATGCCGGTGACTACATCCTCTTCTACGCCAACGGTCCTGTCGGTTGGGAGTGGAGCGGTTCGTCCTTCACGCGCACACGCAACTGCTATGCCGATTACGGGTGCTATTTCCTGAGCGATAATGCCGGTGAACAGTTACTAATGACCGAGAGCGAACCGATTACGGATGAGGCGCCCTATTCCGTCTATGACTATACGGCGCTGCAGTTGCATGAAATAGAACAATGTAACCTCCTTGATATTCAACACGGCAAGGAAGGAGGAGGACGTGAGTGGTACGGTGAGGTTTTAACACCTACCGACAACAAACTGACCGTTCCTTTCACCTTCCAAGATGTTGATACAGAGCGTCCGCTCTTCTGCCGTGTAGATGCAGCTGCCAATTCAGGAGTTAACACGACCATGCAAGTGGAGTTGGAAGGTGTAACACGGTCTTGTATCTTCAACGGCATTGATGTCGGAGACTTTTATACAAGAGCCAAAGCAGCCACTGCCACCATTGCAACGGCTGTTCCGACCGGCAACACACTGGCGGTCAAACTAACCTATCAATCTACGTCCTCATCTGCCATGGCGTATTTGAACTACGTCGATATGCAGGTATCGTGCCGATTGCACCTGCGCGGAAACAGTTTGATGATTCGCAATACGGAAAACGTAGGCGACCCCACTCCGTCGCTGTATCACCTGACGGGTGCCGATGCTTCTACGCAGATTTGGAATATGACCAACCCTGCCAAAGCCACTCGCGTACCGACCACTTGGAAAGGCGACACATTGTGCTGGATGGGCGACAATAGTGCGGTGCAGTTCTTTATCGCCGTGCGCACTTCGGCCAAGACATGGTCCACACCTGCCTACTGTGGTACAGTACCCAACCAGAACTTACACCGCGACCTGCGTGGCAAGCAGCATATCATCATCACACCCGAAGAACTGCGCCCTGCTGCTGAACAACTGAAGCGGGCACATGAGCAGCACAGCAACCAGCAGTGGTGGGTAGTATCCGACCAAGAGGTATTTAATGAATTCTCCAGTGGTACGCCCGATGCCTCTGCTTTCCGCTGGATGATGAAGTATTTGTATGACTCATTCCAAAGTCCCGATAGTGCGCCACAATCGCTGCTGCTGTTTGGCGACGGCTCGTTTGATAATAGGCAATTGCTGAAAACATCGGCACCTCCCACCCTGCTGACCTACCAAGCCATTAACTCGCTGGTGGAGACCGATGCGTATGCCACCGACGACTATTTCGGTTTCTTGGACGACAACAGTTGCTTGTCGGGCAACCGTTGGAGCGACCAGTTGGGGCAAATGAGAATCAGTGTCGGGCGCTTGCCTGTCAATACGTATGAGGAAGCAGAAGGTGTAGTCGCCAAAATTAGCAATTTCATGCAAGACGCCAATGCAGGCAGTTGGAAGCAGCAACTCTGCTTCTTGGCAGACGACGGCGACCACGGAACGCATGTCCGCGTAGGTGACGCTGCCGCCGAACTCGTACGCAAGAACAATCCTGCTTTCGCTGTCAATAAGATTTATTTGGACTCGTATGAGCAGGAGGCAACGGCTTCCGGCGAGAGTTATCCTGTAGCATACAACCGCTATGTCAATATGCTGCAATCGGGTGTTTCTCTAATGGACTATTCGGGACACGGCTCTGCCAATAACATCTGCTCAGAGATGTTCCTAACCCGCAAACAGGTAGAGGCGATGAATAATACCAACCAAGGTGTTTGGATGTTGGCGACATGCAGTTTTGCACACTTTGACCAAACGGAGCAATCCACAGCGGAATTGGCGATGCTCAATCCCAACGGTGGTGCCATCGCAGTCATATCGTCCGACAGAACGGTTTATGCTACCGAAAACGAAAAAATCAACAACTATTTCTGCCAAGAACTCTTCCAGCACTCCGACCCGTTCACCTATCCCAACACCATAGGCGAAGCGTTGCGGATTGCCAAGAACAAAAACGGCAGCAATATGAACAAGTTGCCTTATGTCCTGTTGGGCGACCCGTCGTTGGCACTCAACTATCCCACCCAATACCAAGTGATTGTGTCCGATATGCCGGACACCTTGCGGGCATTGGACCTCATCACTGTTCACGGCTATGTGGGCGACACGCTGAATGCCTCACGACCGGACACCGCCAACTTTACCGGACGTGTTTATATCACCGTGTACGACAAGATGCAGTATTTCAAGACACGCGACAATGACGAGCCCGAGGAGGATAAGAAGCAAATCATTGATTCTATCTGTGACTACTCCAACAAAATCTTTGTGGGCGAGACCGACGTGGAGAATGGCAAGTTCACGTTCTCGTTCCGTGTGCCTAAAGATATCCGCTATAACATTGCTTCCGGCCGTATGATTTTCTATGCCTTGGGCAATGACGAACAGGGGAAATCTGAGGCATTGGGCTATCATGAGCAATTCAAAGTTGGTGGTTCTCTACCTTGGACCATAGACGACAAAAACGGACCCGATATTCAGATGTACCTCAACACGCCTCTGTTCCACGATGGCGACGAGGTGAATAATGCCCCGCACTTCTTTGCGGACTTGTACGACGAGAACGGTATCAACACTATCGGCTCCGGCATCGGGCACGACTTGCTGCTGGTATTGGACAACGACATGAAGAAAAACTATGTCTTGAACAACTACTACACATCTGAAAATAATTCGTACCAACGAGGCAACATCAGTTATATCTTGCCGGAAATGAGCGACGGTTACCACACCTTGTCTTTCCGTGCATGGGATTTGCTCAACAACGCCACTACCCGTACGCTGGGCTTTACCGTAAACGGCGACCTTGGTCCGGTCATCAAGTCGCTGATGGTATATCCCAACCCCGTTTCTTCTACCGGCACGCTCTACATGCAGATGCAGAACGACCGGCCGGACGATATGCTGTCTATTCATATTTGCTTCTACGACATGGTGGGACACAATGTGTGGAGTACTACGCAAACGATTGACGGAGAAACGATTTCGCTGTCTATGTCTGACGCCACCTTACCACCCGGAACATATATTTATCAATTTACAATACAAACAGCCACACAATCCTCCAAGCGTCAAACAGGACGGTTGATTGTGTATTAAAAAAACAACATGTATCGCCTATGAAACAGATTTCAAAATGAAATGATTTTTAATTGTTAAACATAAAAAAAAACTAATTGTATGAAAAAGATTCTTTTAAGTATCACGGCGCTGGTTGCGCTGACTCTCAACACTTGGGCTTACGAGGTTAACCCCATCATCACGGCTATGCCGGCACTCACTATTGCCCCCGACGCACATGCTGCCGGTATGGGTGACATCGGTGTAGCCACTACACCTGACATGAACTCTCAGTTCTGGAACGCTGCCAAATATGCTTTCATCGAGGACAAGGGTGGCATATCTGCTTCCTACACGCCTTGGTTGCGTAAGTTGGTCAACGACATTGACTTGGCATACTTGACCGGTTTCTATCGTTTTGACGACAAGCAAGCCATCTCGGCTTCGTTCTCGTATTTCTCAATGGGTGAAGTTAGTTTGGTAGATGCCAATATGGTCGGTGAAGAATATGTCTATGCCACTGCCAAGCCCAATGAATGGTCGTTGGACGTAGCGTATTCGCGTAAGTTGCACGAATATGTATCTATGGCAGCCACCCTGCGTTTTATGTATTCTGACCTGAACAACGGTATCAACTATTCCGGCACGGGCGAGAGCAAGGAGATGTATCCTGCTTGGACCTTTGCAGCAGATGTATCGTTGTACTACCGTCAGCCGATTGAGTTGCCGATGGGAACCAGCCACTTTGCATTAGGTTTCACCCTGTCCAACTTGGGTGGTAAGATGTCGTATGACAAGAACGTAACTTCCAACTTCATTCCTGCCCGTATGCGTCTTGGTGTCAGCTATGAGATTCCGTTTGACAACTACAACCGCTTGATGGCTTCTGTAGAGTGCGACCGTCTGCTCGTGCCCAGTACCTACTCCACCTATGCCAGCGGCATTGGCGAGAAGAAAGGTGATGACCAATATCGTTGGGACAATGCCAGCGAGGAGTATTCCAAAGTATCTTCCCCCAAGGGTTGGTTCCAATCCTTCAACGACGCCCCGGGTGGTGCCAAAGAGGAGTTTGACGAGATGCGTTGGGGTGTAGGTCTCGAGTATAGTTACAACCGCCAATTCTTTGGTCGTGTAGGTTATAGCCACGAGGACAAGATGAAAGGTAACCGCCGCTATGTGACCTTAGGTGCCGGTTTCAAACTCTCTATCGTACGTTTCGATGTGGCTTACTGTATTGCCACAGCTGCTTCCAACCCCTTGGATCAGACCATGCGTTTCTCGCTCGGATTTGACTTGGCAGGTATTAAGGACCTCGTTAATAACAAACGATGAGAATAGGATTCGGATATGATGTACACGCTTTTGCCCCCAACCGCGAACTCTGGTTGGGTGGCATTCGTGTACCATCGGACAAAGGGCTGTTGGGGCACTCCGACGCTGACGTGGCTATTCATGCGCTGTGCGATGCCCTACTTGGGGCTGCCGCCATGCGCGACATTGGTTACCATTTCCCGGACACCAAGGGCAATGAGTACGAGGGCATTGACAGCAAGATTCTCCTGCGCCGTGTGATGGCTATGCTACGTGAAGCAGGATATGAATTGGGTAATTGCGACATCACCATTGCTGCCCAAGCGCCCAAATTAGCCCCTTACATAGAGCCCATGCGCCAATGTCTGGCAGAGGTGATGGAGGTACAAATCAGCCAAGTGAGCGTCAAAGCCACCACCACCGAACACTTGGGGTTTGTAGGGCGCGAAGAAGGCATAGCCGCATACGCTGTCGTTTTATTGCAATGATTGAGAAAAATGCTGAAACTTGCTCTTATATTAGCCATGGCGAATCCGATTAACCTTCTATCGGAGTGCCCGGCGGCACCCGCACCTGTCCACCGCGACACCTTGATGTCTGCGGACACCGCCATCGTCATCACCACGGCTTGTGCGCCTATCTGTTCGTCCATCGCGCGCGTGTACGCGATAAATAAGGTGTCCGAAGATGCCGTCTGGACCTTCATTCGCACCATTCCTGCCCCTGATGAACATGCTGTTTTTCAGGAAGCATACTTTGACAACGGTCATCTCCTCTGGCGCGACAACACGCCTGATATGTTGGACGACGAAGAAAAAAACTCTAAACTCTAAACTCTCAACTCTAAACTAATATGCCCCTCTATCTAATCGGTTATATGGCAGCAGGTAAGACCACAGTCGGTCGGCACTTGGCAGATATGTTAGGTTGGCATTTTGTGGACTTAGATGACGCTTTTCAGGAGATTCACGGTCTGACAACGGCGGAGTATATTCGCCAATATGGCATAGATGCTTTCCGTGTAAAGGAAAAATATGTGCTGGAAGACGTGGCAGATATGTCGCCTTTTGAAAATGTCGTTTACGCCACAGGTGGGGGCTATCCCTGCTACGAAGACAACATGGATTGTCTGCACGAATTAGGCACATCTGTCTATCTGCGCTGGACGGCAGAAGACCTTGTCAGTCGCCTTATGTTGACCGATTTGAGTACACGCCCCGTGCTGCAAGGGCGTACCAAGGACGAACTACTGTCCTTTGTTCGCCCACAATTAGAAGCCCGCGAACCTTACTATGCACAAGCAGATTATATCATTGACGCTCCGGGATTTATACCCGAAGCAGACCAAATAATGGCACAACAAATATGTCAATTACTGAAATCCAAGACGAAATAATTGAAGAGTTCTCCTGTTTTGATGACTGGATGGACCGTTATTCCCTGCTGATTGATTACGGAAACGGCTTAGCGCCCTTTCCTGAAGCAGACAAAACAGATAAAAACCTGATTGACGGCTGTCAGTCGAAGGTGTGGTTTACGTGCGAGTATCAAGACGGGCACATCATCTACCACGGCGACAGTGACGCCATCTTGGTAAAGGGTATTGTGGCACTGCTCATTCGCGTATTGAGTGGGCACACACCACAGGAGATTGTAGATGCGGATTTGCATTTCATCGACGACATCCAACTGCGAGAGCACCTCTCCCCCACTCGCACCAACGGTCTGAACGCTATGCTCCAGCAGATGCGCCTCTTCGCCCTCACCTATGCACAAAAAAAGTAAGTAGAAGACAGAAAACAACGAGTTGGTTAGTACCACTACCCAACTGAAATTAGTAAAATAGTGGCAATATATTTGCATATCTCAAAAAATAGTTGTACCTTTGCAAAGAAATAATAACGAAATCAA
>JAKSNJ010000021.1 GCA_024399965.1 Paludibacteraceae bacterium
CCCTACTCGCCAGTGGTCAACTCAAAGGCGAAGCCCTCGCCAAATTCGTCAACCGTACCGTCGAATTACTATAATATGATTTATTTTTTAAGTGATGCACACTTGGGGTCCGGAGCCATTGAGAATGGCACGGAACACCAACAACGAGTGGTGGACTTGCTCAATCAAATGGGCAAGGACGCCACTGCTATTTATTTATTAGGCGACATTTTCGACTTCTGGTACGAATACCTGTGGGATGCACAATGCACAATGCACAATGCACAATGTACGGTGCCTAAGAGCAAACAGCAGTTTAAGCCGATACTGGACTGTCTGAAAGGACTGACAGCAAAGGGGATTGAGGTGCATTACTTTATCGGTAATCACGACATCTGGACCTTCGGTTGGTTGGAGAAATATACCGGTGTTACCGTGCATAAAGAGCCGTGTTCGGTTACCCTATACGGCAAAAACTGCTACTTGGCACACGGAGACGGGTTAGGACCTAAGTGGTTGACGGTTGGCAATGCACAATGCACGGTTGACAATGGTGCTTCCGAGCACTCCGATAAATACACGATAAGTAAAGAAGATAAGAAACGAATTCGGGCTTTTATGCGGTTGCGGGCCTTCTTCCACCACCCTATTCCACAGTTTTTATATCGACTGCTTCCCCCTTGCGTGGGTGATAAATTCGGCTATGAGTGGGCACGTCGCAGTCGTTTGAAAGAATTGGCCAATCCCTGTCCGTACAAAGGCGAAGACAAGGAAGAACTGGTACTATTTGCCAAAGAACAGGAAAATGGAATAAGGACCGCTAACGCTGATGGAACAAGGGATAAGGAACACCATGACTACTATATCTTCGGACATCGGCATATCGAACTGGATTTGATGATTACGCCTCACGCGCGCGTAATTATATTAGGTGACCTATTCAAATTATGGACCTACGCTGCCATGAACGAGCAAGGAGAATTACAACTATGCATACACGAGAAGAACAATTAAAAGCATTTGACCGTCTGCTGACGGTGATGGACGAGTTACGTGAGAAATGTCCTTGGGACAGAAAGCAGACCTTTGACAGTTTACGTCAAAATACCGTGGAGGAAGCCAACGAATTGGCTACCGCCATCATTCGCAAGGACATGAACGAGATTAGCAAAGAGTTAGGCGATGTGTTGCTGCATGTTATCTTTTATGCCAAGATGGGTAGCGAGACCGGAGATTTTGATATTGCCGATGTATGCAACCGTTTGTGCGACAAACTCATCTTCCGTCACCCACACGTCTATGGTGATGTTGCTGCCCAAAACGCCGAAGAGGTAAGCAAGTTGTGGGAACAGGTCAAGTTGAAAGAAAAAGACGGCAGCAAGACGGTACTAAGCGGCATTAGTGACAGTTTGCCCAGTTTGATAAAGGCCTATCGGATACAAGATAAAGTGGCCAACGTGGGCTTTGATTGGGAACACAAAGAAGAAGTGTGGGACAAAGTGAAGGAGGAGATTGGCGAATTTGAGCAGGAAGTCGGTAATATGGAACAAGACAAGATGACTGCCGAATTCGGAGACCTGATGTTTGCCCTGATTAATGCTGCACGGTTGTATAAGATTAAGCCCGACAATGCCTTGGAGATGACCAACCAAAAGTTCATTCGCCGTTTTGGATACATCGAACAAAAAGCGGCCGAACAGGGTCGGTCGCTAAAAGATATGTCCATCGACGAGATGGAAACTCTGTGGCAGGAAGCCAAAGTGAAGTGCGGCATATAGGACTCGAACCTACACTCGTGAGAACCAGATCCTAAGTCTGGCGCGTCTACCAATTCCGCCAATGCCGCGTCGTCAAGGACCCCGAAGAAGAATAAAGTAGTCTTATCGGGTTTGGGAGTGCAAAGGTACAACATTTTTTTGACATTTGCAAATATGAACGATACTTTTTACAAAAAATTAGCCAACGGTGTGCGAATTGTACTCCGCCACCGTTCGTCTGCCGTGACGTATGTGGGCGTGATGGTGGGCAGCGGTACGCGCGATGAGCAGCAGGACGAAAGTGGATTGGCACATTATATTGAACACTGTGTTTTTAAGGGTTGCCGACATAGTTCCACCTCAGCACCATCTATCGGTTCGCCGTCGGTTCGCCGTCGGCTCGCCGTCGGCAAAGACACGGTTTTGACCGCCAAGGATATTATTGATAAAGTAGAGGGGGTAGGCGGCGAAATAAATGCCTATACCACCAAAGAGGAAACAACCTTTTATGCTGCCACCCAAAAGAGCCATTGGCGGAAGACACTTACCCTGATTGCCGACATGATACAACGTCCAACATTTCCCAAAGAGGAGACGGACAAGGAGGTGGGAGTCATATTGGACGAGATAGACAGTTACGAGGACAGTCCGAGTGAACTGATTTATGACGACTTTGAGAACTTGATTTTTCAGGGACACCATTTGGCCAATCCCATTTTGGGCACCAAGAAAAGCGTACGTGCCATCAGCAAAAAGAAATCCACGGCGCTTGCTTTTATGACACGCCAGTACAGACCTGAGCGTATGGTGGTGTTCGTGCAGGGCGATGTAGCCGCCGAACAGGTGTTTAAGACGGTGGATCAACTATTTGGGCACTTGTGCAACGAGCAAGGCAAGACCGATGCGACTCCTCGCCAAACACCGGCAGCCAATTCGGCACAAACGGCTGTCTATAAGAAACATACGCACCAAGTGCATGTGATGTTGGGCGGCCGTGCCTACCCCATCGGACATGAAAAACAGTTGACATTGTACCTGCTGAACAATATCTTAGGCGGAGGCAGTATGTCGTCCCGGCTGAATATGCAATTACGGGAGAAACGCGGACTGGTTTATACGATAGAGTCGCAATATACGCCGTTGAGCGACAGCGGTTATTGGAGCGTCTATTTTGCCTCTGATGCCAAGGACAAGGACACGTGCATTTCGCTGATTAAGAAACAATTACAATTATTGTGTACGAAGCCGTTGTCGCCCCATCAGTTGAAACAGGCCCTTCAGCAACTGCACGGTCAAATGGCTATTTCTGCTGAAAATCAGGAAAATAACGTGCTGGCGATGGCCAAATTGATGCTTTATCACAACTGCGCCCCCCATTGGGAAGACACGTTCCAAAAGATAGCCGAATTGACCCCCGAAGATTTGGTAAATGTCGCTCGTGAGATTTTTTGCGAAAGTAATATTTCTGTGCTTTCGTATGAATAAAATGTAACAAATTTGCCATTTTTTATTACAAAATAACACAAAAGAGGCGGAAAATGTAATTTTTCTGCTTTTTTATTTGGATATGTCAATTATTTGTTGTACCTTTGCACGCTATTTTCGCCTAATACGCGTTAAAAGGAATAAGAATAATGACTATATTTAAGTATATGAAAAGCAAATTTTACGTATGTTTAGTCGGTCTGCTCTTGTCAGCCACCAGTTTGTTGGCTCAGACAAAGGTCACAGGAACCGTGTTGGAAGATGCGGGAATGGGAGCCATAGGCGCCAACGTGATAGCAGAGGGAACGACTGTAGGTACAGTGACGGACTTTGACGGTAATTTTGAGTTGAATGTACCTGCCAATGTTAAACATCTTGTAATTTCCTACATCGGTTACAAGACCGTTACGGTGGCTGTGAAGCCGGTTATTAAGGTAACGTTAGAGAGTGAATCCACCCAATTGGAAGATGTGGTGGTGACAGGTATGGTTGCCCAAGATAAGCGTATGTTTACGGGTGCAGCAACAAAGGTAGATGCCGACAAGAGCAAATTGGACGGTGTTGCCGATGTGAGCCGTAGTTTGGAAGGCCGTGCAGCCGGTGTGAGCGTACAAAACGTGAGTGGTACCTTTGGTACGGCTCCTAAGATTCGCGTACGTGGTGCAACGTCTATCTATGGTTCGTCCAAGCCGTTGTGGGTAGTAGATGGCGTTATCTTGGAGGATAACGTTGATTTGGACGCCAATGACTTGTCCAGCGGTGATGCCTCTACGCTGATTGCCAGCGCCATTGCCGGTATCAACGCCGACGATATTGAGAGTTTCCAAATTCTGAAGGACGGTTCTGCAACAAGTATATACGGAGCGCGCGCGATGGCGGGTGTGATTGTAGTGACCACCAAGAAAGGTAAAGCAGGTCAAAGTCACCTAAATTACACGGGTGAGTTCACTATGCGTATGAAACCCTCTTACGTGGATTACGATATCTGTACTTCGCAAGAGCAGATGGGTATTTATCAGGAATTGGCCAACAAGGGTTGGTTGGAAGCATCAAGTTTGAACACCGCCAAGAACTGCGGTTTGTACGGCAAGATGTATGACCTGATTAAGACCTACGACCCTGAAACAGGTAAATTTATGCTCGCCAACACGGAAGCAGCTCGTAATGCCTATTTGCGTGATGCCGAGTTCCGTAATACGGACTGGTTCGACCTGCTGTTCAACGACAATGTGATGATGAACCACTCGGTAAGTTACTCGATGGGTACTGACCGCGCCAATGTATATGCGTCCCTGTCTGCCATGTACGACCCGGGATGGTACAAGAAGAGTTCGATACAACGCTACACCGCCAACTGCAAAGCCAACTTTGAGCTACTGCCCAAAGATGCCAAGCAGAAACTGACTTTGGGTATCAACACCAACGGCAGTTACCGTAAACAGGAAGCCCCGGGTACGAATAACCGTTCCGTAGATGTGGTGACGGGTGCCGTTAGCCGTGAGTTTGATATCAACCCCTTCTCCTATTCTATGAACACGTCGCGTGCGTTGGACCCCAAGACAACCTATCGCCGTAACTACTGCGGATTCAACATCTTCGACGAGTTGGAGAACAACTACATCGGTGTTACCGTAGCCGATATGAAATTCCAAGGCGAATTGACCTACAAGCCCATTAAAGGTTTGGAAATTAAGGCACTGGGAGCCATCCGCTACAGTTCGTCGTTGCAGGAACATAACGTAACCGAAAACTCTAACCAAGCACGTGCCTATCGTGCCGGTATATATGAGAACGAGAGCGACCTTATTCGCGACCGCAACGAGTATTTATACACCGACCCTGACATACCTAACTCGCTGCCTGTCAGCGTATTGCCGGAAGGTGGTATTTACACGACCACTAACAATAAATTGCTGCAAATGGACTTCCGTGGTTCTATCCAATACCGCAGAGGTTTTGCTAACGGTGGCGGAGGCGAAGAGGGTGATGACCACCTGATTGACATCTTTGCCGGTGCCGAAATCAACAGTTACGACAAGCAAGAAACATGGTTCCGCGGTTGGGGTTATCAGTATGAGAACGGCGGTATTCCTTACTATGACTACCGCATGTTCAAACAAGGTGCTGAGGAAGGAACGGACTATTACACCAACGAATATACGTTCTACCGCAACGTGGCTTTCTTTGCTATGGCATCGTACAACTACCAGAGCCGCTACTCGTTGACCGGTACGTTCCGTTATGAGGGTTCCAACCAATTAGGCCGCTCCAACAACAGCCGTTGGCTGCCGACGTGGAACGTCAGCGGTGCATGGACTGCCAGCAACGAAAGATGGTGGCAACCCACTTTCCAAGATTGGTGGAGTTACTTCAACGTGAAGGCCAGTTACTCTCTGACCGCAGACCGCGGTCCTGCAACCAACTCGTTGGCCGTCTTCCAAGCTTACACGCCATGGCGTCACCAAACGTCGGTGGCAGAGACCGGTATCGAATTGCTGGCTTTGGAGAACTCGGAACTGACCTACGAGAAGAAGCACGAGTTTAACATCGGTACCAGTTTAGGTTTCTTCAAGAACCGCTTGAACTTTGAATTTGACTATTACATCCGTAATAACTACGACTTGATTGGTTACTTGCAGACGGCAGGTGTGGGCGGTGCTATTACCAAACTTGCCAACTATGCCGATATGAAATCGTCGGGTCAAGAGTTGACCATTTCGACCATCAATATTGACAAACCCAATTTCCGTTGGACCACCGACCTTATCTTCTCGCACACCGAGAATAAGATTACCAACCTGCAATCTATGGACAATATCCAAGAGTTGTGTAGCGGTTATGGCCGTTTGGAAGGTTATCCCATCGGTGCCTTGTTCTCTATTCCGTTTGCAGGACTGGACGAAAACGGTCTGCCTACATTCTGGGCCAACAAGGAGCAAACCAAGAAATTCGATATTGAAAACTATTCCGACATCAATATGCAGGACTACACGCACACGGATTTCCTGAAATATGAAGGTACAATTGAGCCGACATTCTTCGGTTCGTTCAACAACACGTTCCAAATCTACAAGAACCTGAAAGTGGGTATCTTCTTCACTTACTCCTTCGGTAACGTATTGCGTCTGAACGACTTGTGCTATGTTTATTCGAGCCAATACAACGACTTGACGGCATCTACCAAGGAAATGAAAAACCGTTGGACTACGACCGGCGACGAGGATATTACCAACATCCCCGTAATCGCCTCTAAGCGTCAGATGACCACCATTTCCGGTTTGTCCTACGCTTACTCCGCTTACAACTACAGCGACCAACGTATTGCTAAAGGCGACTTTATCCGTTTGAAGGAAATCAGTATCGAATACTCTTTCCCGAAAAAGTGGTTTGAGAGCCAAAAAGCCGTTTCCAGTTTCTCTGCCAAGTTGAGTGGCACGAACCTTGCTCTGCTGTATGCAGATAAGAAACTAAACGGACAGGATCCTGAATACTATAGCACCGGTGGTGTAAGTTCACCTATTCCTCGTCAATTCACCTTAACTTTCCGTCTGGGATTCTAATAAACAAGTACGCTATAAATCAGTTACATTATGAAAAAGATTATCTATATAGTCAGTGTAGTCGTTGCTTTAGCAAGCTGTTCGTTCTTGGATAAAGAGCCCGATTTGCGTGCGACCATTGATACACAGAAAGAAATTCAGCAACTATTGGTTTCCGGATATAACATGCCTAACATAGCAGGTATGGGTGAAACGATGTCCGACAATGCCGTTGATAACAACGCACCGGACATAACAGGTAAATGCTACACATTGGAGCCCATGAGCCAAATGTACACGCAGTACTTTACCTTCCAAGATATCAATTCTTCTTCAGAGCAAGATTCACCATACGCTATTTGGCAAAACTGCTATAAGAACATAGCCGTAGCCAACCAAGCCCTCATTGCCATTGAGAATATGGAAAGCAACGGCAGTAAGACCATGACAGCAGAGCGTGCAGAGGCCCTGATGATTCGTGCTTACAACCACTTCATATTGGTAAACGTGTTCTGCCAAGCGTATAAAGACGATATGCTGAGCAAGCAAGACACCGGCATACACTATATGCAAGCCGCAGAGACCACCGTTCGTCCTCAATACGCACGCGGTACCGTAGCCGATGTGTACAAACACATTGAAGAAGACCTTATCAACGCATTGGAAGTATATGGTATCGACGACGGCTATTATGGCGTGCCCAAGTACCACTTTAATAAATCTGCAGCATACGCCTTTGCAGCCCGTTTCTATCTGTTCAAACGGGACTACAATAAGGTAATCGAGTATGCAGACAAGGTATTAGGCAGCAATCCTTCTGCCCTGATGTGGGATGCTAAGACGGCTAAGAAATTCGGTAATGCCGATAATGAGCGTGACGCATGGTTTGATGCGCAATCGCCGTCTAACCTGATGTTGGTAACATGTCATTCCCTCTTCTCCCGTAATTTCTGGCCCGGTTATTGCCGTTACGTCTTAAACCACGACGCATTGGACATGACCATCAACGGCCCCGGCCCCACATGGGCAGGACGTTTCCCCGGCTTCAATGTATGGCACTATGACCAAAAATACGGTGCTTTCCTGACCAAAAGAGATGAATACTTTGAATATACGGACAAGGTTGCCGGTATCGGTTATCCCCGTATGTTGCGCCGTGAGTTCACAACGGGTGAAACGCTGTTGTGCCGTGCAGAGGCAAAAATCATGTTGGGCCGCATCGACGAAGCCATCGCTGATATGGACATCTGGACAAAAGGATATTTATGCACAGGCGACCTGACACGCAAGAATATCGAAAGTTTCTTCAGCATCAATAAGAACAAAGTTGCTCAACAAAAAGAAACGGCAGAAAGTTATTTCCAAATCGTGCCCACGTTGCACTGCACCGATATGAGTCCGATGTGGACAGAGTACAGCGAGGACAAACTGCCTTATCTATGGTGCGTTCTTCACCTCCGTCGTATCGAGAACATGCATGACGGAACTCGTTTCTTCGACTTGAAACGGTACGGTATTGAGATTGCGCACTACTTCGGTCCTGACAAGCAAAAGTTCTACTTGGTTTGGAACGACGACCGCCGTGCGGTACAGTTGCCACAGGAAGTGCTTTTGGCAGGTCAAAGCAAGAACGTCCGCAACACGACGGGTGACAACAATATGCCTATTATCACCGGTAGCGACCATGAACCTGAATGGAATCTTGCAGCAACCCCCGGTGTGGCAGCAACCATTTTACCCTAATCTAAATTGGAGCGAAAGGAAAGATTATGAAATACGTACAAACAATTAGTATCTTCATTTTGGCCGCAGCGATGGGGCTAATGACGAGTTGTAAAAAGGAGGAAATAGATACCGAGTCTATCTTCCGAGATAAACCATGGCCGGATTCCACCTTAGTGACCTATGCTTTTGATACATGGCTGGACGCCAAGTACATACAACCCTATAACATCGATTTCCGTTACCGCTTGCAGGACGAATCGACGGATATGGAGTACAACCTCGTTCCGGCAGGATATGAGCAGGCGCAAATCACAGCGCATTGTGTCAAGTACCTTTGGCTGGACGTGTACCAGAAGCAAGTCCCCAATCAGGACTTCCTCAAAATGTACGCCCCGCGTATCATTAATATCCTCGGTTGCCCTGCAATCAACGCTGCACAAAGCACAGAGACATTGGGTGTGGCAGAAGGCGGTTACAAGATTACCTTGTATAATATGAACAAGATGAACCGCTGGCTGCCTCAAGACGGTGGTAAAGTGAACGTAGCGATGATGAACAAGTACATCTTCCACGTTATGCACCACGAGTTCTCGCACATCTTGCACCAAGCCAAGTCCTTCCCCAAGGAGTATGAGACTATCTCTGCCGGCGACTATGATTCGCAGAACTGGCAATATATGGAAGATACCGCTGCATACCACATGGGCTTTGTGACTCCCTATAGCCGCAGTGAAGCACATGAAGACTTTGTGGAGGTTATTTCCAGTTATATCACCGACTCAATCGGTCAGTGGCAAGAGCGTGGATTCTACTTCGACGAGGGTAACACCCACTTGGTAAGTTTCAACGAGAACCAACCCGGCACGAAAATCATTAACCAAAAGATTGACATGGCCAAGAAATGGTTGGACGAGAAATATGGTATCACACTTGATTCTATTCGTGCCGAAGTACAACGCCGCCAAGCCGCTATGACGTACGACATCGTAATGAATAACTAAATCAACCGAATATGAAAAAGAATCTTATATACAGTTTGACATTAATCGTTGCAATAGGTTTGATGGCATGTAACCGTGAGGAGAAGAACCTATTTGAGCAGTCCGCAGCAGAGCGGCAGCAACAAGTGCGTCAGCAAATCAAGGACCAACTCGTCGGTAGCGACAATGGTTGGGAGATGCTGTATTTCTCGACCGAAGAACATACCGGCTATGCTTTCCTGATGAAGTTTGCCAAAGACGGTACGGTATTGGTGGCAGCCAAGAACGACGTCAGTTGCGGAAGTCACCTCTACAAGACGGAGACCAGTTTGTGGGATATTGATTATACCCAAGCCGATGTGCTGACCTTCAACACGTATAATACGCTCTTCCACGCTTTCTCGGACCCGTCGAGTGACGGTTTGGGATATGAGGGCGACTACGAGTTCGTTATTATGAAGGAACGCAACGACCAAACCATCCGTTTGAAAGGTAAGAAATCGAACACCAATATTCATCTCAATCGCTTAGGCAGCGAGGTGGATTGGGAAACTTATTTCAGCCAAATCGACCACTTTGATTGGATAACGCTATGCGGTAACTCTCAATCCGAATACATCTACCAAGGCGGTGATTCGGTGGTAGAATTGACCTACCAAGACGGTTATTTCACCTACAAGGACAGTATGCTGCACGCATTGGGAACGATTACTACTCCCACCGGCTTGCACTTCTATAAAACCCTGCCCAACAGTATGAATGTTGATGCCCTTGACTTTGTGCTGAATGCCGATTCCAGCCGTTTGATTTGCGTACAGAACAATGCCATTAACATTGCACCCAAGTACTTCGGCTTGGATTACTACAAGCAACTGATTAAGGACAAAACACGTTGGACCGTGACAGCAGATCTCAGCAGTTCAGATGTACAGCAATCCCTCAAAACCATTCAGGAGAAAGCGCACAACAAGGGTGCAGACATTGCCCGTTACACGTTCTCGCAACTCGTAAACAAAGGCGACACCGCACAAATTCTCTTGGTTGATTACACGGTGGACGGCAAACTGATGCAGGGCTATTTGGTACTTGATATGCAGGAAGTGGCAGAGAACGCCTTTACCTACTCGCTCATCGAAGCAGACGCTTCTATTATGCCGTTGGCTAAACGTATCGGTCTGAACGAGGCATTGGGGGTAAAGGAACTCACCAAAGTATTCTGCGACACCTATAAATTGCAGACCTACATCACGAATATCAACCAAGTGCAACTCTTGTTGGTATCTCAAAAAACATCTGGTAAACAGATTCATTTAACGGCTAATAAACTCGCTATTTAAGAATATGAAAAAGATAAATCTTATCGCAATGCTTGTCACGATGGCTGCCATCGTGAATGCACAACAGACCGCTCCTCAAATGTTCGGTATCGAGTCCGAATTAGTCAACACTATACGCGCTAATGGCGGCATCGTTCGTCCCTCGCTGGTGCGTGAGACATCAAATAACCCACTCCTGATTGGGCATAAAGTTGCTCCGCGTCAGACAGCCACCCTCGCAGGGCACAAAGCCGGCTATGCCAACCCGCAGGGTACGTTCTTTTTGGGCATGGACAAGAAGGGCGAAGGCAGATGGATGGCGTCTAACGGTGTGATTGGTGCGTGGTCAGACACGATTAACTGCTGGATTTGGCCCAACACGACAGAAGGCGATTATACCAACATCACCTACGAGAACCGAATGATGGTGGACCGCCCCTCACAAACGGAGAATGCCCTTTACGGAAAGGACAAGAAAGACAACTACTTGGACTCTGTTACCTCTGCCGGTGGCTGGGGAGATTATATGAAGATGGGGGTTAACGGCGATAACATGGGCAATGGTGAGTACTCGTGGAAGTTTGGTTTACCCGTACAGACTGTAGATTGGGGTAATGGTGAACAAGAGCAATTCCAACTGCTCCAAAGTGCCGATAAATACGGGGTATCCAATAGTGGTTTGGTAGCAGGCGGTCTGCCTTCCGGACATAGTTTGGACGGAATGTGGCCCTTGACCCAAGCAGAGCCCATTCAAGCCGACGGCCTCAGTATGGAATACCAAGATGCCGACAAGAACTACCTATTCGGCCCCAATATGACTAAGATGGTTACGGTCTTCGACCGTCCTCAGGCACCGTTGTATGTCAAGGACATCACGTTAGCCATGACGGCCAAGGGTTACTCCAAAGCATCAAAAGATAAGTTCAAGTTCACCAAACTGCACCTTGAGATTCAAGACATGCAGGGCAATGTGTTGGCACAATCTGATGCTACAGATGCCAATGTAACGGACATCTCGTATGTGACTCACCCGGGTAAACTGGTAACTTTCAACTTGAACATCAAACAGTCCTCATACGGCGAACCGCTGAGCGAAGGTATCCTGCTCAAGGATTCTTTCCAAATCGTTTTGACGGACTTTGTAAACACGGACCTCTACGGTATCTTTGCTGCCAAAGCCAACACGCACGCCAGCAATACCTATCAGTGGAACGAGGCACAAACGGACTACAACAACGGTTGGGAGCCCTATGTGCAGTTGAATGGTATTATGCCCCGTTGGGAGTATTATGCCAACTTTGTTGAGGCAGAGAAATATGGTTATCGAACCGGCGTCCGAGGAGATACCATTGACATCAATTTCGTGACTACACTCTCGCCGTCATACAAGTATGAGGCACACTTTGCAGGCGAAGATTATGCCAATGGTAGTGAATTTGATATTTACTCCTCACTCGTACCGTATGACAGCATTACACGTCTGTGGAAAATGGACATTGACAAGCCCGAGTACATTCATCTCTATGCCGGCTACGAAGACAATGTGGGTACGGAAGAAGACCCCATCACGCTGTGGGATTGGATTCGTGCTTTCTGGTTGAAGATTTATGCAATTGACACCCCTGTGGTCGGTGACCATATTCAAATAGGTATGATGGGCAAGTACACGTATTTCAACATCGTGAGCGTAGATGGCGTGACGGCTCTGCAAGCCCCCACGGACGGAGAAAAACAGGCCGGTGTACGCAAGGTGATGGACGCACGCGGACGCTTCCGTATCTTACGGGGCAACCAACTGTTTACCATACAAGGTATGAGTATACGATGAGTATAGGATGAGTATAGGATAACTCTGTTAACGAATATAACAATATTAAACAAAAAAGAATATGAAAAAGATTGTCTTAGTTATGCTTTCCCTGTGCATATTGGCAGGGCTGCAAGCAACTCCGACGGCTTTGCAAAAGAAAGACGCCGTTCAATTGGTTAACAACACCAAGTCACATATCACTCATGTAGCCAAACCTGCCAACGCAGGGAAGGTAGCTACCCCGCAGTTTGAGGTAATGCGTATGCAACAATCCGCACCAATCGCTGCTGCACGTAAAGTGGCTATGGCTGACACACTTGCCCTCACGATTAACAGCGAAAGCGAAGAATCGGAGGTGTATTACCTCGGTAATTACTTCTACTGGTATGTATATGAGGAGTGGTTGGGCGACTACTGGGATTTATTTATGGAAACCAAAGAAGGTTATTCCGTTATGCTGCAGTTTGTTGGCCCGAGCAATAACCGTATCGAAGGCAACTACCGTGGAGCATACGCTATGATTTCACAGGGTAATGACACGATTGATGCATTTGGCTCACTGTCCATTAAATACTTGTCTGCCGGTACCGTCAGCAGTCCTACGTACACGTTTAGCGGTACTTTCGTAGCACAAGATGAAAGCGAACAGGTCTTCACTCTCTCCGGCACGTATGCGTTCCCCAGCCAGTCGGTTATTGACTTGGGAATAGCATTTGCTTGCGAAGACGGGGAAGAGGAATACTGCGGACAAGAGGACATTATCCTGATTGACGCGCCCGTTACTCCTACCGGTGACACGATTCCTGTTCAAATCAACGGCTGGGTAACGAAACACTATACGAAAGATGAAGGATGGGAAGTCATCGGAGATGATGTTGACAAGGAACTCATGTTTGAGGTACAAATTTTCACGGAGACCTTAGAGGGCACCTATACCGACCCCGACCTCTTTAATATGAGTGCTACCAAACTCCTTGACTACGGAGCAGAGGAGTATATTGAACTCAAGAGTATCAACGGAGCAGAGATTAGCAAGGACCCGGACGGCAACTATAGTTTTGAGTTCTTTGCTTTAGGTCTGGACGGCTACATCTATGATATTACGATGCAATACACCTATCCTATTCCTGCAGGAGACACCATCGCAGTGGAGATTCTTGGCGGTACTTTCTCGGACGAGCGTGAGGATTACGGTATTATCGTAGCAGAAGGTTTCGATGAAAAGAAAACCTACTACTTCTCCAGCGCTGTTTGGTCAGACGAGTTGACGGGTGAGTTCACGGAGTTAGACAGTTACGGTTCGGATATGAACATGGTGGTTGCGCTCAATGGTAAAGACACCATTTACTACATGGCTGACCGCTTTGAATTGCAAGTAGATACGATGACCTACCAAGGCGACCTCTGGTTTATTTTCCAGATGGTGATGGTGGGTGTAAACGACATGAATCCCTCGGACGTACGCGCCTTTAACGTCTATTTCCAAGGATTGGAGCCCGACCCGTTTGAGTACGATGCCGAAACAGGTGTAGTTAAGACTATTTCGGTTAATCCTGACGAGTTGTTTGACGCCTCCAAGTTCGAGTCCACTGGTATCGTGTCCGTAATGTACAAGAACACCAAGGTGCAGTTCTACGGAATGGTTATGCCCACCGAACTGGACGCTGAGACCATATTGCCCGTAGGTGAATATCCCGTAACGGAAGATATGACGGCTCCGTGTGTAGTGGCATCTCCCGGCTATGACGATTCCAAAGGTGCCTACCCCACCTATTATGCAACGCTGGTTCAGCAAGGCGGCAAGACCTACCTCAACGACCTATGGTTTATGCGTAGCGGTAAGATGACGATGTCCGCCGACAAGATGGTCTTCAATGGTAAGAACTCCAAAGGTCAGCCGATGGGTATCACGTTCAAGTTCCTCAAGTCAGACCTGCGTCAAGTGCTGCAAGATGCCAAGTTGAGCAAACTGAACAAGGTAATGATAAAGAATCAGTTGTATATTTTGCGTGAAGGCAAAGCATACAATAGTTTTGGTCAGAATGTGAAATAAGTTTTTTCAAACTATCGCATGTGCAAAATTTGCACACGTCAGGAGCCGATTTGCGTCAGCATTTCGGCTCCTGTTGATTAACATAGTTGTGCTTTTTTGCTTTTTTATTTGGTAATTTCATTTTTTTTTTGTACTTTTGCGTCGCAAAACGCAAATGAATAAAAAATGGCCTTAGATAAGGTAGCATATTGGTGCGATGTGATGCCTGAAGACCCGCCCTATACGCACAATATTGTTAAATTGTCAACGGATTGTGGCCTCTCAAAATTGATGAGTGATGAACAAAATGCCTTTATTGATAGCATGATGCCACTCAATATTGAAGCCCGCTATCCCGAGTATAAAGAGAAATTATTGAAGCACTTATCGCCTGAATATTGTGAAACTATCTTAACCAACACCATAGCATTACAACAATGGATAAAAGAACAGTTGTCAAAATAGTTAAGGACTATAAAAAAGTCGTTCAAACTATTATCCCCAATGCTTCTGTCTATTTATACGGATCGTATAGTAAGGGGACTGCTCACAAAGATAGTGATATTGATGTGGCTGTCGTTGTACCCAAGTATGAAGGCGATTGGTGGGCAGCATCCTCGTCTTTGTGGGGAGCAACTCGCCAAGTGAATACGTTAATCGAACCTGTTTTGATGGAAGATTGCCATCCGTCTCCTTTATATGAGGATGTGATGCGGACTGGCATTGCGATATAACTATCGTCTTAGACCGCTGGACGTAAAATAAAGGCAAAGCCGAAAGAGTGATTTCGGCAGCAGGTGGAAGTCCTGCAAGACATGATGGAAATATTGCGTTTGCAATTTATTCGGAATTGTCCAGAAACCTAGGAAATTTCTATAAGACAATATAGCAACGGATAAGTCTGTGAACGTCTGCGCGTTGCGTGGACGAGACTTATTGGCTATATGGGTTTTCCTAGGACCTCTGGACGTGGATAAGAACTTGTCCACGTTTTTTGTGTATAATATACAAACAGAATCTAAAATATAAAAATCAACAAATATGAAAAAAATCGTTAATACTTTAGTCTTTATGTTCTTGGCTCAAATTGCTTATTGCCAATTATCTATGCAATGTGATACTACCAAATTTAGATGTAGAGATATATTTAATGACATTCAACTCTACAATACTATTTACTCGGAATATGGGGGGCAGAACAAACAATGGGCATACGTTCTGCGCGATGCTTTTCCATTAGATCAAGATGGAATTATTCATTTTTCATACATCATTAAATGTGATACTACTTTTGATATTAGTGAAATCAAAGCCATTTGTGTGAAATGGTATAGTATTGCATTTACAATGGATAATGCCATAACAATTAACACCGACAATATGTTATCTGGTACAGGAACTTATTACAATATTGCTCAAACAACGATTCCTGCCATTTTCTATTACAAGATTATCAAGTTGAATGCGTCAACGGATATTGCCTTGCGATTTAAAGACAATCGTATTAAAATGGATATTACATGCCGCCATTATAAATATATTTCGGGAGATTCATTTGCCCAATCAAAATCAGAATTAGTAATCCCTAAGAATGCTTATCCCTTCTCGCCGGAGAACTCTAATGCCGATAGAGAAGTTTATTCGCAAGCATATATAAATTGTTGTTGCCATTCATTAGCACATGCGTTGTCATTTTTAGATTTCATAAATAAAAATTTCAATATGGTAGCAAAGGAAAATGATTGGTAATTAAACATATTTAATAATTGACTTATGGGTGTATTTTTTGGTTGGCTAAGTCTAAGCATAATTGTTGCTTGTATAGCGAGTTCTAAAGGGCGTACCGGCTTCGGATGGTTTTGTCTATCAATGTTAGTTAGCCCTATTATTTCCATTATTATTCTTTTATGTGTTGGAGATTCTCAAGAAAAGAAAGAGAAAGATTTAAATACAGCGATGGATATAATAGAACGTCGTAAATCGGATAATTGTAATTGGTTACCAGAAAAAGAAAGTGACGAAATAGAACAAGATTCAATGTCACAAGAGCAAGCGATTAAAGAGTTAAAAAAGGCAAAAGATTTATTAGATTTACAAGTAATATCTCAAGAAGATTATGATGCAAAGAAAGCAGAATTACTTCCATTTTTATGTGGCGATTATCCTTCTCAAGAAAGTGCGGTTGACATAGTTGAAGAACCTCTAACAATTGTAGAAGACATACCACAAGAGACAGACGAAAGTGAAATAGAAACTAACGATAAACCAATAGAATATCGTTGGTATCAAAACACTTTGATTCAAATTCTTATTGCTGCTTTTGTGTCACTTGTTATAGTGTGCCTGATAGGATTTTTTATTCGTTCATCGTCAAGTACGAACAAACAGAAAAAGCAACCAGCAAATACGGCGTATGTTGCTAAACCTTTACCTCATTCCCATTCTAAAAAACACAAGAATAGATCAATTGACGAAATCTTAAAATCTGAGGATAGTGAAAACAAATCATTCTCAAAGTCCGATAAAAAGGTTGTGGAACAATTTATTTCTTTATATAAAGAGTTGTTAAAGTTCAAAAATGAGTATGAATTTGTCCAAATTGGCTTTGACCCAGATGGGAAATATTATAATTGGCTTGAAAAAGTTCATAAATTTGAGACAAAGACCAATACAGATGTCCTCATAAAGTTGAGTGTTATACCTAACGATTTAGAAACATTAGGAATGGAATACGTTATTACACATGGTCAGGAATCTGAAATCACTCAGTTCTTTCGTGGCGAAATTGATGAAGCAATCCAACAATATAAAGAATCACAGAGATAATTCTTTTCTTTAGAGTCTTTAGTAAGAGGATTAAAAACAACTAATTTTAAATAAAAAATGGTCTATTGATCAAAAAGTATGCTGATTTGTTATTTGTATCCATGGTCGAACTTTTGCGAAAATAGCAAATTACATTGAGGCCATCTATAAGAATATCAATCCCGATTTTCCTATAGATCGTTTGATTTTTCAAGGAACTAGATTTATTCCCGGGGATTTAGCCACAACGACAGAAGATAATAAAACCATAAAAGTGACAATAATAGATTCATTTGAAAATACAGATGGTTATATTTGTTTTCGCTGTAAAAAAGAAAATGGTGAGGAAATAACTAAACTGAGCACTCAATTAGAATCAATATAAGAAGCATAACTCTTACCTGATTATTTGTCTATATGATTTTTGGCAATCAAATATAATTCGGACAAAAGTAATGTGATGAGATAAATCTTACAAATCGTCAGTTATCATCGCGCATTGTGGATTGTCAATCGCCAACTGCAATAAGTATACGATGAGTATAGGATGAGTATAGGATTAGGGAACCGATTTGCGCCAGCATTTCGGTTCCTAAATCTTAAAAATAGTAAGTTGACTAATGGTCAAAACAATCCGCCCATCAATATTCTGTGGCGGATGTTGAACCGCCACTCTTATCTGCCACTCAAAAACAACCGGTGGAAAAAAAGTGTTTTTGTGATAGAACACACTTATAATCAGTAAAATACAGAAGACATTATTAACGAGTTAGAAAACTCATAGTGGCGGATGGCGGATACTTTTCTATAATATATATATCCTCGTGCGTAGGGGTAAATATAAAAGTTATAGAAACATCCGCCACTGCCGCCACTGCCGCCACTCATTCTCCCTGTTTGCAACATAACATCAATATAACATAGTCGGTGGGCATCAATACCGTTAAGGGACCGGTTTGCACCCAAAACTCACTCTCCGTTCATCGTTCGTTCATCGTTCGTTCACGTATCGTAACAATAATAATTTTTGTTGTACTTGGGCAAGGTGCTTTGTGAAAATTTGTTGTATATTGGGACGCCGCCTTGCTCGTTGCACTCGCAATTCCCCCCAATGTACGTCCTCGCCTTTATTAACATACGCATACATTTGGGCACAAGACCAACGTCTTCCATTATCCGTTTTTAGGTAATTTTTTTATGTGCAAGCACCTACAAAACCACCTAAAATCGTATAATCATAGATTAAAAATCTATTTCGTGCCCTAATTATTTGCGTATGCCAAATTTTTGTTGTATATTTGTAGGCAAATTGGATAGATGGCGGACGGAGTGTATCACATACCGGCATTATTGGAGCCCACGATAGCAGGGTTGCATATTCAGCCCGAGGGCACATACGTGGACGTGACCTTTGGCGGTGGCGGTCATAGCCGTGCCATCATGGCACAATTAGGTCAAGGCGGCACCCTCTACTCAATGGACCAAGACATAGATGCCTACCAGAACCGCATAGACGATACGCGTTGGCACTTCATACGGGGCAACTTCCGCTACTTGGCCAACTTTATGGACTACTACGGCATAACGCAGATAGATGGCCTATTGGCTGACCTTGGTGTGAGTTTTCATCACTTTGACGAAGCAGAGCGCGGTTTCAGTTTTCGCTTTGAGGGCCCACTGGATATGCGCATGAACAGACAAGGCGGTCGCACGGCAGCAGACATCATCGGCAGTTACAGTGAAGAGGAGTTGGCGCGCGTGCTGTACCTATACGGCGAACTAAAGAACTCACGGCAGTTGGCACATAAGATGCAAGGCGTGACACGCACGGAAGAGTTGGCAAGTATCAGTTCGGACAAGAAAGAGTTGACAAAGATATTTCAGGCGCTGCGCATTGAGGTGAACGACGAATTGGGTGCATTGCGTGAGATGCTGACCGCAGCGAGGGACCTGCTCAAGCCGGGTGGCCGTTTGGCAGTGCTGACCTATCACTCGTTAGAGGACCGTATTGTGAAGAACTTCCTGCGCTCGGGCAACCTTGAAGGCGAGATACAAAAAGACTTTTACGGCAATATATGTACGCCGTTCCGCGTGTTGGAGAAAGGTCTTACGCCCGATGAGGACGAAGTGGCGCGCAATCCTCGTTCTCGCTCCGCCAAACTACGCATAGCAGAAAAGATATGAACGAAAACAAGAAAATAACCCTGCAAGAGTTTCTTAACGGCGAAATCCTGACCCGTGAGTGGTTTAAGAAACAGTATGCCCTATTCCTGCTGATAGGCGGTCTGACGTTTGTTTACATCTTCTTGGGATACCAAGCCCAGCGCCAGTACCGTCATCTGATTGAGTTGCAGGAAGAGTTGCAGGACAAGCAGTTCAAGCAACTGACAATAGAAGCGGAGTTGACCGAACTGACGAGAGAGAGTGCAGTCAGCCGTGCCCTGCAAGCAGGTGGCAGCACGTTGCAAGAGAACAAGAAACCCCTGATTCGACTCTAATGGCAGACAATTTTCGAAATACGATAACCCGTTTTGCAGCCATCTTTCTGCTGATAACTGCCGGCTTTGTGGCCGTGCTGGTCAACATCGTCCGTATTCAGACCTCGGCATCCGAAAAAGAGAAGTGGGAGAAGATAGCCAATAGTCAGATAAAGACCGACCTCCCCATCGACCCGACACGCGGCAATATATTGGACGCAAACGGTTGCCTTCTGGCAAGCAGTTTGCCGCAATACACGGTGTATATGGACACGCGTGTGGAGAATCTGCACCGCAACAACGACTCCATCTTTTACACCTACGTCGATTCGATAGCCGAAGGTATGTCCCGTATTGTGGGCGACCGCACCCCGCAGGAGTACCGTCAGATGATGGTGAAGGCGTTCAAGAGCAAGAGCAAGAAACTGAAAGAGCGCGACATACGTCTATGCACCAAGAAAGTGAGTTATGTGCAGAAGCGTGCCATTGAGCAACTGCCCTTGGTGAAGTTGGGGGTTTATAAGAGCGGTTTTCACTACGAGGAACACCATATTCGCAAGAAGCCCTTCGGGCGATTAGGTCGCAGCACGATTGGCAGCGTGTATGGCAGCACGGGCAAGGGCAGTTCGGGCTTTGAGGAGATGTACGAGGACTACCTGCACGGTATTCCCGGCATATCGACCCGTATGCGCATTGCCGGCCAAACGACCAACGTGCCGGTGAAAGATGCGGTAAGCGGTTGCGACCTGCACACGACTTTGGACGTCAACCTGATGGACATCTGCGAAACGGCCTTGGAGTATAAACTGAATGAGACACAAGCCGAGTGGGGCTGTGTCATACTGATGGAAACCAGCACCGGTCAAATCAAGGCACTATGCAACTTAGACCGCGAGCCGGACGGCAGTTATACGGAGAAGAACAACCACGCCGGCATACATGTGGAGCCCGGTTCGACATTCAAGACAATCGCCATGATGGCTGCCTTGGACGACAACAAGATACAGATAGACGACACGTTCTATGTACACCGTGACGGTTGGGAATACCACGGGAGCAAGCACACTGATTCGCACCCTAAAGACACCTGTTACACCGTCCGTAGCGCGTTGGCCGTGAGCAGCAACATAGCGCTTGCCAAGATGATCACAAAGAGTTACGAAGGCAAGGCCGAAAAATTTGTCAAGAAACTGACCCAAATGGGTATCACCAAGGACTTTGCCGTAGATATCCCCTACAGCACACCGCCCTGCATCAATGTGCCCAAAGACGCTGCCACACTGAGTAAGATGGCCTACGGCTATTCGGTGGAGTTATCGCCCCTGCAAATCATTGCCTTCTACAACGGCATAGCCAACAACGGCAAGGTGGTGCGCCCCTATATGGTCAGCAGCATCGAGCGCAACGGCGAGGTGATGAAGACCTACGAGACGGAAGTTCTCCAATCGTCGCTGTGCAAGAGTTCCACCCTCAAAGATGTCAAGAGCGCATTGCATGACGTGGTGTGGGACAATGACTTAGGTACCGCGGGCGTTTTGAAGTGGGACGGCAAGATTGTTCGTTACAAGGCGCAAAGCGAATTGGTACACATAGCAGGCAAGACGGGCACGGCACAACTGCTTCGTCCGAACGAGAACGGCAAATGGCGCTACCACAACGACATGCACCGCATGACTTTTGTGGGCTATTTCCCCGAGGAAAATCCCCAATACACCTGCCTTTGCATGATAGAGCACCCGATTAAGAGCGAGCGCAATCATTGGAGCTACGACGCCGGTGGCGATTGCGGTAGCGTCGTGCGACAAATAGCCGAGAAAACCATGGCCTACGGCTGGGTATATGAGATAGAAGACGGACAAACAATCTTCAAAAAGAGATGAAACTAACAACATTACTCAACGGACTCCCCGTGCAGGTGTTCGGGAACACAGACATCGAGATTACGGGTATTCAATTTGACTCACGCAAGGTGACACAGGGCAACCTGTTCGTAGCCCAAGTGGGTACGACGATGGACGGCCACAATTTTGTGGACAGTTGCATTGCCCAAGGGGCAGTGGCTATTGTTATCAGCAACCCTGCTTACCGGCGTGAGGGCGTGACGACCATCTTGGCGTCCAATACGGATTATATCCTCGGTATGATGGCTCACCGCTGGTACGGTTGCCCCAGCGAACACCTCACGCTCGTAGGCGTAACGGGAACCAACGGCAAAACGACCATTGCGACCCTCCTCTATAAACTCACCCGTGCCATGGGCAAAAAAGCCGGCCTGCTCTCTACCGTGGTGAATTACATCGAGGACCAAGCCATACCGGCCACCCACACCACGCCGGACGCACTCGAACTGAATCACCTGCTCCGCCAAATGGTCGATGCCGGGTGCGAATACGCTTTTATGGAAGTGAGTAGCCACTCGATTGCACAAGAACGGATTGCAGGACTGGCCTTTAACGGGGCTGTCTTTACCAACCTGACCCGTGACCACATAGACTATCACAAGACCTTTGACAACTACCGCGACACCAAGAAACGGCTGTTTGACACGCTTGCCAAAGACGCTTTTGCCGTCACCAACGTAGATGACAAAAACGGTTTGGTAATGACCCAAAACACCTCCGCCACGGTGCGCACCTACTCGACTCGCACTCTTGCCGACTACAAGGCAGCCATATTGGAAGAGGGGTTTGAAGGTATGCTGCTCAATATCAACAGTCAAGAAGTGTTTGTACCCCTCGTTGGACGGTTTAACACCAGCAATATATTAGCCATCTACGGCACGGCGCTCTGCTTGGGCTTTGACAAAACCGATGTGCTGCGCGTGCTATCTACCCTGACAGCCGTGAACGGACGTTTTGAGACCATCAGCAGTCCGAAGGGTTGGACAGCCATCGTTGACTATGCACACACTCCTGACGCCGTTGATAACGTGATACAGACCATCAACGAGATACGCAAAGGACGGCTCATTACGGTAGTCGGTTGCGGAGGCAATCGCGACAAGGGCAAACGCCCGATGATGGCACAAATAGCCAAACGGGGCAGTGACCAACTCATTCTCACCTCCGACAATCCGCGCGACGAAGAGCCCACCGACATACTCCGCGACATGGCGGCAGGACTGACCGAAGACGAGTTGCACCAGACACTCATCATCGAGGACCGTGCCTCGGCTATTCAAACCGCCTGCACCTTGGCACAGACCGGCGACGTCATTCTCGTGGCCGGAAAGGGACATGAAGATTATCAAATCATTAAGGGCGTCAAGCACCACTTTGACGACCACGAAGTAGTTCGTAAATTCATCTGATATGCTATACCAATTATTCTCTCAACTAAACGATTTCCCCGGGGCACGCCTGATGACCTACATCTCCGTGCGTGCCATCATCGCCAACGTACTGGCACTCATCGTCAGTATTTATTTCGGGAAATACTTTATTCGTCTGCTCAAGCGCAAACACATCTCCGAGACCCAACGCGACGAGAAACTGGACCCCTTTAACACCGCCAAAAAAGGCGTTCCGACGATGGGCGGTATTGTCATCATCGTCAGCATCTTACTGCCCTGCTTGCTGGTGGGACGGCTGAGCAATGTGTATATGCTGCTGATGCTCGTCACGACCCTACTCTTGGGGACGCTGGGTTTTGCAGACGACTACATTAAGACCTTCCGCAAGAACAAAGACGGCTTGAACGGCTGGGTCAAGATAGGCGGACAGGTGTTGTTGGGACTAATCGTCGGACTGACGCTGCGTTATAGCCCCGTTACGACAATGAACGAAACGGTCAACACCCGTATCGAGAACAGCACCACGGTGGTCGTTAAGTCACCCGAAGTCAAATCCACACAGACTACCATTCCCTTTGTCAAGAACCATAACTGCAACTACGCCAACATGTTCCGTTTCCTCGGCGAAGAAAATATGTACCGCGCCGGTTGGATTTTCTTTGTGCTGCTCACTATTTTTGTGGTGGCTGCCGTCAGCAACGGTGCCAACCTCAACGACGGAATGGACGGCATGTGTGCCGGCAACTCCGCCATCATCGGTGCGGCACTGATTATCCTCGCATACGTCAGCGGTAACGTCGTTTTTGCCGACTATTTTGATGTGATGTATATCCCGGGCTCGGAAGAACTGGTGGTGTATCTCAGTGCCTTTGTCGGGGCGCTCATCGGTTTTTTGTGGTGGAACGGTTTTCCGGCACAGATCTTTATGGGCGACACGGGAAGTTTGACCATCGGCGGCATTATCGGTGTGTGCGCCGTGATTATCCACAAGGAACTGCTGTTGCCTATCCTCTGTGGCGTATTCCTGATGGAAAGTGTCAGCGTCATTATTCAAACGCAATACTATAAGTTGATGAAACGCAGCGGTCGTCACTGCCGTGTGTGGAAACGTACGCCCCTGCACGACCACTTCCGCACCTCGGTGGAACAGGTGCTCAAGAACGACCCCACCTGCAGCATCATCTTCAAGGGACAGCATGACCTACATCACGAAGTCAAAATCGTTCTGCGCTTCTGCATTGTCACCCTTATCTTGGCAGCAATTACTATCTTGACATTGAAAATACGATGAAACGAATAGTTATATTAGGTGCAGG
>JAKSNJ010000022.1 GCA_024399965.1 Paludibacteraceae bacterium
CCCAAAATTCACTCTCCGTCTATCGTTCGTTCACCGTTCGTTCACGTATCGTAACAATAATAATTTTTGTTGTACTTGGGCAAGGTGCTTTGTGAAAATTTGTTGTATATTGGGACGCCGCCTTGCTCGTTGCACTCGCAATTCCCCCCAATGTACGTCCTCGCCTTTATTAACATACGCATACATTTGGGCACAAGACCAACGTCTTCCATTATCCGTTTTTAGGTAATTTTTTTATGTGCAAGCACCTACAAAACCACCTAAAATCGTATAATCATAGATTAAAAATCTATTTAGTGCCCTAATTATTTGCGTATGCCAAATTTTTGTTGTATATTTGCACGCTAATATGAGGAAGTGTGCCAAAATAGCGATGATAGGGGTGCTGCTTGTGCCGTTTTTCTATATTGCACGGGCAGATGAGCGCATGTATAGATGCGAATTTGGCATAGAAGGGGGCTGCGGCTATTACGTGGGTGATGCAGCGGAACATATCTTCACCAACGTGCGCGAAGCATATGGAGCCAATTTCCGTTACCGCTTTGATCAGCGCTGGTGCCTGCAAGTAAAAGGATTGACCCAACGAATAGCCGGACAATACAGCAATCGTGGCACGGATTTTGCCGATGGAAAATGGACCAATCAATTGGTTAACCTCGATGTAGCAGCGGAGTTTAATTTCTTCCGTTTCGGAGGCAGGTGCTATGACCGCCGTGTCAAACCCTATTCGCCCTTCCTTGTGTGGGGAGTAGGTTTGGCCCTTCACGGCGGAATGCAGCGAGTGGCTGCCTATATGCCCTTCGGCATCGGATTTAAGTGGCAATTCGCACCCCGATGCAACGCACAAATCAGATGGCAGCACAATCTGTATTTTGCAGATAACATAGAGAACGTCAAAGAGTTAGACAACTCGTACGACCTGAATGGCAGCAATGTGCTGAACTGCGATTTGACAGGAATGCTGACTGTGGGCGTGTCGTTTGAGTTCGCCCGCGACAAGAAAGTTTGTAAAATGTGTAAATTATAGTCAATGAGTTATAAAGACCAAATCATTAAGGACCGTATCCCGGAGCATGTCGCTATCATCATGGACGGCAACGGCCGTTGGGCCAAGCAGCACGGATTGCAGCGTATGTTCGGACATCAGCAGGGCGTGAAGACAGTACACGAGATAACCACCGTCGCTGCCGAATTGGGTATTCGTTTCCTTACGTTATATGCTTTTTCCACCGAGAACTGGAACCGCCCCAAAGAGGAGGTCGATGCCCTCATGGCACTGCTGGTGGATACGATAAAAAAAGAGACCCCCACGCTCATGAAGAACAATGTCCGGCTACTCACCATAGGCGACTTGAGCCGTCTGCCGTCTGCTACACGGGAGAAATTTGAGCAATGCTTGGCAGACACCGCCGGCAATACGGGGCTCAACCTTGTGTTGGCACTCAGTTACTCCTCCCGTTGGGAGTTGACACGCGCCTTCCAACAGGTGGCGGAGAACGCCAAAAAAGGAATGCTGAAGCCGGACGAGATAACCGAACAGGCCGTGGCACAATACCTCACCACCGCCACTATGCCCGACCCCGACTTGCTCATCCGCACCAGTGGTGAATACCGTATCAGCAACTTCCTGCTGTGGCAATTGGCATACGCCGAACTGTACTTCACCGACTGCCTATGGCCGGATTTCACGGTGGAGCATTTCTACGAGGCCATCGTGGATTATCAGCACCGCGAGCGCCGTTTCGGCAAGATAAGCGAGCAGGTAAAGGAAGGTAATAGGTTGTAGATAGTGGAGAATGGAAAATTGAGAATTAAACTATTCATCATATTGGTATGTTTACTGCCGCTGGCAGTTGGGGCACAGACAGACGCAAACGGCCTGCCTGAGGTGGAGTATAACTACCAGCGCAACACCTACGAGATTGCAGATATTCAAATCACCGGTGCCGACAGTTACGAGGACTTTGTCCTAATCGGCTTCAGCGGATTGGCGGTAGGCGACAAGATAGATGTGCCCGGTGAACAGGTCACCAAAGCCGTTAAGCGGTTCTGGAAACAGGGACTGTTCTCCGATGTCAAGATAGTGGCTACCAAGATTGAGGACGGCAAGGTATGGTTGGAGATTCAACTCAAGCAGCGTCCGCGTATCTCCGAACTGGAGTATGCCGGACTCAAAAAGAGTGAGCGCGAAGACGTAGAGACCAAAGTGGGCATCGCCAAAGGCAGCCAACTAACGCCCGACCTCAAGGACCGCGCCATCACCTCTATCAAGAAATACTTTGCCGAAAAGGGCTACCACAATACCGAAGTTGCCATTCAGGACTATCCTGACCGTGACCACCCGGGGTACGTGAAAGTGCTGGTGAATGTGGATAAGAAAGTCAAAACCAAAGTGGGCAAAATCTATATCTCAGGCAATGAGGCCCTGACAGATACCAAGATTAACAAGGCGATGAAGAAAACCAACGACAACAACATCGTCAATCTCTTCCGCCCCAAGAAATTCGTGGCTGACCTCTACGAAGCAGACAAAGATGCCGTTATCGAGAAATACAACGAGATAGGTTACCGCGACGCTTACATCGTGTCCGACAGCGTTGTCCCCAACCCCGAAGACCCCACTCGGGTAGATGTGTACCTGAACGTGTACGAGGGCGAAAAATACTACTTCCGCAACATATCGTGGGTAGGTAATACCCTCTATCCGTACGACTACTTGGACCGTGTGTTGGGCGTTAAGAAAGGCGACATCTACAACCTCAAGCAACTGAATAAACGTCTCCAAGAGGACGACGATGCCGTTGCTAAACTTTACACCGACCAAGGGTACCTGTTCTTTAATGTTGAGCCGGTGGAGGTCAAGATAGACCAAGACAGCATCGACTTTGAGATGCGTATTTACGAGGGCAAACCTGCCACGATTAACCGTATCAACATCGTTGGTAACACGCGCGTTTATGAACATGTGGTGCGCCGTGAGTTATACACCAAACCCGGTCAACTCTACAGCCAGTCCGACATCATGCGCTCCCTGCGTGAGTTGGCGCAAATGGGACACTTTGACCAAGAGCGACTGGTGCCGGACATACAGCCCAACCCCGAAGATGGTACAGTTGATATTACGTATCAGTTGGAAACCAAATCCTCTGACCAGATTGAGTTCTCGTTGGGTTGGGGTGCCACCGGATTGGTCGGCTCGGCAGGACTCAAGTTCACCAACTTTGCTATTCAAAACCTGTTCAACAAAAAGGCCTATCGCATCGTGCCGCAGGGTGAGGGACAGACCTTTGCCATTAATTTCCGTACCAACGGTATTTATTACAACTCCGTCAGTTTGAGTTTCATGGAGCCGTGGTTAGGTGGTAAACGCCCGAATCAACTTTCGCTGTCGGCTTATTTCTCGTCGCAAACGGGTTACTCCGACCGTTACTATCAGGCATACCAAAACCTCTATAACACCTACTATTCCAGTTACTACTACACCGGCAACTCGGACTACTACCAGCAGTTGCAGGAGTCCGAAGCCGACCCCGACAAGTACCTGCGCATGATAGGTGTCAGTTTGGGTTACGGTAAGCGTCTGCGCTGGCCGGACGACTATTTCTCCTTCTATGGCGACCTGAGTTACCAACTCTATTGGATGAAGAGTTGGCCCTATCTGTTGGTTAGTGACGGCAAGTGCCACAACTTGTCCCTGACCCTGCAACTGTCCCGCTCCAGCATAGACAATCCTATTTACACGCGCCGTGGCTCGTCTTTCTCCCTCAGCGCAAAGATAACACCGCCGTGGTCCTCTATTTTGGGCTACACCAACGAACAGTTGGACAATATGACCATGTCCGAGCGTTATCACTGGCTCGAATACTATAAACTCAAGTTCCAAGGCAAGGTCTTCACTCCTCTCACACCCGATGGCAAATTGGTACTTATGGCACGTGCGGACTTCGGTTACTTAGGCAACTATCGCCCGCAAACCAAGTCGCCGTTTGAGACCTTCTATATGGGTGGTGACGGTATGTCCAGTTACTCCGGCTATGCCACCGAATATGTCTCTATGCGTGGTTACTCATCCGGCTCTCTGACCCCTTACGACTACACGTTGGGGCGCAATATGGGTTATGTCTATAGCAAATTCACGATGGAGTTGCGATACCCCATCACTTTGGAGCAACGTGCTACGATTTGGGCGCTGGCCTTCTTGGAAGCAGGTAACTGCTACTCGGACATTAAGGAGTATAATCCCTTCGACCTCAAGCGCTCCGCCGGTGTCGGTGTGCGTGTCTTCCTGCCGATGTTCGGTTTGTTAGGTATTGACTGGGGTTACGGCTTCGACGAAATAAATGGTAATAAGTCCTATAGTGGTTCACAATTCCACTTTGTATTGGGACAAGAATTATAAGAATAATAGCGTATGAAAAAGCATTTTCTTCTGCTCGGCACACTTTTTGCATGGCTATGTGTGACAGTTCAACCAACGGCTGCGGCCGGCAAGACCGGTGGGCAAGCCATCGCTTATATTGACTTGCAGTATATTCTCAAGAACCTGCCCCAATATGAGTCGGCTAACGACCAAATCAACCTTATCTCCAAACGCTGGCAGAAGGAGATAGAAACGGCTGACCAAGAGGCCAAAGTGCTGGTGGCGAACTATCAAACAGAACAGATCTTCTTGAGCGAAAAGATGAAAAAGGAACGCGAAAAGGAGATCCTTGACAAGGAAAATGAGGTGTTGGAACTCAAACGCAAGTATTTTGGCGAGAGTGGGGAACTCTTCAAAAAACGCGAAGCATTGCTCAAACCTATTCAGGACGAGATTTATACCGCCGTACAAGATGTAGCGAATGAGCAATTCATACAAATCGTCAAGGACCGCAGTTCGGACCCGTCGCTCATCTACTTATCAAACAAACTGGATATATCGGACGCCGTCTTGGAGAAATTAGGCGCAAAATAAAGTAAACGAATCAATTAAAATTATACAACAATGAAAAAACTTATCGTTATTATCGCGTTGGCATTGCCCATGTTGGCAAGTGCACAAAAATTAGGGTACATTAACACGCAAGAACTCTTTGCTCAAATGCCGGATGTAAAGGTGGCAAATGCTGAGTTGGATAGCTTGCAGGCGTACTACGAAGGTGTTTTGGCTACTATGCAAGAGGAGTACCAGAAGAAATTGCAGGACTATCAGTCCAAGCAAGCCACAATGACCGACGCTATTCGTCAAATCACCGAAGAGGAGATTATGACTATTCAGCAACGTGTTCAAACGACCTATGAAACGGCCAAACAAGATGTTGCCAAAAAGCAACAGGACCTCTTGGCTCCCATTCACGAGAAAATGGCAAAGGCCATTCAGAAAGTGGGCGAAGCAGAGGGATATACCTATGTATATGATTCGGCTGTGGCTACCGTCTATGTTGGCAAAGATGCCATCGACCTCATGCCTGCAGTGAAGAAAGAATTAGGCATCAAGTAATGGCAGACGGATATTTGGAAACGCACTATGCCGAGTACGAAAAACGCAAGGCAGAGTGGCTTAAAAAGAAAAAGCATTATGAGTGTAGAAAAGATACAACAGACCATGCGTGACAACGCATTTGCCCGTTGGGCAGTGCTGATTTTGGTTGCCAGCATGATGTTCTTCGCCTATATGATGGCGGACGTGCTGTCGCCCTTGGAGACGATTATTGAGTTGCCTAAAGAGTTAGGTGGATTATTTGGTTGGACCAGTACCAACTACGGTACTTTTATGATGGGCGAGTACATTGTCAACGTCTTTGGTTTCCTGCTGTTAGCCGGATATATTTTGGACAAAAAAGGTAGCCGTTTCGCCGGTGTGTTTGCTGCCTCGATGATGGTGGTGGGTGCGATGGTGATTATGGTTGCCGTGAGCGGTTGGTTTGCCCAAACTGCCCTCTGCGCATGGCTAGACTCGTGGTTTGTAGGAATGCCCGGCACATGCAAACTGGCATTTGTCGGTTTTGCTATCTTCGGCTGCGGCTGCGAGATGGCAGGAACGACCGTGAGCAAGGTGCTCGCCAAATGGTTCAAAGGCAAGGAAATGGCGCTCGCAATGGGTCTCGAAATGGCCATTGCCCGTATTGGTGTTTTTGCTGTGATGATGTTCATTCCGCGTATCAGCAACTACTACGGCCAATCTATCTTTGCACCGGTATTGTTCTGCACCCTCTTACTCGTTATCGGCTTGCTTAACTTCCTCATTTTCACGGTGATGGATACGAAGTTCGATAGCCAACTCAAGGCCATTGGCGAACTCACCGACGAGAAAGACCCCGAGGACGAGTTCCGTGCCGGAGACCTCTTTGCTATCTTTGGTAACAAGATGTTTTGGATTGTGTCGTTGCTGTGCGTACTCTTCTATTCGGGCATCTTCCCCTTCCAGAAATATGCGGCGCGTTTCCTGAGTGAGACGCTGATGATAGACCCCACGTCGGCTGCCGGTCTGTTCTCTTTCTTCCCGCTTTTGGCGATGGTTCTCACACCTTTCTTGGGCGCGTTCCTTGACTTCAAGGGCAAGGGTGCCACCATGTTGGCTATAGGTGCCACTATCATGCTGGTGTGCCACTTGTGCTTCGCCTTCATCTTGCCGCTCTATCCGGCCAAATGGTTTGCAGTGATGTTGATTGCTGTGTTGGGTGTTAGTTTCTCGCTCGTACCTGCTGCCTTGTGGCCAAGCGTGCCGAAGATAATAGACGAGAAAGTGCTTGGCTCGGCATATTGCCTTATTTTCTGGGTACAGAATGTCGGTTTAGCCCTCGTTCCCCTGCTCATTGGTTGGGTGATTGACCGCACCGGCGGTTTCACTGTACCGATGATTATCTTCGCTTCCTTTGGCGTGTTCGCGCTCATTTGCACGCTCTTGCTGAAGATTGAGGACCAGAAAAAAGGTTACGGCCTTGAATTACCGAATAAGAAATGAACTGGGATTTTCTCATAAAAGATAAGGAGTCACTTTTTGTGACAACGGACAGCCGGCAGGTAATTGCCGGTTGTGTCTTTGTTGCCCTCAAGGGGGAGCACTTTGACGGAAATGCCTTTGTGGAGCAGGCCATCGAGCAGGGTGCCGCCTATGTCATTAAGGGCGAGAATGCCTTGGCTGAACTCCAAGACTTGGCACGTGCTTGGCGACGTGAATTGGGGCTGCCCATCATTGCCATCACGGGTACGAACGGCAAAACCACTACCAAGGAACTCACGGCTGCCGTGTTATCTACCATGTATAAACTGCACTACACGCAGGGCAATTACAACAATTCTCTGGGCGTGCCTCTTACCTTATTACAAATAACGCGCGCGCACGAATTGGCCATCGTCGAGATGGGCGCCTCTCACCCGGGTGACATCAAAGAACTGGTGGAGGTAGCCGAGCCCAACTATGGGCTCATTACCAATGTCGGTCGCGCTCACTTGCAGGGCTTTGGGTCCTTTGAGGGCGTGCAGCGTACCAAGGCGGAGCTGTACGATTACCTCTTGGCGCACCCCGAAACGACCAAAGGAATTTTCATCAACGAGGACAATGAGTACCTGCAAAAAATGCTTCAAACCGCGGGTCAAGAACATAACATCAACATAACATCAAGCATAGGTTACACTACTTTGCCTATGTTGACCAAGACGCATTTGGTGGGTGATTATAATGCCGAAAACATATCTGCTGCTTTGTGTGTGGCAGAGCATTTTGGGATTAAGCGCAAGGTAGCCGTTGAGGCGATTCGTGCCTACCGTCCCACCAACAATCGTTCACAGGCAATGACTACCGACAAAAACGAACTTGTCATTGATGCCTACAATGCCAACCCCACCTCGATGACCGCCTCTATTCAGTCCTTCTGCAACGAACTTTCTACTTTCGACTCTCGACTTTCGACTACACAAAAATCCTCTGTTTTCATTCTTGGCGAGATGCGTGAGTTGGGCGAATACAGCCACACCGAGCACCAGAACATCGTCAACATGTTGTTGGAGCGCAAGGTAAAGCAGGTCTATTTGGTGGGAGAGGAATACCGCTCCACAACGGCTCCGTATCCTATCTTCCACGACGTGAATGAGTTAATCGACTATTTGAAACAGCATCCGTTGGAGTTGTGCCGTGTCCTTATCAAGGGCTCGCGCGGTAACCAATTGGAAAAAATACTGCCTGTATTATGAATAAAAAACCACTGATTATTTCTTTAATCATCATCTTGCTCGTTGCTATTGTGGCGCTTGTGGCATTTACGATGCGCCAAAAGCAGCAAATGAACGAGATGGTAGAGCAATTGGAATTTGAAAAAGAGGCGTTGGAGGACGAGTACGAGGACCTTGCCATACAGTTTGACGGTTATCAGCAGATGGATATCCAAAACGACTCCTTGCAGGATCAACTTGCCAAGGAGCAGCAGCGTGTGCGTGACTTGTTGGAGGAACTGCGTATCACCAAGGTAACCAATGCTCGCCGTATTGCTGCCCTCAAAAAAGAGCTGGCTACCGTCCGTGCCGTGATGGTGGGTTACGTGCGCCAAATCGATTCGCTGAACAATACCAATCAGCGTCTCACGCAGGAGAATCAGCAGTATCGTATAGAGAATCAGCAGATTACGCAAGTTAATACGCAACTCTCGGAGGAGAATACGCACCTGACCAAGGTGGTGACACGTGCTGCTATGTTGCAGGTTAGCAATTTCAGCGTTCTTCCGCTCAACAAGCGTGACCGCAAAACATCGGTCTTTAACGCCATTCAGAAAATTCAATTTACCTACACCATTCAGCGCAACATAACCTGCGAGCCCGGGGAGAAAATGGTGTATCTGTCTATCCGTCGTCCGGACGGTGAGGTAATGCAAAAGAATCCCAACCACCTGTTTGAGTACGAGAATGGTCAAGTGCCTTATTCGGTGCGCCAGTCCCTTGAATATGCAGGGGAAGAATTGACCGCCACCATGTACTGGTCGGTCGAGGAAATCTTGCAACAAGGTACCTATACTGCCGACTTTTTCATTGACGGCAACTTATGTGGCACCTTCACATTTTCACTTGAAAAGTAATCGAAAAGCGTCAGCAACTTTCTTAACGGGGACTACCTCTATGGTCAGTCCTTGTTTTGTATATTGTTGTCCGGCAGGGATGATAATGCGCTTAAATCCGAGTTTCTGTGCTTCCTGAATACGCTGTTCGATACGGTTGATAGGACGTATTTCACCGGCCAAACCTACCTCGCCTGTCAGACATGCCTCTCGGTCTAACGCAATGTCCATATTCGAGGACAGAATAGCCGCTAAGATAGGTAAATCAATGGCAGGGTCGTTAATACGCAGACCGCCGGCAATATTGATAAACACGTCTTTGAGTTGTAACTTAAATCCCACGCGTTTCTCCAGCACGGCAAGCAACATGTTCAGTCGCCGACTGTCAAAGCCGGTTGACGAGCGTTGTGGTGTGCCGTATGCAGCAGTGCTGACTAATGCTTGCACCTCTATCAATAGCGGACGCACACCCTCTACGGCTGCAGCGATGGCGATACCGCTCAGTCCTTCGTGGTTGGTCGAAAGGAGTAACTCGCTGGGATTGCTCACTTCGCGCAAACCGTCTTGACGCATCTCAAAAATACCTAATTCAGATGTCGAACCAAAGCGGTTCTTTTGTGCCCGCAAGATGCGGTACATATAGTGTTGGTCGCCCTCAAACTGCAGCACGGTATCTACGATATGTTCCAACACCTTTGGTCCTGCCAAACTGCCATCCTTCGTGATATGTCCCACGATGAGGAAGGGGATATTTTCGGTTTTGGCAAACTCCAAAATACGTGCTGCACACTCGCGCACCTGACTGATGGAACCAATTGTGGCATCAATGGCTTCAGTGCCAATCGTTTGTATCGAGTCGATGACCACCAATTCTGGTTGCAACTCTTTGGCTTGCTGCAGAATACGCTCAAGGTTGGTCTCGCTTATCAAAAACAGATTTTTCGGTTCTCCTGCCAAGCGTTCGGCACGCAGTTTGAGTTGTCGAAGAGACTCCTCTCCGCTGGCATAGAGCGTCTTGCTCTCACCTAATTGCATCAGCACTTGCAGAGCAAGGGTCGATTTACCTATTCCGGGTTCTCCTCCCAATAGCACCAAACTGCCCGGCACCAAACCGCCCCCCAACACACGATTCAATTCTCCGCAATGCATATCTATGCGTGTTTCGGCTTGTGTCTCTATTTCGTGCAAGCGTTTGGGTTGGGAACTCTTTGTCCTGCCGGAGAAACCGGATTTACCGGAATGTCCGATATATTCGTTGGTTGTTTCCTCAATGGTTCCCCACTCACCGCAGACGGGACAGCGGCCAAGCATCTGAGGCACCTTGGCACCACATGCCGAACACTCATATTGAATCGTTGATTTCATCTTGCTTAAAACTCATATTGCTGCCGTTCTACAGCCAATATTGTATTAGGAAATACCTCTTTTGCTTCTTCCAAGAAGACATTGTGGTCGTCCTCACGTGACGAGTAATGTCCTATCATCAGTTGTCCCACCTTGGCTTTCTGTGCCATGGTGGCTGCCTGATGGGTAGTGGAGTGCATTGTCAGTTTACAACGTGACTCCCATTGTTGTGTAAATGTCGCCTCGTGAAAGAGCAAATCTACACCTTCCAACTGCGGTATGTTATTTTCTTTGTACATCGTGTCCGAGCAGTAGGCATACCGTTTGTGCATAGGGTAACTCATTACTCCCGTTACAGGGTCTATTTGCCGATGGTGTTCGTAGAAAAGGAAACCGCAGCAAGGCACTTTGTGTTTGAGAGGGATAGTCTCTACCGTCACCGTGTGGTCCGAGAAGATAACTTCGCGTTTGCGTGGATGAACAGCATGAAAAATCACCTCATATTTCATATCTTGCAGGTGGTACTTCAGCATTGGGCGCAGCAGTTTCTCCAAGTCAGCATGTGCATAAATATGCATCGGTTGCGTGCGCCCCATCATATCTAACGTGGTTAGCAGTCCCAATAGTCCAAAGCAATGGTCGCCGTGTAAGTGCGAAATAAAAATACTGTATAAACGTGCCGTTTTGATGCCCATTTGACGCATCGTCAATTGGATACCTTCCCCACAATCTATCATAAACGACTTGTCGCCGATGGTCAATATCTGTCCGCTGGGGGAGTTCTGCCATGTTGGTAGTGCACTGCCGGACCCTAAGATGGTAAGTGTAGCTGGTTGCAAGTTAGAGTTGTTGTAAACGGGTTAATATATTTTGTCCAAGTGTGGTTTTGCGTGCGATATGTTCGTTCACTGCCAGCACAAAGGGGTTGCTTTCAAACTTACCGCGTACTGACTCAAAGTCGGCTTTTTGCTGACTGGCATCACCATCTACGCCAAAACCGGTTTGACTATTCAAATCAAATTCTTTCTTGGCATCTTCATATACCATTTTGTCCAATCGTACAACGGCCTGTTGCCAATCTTGAATGGTCTTCTGCAAGTGGCTGACGTTGACTTCATCTACGCTGCAACCCCATTCTTTTTCAAGCAGTTGTAATGCCCACGTCCACTCATAGATGTAGTAATTGGTGTGAATATCTACAAAGCGCTGTTGCACGCTCTCCAAAGTCATCTTGCCGTTTTCGATATCGTCCATCAATGCCGATACGGCACTCTTAGGTGCAATCAGTCCTGCTAAGTCTATCCACTCACCACTACCGATTTCGGTGTCCGGCTTCAGGGCCTGTCTCAATTCGGCAAGTGTGGAGAATGTGTGTTGCTCTATGCGGGAGATGAGGGAGTTACCAAGGAACTTAACAATACCGATGCGATACAACTCTCTACCATGGTTGAGGGACGAGTTGCGTATTTTGCAATTCTTGTACCCGTACTCATCGGTGTTGGCTCCACTAATGGCTTTCAAATCATCCAATACTTCCACACCTTGTACCATCTTTTGTACTGTGTAGGGGGAGAGTAGGTTAAAGTTGATTTGGTCTAATTTATTGGGGTCCTTGCGGTTATCACGTTTAGGCCATTTTTGTGCATCACGAATCGTACCCACCGTCCGTAAGTTGGCTGCCGGAACGATGTATGTCTCCGAATTATTTTCTATCAAGTATGAGAAAGGCAGAGAAGATGTGTCTGCGTGATGGGTATGTCGCCCCATAACCAACGAGAACGCGCCTATCTTGCTTGGCCACAACAGGTACGAATCGGAGGTTGTCTTGGCTCCACGTTCTGCGATACCTTGGTGAATAGGACCTAATTTATACATGTGATTGGACTGGTTGCTGCCCGAACCTGCATTGAGGAACGAGAACATACCGGCAATCAACAATGTCGATTTATGGTGCGTTACCGTGTAGGGGCCCGCAAAAATAGCACATGCTTCGCCGTGCATACCTTGGCAGTTGCTGAAGAATAAACTCTCGCCGGCCGAATAGTGTTTGTCAAATGTACACCCCTGTCCCACAAAGCACTTATCTACAATGGTGGAGTCCAATATCTCCACGCCTGATGAGATGATAAAGTCCGTGCACTTTACACCACTTCCTAATTTGACAGGGGCGGCAGCGTTGGAGTTAATTGTTCCGTTTTTCAGACGACTGGTACCTCCTATTTGGGTATAATCGCCTATGCGGACGTTTTTAATACTGCCGCAGTTGAGAATGCGTACTTCTTCGCCAATCTCGCCCATATCGGACGCAATGGATTGTGCATAATCGTCAATCATCTTCTCCATTACCTGTACCATCTCGGTACGATGACGATAGAGGGTCAGTATATATGCCAAGTGGGCACTCAGGTGGTCAAAAATAGGAATCTCGCGTCCACCGCCTTCGTTCATCACCGGCACGCGAACGCCGTTGCCGAATGTTGATTTCCCCTCTACCAAGATAGCATTCACGTTCTCGATACAGGTACCCCTCCCAATGCGGTAATTAGCGATATAGTTGTGGATGTTCCACAAATGCACATCATCGGCTATTTCGCAGTTGTGAATACGTGCATGAGCAATGCCGGAGTGAATCTTCAGTCCCCCGGGTAAGTCAAACTCGCGATGAAAAGCACCGATAGTGACAGGTCCTGAAAAATGGGCATCTTCCACATATTGTGGGTCAAATTGCTCACTTACTTGAATTTGTGTCCAATCCTCTGCACTGCAACCCTGTTGCTGCAATTGAGTTATTTCTTGTTGTGATAATGCTCTCATCCTTTGGTGGTTAGGTAAATACGCATAAATACATTCTTGGTGTATTGTGGGAAGTCGCCGTTCATCAGCCACCCATAGTAGCCCGTATCACGACGGAAAACGTCGCGTACGCGCATGCCTTTGTATTTGCCGAAATTAAATATCTCTACTCCTTCTTGGTCCAAGGCAATACGTCCGGCAAAGTCTGCAAACTCGTTCTTGCCGGCCGTAAATTCCTGTAATTCCTTCACGGTAGTGGGCACGTCGTCATAACGCTCTAATTGCGCCATCAGTACCTCGTAGGTTGCCATCGTGTCGGCATTGGCCGAGTGTGCTTGTGTCAGGTCTTTGCCACAGTAGAACTGATACGCAGCCGTCAAGTTGCGTGGCTCTTTACGTTGGAAGATAGTGAAGACATCGATGCGGTTGCATTTCATCAAATCTATCTCTACGCCCACACGCAGAAATTCCTCTGCCAGCATGGGTACATCAAAGTGGTTGGAGTTATATCCGGCTATATCGCTGTCGCGAAAAACATTGGCTAATTCAGGTGCCACCTCTTTGAAAGTAGGGCAGTTAGCAAGGTCCTCGTCTTTGATACCATGCACCGCCGACGCTTCATCGGATATGTGCATTTGCATCTCTTGTCCCATCATCGTCATCATTGGTTTAACGCGCAAGGTCTTGCCCTCGGCGGTTCCGTCAGGATAAACTTTATGATAACTGATTTCGACAATGCGATCAGTACCTATATTCAGTCCTGTCGTCTCCAAATCAAAGAAGACGAGAGGACGAGTCAATTGAAGTTTCATTTACAAATTTACAAATTGAAGCATTAGTCGTTCAGAAGCATTGGCATGAGCAACATCAGCACATCTTCTTCCTCCTTATTCTCAACAGGCAGAATCAGTCCGGCACGAGCAGGGTCGGAAAGCTCAAGCATGACTTCGTCGCTCTCGATTTGACCTAATATCTCAATCAGGAAAGGTGCCTTAAAGCCAATTGCCATTGGGGTGGCTGCATAGGAGCAAGCAACGGTTTCCTCAGCAGAAGTCGAGAAGTCAATATCTTGTGCAGATATAGTCAGTTGGTTCTCGCTCAAAGCCAATTTGAGCAAACTGGTACCTGTATTGGCGAATACGGCTACACGTTTACAAGCATTAATCAACGTCATACGGTCTATCACCACTTTGTTTTGGTTGTTCTGAGGAATAACGGCATTGTAGTTGGGGAAGCGACCTTCAATTTGGCGGCATACAATCAGCGTGCGACCAAACTCAAACTTCGCATTGCGGGCACCAAACGTTACTACCACATCTTCTGCTTCTTTGCTCAACACGTTCTTGAGTAGGATAGCAGGTTTTTTAGGCAGAATGAAACTCAGTGGCTGGTCAGCGTGAATGCTGCTATTGGAGTAGCGTACCAAACGGTGAGCATCGGTAGCAACCATCGTGATGTGGTCGTTTTGCAAGTCAAAATAAATACCATTCATTACGGGACGTAACTCGTCATCTGCGGTGCAGAAGATGGTCTTGTTGATAGCGTTCAGCAGGACGTCAGCGCCCATCGTGAAGGTGTTGTTTTGTTCGTCTTCAACCACCATTTCGGGGTACTCGTTACCGTTTTGACCTACAAAACTGTAGGTGCCGTTGCTGCTGGTGATGTTCAAACTATAGTTTTGGTCATCTATTTGGAAACTTAGTGGTTGCTCAGGGAACTCTTTGAGGGTCTCCAACATCAGTTTAGCGCCAAAAGCTACTTTGCCGTTACCTTCGGCGTTTTCTACGTCCAAGGCGGTACGGATAGTGGTTTCACCGTCCGATGCGGTCATAGTCAATACCTGACCGTTCAGGTCAAACAATACATCTTCCAAAATGGCTAAACTGTTCTTCGATGCGATAACACGACTCAATGCCTGCAATTGTGCAAACAATTTGGTACTTGATACATTAAATTTCATAATCGTATAATTTAAATTCTTAATTCGACGCTATTAATCAATTTACGCGACAAAGATACAAAATTATTTGCATATTTCCAAATTTTTTTGTACTTTTGCAGCGCAAACAATGAAAATAGGTGTTTTTGATAGTGGCTATGGCGGACTGACCATCTTGAGCAAGATGCGTCAGCACTTACCGCAGTACGATTATCTCTACTTGGGCGATAATGCGCGTACTCCGTACGGTACGCGTTCGTTTGAGGTCATTTATGACTACACCCTTCAGGCGGTCCGCTACTTGCAGCAGCAGGGGTGTCGCCTTATCATTTTGGCGTGCAACACGGCTTCGGCTAAGGCGCTGCGCTCGATTCAGCAGCGCGACATAGACCCTGACCAAGTGCGTGTGTTGGGCGTTATTCGTCCCACGGTGGAGGCGGTGCCTTCTTTGACGCGGAACGGCCATATCGGCATTCTGGCCACCCCCGGTACTGTATCTTCTCAAAGTTATGTGCTCGAACTCGAAAAAATCTTCAGCCAACACCAAGCATCGTGCATTGTGCATTGTCCACCGTCAATCGTCCAACAATCGTGCCCTATGTGGGTACCGTTGATTGAGTCGGGCGAGCATACCGGCATTGGGGCGGACTATTTTGTGGACAAGTACCTACATGCCCTTTTGGCACAAGACCCATTGATGGACACTGTTATTCTTGGTTGCACCCACTATCCGCTCTTGCTGCCTAAGATTCAGCAGTGTTTGGCTGCTATGCAACGCAGTGATATTCAGTTGGTTGAGCAGGGGGATATTGTGGCACGCTCTTTAGAGGATTACCTGCTGCGGCATCTCGAGATAGCGCACGATTTGACGAATGAGGGCACTGTTCGCTATCTTACCACCGAGGCAGCAGATAAGTTCAATCAGTCTGCATCACTCTTCTTATCTGCCCCTATTTGTGCCAAAAAAGTCATTTTTTGATTAAAAAATTTGGTAGTTTCGAAAAAAAGCAGTACCTTTGCAGTCCAATCACCCGATTTGTGGTTGGAACGTAAGAAATGCGGCGATGTTCTCATCGATAGATATTGCATCAGCCGTGATTGTTTAACCAAATAATAACAAATGTCATGTATTTGACTTCTGAAAAAAAAGCTGAGCTCTTTGCCCAATATGGTAAAGATGCCAAGAACACCGGTTCGGCTGAGAGCCAAATCGCCTTGTTCACTTTCCGTATTAACCACCTCACTGAGCACCTGAAGCAGAACCGCAAGGACTTCGGTACCGAGCGCGCCCTGACGGGTTTGGTTGGTAAACGTCGTCGTATGCTGGATTACTTGAAAGCAAAAGACATTGAGCGTTACCGTGCCATTATCAAAGAGTTGGGTATTCGTAAGTAAGTGTTTGGAGCACTCCAAGAAAATTCAGCTAACAGAAAAGCTCTTCCGTTTCGGAGGAGCTTTTTTGTATGTTACGAGATGTCCGAATAGTGCCCCGTCTCAATGCGCAAACGGTCTAATTGCCGTTTGTAGATGGCATTGTGCTCGTCTGTCAAATTGGGGTCTTGGTCTAATATGGCTGAGGCGGCTTGACGTGCTTGCAGCAGGATTTGTCCGTCCGTTGCCAAACTGGCTATGTGTAGGTCAAAGGGTAAGCCCGATTGTAGTGTACCGTCCATATCGCCCGGTCCGCGTAGTTGTAGATCGGCTTCGGCGATGCGAAATCCGTCATTGGTAGCCACCATGATATTCATGCGCTGGCGCGTTTCTTTGGCAATCTCCATCTTAGTCAGCAGTACGCAAAAACTCTGTTCCGCGCCACGACCGACGCGTCCGCGTAACTGGTGCAACTGGCTGAGTCCAAAGCGCTCGGCGTTTTCGATAATCATTACGCTGGCATTGGGTACGTTCACGCCGACTTCAATCACGGTAGTGGCTACCAAAATCTGCGTCTCGCCTGATATAAACCGCCGCATCTGCTCGTCTTTGTCTTTGGCTTTCATCTGCCCGTGTACCATCGAAATACGGTAGTTGGGGAAGGTGTCGCATAGGGTGTTGTATCCGTTTTGTAGGTCCTGCAAGTCTAATTTTTCGTTTTCCTTAATCAAGGGATACACCACGTAAACCTGCCGTCCTGCCTCCACCTGCTTGCGAATAAAATCGTTAATACTCTTTCGCTGCTGAATCGAGTAATGGAATGTCTGTATCGGTTTGCGTCCGGGGGGCAGTTCATCGATGATGCTGGTACTCAAATCACCGTGTACCGTCATCGCCAGTGTGCGAGGAATAGGCGTAGCGGTCATCACCAACACATGTGGCGCAATTTCGCTTTTGTTCCACAGTTTGCTGCGTTGCTTTACGCCAAAGCGGTGTTGCTCGTCAATGATGACCAACCCCAATCGGGCAAATTGCACCTCGTCTTCTATGAGCGCGTGCGTACCTATTAGTATATCTATCTCGCCTGCTTGCAATGCGGCGTGCAGGGGCTCGCGTTGTTTCTTGGTGGTGGAACCGGTCAGTAGGGCAACACGGACCTCGGGCATTGTCTGCAGCAACTTGGTCAGGGTGTCCATGTGTTGGTTGGCAAGTATCTCGGTGGGGGCCATGATACAGGTCTGAAAACCGTTATCTTTGGCCAATAGGGCACATAGTAGCGCCACTAAAGTCTTGCCCGAACCTACGTCTCCTTGCAGCAGACGGTTCATTTGTTTGCCGCTTCGCATGTCCTCCCAGATCTCTTTCACCACGCGCTTCTGCGCACCTGTCAGCGCAAACGGCAGATAGTCCTTGTAGAAACGGTTGAAACACTTGCCCACAATAGGCATCTGATAACCCTCTTTCTGCTCGCGTTTTTTCTTTTGCCGTAAGATATGCAACTGAATAAAAAACAGTTCCTCGAACTTGAGCCGTTCACGTGCTTTCTGCATGGCGGCTATGTCCTTGGGGAAATGCACATTGACCAGTGCTTCGGTCAAACCGCACAGGTGCCACTGTTGTACTACGTCCAGTCCTATCGTTTCGGGTACGCCTGATTCACGAATCTCAGTCACCAAGGCAGCCATCGTTTGGCGCATACCTTTACTGTTCAGTCCGCACCGTTTCATGGCTTCGGAGGTCTCGTACATGGGCTCTAACCCTTGTGTCATCTCCGGCGTCACTTTGTCCATGGGGGTGAGTTCGGGGTGTACGAAGTTCCACTCGTGATTAAAGCGTGAGGGCTTACCAAAGAGCAGGTAGGGGGTGTTGAGCATCAGTTTAAGGTACTTGATGCCTTGAAACCAAACCAATTCGCAGGTGTGACTGCCATCGTTGAACGTGGCGCTGATACGTTGCGCCTTGCCCACGCCGATGGGGTGCCACTCGGTGATAACACCCTTGATTTGTACTGCTGTATCTTCGTCCTCGATTTGGGCTATCGTGTAGAACTTACTGCGATCGACATACCGATACGGGTACTGACGGAGCATATCCATTGCGGTATGCACTTTCAGCTCTTTACGAAGAATGTCGGCACGACGGGCACCGACATTCTTGCAATACGTAATATCTTGTATTGTTACATCCACTTATTGTAACCGGAAGACAACCGGCAGGGTGAATTTTACACGTACGGGTTTACCGCGTTGTTTACCCGGTTTCCACTTAGGCATGGACTTGATGACGCGAATGGCCTCTTTGTCCAGCGACGGGTCAACGCTACGAACCACGTTGATATCTACAATCGAACCGTCTTTGTTCACCACGAATTGGCAGATTACACGACCTTGAATACCGTTTTCCTGTGCAATAACGGGGTATTTGATATTCTCGCTCAGGTATTTCATCATGGCTTGTGTACCGCCCGGGAACTCTGGGTTGTTCTCTACAATGACGAATACGACGTTATCTTCCTCTTCTTCTTCCTGAACCTCAACGGGTGCCTGTATCACCACTTCGGTCTTGTCGTCCTCGGTGTTGATGTTGATTTCTTCGGTCTCGACATCGTCTTCCACTACATTCAGCACTTCTACCTCTTGTACGGCTGGTGGTGGAGGCGGAGGAGTAATATCTTGACTGGTTTGCTGAATGTCAATTTCCTCCTCAAAGGCAAATTCGGTATCAGCAACCTCGTACTTGGTAACTTCCTTTTCCGTCCACTCCAAGGCGACATAGCACACGCTCAGCACAAATACAAAGCCCAGAAGCACATACGTAAACTTCTTGTCCTCTAAGCTGGCGTTGGGATTCTTTTTTAGTTGCATATTACGATGATATTTAGATTATACTCCAATTTCGGACTGCAAAGATACGCAAAAGTTTTCAAATACGCAAATTATTGACCGATTTTTTAGAGAAAAGTTGCACTTTTGGAAAAGATTGCTCATAAACTGTGTATAAAATGGTACATATCGGGGGCGATGGACTCCCATGTGTAGTGCGACAAGTACAACTGGCGAGCGTTGAGAGCATGCAGTCGGTAATAATCCGCATCGGTGGCATATCGCATGATGGCTTGTGCCACCTGTTGATGGTCGCTTGGATTGACCAAACTCACGCAACGCTCTACTTCCGGCACGGAAGCCACAATAGCACTCAGTCGGCTATAGACAGACGGTCTGCCGGCCGCCATGTAATAGAAGAGTTTAATGGGCAGACATTGGGTGTTTTCCTCATCTATCTGACGCAAGTCAAGAAATAAATCATACTTGCTCAATCCACTGCAAAATTCTTCATAATCAACGCCTTGCATAGTGTCTAATTGCCAATCTATGTTTGGCATTTGTTCTTGGCAAATGCGTACGGCTGCCGTCACGTTGTCCCAACCTTTGTCTGTGGTGCGATACCCTGCATAGAGCAGTTTGACTACACGATTGATCGTGCGTGGCACGTGATAGGGAATATACTCGGCGGAGGGGTAATAGGGCAATCTGAGTACGGGGCACTTGGTGGGCATATAGGGCGCTATCTTGCCTTGCTCGCCGTACATAATGCCCGAACAGTGCTTGGCTGCCCATCTGCCGATTTGTTTTTTGACGTGGCGCATGATACCTGCCACCGCCCGACCGCCGTGAATATCTTTTTTCGAGGGGTAGAACTCCGTGATGTCCCACACTACTTTTTGATAACGGTATGCCGCCAATACGGCAAAGGGCGTATCTGCTATTACGATGTCCGGCTCATAGTGCTTAATCGCTCTTACCGCTTGGCGAATTTTCTTCCACCAACGTTCTTCTCCCCACGTAGAGCAAACCTCTACTTCATCACCTTGTGCCAATAGATAGGCACGCTGGTGATACCATACCCTGTCGTCTTTTCTTGGGTGAGCGGTTTGAAGAAACAGTATCCTCATATTCCGAACTTGGCTATGCGTAAACGGTTGATTAGTAGCGCAATGTAAAAATACCACTTATACACTTTGCTCACGCTGTAGTAAGTGGCAGGGGTGCTGCCGAATTGTTTGTAGTGGTTGGCTATGCCCCGTTTCATACTGCCCTCAAAGTCAAATTTCAGCCCTTTCTCTTTCGCTAATTTGATGGCCTCAAATACCAGTCGTGCGCCGGCGCCTGTGTCTTTGTGCATAGGTGAGTAGCAGGGAATAAGGTAATAGAGGTACTCGCTGTCCCAAACTACAAAAGCAGCAGCGCAGGTGTCGCCGTCCATGTTCGTGATACGGAGCGTCTCGCAGCAGCCCAAGCGACGTGCTTTGCGCTCTAATACCAGCAAAAACTCGCGACTATAACTGGGCTGACGGTTACGGGCGGTCATACAACCGGTGTGAAAACGATAGAATGCTTCGGCACTCATGCCACGTTCTACGTTCAGTGTCAACGCTTTCTGCAATTGGCGTTTCTTGTTTTTGGAAAAACGGTGCATCACGGCGTCCAAGTCGCTCAAGTCATCTATGCGATAGGTAACGCGTTCTTTTACTTTGTAACCTAATGGTTTGAACAGCTGTGGCAACGGACTACCCACCGGGTATTGTTGGTAGTAGTAGGCCAGTTTCATGCCCCGCAGTTTAGCATCTATCTCCCTCACCATGCATTCTCCATTCTTCATTCTCCATTCTCCATTCTCCATTCCCCACATTCCCCCTATTTGTGTCATTTGTGGCATTACCACGTAGCGCATCCACCAACGTTTATTGATTAGGCATGGCATATTGGGCAGTATTTCCTCCCAATGTTTACCGGCGCACACGGCGTCCAGCCACCATGATTCCATAAAAATAGGTTTCGTCTGCATAAATGTCTCCCATTTGTTTCGATTTGCAAAAGTACACTTTTTTTTTGACATACGCAAATTTTTCTTACTTTTTTGAGCCGACCGTCGGTCGAGGGTCATTCGACCCTCATTCGACCCTCTCCAACCCCTCTTTCACTCTCCTTTTTTTATTTTTTGGGTCCCCAAAGAACTTGTTCGCATGGGGAGAGCGGAAGCACTGGTCGCCCGTTGATTAAGCGTAGCAGTATCAACTATTGCGAACCTGTTGCTGAACGCGACCTCTATTATTCTGATTACGAACTTTTTCCAAAAAGGTTACATTTTTTACAAAAAAAAATGCTTAGAGCCCCAAAAAAGTGAAAATTTGTTTGCGTATGCCAAATTTTTGTTGTACCTTTGCAGCGCAAAGCGCTGTGACACACAAAATAATTGAATCTAATAACTAACTAAATATTAAACAAATGAAGAAACTAACTATTTTATTTGCCGCCCTGACGCTATGTGCAGGACTGTGGGCAAACGAATTGGATGATGCCAAAACCGCTGCTGTTGAGGAAATTGAATTAGCTATCCTTGGTGTCACCGATACCGATATTCTTGGGGTTGCTACCGCTGCCAAAACGGAGGTTGGTGAAGCCACGACCGAGGAGGTCGTTAACTCTATCAAGACTTTTGCCTTAACCAAGATTAATGCCCTTTTCTTGATTCAAACTGCCCGTCAAGGTATTCAGAATACAGAAATCAATCAATGGATAGATGGCGCTTTTAATGACATTCTAAGAGGGGGACCTGATGCAAAACCTGGAATTGATGAAATAAGGGAAAAGATTATGACCGTCATCACTTCTGTACAAATCGGCAAAGAAGAAGGTCAAGCCGAAGCCCTCGGTACAATGGGCACTCCTTGCACCGGCTGCACGGCGGTAGAGGTAACCGACGGCACCACCACCGTCATACTCTACAAACCAACTAATGTCGGGTATATTAAAAAGTAAAGAGATATGAAAAAATTACTTACATTTATCGCTGCCCTGACGCTATGCGCAGGACTGTGGGCAAACCAAATTACTTACACGGCAACGGCAGCATTACCCATTGGGGGTGATGCATTTACTCCGAGTGTTAGTAATCACACCTTTGTAAACGGTGTGGGTTATATCAACTTTTCCGATGGTGATGTCACAGAGATTAATAATAATGCTTTTAAAAATTGCACCGAAATGACCTCTATTACTCTTCCCAACACCATCACAAGGATTGGAGAGTTTACCTTC
>JAKSNJ010000023.1 GCA_024399965.1 Paludibacteraceae bacterium
GGGGGGGGGGGGGGGGGGGGGGGGGGGGGGGGGGGGGGGGGGGGGGGGGGGGGACAGAGAGGGTCTAATGACCGTCGAATGAGTGTCGAATGACGGTCGACTCAAAAAACACCCAAAAAGCAAGCAAAAAACAGTCCTAAAGGCATCTCTAAAAATTAGTGGCTTTTTTTTGCGCCCACTCGCTACCCTGTACGCTCATTTGGGCGGTGGCTGTCGCCAGCGTGACCGCAAGGGTCGCGCCATTCTGTGTGGCGAGATACACGAAGGATGAGGGGGTGATGAGGGCGGTTGACGGTGGACAATGCACAATGCACGGTGGAGGCGCAAGCGCCTAAATGAACGCAAACTAATAGAACGGCGACAAAGTCGCCTAATTGAACGGGTGGAGCCCTAATAGAACGCGATGCTAATAGAACGCTGCGCTAATAGAAAAAACAAGGCACAATTAAAAGCCCAAAATATCCCTTACATCGCCATCGTGGAGGATATAGAGACGGTTATCACGCATTACCTTGCGCACAGGGGTATTGGCCTTCATAGTGGGCAGGACAGTAGGATCTTCCGGAGCAACAATATCAATCTTCTTAAGAACCGACCAGAAAGGATTTACAATCTTTATCACAAATTGGGTCATCTCAGTGGTAGCATAAGGGCCATTGGCGGTGTTGCCTGCTATATCTGCCACTTTAACACCATTAGCATATAATTCGGCAGTACCGTTACCACCTTGCCAGTTACCCAGCGTAATGGTAACCTGACTATTAGCCGGCACGAAGAAGGAGAAGTCCCGGTCGCCGTATTCTGTCTTCAAGCCCGTATCGGGAGCGTCATAACCCTGACTGTCCCACGAAACACTATTCAGAGAAGACATCATATAATTGCTATTAGCCAGCGTAGTAGCAATATCCGAGCCGGAAGCAGCCAGTTCGGCAAAGTCGATAGATACCGCGTAGGCAACATTTACAACAGTGATGGTGGCATCTACAGAAACCTCGTTGTATTTACCCTCAACAGCAGCTTGCGTAGCCGTTACGGTAGCCGTACCGGCAGTGGTAGCCGTAAAGTAGAAACCCGAGATAGCAGCACCCGTTCCATTGGCATCTTTGACCTTGTAGGTAATATTCCCCCTTGGGAAATCACCATGCAACGTAGCCAAATTCAGGCCGTCAGTGCCTACGTAATAGGTTCCGTCGTTGAACACCAAATACGGGGTAATAGGACCAACCGGTGTTTCCTCTTTCTCAATAACCACCGTAATGGCATAAATCCAATGCTGCCACGTATCATTGGTAGTCGCGTTGTAAATCTTGGCGTAATGAGTGCCTACAGGAATGGTCGTTATCGAACAAGGTGTCTCGGTACCGATGGGAGAACAGGTAAGGTCATACATACCACCGGCTATGACATAACCACCCGACTGATCATAACAATCCAACTTAAACTCAGCCGGAGAAGATGCATTATAAGCGCAGCAAGAGACGGTAATCTCCTTGATATACCATCCGTCAGCCGCCGTTAAGTCAATAGCAGAGCCGCCAGTAGCACGATAGGCAGTCCAACCCCACCAATCGCCATAGATATTAGCTTCTTTGATAAGTTCCATATCGGAAATAAACGTTACACCGTTTTGGGTAACCATATTGGACGCGCCCAATCCGGGGAGCGAATTTTCTGTAACGGTAGTTTCACCACTTGCCCAGTTTTGGGTACGCCATGTAGCAGTTTGAGTCTCGCCCCACACGCTTAACGAGGTAATCGTTGCGAGGGCTAAAAAAAGAAAATGCCTTTTCATACGTAAAAAATTTTAGGGGGAAAGTGGAGTATAGCGGACTCGAACCGCTCACCTCGACACTGCCAGTGTCGCGCTCTAGCCAGATGAGCTAATACCCCTCGTCAGAATCCGCTCGTCGAAATGAATTTGCGACGCAAATTAGGCGACTCGCGATTCTTCCTCTCCAAATCGCAACGAGTTGCAATTTGGTAATTAATTCAAGCGAATTAGAACACTTTTGTGAGTGCAAAAGTACTGCTTTTTTTTCATATTACCAAATTTTTTGGCAAAAAAGTGCAAAAATCTATATCAAAAGCTGCATTTAGGGCACTCACAAGGGCCGATTGAGGTTGATTTTGCACATCTAACGACCGACAACCGTCTGCACTCAGCAGCAAGATAGTATCCGCAAACGACAAAGCCAAATCCAACTCATGCGTCGAAATAAGAATAGTCTTGTCCTGCTCGTGCGCGAGCGATTGTAATAAACGGAAGATGCGCATACGCGAAGGCAAATCTAAATGTGCAGTAGGTTCGTCCAATAAGATGAGGTCCGTCTGCTGCGCCAACGCCTTGGCAATCAACACACGCTGTTTCTCTCCGTCAGAGAGGGTATTGAAAGTGGAAAGTTGAAAGTTGAAAGTTGAAAGTTGAAAGCCAACAGATTCGAGGGCAAGCCGGATGATTTGCTCGTCTTCATCGGACAAAGTACCCAAGAAAGAGGTATAAGGATAACGCCCCATCGCCACGATGTCGTGTACCGTGGTAGTAGCTAAGCTCACGTTCTCGGTTAGCACCAGTGCCATATTGCGTTCGGTCAGGGAAGGAGAGACCGACCCTGCCAAAGGCCGTTGCAGACCTGCCAAGGTGCGAAGCAATGTAGTCTTGCCGGAGCCATTGGGACCCAACAAAGCCACTAATTCGCCTGTATTCATCGAGAAAGTCAGGTTGGACTGCACCACCTTCTCGCCATAGCCGATAGTCAGATGTTGTATATTCAGATTCATTTGGTGGATTGAAATGTATTATTGAGAATAATACGATTAGATAAATCATACCAATATGCTTCATCTACAGTATCTCGTTGGGTTCGTTGAACTGAGTCCAATAAATTTATACCAAATCCTTTCCAAGGATGGTCTTTTAACCCAAGAATAGCCAGTAAAGTAGGATAGGTATCTATTTGGTAGTATATTCCTTCTATCTTTTGATGAGAGAAGGTAGGATTGTAAATGATCAACGGACAAGATGATTTATATTTTGGAACATCCAAATTCAACGCTTGAGCATATTTACTGAAAGATGACAAAAGTTGGGATTTGAAAATAGTATGATCTCCGGTAATAAGTATGGTGGTATGTTCCATATCTACGCATTGACCGATAGTATCTAATAACCATCCTATACACGAATCAGTATAGTGGTAACAGCCCAAATAATCATGCATATATGTGGGCATTCCTTTCGGCATCTGAGCATCAAAATTTTTCCCGATAGAAAAGGGTGTATGCATGTCTAACGTTATACCCATTACACAAAATGGCTCATGAATGGTATCTAGTACTTGAATGAGGGTGTGCATAGTTTCCATATCACTATATACTCCACTTTCCGGTTGTATTTCGATTTGATATCCAAAAGCAGGAGTCATGTATTTTTGATTCCAAGAATTCTCCTTAAGGGGATTAATTAAAGCGGAATAAGTATAAGCAGAAGCAATATTAGGAAACGTGTTGTCGGCATATAACATACAGGTTGCACCATTTTGGATGGGCAGTAAACCCGTATTGAGGAGCATTTGTCCGTCTGCAGATACTCCGTGTCGAACTTCAGACAAAATATTCGGGATATACGCTACATGTTCGTTTTGGCAAAATTTATATAAATTAGGAGCAATATATTGACTATAATTTCCTAAATTCAACGGCCAGTTTTCTAAACTTTCCACCAATAGAAGTACTACATTGGTGTTGGGATGAGGGATGGTCTGTGTTGGATTCCAATAGGGTTGTAGTTCTTCGTAAGGCACTGGCTGCACGATATTATTAACATGAGCTGTATAATATACCCACATAGTAGGAAAATAGCATAAACTGCCGCTGGAATAAAAATAATTCTTCAAAAATTGTGTATCCTCACAGGTTGCTGCAAAATATGCTTCATGAAAGGGGATGAACCAGTTTTCACCATATCGTCCAAAATAATGGTCTTGTCCGAAAGGCGTATCGGAATTTCCATTATCTAAATAAAAAGCAATATTGCCTTTGTATTCTCTATAAAACTCCGTAGGAAAATGTCGTATCCGTTCATACATCCATTCGCACACGACAAGTCCCATACATATCAACCAAACTTTCCATAAGATTGTACGTTTTCGAGGCATAAAAAGCAGAAAAATGCCATATAACACCGGTATAATTGCCAATAACCAAACTTCCCAATTGATGTACGCATCAATGGAACGTTCAAAACCTTTCAAATTTCCTGCCATAAAAATGGCATACCCGTCCAATATCAATTCATTGGCTCGGTAATATATGACTAAGGTTATGTTCCAAACCGTTACCAAAGTAAGTATCATCCAATCTACCCAAGGACGATGAATAATAAGAACCATAGTTCCTAAAAAGAATGCTGCCCAGAAATTTGCTCGCACTTCACCGGAACAGCCCGCAGAGCATAGAAATTCTTGTGAGACGAACAAAAATGTCAGTATGACAAGCGTCAAATACGAAGTCCAATGATTCTTTGCATGATTCCAAAGGACATCCATAATATGCAACCACCATTTTTTGATGATTCCGATAATAGTCAAATTATTCGTAGTAATATTCACGGGTTACACGACGAGAAACAGAGGTTAATATTTCGTAAGTGATAGTGCAGAGTTTATCTGCCAACTCCTGCAAAGGCAGATGGTCACCAAAGACCTCAACATAGTCGCCCACTTGGGCATCGGTGCCGGTGATGTCCACCATGGCTTGGTCCATGCAGACATTACCCACCACAGGACAACGTTGACCACGAATAAGCACCTCGCCACCATAATTGGAGAAACGACGGTCAAAACCATCGGCATAACCGATAGGAATAACGGCAATCTGACGATCCTCGGTTAACGTAGTGTGACGACCATACCCAATCGTTTCACCCTTTTTGACCGTTTTCACCGAGAGAATAGTGGTCTTAAGAGTGCATACATTACGAAGTTGCGCACCGGCAAAAGAGAAACCATAAAGCCCTATACCGAGACGGCACATATCGAACTGATAGTCACTGAAGCGTTCAATGCCGGCCGAGTTGCATATATGCTTAATAATCGGATAGTTAAGTCCGGCTTGTAGCGTTTGCGCACAATCGTCAAAATAGTGTATTTGGTCCAACGTAAACGCATCAAACTGCTCTTCGTCCGAGCCCGCCAAGTGGCTGAAAACAGATTGTACTTTTAGCGTGCAGGTGGTAGGTGGTAGGTCGTAGGCGGTAGGTTGTGCGGGGGAGAGTTTTTCAATCAATTCAGGCATTTGTTCACGATAGAAGCCCAAACGGTGCATACCACTATCTATCTTAATATGAATAGGATAGTTCTCCAAGCCCTTCTGCCGAGCAGCCGTTATGACATTCGCCAAACTCTGGAAGGAATACACATTGGGTTCGAGGTTATTCTCAAGAATCAAATCCATAGCCGCCACTTCGGGGTCCATGATGATAATCGGGAGCGTAATACCTGCTTTGCGCAGTTCGACCCCCTCATCAGCCACTGCCACCGCCAAATAGTCCACTAACCCACTCTGCTGCAGCGCGCGACTGACTTCCACGCTGCCGGCACCGTAGGCAAACGCCTTGACCATACAGGTGAGTTTTGTCGATGAATGCAGGAGATTTCGGAAGTAGCGCACATTATCAACCAACGCCGATAAATTGACCTGCAACACCGTTTCATGGGTTTGCCGAAGAATACGCTCGGCTATGGTTTCTTCATCGTAATCGAGGGCACGCATCACAGCAGCACAAGTACGTGCATTTTGGTGAGTCGGGTCCTCCACAACCACCGATGAATGCGCAAAAAGTTTCATCTTCTCCTCGCGCTTTTGCTCGATGGATAGGAAGTTTTCACCATGCTCGGCACCAATATACGTAATAACACCTATGTCGGGGCGAATCATCGGTTCAAGACGCCCCATCTCGCCCGGCTGACTGATGCCGGCCTCGAAGATAGCCAGTTTAGGTTTAGAGGACGCAGCAGAACTGCTACAGGACGCTTCGCTATAGTTGAGAGACGAGAGTTGCCAAACAGAGAGAGCAACACCGATTTGGCTATTGTAACTCTTGGGGGAGCGAACGATGTCGTAGTCCTCTTTCAGCAACTGATACAGCCACTCCTTAACCACCGTCTTACCATTGGAGCCGGTGATACCGATTACCTTGCCGGTATAGCCCTTGCGCACCTCCGTGGCAATGGCTTGCAAACCGGCAATCGCATTGCTCGTAACGAACGCCTGAACACCCTTGGCTTTGAGTTCGGAAATATAACGATGGCCGTCATTCCTGTCCGTCTCAATAGCAAAGAAAAGCGTGTGCCGAGGGTCCTTACCCAACTGGCGCGAGTCTGTGAGAAGGTACTGTATATCAATATCTTCGGAGGTGGTAATTTCTAACGAACTAATACCTTGCAAAATAGATTGAATGGTACTGAGGAGCATATTATTTGATTAACTTAAATGTCTTACGATGATACGGTGTAGGTCCGTAGAGGCGCAACGCCTCATAGTGCTCTTGGGTGGGATAACCCATATTTCTATCCCAACCATATTGCGGATACTGTTCATGTAGCCGACGCATATAATCGTCGCGGTAGGTTTTGGCAAGAATACTGGCCGCAGCTATTGACATATACGTAGCGTCGCCATGCACGACGGTGCGTGCCGGAATCTCAAACACCCCACCCTCCGGCACATAGGGTTTCCAACGATTGCCATCTACCAAGATATGTTCAGGTTGCAACTTGAGTTGCGCCAATGCCCGACGCATACCTAATAAACTGGCATTGAGGATATTAATTTCGTCTATCTCTTGCGCCGTCACTTCCGCCACCGCCCATGCGAGTGCGTCCTTTTCTATCTGCGGACGCAAGGCCTCACGCTGCCGTTCGGTGAGTTGCTTGCTATCATTGAGCAAGTCGTTTCGGTAGTCCGGCGGTAAGATAACAGCAGACGCGAACACGCTGCCAGCCAGCGGTCCGCGTCCTGCTTCGTCGCAACCGGCCTCTATCACCCCCTGTATGCAATAGGGTTGTAACGGCACGGTGAAAAGATTTACTTGAAGTAACGGTTATACAGACCTTGGAAGCCACTGCCGTGACGTGCCTCATCCTTTGCCATCTCGTGTACGGTGTCGTGGATAGCGTCCAAGTTGAGTTCTTTGGCACGTTTGGCAATCGCCAATTTACCTTCGCAAGCACCGGCTTCTGCCATCATACGTTTCTCCAGATTGGTCTTGGTATCCCAAACCACCTCACCAAGCAATTCAGCAAATTTAGCGCAATGCTCGGCCTCCTCAAAGGCATAGCGTTTGAATGCCTCAGCGATTTCGGGATAACCCTCACGGTCGGCCTGACGGGACATGGCGAGATACATACCCACTTCGGTGGCCTCACCCATAAAATGGGCATTGAGATCGGCCTTCATTTGGTCGTCAGTATCCTTTGCCACGCCCAACACGTGTTCGCAAGCGAACTGAATCTTACCGCTTCCAGCCACTTTCCACTCTACGATTTGTTTACACTGCGGGCAACGCTCAGGTGCCTCTTCTCCTTCAAAAACAAAGCCACAAATAGGGCAAACGAATTTCTTTTTCATTGTATAAGTAATTTAATTGGTTGAACTATATTTTGCGACTGCAAAGTTACTATTTATTTTTTGAATATGCAAGCAATTGCGCAAAAAACAAACGATATTTGCAAATAAATTTGCATAATTAAAGAAAAAAGTGTAATTTTGTGGCCGATTTTAGTTTGCGTATATATGCGCGAAAGAGAGTTGCGAGAAACAAAATAGAAATGAACTATACCTATCTTGATAACATCGATTACCCAAGCGACTTGAAAAAGTTGCCCAAAGAGGCCTTGCCACAAGTGTGCAACGAGTTGCGGGATTTCATTATACACGAACTCAGCCACAACCCCGGACACTTGGCGTCGTCGCTGGGCACGGTGGAACTGACGGTGGCGCTACACTATGTATTTGACACACCCAACGACAAGTTAATTTGGGACGTAGGTCATCAGGCATACGCCCACAAGATACTGACCGGACGGCGGAAACGCTTTAGCACCAATCGCCAATTCAAGGGATTGGCCCCCTTCCCCACTCCTGCAGAAAGTGAATACGATGCCTTTGTAGCCGGACATGCCAGCAATAGTATTTCAGCCGCACTCGGCATAGACATTGCCAACGGCATGTTGGCTCAAATAGATGGCACATCGTGCGCCGTACACAACACTATTGCCATCATAGGTGATGGTGCCATGACAGGCGGACTGGCTTTTGAGGGACTGAATAACACGTCAATGGACAAGAATAACCTACTGATTATTCTGAACGACAACAATATGGCCATTGACCCACTCAAAGGAGGTTTTACCCAATACTTATTAGACATTACAACCAGTAAACGGTACAATAAATGGCGGTGGAAATTGTACCAAGGGCTAATCAAACTGCACCTTGTCAACGACCAACAAGCCGATCATCTGAGACGAATAACCAACAATCTCAAAAGCATCTTGATGCGCCAGTCCAGCAATATATTCCAAAGTTTGAATATTCGCTATTTCGGTCCTGCAGACGGACATAACGTGGACGATTTAGTACGCATCTTGAGTGAGATTAAGAACCATCGCGGTCCAAAAGTGCTTCATATAGTCACCACCAAAGGTAAAGGATATGCCCCTGCTGAGCATGACCAGACCATCTGGCACGCCCCCGGCGTATTCAACGTAGATACAGGCGAACGTATCGGGTTGACGGTTAGCAATGGTGCTTCCGAGCACTCCGATAAATGCACAGTGTCCAGCACACAACCATTGTGGCAAGACGTGTTTGGCGAGACTCTTTTGGAGATGGCAAAAGGTAACGAGAAGATTGTGGGCATCACGCCCGCCATGCCGACCGGTTGCTCTATGAATATCATGCAACGCGAGTTGCCGGAGCGCGTGTTTGACGTAGGTATTGCCGAAGGACATGCCGTTACCTTCAGCGCCGGCTTGGCCACAGAGGGACTATTGCCCTACTGCAATATCTATTCCACGTTTATGCAGCGTGCGTACGACAATATCATTCACGACGTGGCACTACAGAACTTGCACGTGATATTCTGCATCGACCGCGCAGGTATAGTAGGCAACGACGGTGCCACTCATCACGGGTTGTTGGACCTCGCTTACCTGCGTCCTATTCCCAATATGCAGATATGTGCGCCCATGACAAGGGAGGACCTAATCAACATGATGCACCTGAGCGAGACGATGAACGGCCCAGTGGCTATTCGGTACCCGAAAGGACGATGTGGGATTGACAATGCACGATGCACAATGCACGATGTGAAAGTAGGAAAAGGTGTGCAGTTGAGAGACGGAAAAGATGTGGCTGTACTGAGCATAGGAGCCATCGGATGCACCGTAGCAGAGGCCATTGAGATGGCAGGACGATCCATCGCGCATTGGGATATGCGTTGGCTCAAACCGATTGACACAGACATATTGGACTATGTAGGGACACATTATACCCACGTAGTGACCGTCGAAGACGGAATGATTAGTGGCGGATTGGGCAGTGCCGTATTAGAATACTTTGCAGACAAAGGATATAGTTGCCACGTAACACGACTCGGCATCCGAGACCAGTTTGTGGAGCACGGAAGCCCTGCCGAGTTGTATCACTTATTGAAATTAGACAAAGAAGGTATATGCGAATCATTATTGCAGGTGCAGGAGAAGTAGGCACCCATTTGGCTAAGTTATTGTCCCGCGAGAATATGGATATCTCGCTGATGGATGAACATCAAGAGCGCTTAGGCGCTTTGGACACCGACTATGATATGATTACCCGTGTGGGTAGTCCAACCTCTATTCACGACCTGAAAGATATCGGTGTGAAAGGTTGCGACCTTTTCATATCCGTCACACCCGACGAGTCCACCAACATGACTGCATGTCTGATTGCCAATCAGTTAGGGGCCAAACGTACTTTGGCACGTATTGATAACTACGAATATCTGCTGCCCGAGAACAAGAAGTTCTTTGAGGGCATGGGATTACACCACCTGATTTATCCGGAGGTGCTGGCAGCCAACGAAATACAAGAGTCACTAAAGAACTCGTGGATGCGCTACCACATGAGTTTATGCGATGGAGCATTAGCCCTGTGCGTGGTCAAAGTGCGCGAAGAGGCACCCATCGTGGGGCATACGTTTATGTCGGGCTTCTTTGAACATGGCAAATATCGAGTGGTTGCACTTAAACGCGGAGCGGAAACCCTGATTCCACGTGGTACCGACTCCGTACAAGTGGGCGATATGGTCTATGCCATCTGCCTGAACGAGGACCTCGAGTTCTTCCGTGAGCAAACAGGCAAAGTGAAACGAGACATACAAAACGTGATATTCTTTGGCGGTAGTCGTATCGCTCAAAAAGCAGCCCAAAGTTTGTCTGACGAATTGAATATAAAAATCTTAGAAACCGACCGTGAGCGCTGTGAATACCTCAGTCAAAAACTGAGCAATGTGCTGATTATCAACACAGATGGCAGCAACATGGAAAATCTAAAGGAGGAAGGGATAGAAGACGCAGATGCCTTTGTTGCCCTGACAGAGAATAGCGAAGCCAATATATTTGCATGCCTCGCAGCCAAACGCTTCGGTGTACACAAGACTATCGCTGATGTTGAAAACATTGACTACATCACCATGGCAGAGGGCTTGGACGTAGGTGCCGTACTCAACAAAAAGAACATTACCGCCAGTTATATCTACCAAATGCTGCTGAATGCCACCGTACTCAATGTGCATAACCTGACCTCTGCCGATGCTGAGATTGTGGAGTTCATGGCAACCGAAGAAAGCAAGGCCACCAATTGCAAAGTACGGGATATGAACCTGCCCGACGGCGCCACTATCGGTGGTATCGTTCGCGCCGGCGAGGGCATATTGGTGAACGGCGAAACACAAATTCTGCCGAACGACAAAGTGGTGGTACTATGCAGAAACGAAGTGATTCGTAAACTGGAGAAATACTTTAAGGAATGACACGCGCTTTTAATAATAAAATGGTGCTGCGCACGATGGGAGCGCTGCTTCTGATTGAGGCGGTGTTTATGACCATTGCGATGGGTGTCAGTTGGTGGTATAACGACCCCGATGACGGTGCCTTTCTCACCTCGGTAGTCATTACGCTAACGTGCGGTGTATTGGCCCTGTTGGCAGGACACAATGCCCCTAACCGAATGGGAGAACGAGAAGGGTATGTCATTGTAGCATGTGTGTGGTTGATTTTCTCTGTTTTCGGTATGCTCCCCTACTACCTGAGCGGTCAGATCAGCACGATTACCGATGCATGGTTTGAAACGATGTCCGGCTTTACCACCACCGGTGCCACCATCCTCAACGATGTGGAATGTCTGACCCACGGAGCACTGTTTTGGCGCGCCGTAACACAATGGTTAGGGGGCTGCGGAATTATTGTACTCAGTATAGCCATTTTACCTATTTTCGGACTAAACGGTATGCAGCTCTATGCCGCTGAGGTGACCGGTGTACAATACGAAAAGATCTCTCCACGCATTGCCGACACCAGCAAACACATCTGGCTGACCTATATGGGACTGACCATCACGGAGGCGGTACTATTGTGGATAGAAGGTATGAACGGATTTGACAGCGTATGCCACAGTTTGACCACCGTGGCCACGGGCGGATTCTCCACCAAGAACGCAAGTATTGCTTATTTCGATAATCCGTGGATTCATTACACAATTACCATAGCTATGCTGCTCAGCAGTATCAACTTTGCCACCATCGTATTGTTCTTCCGCGGTCGTTTCCGCAAGATTTCTCAAGATGAGGAAGCCAAGTGGTTTTTGAGCGCCGTAGCGGCGGTTACATTACTGCTGACCATCGGTTTGATGGTACGCCACTGGTTCTCGCTATACGGAGGATTTGCCATTGACGGAGGCGAGGCCACACATACCACCATTTTGCTATCATTAGAGGAGAGTTTTCGGACGGCTATCTTTACCACCGTTGCTACGATGACCAGTACCGGTTTTGCCATTGCGGACTATACCAAATGGGCATCGCTGCTGTGGGTAACGATTTTCTTTATGATGTTTATGGGCGGTAGCAGCGGTAGCACTGCCGGCGGTATCAAGTGGGTTCGGACAGCCATTTTCCTCAAGAGCGGTGTAGCAGAATTTAAACGGAGGATTCACCCCAATGCCGTTATTCCGGTTAAGATAAACGGTCGCCCTATTTCCCAACACACCACAAACAACGTGATGGCGTTTATGGTGTTCTATATTGTGATAGTAATCATCTCCACCCTGCTTTTCTGCGCTTTGGGTGTCAACTTCGATGAGGCCCTCGGCGCCAGTGTAAGTGCTATGGGTAACATAGGTCCCAGTATCGGTCAATATGGTCCGGCAGGCACATACGCCACCTTCCCTGAAATCGGCAAGTGGATAATGACTATCGTGATGTTAATCGGCCGTTTGGAGATATTTACGGTGTTGCTGTTGTTCTCAAGAGTATTATGGAAGAAATAAGATGAAACATATTCAACCATTTCATATTGTACAGTTGATGGTTTGTTGCTTTGTGGCGATGGCCCTGTTATGTTTGATTATGCCGGCCACGTGGCACATCGGTGATTTGGAAATTCGTACACCCCAATTAGCCAGCATTTTCGGAGCAGAGAACACAAGTGATGAGGAAGAAGATGAGTCCCTTGACCTAATCGAAACGGAGCAGGAGCAGAATAATGCTGACACACTTCAGTCATCAAAGCACACTGTTTCTCCCACCGTAGTCAAGGCCACATTGGCAGATGCTGCTGTAGTTGCGCCAACTACTGAGACGGCTATATCCGCCAACGAAACTGCAGCATCGGCTACCGTCATTCCCGAGGAGGAAGATTCCACCGATATGCACCAGTTTATGACGGCCTTTTACGAGGCCTTGCCATCCGTCAGCACATCTGCCATACGCGTGGTACATTACGGTGACTCGCAAATCGAGGAAGACCGTATTTCTATGCAAGTGCGACGTGCTTTGCAGGGCCATTACGGAGGAGGCGGTGTGGGACTGATTCCTCTGCACCAAACGATAGGCACACGTACCCTATGGCAAGCCACAACGATGAACGATGTTGTACAAAACACTCATGGAGGTCCCAAGCGCTACTTGGTGTATGGGCCTAAGTCGTTCCGCCGTTCGACCAGCAAATATGGCCCTATGGGACAAGTGGCCGTGATGGATAATGCATTAGTGGCAGGTAGTGAGGACATTTCTTTGCAAGTACGGGCAGGGGTCAAACAGAGTTATACCGAGAGTTACTTCAACCGTGTGCACATCTGGAAAGACGGCGACATCACAGCATCGGTCAATAAAGCCACAGACCAAGACGGAGATGTCTTTATCCTGCCCGACAGCACCCAAGGAGTAACAATTCAGTTGCACGGCAAGGGCGATGTGTACGGTATCAGTTTGGAAGCCGACCATGGCATAATGATAGACAATATACCCATGCGTGGTTGCTCCGGCGCTATTTTTACTGGAATTGCTTCTGCGGAATTACAGCACTACTTTGCTGCAACCAAGACACGTCTTATCATTATGCAATACGGTGGCAATATAATGCCTTACACCACTACCAAACGGCAAGTGGCTCAATACGTTGAGAAAATGCGCACACAGATTCAGTATCTCAAATACCTCGCGCCCAACAGCAGTATTCTGTTTGTGGGTCCCAGCGATATGTGTGAGCGAAGAGACGGGCAGTTGCAAACCTACAAGATGATTCCCGTAATGGATAGAGCCCTCAAGCAGATGGCCATTGAGGAAGAAATAGGATACTTTAGTTTATACCACTGTATGGGAGGAAAAGGTAGTATGGTACAATGGCATAACCAAGGTTTAGCCGGAGGAGACTATGTGCATTTCACGCCCAAAGGAGCAGATAAAGCCGGTAGTCTATTGGCTAAATGGATACTCAACAAATGATTTGACGATTGACACAATATGGATTTTCTATATCATACATTTGCATTTGACAGCCACAGTCCCTTGCTGTTCACTCAACTCTATTTTTGGGTCTTTCTGCTCATTGTCTATGCAGGTTTTGCACTGATTATCGGCAAACAGGACAAACAACGACTGCATTTACGTAATATCTACCTGATGCTGATAAGTTGGTTCTTTTACTACAAAACCAGCGGTTCCTTCTTGGCTATTTTGGCCTGTGTTACCTTTGTCAATTTCCTAACCGCTTTCCCTATCCAACGTGCCAAACGGGAGAAACAAAAAGCAGAGGGAGTATTTTGGTTGGTGGTGAGCATCTTAGTGGATTTAGGATTTCTATTCTACTACAAATATGCCTATTTTGGGGTAGATGTGTTTAATTCCATTTTTGGCACCCACTACTCCATCGTGGACACTATTTTGCTGCCCGTAGGTATATCGTTCTATACGTTCCAAGTGTTGTCATACACGGTCGATGTGTACCGCGGACACGTGAAGCCGGTGCATAATGTGTTTGACTTCGGTATGTATGTGGCATTCTTTCCCCAATTGGTAGCAGGTCCTATTGTTCGGGCATCAGAATTCATACAGCAGTTGTACCGTCCTTTCCACATGACACATAAGGTAATGGGAATGAGCGTATTTTGGATTCTTAACGGTTTAGCCAAAAAGATTATTCTAAGCGACTATATTGCCGTCAATTTTGTAGATAGAGTATTTGATAATCCGTTACTATTCAGCGGATTTGAGAACTTTTTTGCATTGTTTGCCTATTCGTTGCAAGTATATGCTGACTTCTCCGGCTATACCGATATTGCAATTGGTGTAGCCATGCTGATGGGCTTTTACCTTCCCAAGAACTTTGACTCGCCCTATAAGTCGCGCAATCCGCAAGAGTTTTGGAGACGTTGGCACCAATCGCTTAGCCGTTGGCTAAAGTCGTATGTCTATATTCCTTTGGGAGGTAACCGCACTATCTTCGGGCACAAGGCGAATAAGTTATTGGCCGGCAATGTGAATAGTTTTGCGACTATGCTGATTGGAGGTTTGTGGCACGGGGCCAGTTGGAACTTTGTCATTTGGGGCGGACTGAACGGAATCGGTATGATTATTGCCAAATGCTGGCACAGTTTGAAAGAGCGGATTGGCGTGGAGCAATATATTCAGAATCACAAGGTGGTACACGGTATTGACGACGTGCTTTGTATTGCACTCACGTTCACCTTCATCACGTTTACCCGTCTCTTCTTCCGTGCCTCGTCTAATTTGGATCCGGCTACAGCCAACGAGGTGGCTTGGCAGACTGCCAAACAGATGATGGGACAAATAGTCGGTGCGTGGGATAGCAGCATTATTTTGCCCTTCATCAGAGAGTATCACGCTGTTGTGCTACTCTTTGTCGGCGGTATGATTATTCACTGGCTGCCTACTAAGTTCAAACGGTGGTATCGGCTGAATTTTGCCCTGTTACCATGGTGGGGAATGGTGCTGTGCGTAGTAGTGGTGGTGATGGTGGTTTACCAATTCGTTACCGCCGATTTGCAACCATTCATTTATTTCCAGTTCTAAACTATGATTATTGGGCTGACAGGCGGTATAGGTAGTGGTAAAAGCACAATTGCGATGGGATTGGTGCGGTACGGACTCATGCACTATGACTGTGATACCGAGGCCAAACGGTTGATTGAAAGCGACCCTGCAATAAAACAACAGATTATCTCCTTATTGGGACAAGATGTATATCAAGACGGTCACTACCAAACAAACATTGCAGCAGAAAAAGTATTTGCGCAGCCCAAACTGCTGCAACAGTTAAATGCCATCGTACACCCTGCCGTGAAGCAGGATATACTCAATTCACCGATTCATCGCCTCACCGGTTCACCAATAATTATTGAGAGTGCCATTTTGTGGGAAAGCGGATTGAATGAGATATGCGACCGCACCGTTGCTGTGATTGCACCCGAGGAAATACGTTTGCAACGTGCCATACAACGAGACAATAGCAATATACAAAAGGTTCACGCTCGTATGCGCGCACAAATGAGCGATGCGGAACGTGAGCAACGCGCAGATATTACGATTAATAATGACGGACAAAAATCTATAGACGAACTATGCCAATACATAATGCAACATTTGTAATCTCCTCACCGGACGTGGCACAATGCCCCAAAAGCGCCCTGCCTGAATACGCCTTTATCGGCCGCAGCAATGTGGGCAAATCGTCCCTCATCAATATGCTGTGCCACAATCCAAAACTTGCCAAGACAAGTCAAAAGCCGGGTAAGACGCTACTTATCAATCACTTTTTGGTTGATAACACATGGCATCTCGTGGACCTGCCCGGGTACGGTTTTGCCCAAACAGGGCAACAGAAACGGGAACAACTGCGTAAAATGATTGAGCGATATTGCCTTTTGCGTGAGCAGTTATGCAATCTATTTGTGTTGGTAGATTGTCGCCTTGAACCACAAAAAAATGATATCGATTTTATGAATTGGTTAGGCGAGAACGGTATTCCCTTCTCTATTGTCTTTACTAAAGCCGATAAAGTAGGGAAAGGGCGTTTGAGTGAGAATATAGGCAACTATAAACTGCGGTTACAAGAGACTTGGGAAGAACTGCCACCCATCTTTATTACCAGTGCCGAAAGCGGATTAGGGCGAGATGAATTAACCACATATATTGAAAACATCAATGCTGATTTGGGAAAATAACGAAGATATACGCCTTGTCACATGTGCCAATTCGGGGCGCGAGATACAGCATGTGCTGAATGACTGTCGTGAGGAACGGCGGCCGTATGTCATCATCACCCCCACTATGCGCCCGATTGAGGTACTGAAACGCATTTTGGTACCGATAACGATGTTGGAGGAGGAAGTGTATAAGGCAGAGATTTGCACTTACTTAGCACGCAAGACGGGCGCTAAGATTGTTTTACTCAAGGCAAAAGACTATGGCAGTAAGGCGCAGCAAAACCTCAACAAGATTATCACACATATCCGTTCCGTAGCCGAGCGGACAGGAGAAAAGATTGAATTTGAGGTGCATGAAGGGTATAAGGATTCGTTTTCTCTCAATCGCGAAGCAGCCGAGCGCCAGCGCGATTTCGGTCATCAGCTCTTGTTACTGACTGCCAGTCGCGAATATGGTTTGGACGATTGGCTGTTTGGTCCGCAGGAGCGACACGCTATTCGCAGTAGCCAAGTGCCTGTGATGCTCATCAATCCCCGTGCCGACTTATTCAGCTTGTGCGATTAAAGATTTTACTTGATTCCTCTTTTATTTAACTCTCTGCGATATGCCACTGCCACACGTTGGTGTTGCTCATACGTGGCAGAGAAGACGTGCGTACCTGACCAATCGGGATTGGCGCACATATAGAGGTAATCTGTTTTAGGTGCCTGCAGCACGGCATCTATTGCCTTGCCATTGGGGCAACGAATCGGTCCCGGAGGCAAACCCACATTTTTATACGTATTATAGGGCGAATTGATACGCAATAGCCGTTGCGTAACGCGATGTGTCGAAAAATCGCCACTGGCAAAAATCACCGTCGGACAGGCCTGCAAGGCCATGCCTTTACGCAGACGGTTAAGGTACAGCGAGGCAATCGTCGGATGTTCGGTTGTGTTATTGGTCTCGGACTCCACTATACTTGCCAAGGTTGCCACTTCGGTAGGGCTTAAACCAAGATTTTTGGCCTGTTGCAAACGTTGTTCCGTCCAAAAAGTATCGTATTCCTTTTTCATTCGGGCAAAGAGTTCGTCCACCGAGATGGTCCAATAGACCTCATACGTATTGGGAATAAACAAGCACACAGCCGTTGCACTATTTAATCCGAATTGCTCCAAATAATCAGCATCGTTCAGACGCGCCATCACCTCTGCCGAATCCACCATCAACACCTTGCCCATGCGCGAAGCCAACTGAGCATTGTTGCGTATTTGATTGGTGAAACGCAGGTTAATCGGAGTTTGTCTGCCATACTGCAAATGCCCCACCAAACTGCGGTTGGACACAAACCGCCCAAACTCATAGTAACCGGGACGCGGACACTCAAAATTCTTCCAACGGGCATATCGGCGCAAACTTCCTTTCGAGGCGATAGTGTAATCTTTCTCCATCTGTGCCAACACGCTATCCATCGGGGTATTGGGGTACACATAGTAACGATGTGGCTCACCATCGCAGCTACTCAAATTACTCAATAAGTCATGATATCCGTCCAGCACAGCCCATGTCCCCAGCAGCAAGAACACAACCACCAAGAGCACTGCACTCCTATTTCGTTTTCTTTTTTTCATACCGCAAAAGTACAAAAAAATTTGGATATGTGCAAATAATTTTGTAATTTTGCACCTGAATTTGAAAATAACGGAATAAAATGAAAAACTTTGTTGAAGAACTGAAATGGCGTGGGATGCTGCAAGATATGATTCCCGGGACAGAAGAACAACTCCAAAAAGAAATGACTACCGCCTATTTGGGCATTGACCCCACCGCGGATAGTCTGCATATCGGGCATTTATGTGGCATTATGATGTTACGGCATTTGCAGCGTTGTGGGCACAAGCCCATCGCCCTGTTGGGTGGTGCCACCGGTATGATTGGTGACCCCAGCGGTAAGTCAGCTGAGCGCAACCTGCTCAACGAAGAGACATTGGCACACAACGTGGCTTGCATCAAAGCCCAGTTGGAGCATTTCCTTGATTTCAACGGCAAAGAACCCAACGCTGCCGAGTTGGTCAACAACTATGAGTGGATGAAGGACTACACCTTTATTGATTTCGCGCGTAATATAGGCAAACTCATCACCGTCAATTATATGATGGCGAAGGATAGCGTCAAAAAGCGCTTTAACGGTGAGTTTAACTGCGGTATGAGTTTCACCGAGTTCACCTACCAACTGCTGCAAGGGTACGATTTCTACTACCTCAACACGCACAAGAACTGCAAATTGCAAATGGGCGGTAGCGACCAATGGGGCAATATCACCACCGGTATGGAGCTCATCAAAAAAATCACCGGCAACGAGGCATACGCACTCACCTGCCCCCTCATTACCAAGGCAGACGGCAAGAAGTTCGGCAAGACCGAGCAGGGCAATATATGGCTCAGCAAGGAATACACCAGCCCGTATAAGTTCTATCAGTTCTGGCTCAACGTAAGCGACGAGGACGCCAAACGTTATATCAAAATCTTCACCTCGCTGGAGAAAGACGAGATAGATGCCCTCATTGCCGAGCACGACCAAGCGCCTCATCTGCGTGCATTGCAGAAACGTCTTGCCGAGGAAGTTACCGTCATGGTGCATAGCCGTGAGGACTACGAGCAAGCCGTGGAAGCCACGAATATACTTTTCGGAAAGGCCACCAAAGAAGCACTTGAGAAACTGGACGAGCAGACCTTCCTGCAGGTGTTTGAAGGCGTACAGCAGTTCACCGTCAGCCGTGCCGAATTGGAAGCCGGTATTCCCCCACTTGACCTATTGGCAGAGAAAACGCAGATCTTCCCCAGCAAAGGCGAAGCCCGCAAGATGATTCAGGCCAACGGATTCAGTATGAATAAGGAAAAACTGACGGATCCCCAAACGCCTATCAATAGCAATGCCTTAATTGATGGCAAATACATCCTCTTCCAAAAGGGAAAGAAGGATTATTTCTTGGTAGTCGCCGAATAAAATGCGCTTTTTTTGCATTTTTTTCGTCAAAAATTTGGTCAATCCAAAAAAAAGTTGTACCTTTGCAGTCGCTTTTGAGAAATCGAAGGCAGTGACCTTGTGAATATCAATCCACAACGCGCTGTGGATTGAAGAGGAGAAAGAATTGAGCGACTTAATTTGTGCCAACAAATTCTTTTAGCGAAATTTCTTTCGACGATGCCTAATCGTATATCGGTAGTACATCAGATTTTGGTTCTGAGGGGCGAGGTTCGACTCCTCGTTAGGCAACAAAAGCCCGTTGAGGGCTTTTAATATGTTTAATGATAAGTACGGCGTTTGCCGGAATAAAGTAACAAAACACAATGAAAACATTTGAACTCGCAGGTACTCTGCGTAATGAGTACGGTAAGAAAGCCGCTAAGGCACTTCGCAAACAAGAACTTGTTCCCTGCAACATCTATGGTTTAGGTGACAACATCACGTTCACGGTAGCTCAAGCTGACGTGCGCAAACTCATTTACACTCCCGACACGATGGTTGTTGCCCTCACGATTGGTGACACCAAGAAAATGGCTGTCGTAAAAGAGATGCAATTCCACCCCATCACAGAGGAATGCCTCCATATTGATTTCCTTGAGGTTAACGAGAAGAAGCCCGTTACCGTGGAAATTCCTATCCAACTGACCGGTCACGCAGAAGGTGTGAAAGCCGGTGGTAAGTTGAGCTTGGAGATGCGCAAACTCAAAGTGAACGGTATTTATACCAATATTCCTGAGCGCGTAGTGGTTGACGTTACCTCTCTCGGTTTGGGTAAGAAATTGTTCGTAAGCGACGTTACCGTTGAGAACTGCACCCTCAAGAGTGTCAAAGAGGCCATCGTTGCTCAAGTTAAGGCAACGCGTAATAGCAATGCAGAGGCCGCTGAAAGCGCTGCTGAATAAGTATGAGTAAATTCCTGATTGTCGGGTTAGGCAATATCGGAGACGAATACCGTAATACCCGACACA
>JAKSNJ010000024.1 GCA_024399965.1 Paludibacteraceae bacterium
GTTCACCCAATGGTATGGGTGTTAATTATAAGCCCATCAGTGGTAGTGATTCCGAGGGAATCATTTACGGCGACTAAGTAATAGATATGAAACAATATGCAATTCCTCAAACGGCATTATAAAAAACGGTTGTGCGTGTGCGCAGCCGCTTTTTTTGACCTATAGACCAAAAAAAAGCTTGGTTTTAATTGCAATTTTAGTAAAAATTCTACTGGAATTATTTGCCCTCCGTCTATCGTTCGTTCACCGTTCGTATATCGTCCGTGTCGAGATAGACGAAAAAAAATTTGCACATATCATTTTTTTTTTGTACCTTTGTGCCCTAAAAAGAATCAACTTATTACTAATCATCTCTAAACTATAAACTGTAGCGAGTTTTACTCGCGTCCTTTAAACGATTTACTTATGATGAACATTCTTTTGGTTGTTTTATTGACTTTGGTGGGCGTAGCGATGCTGCTGCTGGAGTTGTTCCTGCTGCCCGGTTTTGGTATTGCCGGTATATCCGGATTTGCCTCTCTGGTGGGCGCTGTCGTTGTGGCGTACATCAAGATTAGTGCCATGGCAGGGCATATCACTCTCGCTGCCTGTGTGCTGCTCTCGGCATTAGCCGTTTACGGCTTCCTCCGTTCGCACGCTCTGGAGAAAATGGCACTCGACACGACCATTGACGGCACTGTTGATTTGGCTGCCCCCGGTAAGAAAATGGACGAAATGCAAAATAAAGAATAAATTAAAAATCAAACTATTATGGAAGTATTAGAAATTTTGGCTATTGTGGTGATAGCGGTGCTGCTAATCATCTTCTTCTACTACGTACCTTTCATGCTGTGGATCAATGCCCAAGTGAGCGGCGTGCGTATATCGTTGGTACAACTGTTCCTGATGCGTATTCGTAAGGTGCCACCAACGCTGATTGTTAACTGCCTGATTGAAGCACACAAAGCCGGCTTGCAAGACGTGAAACGTGACGGCTTGGAGGCCCACTACCTCGCCGGCGGACATATCCAGCGCGTGGTACATGCACTTGTCAGTGCTAACAAGGCCAATATCCAACTGCCTTTCCAAATGGCTACCGCCATCGACTTGGCAGGACGTGACGTGTTTGAGGCCGTGCAGATGTCCGTTAATCCCAAAGTGATTGACACCCCTCCTGTCACCGCCGTGGCAAAAGACGGTATTCAGTTGATTGCCAAAGCCCGTGTTACCGTACGTGCTAACATTCGCCAATTGGTGGGCGGTGCCGGCGAAGACACCGTGCTGGCGCGTGTAGGCGAAGGTATCGTTAGTTCGATTGGTTCTGCCGAGAGTCACAAGAGCGTGTTGGAAAACCCCGACAGCATATCTAAACTCGTTCTGTCCAAGGGCTTGGACGCCGGTACGGCATTCGAGATTTTGAGTATTGATATTGCCGATATAGATGTAGGTAAGAACATCGGCGCACAGTTGCAAATCGACCAAGCCGATGCCGACAAGAACATCGCCCAAGCCAAAGCCGAAGAGCGCCGTGCTATGGCAATTGCCAGCGAGCAGGAGATGAAAGCCAAAGCACAGGAGGCACGCGCCAAAGTGATTGAGGCCGAAGCACTGGTGCCACAAGCCATGGCTGATGCTTTCCGCAACGGCAATCTCGGCATAATGGACTACTACCGTATGCAGAATATGCAAGCGGATACCAAGATGCGCGAGACGATTGCCCGTCCCGAAGATAAAACATCAGCCAAGAAGAAATAGTGGAATACAATTGGCAAATATGGGAACCGACCCCCGAGCAGTTGGTAACAATCGACTGGCTGTCTCGGGAGTTGTCTATTTCTATCCCTGCTGCACGCATGTTGGTGCATAGGGGAATAAACACGGCTTTAGAAGCACGCTCGTATGTGCGCCCCTCGTTGCGTGAGTTGCATGACCCCTTCCTAATGCAGGATATGGACAAGGCCGTCAACCGCTTGGAACATGCCATTCGGTACAGAGAACGGATTATGGTCTATGGCGACTACGACGTCGATGGCACCACAGCCGTGGCACTGATGTACACCTTCCTCAAGATGTTCACACCCAATGTGCAGTTCTATATTCCGGACCGCTATACGGAGGGTTATGGCATATCGTTCAAGGGCATTGACACGGCAGAGCAGGACCATTGTTCACTCATCGTTGCCTTGGATTGCGGTATCAAATCCATTGACAAGGCGCGCTATGCCACCTCCAAGGGTATAGACCTCATCGTTTGTGACCACCACACCCCCGGTGACGAGATACCAGAATGTGTGGCGGTGCTCAATATGAAACGCAAGGACTGCGGTTATCCCTACAAGGACCTAAGCGGTTGCGGTGTCGGCTTTAAGTTGGTACAAGCATACGCCATTACCCACGGGGTAGAGGAATGTAAACTGCTCAATTTATTGCCTCTGTTGGCGATGTCCATTGCCTCGGACGTGGTGTCAATGACGGGCGAGAATAGGGTGCTGTGCTACTTCGGCTTGCAGCAAATCAATGCCAACCCGTCCGAAGGCGTGAAAGCCATTATGCGCATTACGGGCATTGAGGGACGACCGGTAACTATCTCCGACTTGGTGTATAAATTCGGTCCGCGTATCAACGCCAGCGGACGTATGCGCTCCGGTGCAGAAGCCGTCAAACTGCTGATTACCGACGACCCCGAATTTGCTGCGCAACAGGCCACTGACATAGACAGTTACAACAACGAACGCCGTGGCCACGATGAGGAAACAACGCACAAGGCACTGGAAATGTTGGCTGCCGACCCCGATAATGATACTCGTTGCACAACGGTGGTCTTTGGCGAGGGCTGGCACAAAGGTGTAATCGGCATTGCCGCCTCGCGTCTGACGGAGACGTATTACCGCCCAACCGTCGTACTCACTACAGGCGAAGGCGACATCATCAGTGGTTCGGCACGCTCGGTGGCAGATTTTGACATCTACACTGCCATAGACAGTTGCCGTGACCTGTTGACCGACTTTGGCGGACACCAGTTTGCAGCCGGCCTGAGTATGCACCGTCAGGACCTGCCTGAATTCAAAAGACGCTTCGAGGAATACGTCAGCGCACATATTCGTCCTGACCAAAAAGCACCGACCATTCATATCGAGCAGGAACTGGTGTTGGGTGATATTGATGCCAAGTTCTACAAGATATTGCGGCACTTAGAGCCCTTTGGACCTGATAATCCGCGTCCTGTTTTTGTTACGCGCAATGTCATCAACAACCGTTACACCAAGCGAGTAGGCAAGAATGGCGAACACTTGCGGCTGGACGTTACCGACCGCTCTGCTGCTATCACCGGCATCGCTTTCGGACAGGGCGACAAGGCACTGCATATCCAAAACGGCAACCCCGTCGATGTGTGCTACGAATTAGATGAAAATACCTTTAATCATGTAACTTCCATCCAAATGATGGTACAAGATATACACTATGTTTAACGAACGCGAAACACAAGGTCCTGCCAGACGGCGGGGTAGCATAGAGGTCGTATGTGGCTCTATGTTCTCCGGCAAGACAGAGGAACTGATACGCCGTATGAAACGGGCACAGTTTGCCAAACAGCGAGTTGAGATTTTTAAGCCGGCTATTGATGTGCGGTACTCTGTGGAAGATGTGGTCAGCCACGACCATAACGTCATTCAATCCACGCCTGTGGATAGTAGTCAGAATATTCTGCTCATGGTCGATGACATTGATGTGGTGGGCATTGACGAGGCACAGTTCTTTGACATGGGAATCGTTGATGTGTGCCAACAATTGGCAGCACGCGGTATCCGTGTTATCTGTGCCGGACTGGATATGGATTACAAGGGCGTGCCTTTTGGACCTATGCCGGCGTTGATGGCGATAGCCGAAGATGTGTATAAGACGCACGCTATTTGTGTCCACTGTGGCGACTTGGCGTATGTCAGTCACCGCTTGGTGGCCAGTGAGAAACGTGTTTTGTTGGGAGAGACAGACTCATACGAGCCCCTTTGCCGTGCTTGTTACGAGCGTGCTATTGCTGCTGAACAGCAGCGTTCGGAATAAAGATTATGGAGCGTTTTGACAAAACCGATTTACAGCAGGCCGTTCAGGTAATGCGCGAGGGTGGAATAATCCTCTATCCCACAGACACCGTTTGGGGCATAGGGTGCGATGCTACCAACGCTGAGGCCGTGCGCAAGATATATGCACTCAAGCAGCGTGAAGACAGCAAGTCGATGTTGTGCCTTTTGGACGGTGCCGGCAAGTTGCAGGGGTATGTTGATGTACCCGATGCAGCATGGCAGTTATTGGAAGTCACGACACCGGAGGAGGGTTTGGAGCAACGTCCGATGACGATTATCTACCCTAATGCCCGCAACTTGGCTGCTAATCTCATCGCCGAAGACGGCAGTGTGGGTATTCGTATCACCACTGAACCTTTCAGCCGTGCGCTGTGCGAACAACTGCACCACCCGATTGTGTCCACCAGTGCGAACATAAGCGGACAACCCACTGCCAAGAACTTCCGGCAGATAAGCGACGAAATAAAATTAGGCGTAGATTACGTGTGCCAATTCCGGCAACACGACGACACCGAGAAAAAGCCCTCTGTCATCATTAAAGTAGGTACGAGCAACGAGATAACTATCATTCGCAAATGACCAATTACCGCCAGCAACAACTCAAATATATCGTTGCCGATTTCCTGTCGGCCCTTGTGGTGTGGCTGTGCTTCCTCAGTTTTCGTTGGTTGGTGTACGAAGGTGCAACATTTGGTGTAGATACTATCCTGATACCTGCATTTACGTTTTGGATGCCGCTGTGCGTCTATCCCGTCGGGTGCCTGATTATCTACTACCTCAGCGGTTACTACCTGCGCCCCTTCCATAAACACTTTGGCAGAGAGTTGGTTACGACTTTCGGTTCGTCTGTGCTGATTGCCCTTGTGGCTTTTTTCTGCATTATCATAGATGACGAGGTGGAGCAGTACGAGCGATATATGTGGTCGCTGTTGGTGCTGTTCCTGTTGCAATTTGTGATATGTTATATTCCGCGTGTCATCATCACCGCTATTTCGCGCTTAAAGCACGTCGAAGAGGAATACCATATAATTGAGCAAACCACCGATGAGCACCTCTTATATCAACAGATAGCCCAATGTTATCGTACGGGGGAGGAGATTTATTTGGTGCCTCGTGTGTACGATATTATGACCGGTGCTGCTCACATTGTGAACTTGGACGACAAACCCTACGTACACATTACCGCCCAGCACATGTCCGATATGCAGTTGTGTATCAAGCGGGCCTGTGATGTGGTCGTAGCAGGGACGATGTTGGTGCTGCTATTGCCTGTTTATGTGGTGTTGGCTATCATTGTCAAGGCCTCTTCCAAGGGTCCTGTGTTGTACCGTCAGGAGCGAATAGGGCTATACGGATTGCCATTTCAAATACTCAAATTCCGTACGATGCAGGTACATGCCGAAGACGAGGTGCCTCAACTGACGGAGAACGATGACCCGCGTATTACGACCTGCGGTCGCTGGATGCGTCGCTATCGCTTGGACGAGTTACCACAGTTGTGGAACGTCTTGCGCGGTGAGATGTCTTTGGTGGGACCACGTCCCGAACGGGCTTATTTCATTCGCCAAATAGAGCAACAGGCACCCTATTACTGCCTTATCTACAAAATCCGTCCGGGATTGACCAGTTGGGGACCTATTCGTGTGGGTTATACGGACACGATAGAGAAGATGGTGGAGCGTCTGAATTACGACATCGCCTACATGGAGAATATGTCTATAGCATTGGATATCAAGATATTGTTTTACACCATACGGGTGATAGTAGATGGAAAGGGCAAGTAAATGAATTACGACCAAACAATACAAAAGGCAGAAACCATTATCAAAGAGTTGGAACAGGCACAAGCTCTCTCGATGGAGGCCTACAAGAAGCAAGCCGCAGAAGCCAAGCGCCTATTAGACGCCTGTGAACAACAACTGACGGATATGCGTATGTTTGAGTAAATTATGCATTACGAGGATTTTTGAAGGAAATATTTGGTAATATCAAAAAATCTTTGTAATTTTGCAAACGAAAACGAGATTCACGCTGGGTGAGGGGAGGGAAGTGTCCCTGCCATGATAACTTGCCAATCGTGATTTCGGGACATATTAATCGCGTGAAGCCGTGAGGTGAAGAACGCGAAAAAGGCGTTTACTAACGCTTGTTATCGATGTTTTGAAACCTGAGAAATTTCAATGTTGATGTTCGAAAACAAGTAAGTGGTAGATGTCCATGGGTGTATAGTATACTTATGCGCTTTGCGCAGGTTAACATACACGGCGTGGATTTCTATGTGCTTATTCGACATCAAGGGTTTTCTCAGGACCTCAAAACACGGATAAGCAAGAGAGGAAATCCGCGTTTTTTGTTTAGGAACTTGGTATATATAACAAAAGGTCGCGGGCGTAGTAACGCCTAGCGACCTTTGACGTATTGTAGAGAAATAGACTTACATAGCAACACCTAAAACTGTTGTTGGTGAAATGCCTAAATTGATGCTTATGTTACGAGCAGTTTGAAAAGTTGGTTCTCGTTTGCCACTTAGTAGTTCGCTAAAACGAGCTGGTGAAATACCAATCATAGTGGCTACTGCCTTTTGAGTAAGGTTGAGTTCGTACATACGGAGTTTAATAACATCTACCAAATTAGGAACTCCAATAGGATAGTGAACATCTTCATATTCGACCACCATATCGGATAACATTTCCAGTTCCAATAAGTTGGAATCAGTCATAGGCGTTTCATCACTCACTAATGGAAGAAGTGCATCAATACGTGCTAATGCGGCTTTATATGCTACCTCGTTTTTAATTTGTGCCATAGTATTATAAATTTTCGATGTCTTTAATTTTGTCGTATTCTGCGTGTGTGCCAACAAATCGAATATATACGCTTTGTGGCGTGAATAGAATTACCACTACCAGTCTATAGTCATTTCCTTTGATGTTGAAAACGTAATGCTTGTTCCCAACTATTGAAACAGTATTAAACGTTTTGCGTATATCGTCAAAACATGTCCATTGGGCACTAATAGTTTTTTGATACCACTCTTCCAAAGCTGTTTTTGCTTGTGGATTTTGGGTGTAGTAGTTAACCAACGTACTTTTGGCTATCACTCGCATAGATGTGCATATTTGAATTTCGACTGCAAAGATATATAAAAATTTCCAAATATGAAAATAAATTTCAAAAAATATGCCATTTATATTGTTTTTTTAGTATTGTGAAGCATTTTTCTCTACAAACAAAAATAGTCGTTTGCATACTATTCGGTTATGATCAATCAATAAAACCTCTTTAATATGATACCAAAAATTATTCATTTTTGCTGGTTTGGAGATAATCCAATGCCTAAGATTCTCCAAATGTATGTAGCTACATGGCATCGGTATATGCCTGAATGGCAATATATGAAATGGAATGAGAAGAATTTTGATATAAGGACGGCTCCTCTTTATGTTCGTCAAGCATATGAAGCAAAAAAATATGCCTTTGTATCGGATTATGTTAGATTATGGGCATTAGAACAATATGGTGGGGTATATTTAGATACTGATGTGGAAGTAATAAAAACATTTGACAACTTGTTATCTGATACCGCATTTATTGGATTTGAAGAGTCGTTAGCACATCTTCCCGGAACGTGTGTCATGGGGTGTGAAGCACATTGTGATTGGGTGATACTAATGCTCAAAACATATGATAATGTCACATTCTTTGATCAAGAAGGACAATTTGATATGACCACAAATGTTCAACGTTTAGGGGCTAAGATGGTTGAAAACGGATTGATTGCTAATGGGAAAGAACAATACTTAGATAAATGGGGCTTGCATATTTACACACATGATTATTTTTCTCCTATTACATCAACGCGAGTAATGCGTAAAAGTAAAAACACATTTAGCATCCACCATTTTGCGAGCAGTTGGAAGGATAATTCTCATAAAAAATGGCGTGATTTATGGCTTGTGAGAGAGTTGGTTAATACTTTAGTACAAATAAAAAGAAAATTGAAAGGACTATACTAATGGAAACAAAAAAAGTAATTGCGATTGTGGGACAATGCCCGCTACTTCAACAGGATATACAATCCTTTGTGCAAGAATATATTGGGGACATTTCTGCTGATGTAGAAGTTAATGTGTTTGATTTGCCACGAGTGGGAGGACGCGATGTTGGGGAACATAACAAAAACATCTATGTGCATCGTTATGCTAATCCTTCTATGGATTTACACGATGCTGTCAATAGAGATTGGGAAATAGTACGTGATATAATAGCGTTAGGGATATGTCAGTGTGTAATACAAGAAAAGATAGATACTACATTAATTGTTGTGAGAAATCATATCATTACAGCGATGGAAACATATGGTATTACGTATAATCTTAAGTAGATTTTTATAAATCTATGTCCACAAACATCAAATAAAACAATCAAAAATTAAGATAATGCGAGCGATGGGCATCGAACGCCCTGAGCGAGACCCTAAAAAAGAAAACGTACTACTCGTCTGAAAGGCGGACGAGGACATCGCGATAGGAATTGAATATCTTGGACTTACTAATCATGCCAAGATATTTTTTTTGTTCGTCCAACACGGGCAAGTTCCAAGCACCGGTGTCCTCAAACACCTCCATGACCTTCTCCATTGGCATATCTATGGTCAATTGGGCTGGAGGTAACATCATTAGGTCTTCCACTGTGAAACGCTCGTAAAGACGGGGCTGGAACATGATATTGCGTATTTCGTCCAAGAGCAGAATACCCATAAGCCGACCTTGCGGATCCACCACAGGGAAAATGTTGCGTTTGCTCTTGGCAATGACCTTAATGAGTTGCCCCAATTTCATTTTTGGTTGCAAGGTCGTCAGGTCACGCTCCAATACTTGGTCGATGTGCATGAGTGTGAGGACCGAACGGTCCTTGTTGTGGGTAAGCAGTTCGCCCTTTTGTGCCAAACGCATAGCATACAAACTGTGGGGCTCGAAGAGCAAGATAACCAAATACGATACCACACTCACAATCATCAGGGGCATAAACAAATGATACCCGCCGGTGAGTTCGGCAATCAGGAAAATACCGGTCAGTGGGGCGTGCATAACGCCGGACATAAGTCCTGCCATACCTGCCAAAACGAAATTGCTCTCCGGCACGAATAGACCGACTATGTTGAGTAGGCGCGCTATCACAAATCCGACTACGGCACCCATGAACAGCGACGGTGCAAAAATACCACCTACACCACCTCCACCGTTGGTGGCAGATGAGGCAACTATTTTGAGCAACAGCACCAATGCCAAATAGCCAATCAACACCCAATCGGTCAGTCCGAAATAGGCAAAAGGACTGTTTTCCAGCGTCTGCATGGCCTGCCCGTTCATGAGGGCGTGAATGACATCATACCCCTCGCCATAGAGTGGGGGAAAGAGGAAAATGAGAATACCGACTATTGAGCCGCCCACAAGGATTTTAACCCCGATGGAACGGATATGTTTCTTGAAGAAACCCTCCAAGCGGTTCATTCCGCGCGTGAAATAGAGCGACACCAGTCCGCACAGCACACCCAAAATAATGTAGTAGGGGATACGGCGCATCGAAAAGGGCTCTGCACACAGCAGGGTGAACATAGATGTTTGGTGGGTGTAGAGGAACGAGATGGCTGTTGCCGTAACCGACGAGATAAGCAGGGGGGCTACGCTGGACATGGTCAGGTCCATCATCAGCACTTCCAAGGTAAAGACAAAGCCGGCAATGGGCGCTTGGAAGATGCCGCCAATGGCTCCGGCAGCGCCACAGCCAATCATGAGCATCATCGTTTTTTGGTCCAAACGCAGTGCCTTAGCGAGATTGGAGCCAATGGCAGCCCCCGTGAGTACGATAGGCGCCTCGGCACCTACAGAACCACCAAAACCGATGGTCAGGGCAGAGCCAATGACCGAAGACCACGTGTTGTGCAGTTTGATAATCGACTTGCGCTGCGAGATGGCATAAAGGATTTTGGTAATGCCATGGTTGATGTCGTCCTTGACAATGTAGTGGACAAAAAGTGACGCCAAAGCGATACCAATCATCGGGCCTAAGAAGTACCAAATGTGGCTGTGCCCAGATGCTAACTGGTAGGTAATGAGATACTTAATCAGGCGAATAAGCTCCTTGAGCACAATGGCTGCACACGCCGATAGCACACCGACAATCAAACTAAGCAGCAAAATCAAGTTCTTCTGACTGATATGCTTTTGCTGCCATGTGAGAAAATGTTCGTATGTTAATTTTGTGTGTCCCAACCGATACCTTGGTATTTACTGAGGTCCCAATCTTCCTCTACTTCGTTTAGATAAATGGTGCCTGACGTTTCGTCCACGTCATATTCGACCGTCGGTCGACCGTCGGCAAGCACACGGTTTTCAACCTCAATTGGCGCGTGCGAAATTTCAATGACCTGATTCTGCTCTTTTTGCAGTTCTTCCCACAACGCATCTTTGAGTTCATCGACACCGAAATTACTCAAACTGCTGAGCAAAACAATCTTCACACCCAATTTCTTCTCCAAGCGTTTCATTTTGGCGGACAGTTTCTTGAGTCCGTCCTCGTCCAAGGTGTCGCACTTGCTGATAGCCAAAATACGTGCTTTGGAAAGCAGTTCGGGGTTGTATTTCTCTAATTCGGAGAGCAGAATGTTGTATTCCTTCTCTATCTTTTCGGTGGTGGCAGGTACCATGAACAGCAAGACGGCATTGCGCTCGATGTGCCTCAAAAAACGCAGTCCGAGTCCTTTGCCCTCGCTGGCACCCTCAATGATACCCGGAATATCTGCCATGCAGAAAGAGCGATTGTCACGGTAGGAGACAATGCCCAAGTTGGGTGTGAGGGTGGTGAAGGGATAGTCGGCTATTTCGGGTTTGGCGGCGCTGACTACGCTGAGCAAGGTCGATTTGCCGGCATTGGGAAATCCGACCAAACCGACATCTGCCAGCACTTTGAGTTGCATGATGATGTTCTTCTCCTGACAGGGCTCACCGGGCTGGGCATAACGCGGCGTTTGATTGGTAGCCGTGCGGAAATGCCAGTTACCCAAGCCACCGCGACCGCCCTTGAGGAGCGTGATGCGTTCGCCGTGTTCCTTGACCTCGCAGAGCCACTCGCCACTGTCGCCGTCATAGACCACCGTACCGCAAGGCACTTGGATAATCTTGTCCTCTCCGTCCTTGCCGAAACTGCGACTCTGCCCACCGTGGCCACCGTCGGTCGCCATGATGTGCTTCTGGTACTTGAGGTGCAGCAGGGTCCACAGATTGCGGTTGCCTTCTAAAATGATATGACCGCCTCTGCCACCGTCACCACCGTCCGGGCCGCCTTTGGGCACGTATTTGGCACGGTGTAGGTGCATACAGCCGGCACCGCCCTTGCCGGAACGGCAGTAAATCTTCACATAGTCGATGAAATTAGCAGCCATACGAGTAGGTTATTTATAGATTTTGTCGAGTACGCGACTGATACGTCCAAAGATTTCACTCACCTTGCCCAAACCTTGTATGCGGACATACTTGTCGATGAGCTCGTAGTAGTCATCCACAGGGCGCGTTTGCTCGTGGTACACCTTCAGACGCTCCTTGATTGTCTCGAGGTTGTCGTCGGCACGACCGCTGGTCTTGCCACGCTCCAAGAGACGACGAATAATCTCGTCTTCGGGCACGTTGATGTCAATGAGCATAGCCGTCTTGTCGCCACGCTTCTTCATCAAACGCTCCAACTGAATCGCCTGATTGAGGGTACGCGGGAAACCGTCGAAAATGAGGCCCTTGGTGTCCTTGGGCAGCGAGTCGATATACTGCTCCAACAACTGCAAGGTAACATCGTCGGGAACGAGGTGCCCCTGCGAAATATAACTGTTCAGCAATTGGCCCAGTTCACTGCCCGAAGCCATTTCCTTGCGCATCAAATCGCCAGTGGAGAGGTGCGTGAGGGCGTATTTATCAACGATAAAATCCGATTGCGTCCCTTTACCACTGCCGGGAGCGCCACAAAGAATGATATTTACCATAATTTTTGTACCTTTGTTTCACAAAAAACGAGTTGCCCGATTGAGCAACTCGTTTTATTGTAAAGATTGCTAATTAGAGAGCCAATTTAGCACCGGCTTTGAATTTAACAACGTTCTTTGCAGGAATGTTGATAACAGCTTTGGTGGCAGGATTGATACCCTTACGAGCAGCTTTCTTAACAACAGCGAAAGTACCGAAACCGATCAATTGAACGTTCTCGCCTTTCTTGAGAGCAGCAACAATAGCGTCGATAGCAGCGTCAACAGCAGCACCGGCTTTAACTTTCGAAACTTCAGCATTAGCTGCAACGGCAGCAATTAACTCAGCTTTATTCATACTTAATAGGTATTAAAAATTAATAAATATATTCTGGGATAGTCCCCATTTTTTCTACTTTATGAGTGCAAAGTTACAATTTTTTTTGAAAACATACAAATAATATCTCAAAAAAAATGCATTTTTTTCTGATTTTTTTGCAAAAACTTTCCTTTTTCCGTCTATTGACGGGCTTTTTTGTCGATTTCAGTTGCCAAAACATCGGTGGCTCGGCGTGTGATTTCGTCATCTCGCTCAAACAAAGGGAAGAATCCGTCGTCCCCCAATATGTTGCGCACAATATAGGCGTTCACGAGGCGTTGCAGCCATTTTTTGGACTTGTTAATCTGTTCGTCGTTGGGTTGCAGCCCCTTCTTGGCAGCGTAATCGACGAACTCGGGCAGCCAATTGGCAGCAATGAGGTGCTGCTCCAGCCGTTGCCAATCGGTGTATTGCTCCAACTCCTTGCGGTGCCGGTTGGTGTAGTCGTAGGCAAACTGGTAGGTGTAGGCGTGATTGACGCAGACGTTAAAATAGGGCGTGTTGAGCGAAGTGTCTCGTCCGACGAAGACGTCCGGCATAATGCCACCTCCCCCGTGCACGATGCGCCCAGCGCGCGTGTAATAAACAGTGGTGTCTTCGTGTACACTGTCGGCACTGTAGAACTCGCCGTGCTCAAAGCGTTCCAACAGTTCTTTCTCGTAGTCGTCCTGCTTGCCCAGCGTGTAGGGTTTTTGAATGCAGCGACCTGAGGGTGTGTAGTAGCGGGCTACGGTCAGGCGGACGGCACTACCGTCGGCGAACGGCAGTTGCTGCTGCACGAGTCCCTTGCCAAACGAGCGTCTGCCAATGATTTGTGCCCGGTCATTATCCTGCATGGCACCGGCAAAAATCTCACTGGCGGAGGCCGAGAAGTCGTCAATGAGTACCACGATCGGCATCTGCTTGAAACGCCCTGTGCCATTGGCTTTGGCCTCGTATTTGGGGTAAGCACGTCCCTCGGAATAGACAATCAAATCGCCGGAGCCCAAGAACTCGTTTGCCATGCGAATGGCCTGCTCCATGTATCCGCCGGAGTTCTCACGCAAGTCAATCATATAGCCCTCAGCCCCTTTTTCACGCAGGGTGGCCAGCGCCGAGATGAACTCATCGTAGGTGGTTTCACCGAATTTATTGACGCGCACGAAGCCCATCTTGTGGCCCTTCTGCTGGACGATAAACTGCGCATCTACCGAGTGAACGGGAATGTCTCCGCGTACAACGGCATATTGCAGCGTTTCGTCTGTGCCTTCCCGGCGAATGCCCAGCCGTACCATCGTCCCCTTCTCCCCACGGAGGGTGTGCATCACTTTTTCGTTGGTGAGGTGCTTGCCGGTAAAGGCGGAGTCGTTTACCTCCACCAACTTATCGCCAGCCAAGATACCCACGCCCTCGCTCGGGCCGCCGGAGATGACTGCCACCACTTGCACCGTGTCGTTCTGAATGGAGAACTGAATACCGATGCCGGAGAAAGAACCGGACAACTCAGAGTTCACCATTTCCAAATCTTTCTGGGGAATGTATGCCGAGTGCGGGTCAAGTTTCTGCACGACGGATTGCATCACGTCCTCGGTGATACTATCTACATCAACCGTCTCGACGTATGCCTCGTCAATCAACTGCAGCAGTTGGTCAATCTTGCCGGTGGCGGACATAATTCGTCCGTTCTGAATGTAAAACCGCTGGGCATTGGCCTTGTTGGAAATGGCATTGCCCAAAAGAAAACCGGCGACTAAAAACAAAATAGTTAGGGTGGGTAATAGGTATTTTTTCATTGTGATTATTGTTTATCCAAAGGTTGATATTCTACGGATATTCCTGCTCTTTTCAGCAACTCAATGCCGTCCATGATGCGGTATTCCTCCCCATATACGACGCGCTTGATGCCGGACTGAATAATCAGTTTGCTGCACTCCATACAAGGTGAAGTGGTGACATACAAGGTGGCGCCGTCGGCAGAGTTGTGCGAGCGTGCAATCTTGGTAATCGCATTGGCCTCGGCATGTAGCACGTAGGGCAGGGAGGTGTTGTTGTCATCTTCACAATGGTTCTCAAAGCCCGAAGGCGTGCCGTTGTAGCCGTCAGAGATAATCATCTGGTCCTTGACCAGCAAAGCACCCACTTTGCGCCGTTCACAGTAGGAATTCTCCGACCATGTGCGCGCCATCTTCATATACAGATGGTCTCGTTTGTCTTGTTTATTCATGCTAATAATTCGTTTGCAAAGTCATTAATTGATATGCCGTCGAAGGTGCCGCTTGACATCATCAGCAGGGCAGTATTGCGATAATCCAACTCGCGTAAACGGGCTTGCAGGGCAGGACTATCCGTAAATACTTCTACATTTTTCGTGCCAAAGGCATGGGCAACATCGTCTTTTGTAATCGGGGTTAGACGCTTGTGCTCAATCACTTTGGGATTGAAATACACGAACGCCTTGTCCGCTTCTGCCATACACCCTGCGTATTGCGGCAGGAAATCTGCCATCAAACTGGAGAAGGTGTGCAGTTCCATACAGGCGACCAATTGTTTGTCGGGGTACCGCTCGCGCACGGCATTGACCGTTGCCTTCAGTTTGGACGGAGAGTGTGCGAAGTCCTTATATGCCACACTGTCAGCCGTTTCGGCTATTTTCTCCAACCGATTGCTGGCACCCGTAAAGGAGGCAATCTCGCGGTAGAAATCGGCCGGCTGAATCCCTATCTGTTGGCAGATGAGACACGCTGCCTGCAGGTTTTGCATATTGTGCTTACCAAAAACCTGCATCTCTACATCGCCGGTGTACTCCTTGTAGGGCACGCACTTGATGCGATTGTCCGCCTCGGCAGCCAATTGACGCAAGTTCTCATCGCCCTCGTAGTAAATGAACGTCTTGCCAATCGTCCCCACAAACTGACGGAACGTATCCACATACTGTGGAAAGGTGGGGAAGACGTTGATGTGGTCCCACGCAATGCCCGTCAAAATAGCATAGTCGGGTTTGTACCAGAGGAACTTGCTGCGCAGGTCGAGTGGGGATGTCAGGTACTCGTCCCCCTCGAAAATGGCATATTTGGCCGTGTCCGACAGGCGCACCATTCGCTCAAAACCCTCTATCTGTGCCCCGACCATGTAATCTGCCTCAATGCCCAGACGGTTGAGTACATACAGAATCATGGCGGTGGTGGTGGTCTTGCCGTGACTGCCACCTACCACGAGACGCACTTTGTCTTTGGTCTGCTCGTACAGGTATTCCGGGAAGGAGTAGATTTTAAGCCCCAATTCGCGGGCACGTACCAATTCGGGATTATCTTCGCGTGCGTGCATACCCAAGATGACAGCGTCTAATTCGGGTGTGATGCGCTCAGGGAACCAGCCCATTTGTTCAGGTAGCAGACCTGCCTCGCGCAGGTGGGTCAGGGCAGGGTCGAAAATCTCGTCATCGGAGCCCGTTACGGTATATCCTTTCTTGCCGGCAACCGCCATGGCCAAGTTGTGCATGGCTGCTCCGCCGATGGCTATAAAATGTATTCGCATACGCTTATTCAAAATTCTTAATTAAACAAGGTGTCCCACGCGGAGACACCTTAATTATAGAGCACACGCGTGCGCAACGCACGCACACGTGTGAGGGAATTTACTTTTGCAACTTCATCTCGCGACGACGGTCTTGTGCTTTCTGAATCTCGTAAGCGATATTCGGAGCAACGCACATAGACGAGTAGGTACCTACGATTACACCAACGAGCAATGCAAATACGAAGCCACGAATGCTCTCACCGCCGAAGATAAAGATGGCCAGCAATACCACGAAGGTGGACATAGAGGTCGAGAACGTACGGCTCAAGGTGGCGTTGATGGCGCCGTTGATATTCATAGCGCGGTCGCGCTTAGCATACAAGGTGTTGTACTCACGTACGCGGTCGAAGATAACCACGGTATCGTTGATGGAGTAACCGATTACCGTCAAGATAGCAGCGATAAATGCTTGGTCAATCTCCATAGAGAAAGGCATCACTTTCCACAGCAGCGCGTAGCAACCCAGTACCAAGATAGCATCGTGCGTCAAAGCGACTACGGCACCTACCGAGTAAGCAAAGTTGCGGAAGCGCAGCAAGATATACAGGAAGATACCAATCAGCGCGCAGATAATGGCGATGAAGGCAGCTTGGGTGATGTCGTCTGCGATAGCAGGACCCACTTTTTGACTTTGCATAATACCAACCTCAGGATTGATTTCGGTCGATTTGAATTCGTCCAGCGTCGTGCCTTCGGGCAGGTATGTTTTCACACCTTCGTAGAGCAATGCCTCTATTTCGTCGTCCAAAGTCTCGCTATTCTCGTGAATCTTAAAGTTGGTCGAGATACGTACTTGGTTGCCGGTGTTACCCATCGTGATAACGCGAACGGTCAAGTTCTCGCCTTCAGGATTCTGAGGCATGAAGACATCGGTCAACGATTTCTCAATATCTTGTGTGTTCACATTTTGAGCGAAACGTACGGTGTAGTTACGACCGCCGGAGAAGTCAATACCCAAGTTCAGTTTACCGAACATGTGGGGCTCCAAACCGAGCAAACCAACTGCTACAAACACGCCGGAGATGATATAGAACAACTTGCGGCTCTCCACGAACTTAGCGTTCACGTTCTGCAGGAAGTTCTCCATTAATTTGGTGGTGAAACTGAGTTCCTTGGCATTTTCCTTGTTAGCATAGTGCTCCAACCACAGACGGGTCAGGAAGACAGCGGTCAGGAAGGAGGTGATGATACCAATCATATAGGTTACGGCGAAGCCCTTGATAGGACCTGTACCGAAGATAGCCAAGATAGCACCGGTCAGGAAACTGGTTACGTTGGCGTCCACGATAGCGGAGATGGCACCTTTGAAACCGTCTTCGATGGCTTTCTTGAGGTTCTTACCCATCTTCAATTCCTCACGGATACGCTCGTAAATCAGCACGTTAGCATCGACTGCCATACCCATGGTCAGCACGATACCGGCGATACCGGGCAAGGTCAGAACGGCGGAGAACGATGCCAACACACCTACCAGCAGGAAGACGTTGCACAGCAAAGCGGCATCGGCAATCAAACCGGGCACCCAACCATAGTAGAAAATCATATACAGCAAGATGAGTACGAAGCCCAGTGCGAAGGACAGTAAACCGTTTACAACGGCCTCGTGACCCAGCGAAGGACCAACTACGTCCTCTTGGATAATACGTGCGGGGGCGGGCATTTTACCGGATTTCAAGGTGTTAGCCAAGTCTTTGGCCTCATCTACGGTGAAGTTACCCGTGATTTGTGAGTTACCGCCGGCAATCTCGTTTTGTACGGTCGGGAAACTATAAACATAGCCATCCAATACGATAGCGATGGATTTGCCGATATTGTCTTTGGTGATACGTTGCCATGCCTTGGCACCCTCTGCGTTCATGGACATGCTGACGTTGGCGAATGCGCTCAGTTGACCGAAGTCGGCACGGGCGTCTGTGATAACGTCGCCTTCCAAGGAAGCACGGCCGTCACGTTGTGCCTTCAGTGCAACTAACTGATAGTAAGCTTCTGCCTCGTCAATGGCCTTAACGGTCCAGAAGAAGCGCAGGTCGCGGGGCAATACCTGTTTAGCCACGGTCGAGTTCAACATAGCGTTGACACGGGCGGTATCGGTGTAATGAACTGTACCAACCACCGGACCACGATAGGCCTGACCGGCTTGGTTGATGCTGGGGTTCAGAATAGCGAACAGAGGGTTCTCGGCTTTGTATTTAGCCAGTGCCTCAGCGTCGTCAGCAGCGGCGGCAGCGGTGTCGGCAGAGAGGGCTTCAATCAAACTTTCGGTAGTTGTGTCGGCTACTTCGGCTTGTACCTCCTCTTGGGCTTCTTCTACAACGGCTTCTTCGGTAGCAACAGCGTCGCTTGCAACGGCCATCTCGCGGTTGATTTGTGCCATAGCGGGCAGGATCTCAGCGAAATCGTAGGTCTCCCAGAACTCGAGGTTGGCGCTACCTTGCAGCAGTTTACGAACACGCTCCGGCTCCTTGATACCCGGCAACTCAATCAAGATACGGCCGGCTTGGCTCAACTTTTGAATGTTGGGTTGTACTACGCCGAAGCGGTCAATACGCGTACGCAATACGTTAAAGGAGTTATTGATGGCGCCATCTACTTCCTCGCGGATGACTTTCTCTACCTCGTCGTTGGTGGAGTTAAGCGTCACTTTGTCCTTCAATTCGAAGGTGGAGAATACGCTTGCCAGCTGGGCATTGGGGTCCAATTCTTTGTAACTCTCGATGAATAAGGTAACAAAGTCCTCACCGCTGGTTTTTTGTTTCTCTTGCGCAGCTGCGATGGCAGCGTTGAAGTTCTCGGTGGTGTTGAAACCGCTTAACGCACGGATAATGTCAGGAACGGACACTTCCATCGTTACGTTCATACCGCCCTTCAAGTCCAGACCGAGGTTAATCTCTTTCTCGCGGCACTCCTTCAGGGTGTAACCAAACCAAACTTTCTGACTCGCAATCGAATCCAGATAAAAATACTCTTTTGCCGCGTCATCGCCGGCATACTCTTTGGCCTTCTTGTCGTAATGAGAAATGACCAAAGAAAAACTCAGATAAAAGGCGCATACCAATGCTAAGCATACCGCCAAAATCCGTACTAAACCTTTGTTTTGCATAAAATTTATAATTTATTAGTTTGTTTTTTTCGCAAAAAGCGTGCAAATATACAACAAAAATTTGACATACGCAAAAAAAAGTGCCACGAAATATATTTTTAATATATAGAATAGGCGTTTTTTATAGAGGCGATGGGGGCTTGCACACAAAAGACGCTATAAAAACGGCTATTAAGAGGCGTAAGCCGTGTGGCACGATGTTGCGTATGCCCAACAAGACGCGAATGTACATTGGGGGGAATGATGCACGCATCAGGCGGCGTCCCAATATAAGTTTTTTTTCATAAAAAAGGTCCCTCGACTACCGAAGGACCCCTTGGTTGCGGAGGATGGGATCGAACCACCGACCTTCAGGTTATGAGCCTGACGAGCTACCACTGCTCTACTCCGCGATATACACCATTCTTTTCAAATGGGACTGCAAAGGTACAACTTTTTTTTGACTTGAGCAAATTTTTGGCCAACTTTTTTCATTTTATAGTGAAAATGCCTTGTTTTTTTATAAATCCACCTCTAACCTCTAAACTGTAGGCACAGAGTGCCGTCCTCTAAACTAATGATGCCAAATACTCCTGCTCCGGCTGGCCGGGAGTGGGGTAGAAAACGGCTTTGTCTAATATCCCGAGGCGGTCTAAATCCATGATAGTCGAGTACCCGCTGCGGCAGATAATCTGCTCTGCTCCCACCAACGCCTCCGCCAATTCGTCATCGCCCAACCATGGCACGATGGTGATGTTGCCGTGCTGCAACTTTGTAAACGGTTCTTTCACTTTACCTTGCACCAACAGATGCTTGCCCTTCTGTTGCGCCATCTGTGCCATAACCTGCTGCTCAAAGATGCTTCGTTGCGGTTCCAAACCGGACAAGAGTGCCACCGTGTGGTAGGGTGAATCGGTGAATCGGTGAATCGGTGAATTGGTAAATCGGGACAACGGACCGATATAGCGCACTTTCTCCATTCTCCATTCTCCATTCTCCATTCTCCGTTCTCCGTTCTCCATTCTCCATACTCCATTCGGGTGCCCCAATATCCCCGATAATGTCTTCCATTCTCCATTCTCCATTCTCCATTCTCCATTCTCCGTTTTCCATTCTCCATTCTCCATCCTCCATTCTCCATTCTCCATCTTCCATTCTCCATTCTCCATTCTCCATTCTCCATTCTCATAGTCCGGCACCCACACCTCGTCGTACCTATTGTAAATATGTGCATGCAGGCGTGCTACCAAGGGTTCCAACCATCGCCAGCACTTGGGCAACCGAATCCACAGTTGGTGGG
>JAKSNJ010000025.1 GCA_024399965.1 Paludibacteraceae bacterium
TCAATCATGTCTTGGGTCATGAAAAGATCGTAAGTCTCCCACCAGTCTTGGCAAATGCTGAAACGGGTACCCGGCAGTTTTTGACCATTGGCTCTGAATTCAATAGCATCATTTGTGCCATCATTTACCGAAAGGGTAACCGTGATTTTGTTACCGGGTAGAGCAGAAGCAAATTTACTTTTCTCAATCATAATGGTGTTGTCCCAATGTACATCTTGAGAACCGGACCAAATAGAGGTTGCGGACATGCTCATTGCAGAAGCCATGGCTGCAATGGCGAACAAAAAACGACAATTGTTTTTCATAAAAATAAAATTTAATGAGTTAATAAATAAAAATTAATATTGTGTCACGGACACATCGGTATAAAGTTGCTGCTCCTCCTGAAAAGTTATGAGTTTATTTGAATCCATACTATCTCTTTTCAATTTTGCTTGCAAAATTACTAAAAATTTCTCACATCTACAAATTTATGTTGTTTTTTCAGATGAAAATAGGTGACTTTTGAACGTTTGACCAATAAACAAAATGCCACTTACCAAGGAAGAGGTAAGTGGCATTTATTGTTGGGGGTGGGGACTATCCGCCACATTTGCTATAACCGCAGTTGCGGCAGTGCATACAGCCCTCCTCAAATACCAACGGCTCACCACAGTTGGGACAGACTTGACCCTGCACAACAGTGCCGTCTTGAATGTACTTCTTCAAAGCACGCTCTACACCAACTTTCCAACTGTTGATGGTCTCACTATCCATCTGCAAACCACTAATCATCTTAATGACTTGGTCAATAGGCATTTGGTAACGCAACACACCGGAAATCAGTTTGGCATAGTTCCAGAACTCCTTGTCAAACTTATAACTCAATCCCTCCATGGTGGTCTTAAACCCACGAGAGTTAATGAATTGGAAGTCATATCGTTTGGTACCATCTTCCTGCACGACGCGAATAATCTTACCCTTGGTAACCGACTTAGGAATCATCAGTCCCTCCTCGTCGTCAGCCAAACCGGTGAAAATCTCGTACGGCATACCGTCCTTGAGTCCCACAAAGGCAATCCATTTGTCCTTGTTGTTCTGGAAGCGCACCACATCGCACTCCAACTCGGCAGGACGGATACGCACCTTATTGTCAAAGCAGACGCAATTGTGGGTTTCTTCTTTCTTTTCCTCTTTCTTCTCCTCCTTCTTGTTGACGCTCTCCAGCACGTTGCCACGGCTGCCGTCGCGATAAACGGTGCAGCCCTTACAACCGCAACGCCATGCCTCCTCGTAGAGTTGACCAACCAACTCTTCGCTCACGTCCTGCGGCAGGTTAATCGTTACAGAGATAGAGTGGTCCACCCACTTTTGAATGGCTCCCTGCATCTGCACTTTCTTGAGCCAATCCACATCGTTGGCCGTAGCGTGGAAATAAGGAGATTTCTTGACCAAGGTATCCACCTCGTCCTGCGTATAGCGGTGATTGGGGTCGTAGGTGTAGCCGTTGGCATTCATCCACGTGATGAACTTGTGGTGGAAAACGATAAACTCCTCAAAACTGTCGCCCACTTCGTCCACGTAGTCCACGTGTACATTCTTATCGTTGGGGTTGACCTTACGGCGACGGCGGTAAACAGGTTGGAAGACCGGTTCGATACCCGATGTCGTCTGCGTCATGATAGAAGTCGTACCCGTAGGCGCGATGGTCAGACAGGCAATATTGCGTCGGCCATACTGCTTCATCTCGTTGTATAAGTCGGGGTCAGCGTCTTTGATACGCATGATATAGGGATTGTTCTGCTCTCGCTTGGCGTCATACACGGCGAATGCGCCACGCTCTTTAGCCATATTCACGCTGCTACGGTATGCAGCCAGCGCCAAGGTCTTGTGCACGAGAACGGAGAAATCAATGGCTTCCTGTGTGCCATAGGTCAGCCCCATAGCAGCCAACATATCGCCCTCGGCCGTTGTTCCAACGCCGGTACGACGGCCTTGCGTAGTCTTTGCCATAATCTTTTCCCACAACTCGCGTTCGGTACGCTTGATGCTGTCCGGCTCGGGGTCAGAGGCAATCTTGGCAAGGATTTTTTGGATTTTCTCAACCTCCAAATCAATGATGTCGTCCATCATACGCTGCGCAATGCCCACGTGCTGTTTGAACAAGTCCCAATCAAACTCTGCCTGCGGAGTAAAGGGATTCTTAACATACGAATAGAGGTTGATAGCCAACAAACGGCAACTATCGTAGGGGCAAAGAGGTATCTCGCCGCAAGGGTTGGTGCTGACGGTGCGGTAACCGAGGTCGGCATAGCAGTCGGGCACGCTCTCGCGCAAGATAGTGTCCCAGAAGAGTACACCGGGCTCAGCACTTTTCCAAGCATTGTGAATAATCTTCTTCCACAACTTATGTGCGTCAATATCCTTTTTGTACATCGGATTGGCGGAATCGATAGGGTACTGCTGTACATAGGTCTTGCCATCAATGGCTGCCTGCATGAAATCATCATCCACCTTGACGCTGACGTTGGCTCCCGTTACTTTGCCTTGCTCCATCTTGGCGTCAATAAAACTCTCGCTATCCGGGTGCTTGATACTGACGGACAACATCAAAGCGCCACGGCGACCGTCCTGCGCCACCTCCCGTGTGGAGTTGCTATAACGCTCCATGAAAGGCACCAAGCCGGTAGAGGTGAGGGCCGAGTTCTTGACAGGACTACCGTGGGGGCGAATGTGGCTCAGGTCATGTCCTACACCGCCACGACGTTTCATCAACTGCACTTGCTCCTCGTCGATTTGAATAATAGCGCCGTAACTGTCGGCATTACCGTCCTGACCAATAACGAAGCAGTTGCTCAAACTGGCAACCTGCTGGTCGTTACCGATACCGGTCATAGGACTACCGGCCGGACAAATATAGCGGAAGTCACGCAATAAGTCAAAGAGTTGTGCCTCTGACATAGGGTTTTTGTACTTGGCCTCGATGCGTGCAATCTCTCCAGCCAAACGATGGTGCATATCGTCCGGCGTCAATTCAAACAGATTGCCGTAGCTATCCTTGAGCGCATACTTAGTGGACCATACACGAGCAGCCAGTTCGTCCCCGTGGAAATATTCAACGGACGCTTGCTCTGCCTCTTTTTGAGTGTAAGTTTTCTTTTCCATATATGTTTTTCATTAATTGTTTTTTTCAAAGGGAGGAAAATTCGATGCAAAGGTACAACTTTTTTTTGATATATGCAAATGTTATAAAACATATTTTTTACGAACAGTTTGGCAAAGTTGTCCAAAACAAAAGCGCAAACAACTGAAAATGAGTTGTTTGCGCTTTTGTGTGGGGTGCAAAAGTTTTCCAAAAAGAAAAATTTGCTTAAATAGTCGGTTTTTCAAATAATGAAATTCGTGCGGCGCACACCGTTTTGCCGTTTTCATCAACTTGCTGATATTGAACGTCTTGCAAATCGGCTTTGTAGCGTGTGCAAATATGGTCTGACAAATGAACTTCTTTTACATAATTGATAGCCAAACGAATACAAAAGTTTTCAACATTGGGACACTTTGCGTCGAGCATACGCTCCAAGTATTTACAGGAATTGCAATGTCCGTTGTAATCGCAGTCGGAATACTGTATGATATGTGGCACTTCGCCATCAGGGTCCGTGATGGGTAACAGCCGTGCCGCCTTGGTAATGTCGAGTGTGTCGCCATCAACGGTATTGTCAAACATCGGCAGCTCAAACGCATTCACAATCTCTCGCTTATGCAGATTGAGCACCGCCCACACACTCTTGGCCTGCCCGATAAGGCGTTCTGTTGGCTGTTCGCTTTTATCTGTTGTCTGTAAATAAATACGGTAATTACGAACAGACAACATGTGGCTGTTTTGCTCCACCCATGTCTCAAAGCGCAGTATTTCGTTGTGGGTGGGCAGGTAGGTCATCTCCAAGTTCAGACGCGTGATGACCCACGTGTAGCCGTAGGGCAGCAGGTGCCGAATGCCAAACCCCTGTTCGTCAGCGGCTTTGCCAGCCACATTGAGCAGGTAATTCTCCAGCGTATAGAGGCGCAGTTTGCGCGACTGATCTACCTCTTGGGGCTGTATTTCGTAGGTATAACTGAATTTCATTTGAGGTATTTATCTAACCAATTAAAGAACGTCCGTTGCCACAAAATACCGTTTTGCGGTTTGAGTACCCAGTGGTTTTCGTCCGGGAAGATAAGCAGTTCGGCATCAACGCCACGCATCTTGGCGGCATCAAAAGCAGCCATCGCCTGATTGGCAAGGATACGATAATCCTTCTCGCCATGAATGCAGAGAATAGGCGTATCCCACCGGTCAACAAACTTATGAGGCGAATTGGCAAACGTGCGTTGGGCAACGGCATTGTCTTTGTCCCAATATGCGCCGCCCATATCCCAGTTGGCAAACCACTTTTCTTCGGTTTCGAGGTATTGCATTTCCAAGTTGAAGATACCGTCGTGGGCAATGAACGCCTTGAAGCGTTTGTTGTGGTGTCCGGCTAACCAATAGACACTAAATCCCCCGAAACTGGCACCGACACAGCCCAACCGGTCCTTATCGACATAAGGCAAATTGGCGCACGCCTCGTCAATGGCGGACAGGTAGTCTTGCATACATTGTCCTCCGTAGTCGCCGCTAATCTGCTCGCACCATGCTTTGCCGAAACCGGGCAATCCGTGGCGATTGGGCGCCACAATCACGTAGCCGTTGGCAGCCATCATCATGAAGTTCCAACGATAACTCCAGAACTGACTGACAGGCGACTGCGGACCGCCCTCGCAGTAGAGCAGAGTGGGGTATTTCTTGCTTTCGTCAAAGTCAGGGGGCAGAATAATCCACGTCAGCATATCTTCGCCCTGTGTCGTCTTTTGCCAACGGGGAATGACCGTCCCCATCGTGATTTGGTCGTAGATGTTCTTGTTCTCAAAGGTGAGTTGGACATCGTTGCGGAACAGTTCATTGGCCTCGCACATCGAGTGGCGCAAATAGTATAAGTCGCCGTCTTGGTATGCCACGGGGCTGTAGTCATATTGCCCGCCACGGATTTGCGTGCATTGTGCATCGTCCACCGTCAACCGGTAGATGCCTATTTCGCCGTGCCAACATGCCGAGAAGATGATGCTGGCATCGTCTGCCCAAAAATATTCGCTCACGTCGGTGTCAAGGTCTTGGCTAACCCACTGTTTTTCTTTGCTTTGCAGGTCCATGACGAATAGCCGGTTTTGGTCACTCTCGTAGCCGTCACGTTCCATGGAGAGCCAAGCAACCTTGCTGCCGTCAGGCGAGAAAGAGGGGTTGGTGTCATATCCCATCATTCCTTCGGTCAGGTTCTCGTGCGCGCGCGTCTGTATATTATAGGTGTAAATATCCGAGTTGGTGGATAGGGCATAGTCGATACCGGCTTTTTTGCGGCAGGTATAAGCCAAGGTGGTGTTGTCCGGCGCCCAAGCCAACTGCTCAACGCCTCCCCACGGCTTCATCGGGCTCTCGTAGGGGGTGCCTTCCAATATATTTACGGGGTTGCTCAGCGATGCGGAGCGAATATTCATCTCGTCCTTGTAGGTCAGTTCCAAGTCGCACACAAAGGGCTGCGGGGCCGTTTCGGTCCACTCGTCCCAATGCTTATACATGAGGTCATCTACCACGCGGCCGGTCGCTTTGTCGAGGTCGGGGTGTTTGTCTTGGGTGGAGGCAACCGTCTTTACCTGCTTGATTAGCACCACCTTATCCCGCATAGGCGACAACAGGAATCCCTCTATATCGTTCATGGTGCATTGTGCATCGTCCACAGGAATATCTTTGCCCCCTTGCCGCAAGGTCAGTTGTCCGCCTTTGAGGTACGCCAACACGCCGCTGCCGCCAAACCAAGCCGGGTCGCTACCCACGAACTCGTCTATCAGTTGCAGTTGCCCCTCGTTCTCCACGCAAATGCGAATCCACGAAGTGGAACGGTTTTCGGCTACGCTGTAGTAACTGACGGTGTAGGCAATCCAGCCGGTCTCTATGTCCACCGTGGCGCTGTTGATACGCCCCATTGCCCACAATGCTTCGGGGGTGAGACGGCCGCCCTCAATCGTGATTTGCGGCTTCGTAATAGGGGGTAACTGACTTTCTTGCTGTTTCGTGCAACTCATAACAGATAAGGCAACAATGGCCCAACAGATGTTTTTAACGTTCATAAACTTGTTTGCTTGTTTTCACGCCACAAAGTTACACTTTTTTTTGCAAATATCCAAATATTTTTGTACCTTTGCAGCAAATTTTCAAGTATCAACTATCAACTCTCAACTCTCAAATATCAATCGTGAGATACTTCGTCTGGCGTGGCCCAGTATGTTGGCGAATATCACTATCCCCTTGGTGGGCTTGGTGGACATGACCATCGCCGGACATATAGCCGACGCGGCAGCCATTGGGGGAATAGCCATCGGCACGATGCTGTTTGATTTGCTGTACTGGAACTTCGGTTTCCTGCGAATCAGTACCAGCGGTCTCACGGCGCAAGCATACGGGCGCAAGGACCGGGCGGAGTGCCATGGGCAGTTGCAGCACGCGCTCAAGATTGCTCTCTTGGGGGCTGTGGGTATTTTGTTGATTCAGTGGGTCTTTGTGACGGTGGCTTTACGCCTTATTCCCTGTTCGGTCACGGTGGCAGAGCAGGCACGCACCTATTTCTTTGTCCGTATCTGGGCAGCACCTGCCACCCTGTCGCTCTTTGCTTTCAAGGGGTGGTTTATCGGTATGCAAGATACGCTATCGGCTATGCTCATTGACTTGATTATCAATGCCGTAAATATGATAGCCAGTTATGTGCTGGCGGTCTATACGCCTCTTGGCGTGGTGGGTGTGGCATACGGTACGGTCATTGCGCAGTACGCCGGACTTATCCTTGCGGCGGTACTGCTGATTACACGCTATCGGGAGGCGTTTGTGCAACTGTTTCACGCCTTGCCCAAGCCGATTACAAGTACCGTCAAGATGAACGCCGACCTTTTCGTGCGTTCGCTCTGCTTCATGATTATCTATATCGGCTATACGTCGCTTTCGTCCCGTTACGGCGATGATGAGTTGGCTATCAGCAGTTTAATCATGAAACTCTTTATGCTCTTCAGTTATTTTGTGGACGGTTTTGCTTTTGCAGGGGAGGCACTTATCGGCCGCCATTGGGGCGAACGGCAAACCGGTCAGGCGGTGTCCTACTCCTGTGCGCGTCTGGTGACTTATCTGCATTTGTGGTGCGTGGGGGTAGGAGTTGTTTTTGCCCTGTGCTTTGCGTTTTGGGGCGAACAGTTTATCTCCCTGCTGTGGCCGGACGTGCTGTCGGTGGCTCTGTCGTGGAATTACCTGCCGTGGCTGATTGCCATGCCTGTGCTGGCAGCACCGGCTTTTATGTGGGACGGCATCTATGTGGGCTCTGCTTGCTCGCGCGAAATACGAAATGCGATGATTTATTCGGCTATCGGTTTTGTAGTCGTATATGTGGCAATAATGGGGCGAATGGGCATTGAGGCGGTGCTATATGCCTATTTCGCACACCTTATTCTGCGTGGTATTTACTTGACAATCATTTGGAAACATACGTATGATAGACAAAGTGCAACATCGGCCGTGGAAGGTCATTAACAGTAAAAATATACTCCATATCGGGCCGTGGCTCAGCGTGCGGCAGGAGTGTGTCGAATTGCCGTCCGGCAAACAGATTCCCACGTGGTTTATTTTGGAATATCCCAATTGGATTAACGTGATTGCAGAGACCAAGGACGGCCAATTGGTGATGATTGACCAGTACCGCCACGGCTTGGGCGTAACCAAGTACGAGTTGGTGGCAGGGGTTATTGACGAAGGCGAAACGCCCTTACAGGCAGCGCAGCGCGAACTGTTGGAGGAAACGGGCTTTGGCGGCGGTGAGTGGAGTGAGTTTATGACGCTGTGCCCCAATACCAGTTGCCAGAACAATCTTAGTTACACGTTCTTGGCGCGTGGGGTAGAGCGGCTTGAGGCCCAACATCAGGAGTCAACCGAAGATATTTGTGTACACGTTATGGGCAAAGACGATGTGTGGCAACTCTTGCAGCAAGGGGAGATTATTCAAGCCCTACACGCTGCCCCGTTGTGGAAATATTTTGCGTCTGTTTCCGGAAAAAGATAACATTTATTTGCGTATATCAAAAAAATGTAGTACCTTTGCACCCCAATACAGCAGACCGGTCTGTCGCGTGCAAACGAGGAAAGTCCGGGCACCATAGAGCAGCACAGCGGTTAACGGCCGTCAGGCAGTAATGTTTGGTCCCTGCTACAGAGACGAGAATTGTGAAACGAGCATACTGTGTGGTGCAATCCCATGTAAACCCGTGTCTGAGGTTGGCTCGACCGAGCGGGAGGGTAGGGAGCGTGAGAACGAGGCAGTAATGCCCCCGTCAAGATTAATGACAGACGCGCCTAAAGCGTACAGAACCCGGCTTATAGGTCTGCTGTATTTTTTATAGAATGAGTACGTGGAATAATATAAAATCTTTTCTGACGGTAGAGTTGTGGCATATAACGCCTACCGACATCGCCTCCGGATTTAAGCGGACGGTGTATTCGGCCCTCAAAACGGTCATTTTGTCTATTCGTGGCTTTGTGGATAAGGACTTGAATATCCGCGCCAGTGGTTTAACTTATGCCCTGATGTTTGCCATTGTGCCTATCTTGGCGATGGTGCTGGCGGTGGCAAAGGGCTTTGGCTTTGCCGATGTGATTGAGCAAAACCTGAACGATTCGTTTTTGGGACAGATGAACATGGTGCCGATGATAATGGGCTTTGTGGAGCGCTATTTGGAAACGGCGCAAGGCGGTGCCTTTATCGGGGTGGGGTTGCTCATCTTGTTGTGGGCGGTTTATTCGTTTTTCCGCACGGTGGAGCAGTCGTTCAACGGTATCTGGAACGTGCGCCAATCGCGTTCTATTCCGCGCCAGTTGACCAACTATATCTTTATCTTGTTCCTGATACCTATTTTGATGGTGGTCACTTCCGGCTTGAGTATCTTCCTCAACACGGCAGCGGCGGGTTTGTCGCATGTGGCTTTCTTGCGGGATATGCAAACGTGGTTGGTCAAACTCCTGCCGTTTGTGATAGCGTGGGCGGTGTTTACGTGGATGTATATCGCTATACCGAATACGAAGGTTCGTTTCATTAGCGCAGCTATTCCGGGTGTGGTGATTGGCACGCTGTTCCAACTGCTGCAGATGCTGTCGGTCTATATCATCGTCTTCCTATCGCGTACCAGTGTCGTCTATGGCGCCTTTGCTTCTATTCCGTTGCTGCTGACGTGGTTACAGTGGTCGTGCCTGATGATATTGGTGGGGGCAGAGATGTCGTTCAGCATTCAGAATCAGGACAATTTTGAGTACGAGAAAGAACTGAACACCATGTCGCGGCGGTATAAGGACTTTGTTATGCTGTACCTGTTGGCGGTTATTGTTCGTCGTTTTGAGCAAGATGAGCAGCCGTTCACGGCGCACGATTTGGCGCAGCAGGAACATATCCCTGCGCGTTTGGTGGCACAGTTGGTGGGGCGTCTGACCGAGGTCGGCTTATTGCGCGAAGTGCATTTAGAGGGACGCGAAGAACGCTCCTACCAGCCGGCGTTAGATACACATCGCATTACCATCGGTATGGTGTTGCAACGCATTGACTGCCAAGGTGCAGAAGCGTTCTTGCAGCATATCTCTGCGGATATGCAAACTTTTTGGGAGCGGTTTGTGGATATTAAGCAAACGCACTCCACGTTAGATCAAGTTTATTTGCGTGACCTCTTATAGGGGGATAAAGGCGATTGGCAGGGCAAACTTGCTCTCGATGGCCTCACCCTCTTTGGTGGCAGGCGTTAGGGTCGGAAGCATATTCACCAAGCGCATGGCCTCTTGGTCCATGTCTTTGTATCCTGCTGATTTGACAACGCGGAAATTGCTGGCTTCGCCTTCTTCATCTACCGTCATCTGTACCATCGTAGTACCTTTCGCACCTTTTGCCGTGTAGGACATCGGGTATTTGATGTTGGCTTTCAGCCACTTTTTCAGACCGTCCATGCCGCCCGGGAAGCGTACGGTGGTCTCGTAGGGCACGTAGTCGATTTCGCTTCCGTCTTCGGCATAACATTTACCGGTTGAGAAACGCTCGCCATCTACCATGCGGACCTGTTCTTGGCGTTTCATTTGCCCGTTCTCGTAGTATTGGGTAATCGTGAAATGCTCTTTGTCCTGATAGTCCTTGCGGAAACTGACTTGACCGTTGAGGTACAGGCGCTCATAGCGTGTATTGACGCCCTGTTTGTTGTACTCGGTGCGGCTGGTCAATTCTTCGTCGGAGTTGTAATACTCTTGAGTACCAATCATTTGGTGCTCTTTCTCGGTGAACTTGGAAAAGCGGTTACGGCTGTCCAAACGCTCTTCGTTCAGGTCCATTACGCGCAGCACGATGGTGTCCTTGGTTTTCTCTACGTACGCGATTTTGGAAGCGTGGTCTTCGTCAACCACATTCCAACGGTGGAGATAAAGCGAATCTCCTACATGCAGTGCAAACGCTAATACAAAAGCAGTAATCATACAATAAAAAATTTATTGGTTATACAATAGTGGCAGGAATCAGTTTTTCCCGAATAGATACATAGATGGTGTTGCCTTTGGCGGCGTTGGCGGTGGTTACGTATCCCATGCCGATACCTTTCTTGGTGCCGGGCAGCATGATGCCGGACGTTACGTTGCCGATGGCGGTACCCTCTGCGTTGCAGATGGTGTAGCCGTTACGCGGAATAGCGCGCTCCTGCATCTCAAAGTGAACTAACTTGCGTTGCACACCTTCGGCTTTTTGTTTTTGCAGATAGGGCTTGTCGATAAAGTCCTTGGCGTCCAGTTTGGTAATCCAACCCAATCCGGCTTCCAGAGGCGAGGTCGTGTCGTCGATGTCGTGACCGTACAGGCAGTACCACTTTTCCAAACGCAAACTGTCGCGTGCGCCCAATCCGATAGGAGCCAAACCAAACTCTTTGCCTACCTCGAATAGGGCATTCCAAATCTGTATGCCGTCTTCTTTCTTGAAGTACAACTCAAATCCGCCGGCACCCGTGTAGCCCGTGTTGCTTAACAACACGCCTTGAACACCTGCGAAGGACCATTCACGGAATGAATAGTAGGGAATCGCACTCAAATCCGCGTCCGTCAATTGCTGCAGCAGTTCGGTGGCTTTGGGGCCTTGCACTGCCAATTGACCGTATTTATCGCTGGCGTTTTCCAATAAGACCGCTTCGCTGTTAGAAGTTAGACCGCTTCGCTGTAAGAAGTTAGATAGGCAGGTATTCACCCATGCCCAGTCTTTGTCTATGTTGCCGGCATTGACCACCAACAGGTATTTGGTGGTGGAGTATTTGTAGATAATCAGGTCATCTACGATACCGCCTTTGCCGTTGGGGAAGCAGGTGTATTGTGCCTTGCCGGCGTCTAATTTAGATACGTCGTTGGAGGTGATGTACTGTAGGAAATCGAGGGCTTTGTCGCCTTTTACCCAAAACTCACCCATGTGACTCACGTCAAACACGCCTACGCTCTCGCGAACGATTTGGTGCTCTTTTTGAATACCTGTTGGGTAGTTAATCGGCATGTTAAAGCCGGCAAATTCCGCCATCGTGGCGCCGAGCGACATGTGAATGTCGGTAAAGGGGGTTGTTTTTAACATAGTTGTATGATATTTAGTATTACTTGCATTGCTTTTTGCATAGATTGTACAGGGACGTACTCAAAGCGTGAGTGGAAGTTCTCGCCACCGGCAAACAGGTTGGGGCAGGGCAGTCCCTTGAAACTGAGTTGTGCGCCGTCCGTGCCTCCGCGAATAGGTTGCACTTTGGGGGTAACGTCGGCTTGTTGCATGGCTTGCAGGGCCAAATCGATGATATGCTGGTGGGGCGCTATCTGCTGCAACATATTGTAGTACTGGTCGCGCATGTTGATTTCCACCGTTCCGGCTCCGTATTGGCTGTTGAGTACGCGCACGATGGTGGTCAACTGCTGTTTGCGTGCCTCAAAGTGGTCGTGGTCATGATCACGGACGATAAAACTCATCTTGGCCTCTTCCACGGTGCCGGATATGCCGATTAGATGGAAGAACCCCTCGTAACCCTGTGTCTCGGCCGGTATCTCGTCTTCGGGCAACATACTGATGAAGCGGTGGGCGATTAGTTGGGCGTTTTTCATCTTGTGGTAGGCGTGCCCCGGGTGAACGTTCAACCCGTGAATGACGATGTCGGCAGCGGCAGCGTTAAAGTTCTCGTACTCCAATTCGCCTACAGCACCGCCATCGACGGTATAAGCCCAATCGGCACCGAAGCGTGCTACGTCAAAGTGGTCGGCACCGCGTCCTATCTCCTCGTCGGGCGTGAAGGCGATTTTCACCGTGCCGTGCGCTATCTCGGGGTGGGCAGTCAGGTGGGCGATGGCGGACATTATTTCGGCTATGCCGGCCTTGTCGTCAGCGCCTAATAGGGTGGTGCCGTCGGTTACGATGAGGTCCTGTCCCTGATAGTGACGTATCTCGGGGTATTGGGATACCTGCAGTACGATGTTGCGCTCGGCATTGAGAACGATGTCTTTGCCGTCGTATTGGTGTACGATACGTGGGTGAATATCTTTGCCGGACGCATCGGGAGAGGTGTCCATGTGTGCGATGAAGCCGATAGTGGGTTTATTGGGTGTGTTGGCGGGTAGGGTAGCGGTGACGTACCCGTATTCATCTACCTGTGCGTCGTTCAGTCCCATGGCTTGCAGTTCATCTACCAGTAGGTGCGCCAAGTCCAGTTGGCGTGCCGTTGAGGGTGTTTGTTCGGACGAGTCATCGGACGTCGTCCACACGCCCACATACGTTAAAAATCGTTCTACTATATCCATTTTTATTGGTTAATTATTTGAGTATGGACCGTTCGCTGCGCTCACTGTTGGAGTATGGACCGTTCGCTGCGCTCACTGTTGGAGTATGGAGTATGGACTATCCTTATTCCATCAGCCGAAGGCGGTCTTTATTCTAACAGCCGAAGGCGGTCCTTATTCTAACAGCCGAAGGCGGTCCTTATTCCATCAGCGTCAGCGGTCCCAACTCCCCGACTCCCCTCACTGAGGGGGGGAAGGGGGTGTTACCAAGTTCATCTTTTCGAACTGCCCTTGCTCAAAGGCGATTATGTTGTCGCAGATGTTCTCGCACATCTTCAGCCGATCCTCCATGGTGCCTGTGCCCACGTGTGGCGACAGTACCACGTTATCCAGTTGCAGCAGTTCGTCTGCTATGTGCGGTTCGTGTTCATATACGTCCAATGCAGCGCCGGCTATGGTGCCTTTGCGTAACGCCTGTATGAGTGCTTGCTCGTCCACGTGCGCGCCGCGTGCCGTGTTAATGAGGTAAGCGGTGGGGCGCATCATAGCCAGTTCGCGTGTACTGATTAGGTGGTGTACGTCGGGGGTGTAGGGCAGGTTGAGTGACACGAAGTCGGACGTGCGCAGCAACTCCTCTTGCTCCACATACCGCGCCGATGGGTAGTCGGTACGGGGGTGGCGGTTGTGGTAGATGATGTGCATACCGCACGCCTCGGCGCGACGGGCTAATGCGCTGCCTATGTTACCCATGCCGATGATGCCGAGTGTCTTGCCATATAGGGTATGTCCGAGGTTGTTCATCACGCCCATCGGTTCGGCTGTGCCGGCACGCAGACGGCGGTCTAATTCGGCGGTGCGCCGTGCTACGCATATCATCAGCGCAAAAGCCAACTCGGCGGTGGGCTCGATGACGGGGTTAGGGGTGTTGGTCACCACCACGCCACGGCGCCGACACGCCTCAAGGTCCACGTTGTTATACCCCACGCCGAAGTTAGTTACTAATTGGAGTTGGGGCATACTGTCCAAGAGGGCTTGGTTGACGGGAAAGTCGAATGTCGAAACCAGCACCTCTGCGTGTGTGCGGTCGGCATCTACGGGCAATAAGGTGTGCCCCTTGAGCCGCTTAAATCCCTCCGATGGCAATGTGGTCGTAAACGCAATCTGCATAATCGGGTACAAAGGTACGAAAAAAAAATCGGATGTGCAAATTTTTTTTGTAGTTTAGAGTTGAAAGTTTAGAGTTTAGAGACATTTTGCCGTTTTAAGAGTTAAAGGCGTCTTGTTTCACCATTCTCCTATAGTCCATAGGCGAGCAGCCCAAATGTTTGCGTGTGTACTTGCAAAAGAAACTCACGTCGGGAAAGTCCATTTGGTAGGCAATCTCCTTGATGCTCAAACGGGTGTAGGTCAAGTAGTGCCGTATATGTCCTGAGATGATTTGGTTAATCCAATCGGACGCGGTGCGGTTGGTCTTTTCCTTACATACGGCGGTGAGGTACTTGGGCGAAATGAGCAGTTGATGAGCGTAACTTTGCACATCTCGTTGGGTATTGCCGGGCCGGTTGAGCAGTTGCATGAACTGCAGTAGAATGTGGTCTTTCGCCCCCGGCATGGTGTTGGCAGTGTCAGGTGATGTGTCTTTGACAATGGCTTGTTCCAGAATAGCTAATATCTCATAGGCAGCGGCTTGTGCCATAGCGCGTATGATACGTTGCCGATAGGGTGTAGCTTCATCTTCGGCATAGACGGTGATGAGCTGGTAATAGGCCTGTATCAGCCGTGTTTGGTAGTCCGATACCGTCCAAACGGGGTGATTGCGCACAAATTGTGCTTTTTGCCACCAGTTGGGTTCTATTTCAAAGCAGTCGCTTAATACGTTGTCGAAGAAATGTTTGCCAACCGCCAGCACTTTGGCTTGGAAGTCGGGTGTGCGCAAGTAGTGACCAATCAAACTCTGAGGCATACACATCAGTATATTTCCCGGGTGCATAGTGTATTGGGTGTTGTCCAGCGTCAATTGCAATTCCCCCTGCTCGCAGTAGAGTAAGATGAGGTATTCGCTCATTTGTTCCGGCGACCCGTTTACTTCGTCCAAGTTGTCCGCCAAAATCATGTCTGAAAAAGTCCGTATCATAATCTGTTGGTTGATTTACAATGCAAAGATATAGTTTTTTTTACAGATATGCAAGGTAAAAATGGCTTTTTTTGCGTTCTGAACGTCTTTTGTTGGACAAATTGCCAAATATAAAGGACAAATAGACCGCATGTATATATTCAAAAAGCAGTATCTTTGCACTCGTTAAGAAAATAAATACGCAAAAGGTATGAAAAAGAACATTTTTCTGTTGGCGCTGCTGACCCTGAGTTTGGTGGGTTGCCAAGATAGTGCCGAAGTACGTTCTGCCGTTGGAACGTATAGTTATAAATCATCTACCACCCTTCAGATTGACACGTTACCAAGTGTCACACTTATTGAGCAGGGGGCGCTGGAGATAGTTTCCCTAAAGAATAAAGATAGTGTCCTGCTCACCTTCAACGAGTTGTTGGGTGGTGTTTATTCTACCCACGCTTGCCTTGATGGTGATGTTATCACTTTGTGTCCGTTTACTCGTCCGTTGAGTCACGCGCTGTTGCTTAATCCGCTGACTATCGTGGTTAGCGGTGACGGACATGTGTATGACGATAATGTGGTGCTGAACTTGTCGTATCAGAATTTACCGACGGATAGTGTGTATATATCGGCACCGGAGGTGTTACTAATAGCCAAAAAGAATAAATGATGCAACGCAGGATAGTTTATTTATTGGTACCGGTACTGTTCTGTACCATGTGCCGTCCTCAACCGTCTTCCACGGAGCAGCGTACGCTATCGGTCGAAGTGTTTACGGTTGACACAATGACTACGGTATGCACGCACACGTATGTGGGGCGCACCCAAGATGCCGATGTCATTTCCCTCAGTTTGGGGGTAGCTGGAACGATAGAAAAGGTGTATGTTCATAACGGTGATTTCGTACAGGCAGGGCAACCGCTTATTGCGTTAGATGCCACCAAGTCGCGCAGTTTATTAACGTCTGCTCAAGCCAAATTGCAGCAGGCACAAGACGGTTACGCACGTGTGCAACGGGTCTATAACGAGGGGGGCGTGTCCGAACTGAAGATGAAGGAAATCAGTACGCAACTCACCGAAGCGGAGGAATTGGTTCGTGGTTTACAGAGTCAAGTTGACGGCTGTGTCTTGTGTGCCCCTATAGCCGGTGTGGTTAGCGATTTGAAGGTGTATGCAGGGCAAAATATCTTGCCGGATTTGGAACTGCTTAAGTTGCACAATAGGCAGGGCGTTAATGTCGTCTATGCCGTGCCGGAACAGGACATTGTTCGTGTACGTGTAGGCGACCGCATTACGGTGCGTATTCCTGCTTTAGGGCAGCATGAGTGGCAGGGCTATGTGGTGGAGCGTGTGTTGTCTCCCAACGCTTTGGCGCATAATTACGATGTGAAATGTGTGTTAGAGGGAGCGACCTCTCAGATATTGCCCGGCATGAGTTGTACCATTCAGAGCAAGAACGACTACGTGCGTGGTTTGATGGTGCCGGCACATTGCGTCCAAACCTATGGCGAAGGGCTGAGTGTGTGGGTATGTCGTGGCGGAGTGGCGCAACGGGTGGCTGTGCAGGTTGCCTCATTTGGTCGCGACGGGGTGCTCATCACCGATGGCTTGCAACCCAAGGACCAAGTGATCGTTAATGGTTATCAGAACGTGTATAACGGTATGAAAGTGCAGTGCCATGAAACGAAAGAATAAACGCGATTTCATACAAAGTGCGATGGTGAACCACGGGCTCATCGGGTTTGTTGTGGTGGTGCTGATGTTACTGGGTATATGGTCCGTGCCACAACTGAACAAAAACGAATTTCCCCGTTTCACAATACCCAAAGGTGTTGTAGTGGCTCTTTACCCGGGGGCTACGGCCGAGCAAATAGAGCAACAGGTAACGCAACCGTTGGAGGAAAAACTCTTTACCTATCCTGAAGTAAATAAGCAAAAGACCTATTCCGAAACAAAAGACGGGGTAGTGTATGTATTTGTGGAGATAGAACCGTGGGTCAAGCAGCAAGACCAAATGTGGGCGAAGATACGTGCCGGTTTGGATTTATTCAAGACCACCGACCTCCCACAGGGGGTGTTGTCAATCGTGTGTATAGATGATTTTGGCTCTACCTCGTCTATTCTGTTGGCTATAGAGAGTGACCAACGCAGCCCTCGTGAAATAGAGGACTACGCTCATGCGATAGCACGTGACCTGCGCACGATTCCTGCCTTAGGTAATATCAAGTTATTAGGGGCGCAGCACGAGGAAATAGCGGTGGAAATAGATATTAACCGTTTGTCGCAATATGCGATAGACCAAAATACGCTGATGGCGCAACTCCAACTGCAGGGCTTTCGTACCGTAGCAGGGCAGTTGCCCCAAACGCACACGATGGTGCAGGTCGATATGCCAATGCAGACCGTAGATGAGGTCGCCAATCAGGTGGTGTATGCCTACCCGCAAGATGGTACCATTGTGCGACTGCGGGACATAGCCAACGTTACTCGTCGTTATCCCCAATCGCAACATTTTGTGCGGTACTATCCGGCTGAATCGGTTGATAGTATAGCGTCCACCACAAGTGCGTGCGTGCTGTTGGATATACAAATGTCCGATGGCCACAATATCGTTCGCTTTGGTGAGCAGGTGGATAAGGTGCTGGCGGAGGCACGCGCTACCTTTCCCCAAGATGTTCGTTTTCACCGCATTACCGACCAACCCAAAGTGGTGGACGATTCGGTGATGTCTTTCCTCAAGGATATTATTCTCTCGTTGGTCGTGGTGGTGGCGGTCATGCTGCTGCTTTTCCCCCTGAAAACGGCGATGGTAGCAGGGATAGGGGTGCCTATCTGTATGATTATTACCTTTGGCTTGATGTACTTTGCCGGCATTGAACTGAATACGGTGACTTTAGCTGCTTTGATTGTGGTGCTGGGTATGATTGTGGATAATGCGGTCATTGTGGTAGATGGCTATTCCAACGAATTGGAGCAGGGGCATAGCCGTTGGTATGCCGCGTCGGTCAGTACCAAAGAACTCTTTGTGCCGATGGTAGTGGCTACGCTCTCTATTTCGGGTATGTTCTTCCCTATGACCAAGATTCTGACCGGTATATTGGGTGACTTTGTCAAACTCTTTCCGTGGACGATTTGTTTTGCCCTGTTAACGAGTATTTTCTATGCGGTGTGGGTAACGCCTTACCTGTCTACGGTACTGATTCACCGCCAAACCGAATCAACGATGAACTGGTTTGAAAAGGCGCAAAACTGGTTCTTTGCCCAACTGCAAACGGGCTATAAATGGCTTCTTAGTTGGTGCTTCCGTCTGCCGTGGCTCACCATCGGACTCACCGTGGGAATGCTCTTGTTGGGGTTGGTGCTGTTTATGCACCTGAATGTGCAGATGTTGCCTAAGGCAGAGCGTGACTGTTTTGCCGTGGAGATTCATTTGCGCGAAGGTAGTACGGTGAGCGAAACGACGCTGTTAAGCGATTCGCTGGCCAATATCTTGCGTCAGGATAGTAGGGTAGTGGCGGTTACTAATTTTGTAGGCATCACCTCTCCGCGTTTTCACACGGCTTATACACCGCAATTGGCAGCCGACAACTATGCCCAATTGATTGTTAATACACAGTCCAATCAGGCCTCGATTGATTTGTTGCACGACCTGACCGAAACGTATGAACATTATTTCCCGAATGCCTATGTGCGCTTCAAGCAAATGGATTACCAATTGGTAAAGAACCCTGTGGAGATTTACATCAAGGGCGACGATTGGCGCACCATAGCCCCTATTGCCGATTCGGTCAAGAACTTCCTCTACACCGTGCCGCAAGCCCAGTGGGTGCATGACGATTATAGCGAATCGGTGTCGTCGGTACGTGTGGCGCTCAAGGACTATGAGGCACGCGAATTGGGCATCACACAATCGATGCTCTCGCTGTATCTCTATTCGTCTTTAGGCGGACAACCGCTTACCACGCTTTACGAAGGGGAACATTCCGTGCCGGTTATGCTTTACGGCTCCGGACGGGATAGTTTGCAATATACCGACCTTGCCGAACAACTCATTCCTACCGCCTACCCGGGGGTGTGGGTGCCCTTGCGCCAAGTGGCAGATATATACCCCGATTGGCACCGCGCTAACCTGACGCACTGGAACGGTGAACGCACGATTACCATTGGCTGTGACTTGCGGGGAAATACATCACAACCTGTCGTGCAAAATCAATTGGAGCAGTGGGTCAAAACACACCTTACCGACTTGCCGCAGGGCGTGCATATCTCCTACGGCGGACTGACTGCCACCAATGCTGAGATGATTCCGCAAATTGCCCTTTCCGTGCTGGCGGCTATTGCAGTGATGCTGGTGGTGCTGCTCTACCACTTCAAGAAAGTCAGTGTGGCATTACTGACCCTCTCCAGTTGTGTGCTGACGCTCTTTGGGGCGTTCTTGGGACTGTATATCTTCCATTTGGACTTTTCTATTACCGCCGTTTTGGGTGTAGTGGCACTTATTGGAGTCATTGTGCGTAACGCTATTATGATGTATGAATATGCGGAAGAACTGCATTTCGGACCGCGTCACCTCTCGTTCCGGGACGCTGCCTTTGAGGCAGGACTGAGACGTATGCGTCCTATCTTCCTCACCTCGGCTACTACGGCATTAGGTGTCATACCGATGATTATAGCACATACCTCTTTGTGGATGCCGTTGGGCGTGGTTATCTGCTTGGGCACGTTCTTCACGCTGCCGCTCACGCTGACCGTGCTGCCGGTGGCTTATTGGAAAATCTATGAAAAGTAACTCGTATGGTTAAACGCATTTATATATTCTTTGTATCTTTCTTTCTAACGGTGTCGGCTGCGGCGCAGACGCTCTCGTTGGATTCCTGTCTTAACTTGGCGCGCGCTAACTCACGGACTATTCAGTCCGC
>JAKSNJ010000026.1 GCA_024399965.1 Paludibacteraceae bacterium
ACTGCCGCCACTCATTCTCCCTGTTTGCAACATAACATCAACATAACATAGTCGATGGGCATCAATACCGTTAAGGGACCGATTTGCACCAGCAGTCGATTCCATAATCCTTGAAATCGGCAAAGGAATGGCTACCCACATTGCGTAGATAGCCATTTTTAGTAGATCATCGGGGCACCAACGAGAGCCAAGTGGCAAGGTCGTGAATCAAAATACCTCGATAGGTATAGGTGTCATGACGGGTTCGTGCAATAATCCATTTCGGAGATGCATCTTTGATTTGTAACAATGGAGTATATTCTCGCTGAAAAGTATCTGCATTAGAGATGTCATCACTGACCTGAATATACACTTTCTCAGAATGGCGCATAGCGACAAAATCTATCTCTTTTTGATAAAGTTTGCCGATATATACATCATATCCCCGACGACGCAATTCCAAAAAAACGATATTCTCGTACATTCGGCCATAATCCATGTTGCGTGTACCAAGAATGGAATATCTAAATCCTGAATCTGCCAAATAATATTTGCACATGGACTCTAAATACTTGCCGCCACGAATATCATATCGTTTGGCTTTGTAAAATACAAAAGCACGGCATAGATATTCCAAATACGCACCGATAGTGGGATGTGAGACTGCTACGCCATTCTGCTTGAGTAAATTAGTAATATTATTAGAAGAACAAACATTACCAACATTATCCATCAGGAACTCCACAAGAAGATTGAGTATATGACCGTCTGAGATGCGATACTTATCTACTAAATCACGCTGAATAATGGTATTATACACATCTTTGACATAGATAACTTTGTCACTATCTTCCGAATATTGATACGAACCGGCAAATCCGCCCCATAGTACATATTTGTCAAAATGCGATTGGTTAGAGGAATCAATGTGGAAATACTGGCAATACTCTCTATAACTAAACGGAAACACTTCTATCTCCATATAGCGACCTGTAAAAAGTGTTGCCAAATCAGAACTGAGCATGAATGCATTTGAGCCGGTCAGGTAGATGTCATATTTCTCTTTTGCGTGCAAACTGTCAATTGTGCGCTCGAAATTTGGGCAAAGTTGTATCTCGTCAATACAGAGATAATTGCTACAATCGGCACGATAATGTTCCTCAATGTAAGTGTGTAAAGCATGATAGTCGCGGAGAAAATCAAATTCTAATTGCCTAAAATCAATAAAGATGATGTTGCAATTAGGGTCTATCTCACGAAGATAATCCATATACAGAATCATCAATTTTGATTTGCCACTACGGCGAATACCGGTAATAATTTTAATGTCCGGTGTGTTTCTCTTGCTCCGTAATTGTGAGAGATACAATTCACGTTTTAGTAGTTCCATTTTCAAAACTTTAAAATTTTTACACTTTTGAAAGCGGCACAAAATTACAATAAAAATTCGATATGTGCAAATTTTTTGAGAGAGAAATGCAAATTCTTTATCGCACAGGTATTATTCACTCTCCGTTCATCGTTCGTTCATCGTTCGTTCACGTATCGTAACAATAATAAATAAAACACATCATTTTACAAAAAGATTTGCGTATGTCAAAAAAAAGCAGTACCTTTGTACTCGCTTTTGAGAACTGATAATAGGTGAAAGAAAATTCGTTTGTACATAGGATTTCCAAAGATTTGATACACTGGATGCCCTTGGTGGGGTTTGAGGGAGAAGTGATTGTGGTGGACCGACTCGAACAAATACCCGATGCCATCGCCTACCTCCGGCAACAACCCGTTTTGGGCGTGGACACCGAAGCACGACCCAGTTTTACACGGGGTATTCACTACCCTACCGCCCTTGTACAAATAGCCACCGAAGAGCGTTGTTACCTCTTCCGCCTCACCCACGTGGGAATGCCTCAGGAGTTATGCGACATCTTTGCCGACAAAACGATATGCAAGGTAGGACTGGCCTTTAAGGACGACCTGAACGGACTCCGTCGCAGACACGATTTCAAACCGGCTAATTGCGTAGATTTACAGCAGATTGTGGGGAAATACGGCATCTTGGATTTGGGTTTGCAGAAAATCTTTGCCATCTGCTTCAGCAAGAAAATCAGCAAGGCACAGCAACTCACCAATTGGGAGAACTCGCACCTCACGCCCGAGCAAGCGCGCTACGCCTCCACGGACGCGTGGGCGACGCTACTTATCTATAAGGAGTTGATGGGCACCAAGCCACTGCCACCCGAACAGGCAGCCGCCTTGCACCAAGCCGATTTAGAGCGGCAACAGCAGCACCAACAGGAGATGCAGGCACTCAAACAAGCGCAAAATGCAGGAGAAAAATAATTTTTTTCGCTAAAAACTTGCGTATATCAAAAAAAAGCAGTACCTTTGCACTCGCTTTCAAGAAATACGGTCGGTTGCCCGAGTGGTTAGGGACCGGTCTGCAAAACCGGGGACAGCGGTTCGAATCTGCTACCGACCTCTGAACAAAGCCGCCCAAAAGGCGGCTTGTTTAATTGAGAATGGAGGAATGAGAATGGAGAATGGAAAATGATGAATCAGGAAATACAGGACATAACGACGCAAGAGTACAAGTACGGTTTTACCACCGACGTGGAAACCGACATCATTCCTCGCGGACTGAACGAGGACGTGATTCGGCTTATCTCTGCCAAAAAAGGTGAACCGGAGTGGCTGCTGGATTTCCGTCTCAAGGCCTTTCGCAAGTGGCAAACAATGCCTGTCCCCACATGGGCACACCTCACTATTCCTGACATCGATTTTCAAGCCATCTCGTACTATGCGGCGCCAAAGGCGAAAGTAGAAAGTCAAAAGTCGCAAGCAGAGATAGATCCGGAGATAGAGAAGACTTTTGATAAACTGGGCATTCCGCTGGAGGAACGCGCCGCTTTGGCAGGTAATATGGCAGTCGATGCCGTCATGGATTCCGTCAGCGTGAAAACCACTTTCCGTGAGACCCTTGCCAAGCAAGGTATCATCTTCTGCTCCATCTCGGAGGCCGTGAGAGAACACCCCGACTTGGTACAACAATACCTCGGTTCGGTCGTTCCGTACGGCGACAATTTCTACGCAGCCCTCAATTCGGCCGTCTTCTCGGACGGGTCGTTTGTGTATATTCCCAAAGGCGTACGCTGCCCGATGGAACTGAGTACCTATTTCCGCATCAACGCCGGCAATACGGGTCAGTTCGAGCGCACCCTATTGATTGCTGACGAAGGAGCGTATCTCAGTTATTTGGAGGGCTGCACGGCACCTATGCGCGACGAAAATCAGTTGCACGCCGCCATCGTGGAAATCGTAGTACACAAGGACGCTGAAGTCAAGTACTCCACCGTCCAGAACTGGTACCCGGGAGACAAAGAGGGCAAGGGCGGTATTTACAACTTCGTTACCAAACGGGGCATCACCTACGAGAATGCCCGACTGAGTTGGACACAGGTGGAGACCGGTTCCGCCATCACGTGGAAATACCCGTCCTGCATTCTAAAAGGCGACAACTCGTCCGCCGAGTTCTATTCGGTGGCGGTAACCAACAACTACCAACAGGCCGACACGGGTACCAAGATGATTCACCTTGGCAACAACACCCGTTCACGCATCATCAGTAAAGGTATATCGGCAGGGCACAGCCAGAACTCCTATCGCGGTTTGGTCAAGGTGGTGTCCCATGCACAGAATGCCCGTAACTACAGCCAATGCGACTCCCTATTATTAGGCGACCAATGCGGAGCGCACACCTTCCCCGATATGCAAATAGCCAACCCCACCGCCACGGTAGAGCACGAGGCCACCACGTCCAAGATTAACGAGGACCAAATCTTCTACTGCCAGCAACGCGGTATATCGCTTGAAGATGCCGTCGGACTAATCGTGAACGGCTACGCCAAAGAGGTGATGGACAAATTGCCGATGGAATTTGCGGTAGAGGCACAAAAACTGCTGCAAGTTTCCCTTGAAGGCACGGTGGGATAGGGAGGTAACAGATAACAGGTAACAGGTAACAGATAAAAGATAATGGCAAAGACAGTTTTTATCACAGGTGGAGCCCGTGGCATAGGTGCAGCGAGCGTGCGCAAGTTCTTCCAAGAGGGTTATAACGTCGCCTTCACCGACATCAACCGTGAAGCAGGTGAGGCACTGGTACAGGAATTAGGCGACCAGTCGCGTGTATTGTACATCTTCGCTGACACACGCAACCTAAACGAAATGCAAGCCGCAGCGGAGCAAGCAGAGCAACAACTCGGTCCTATTACAGCCCTCTTCTGCAACGCCGGCGTACACCGTGCCAACACAATGTTAGATGTTGATTTAGAGGAATTTGACTTTATCATAAAAACCAATATATACGGTACTTTCCACACGATGCGTGCCGTCGTACCGCACATGGTAGCCAATGGCGGAGGGGCTATCGTAATCAACGACTCCGACCAATGGTTTGTGGGCAAGCCCCACAGCTTTGCTTATGGTCTCACCAAAGGTGCCTTGGGACAAATCACACGCAGTTTATCAATTGATTTAGGACCTAAAAACATCCGCGTCAATGCCATCTGTGCCGGCACTATTCACACCGATTTGGTAGATAACCTATTCGATAAATTCGCCCAACGTGAGGGACGCACCATCGAGGAATACTGGCAAGAGGAAAATCGACTCTATGCCCGTGGCTGCGCAGGTAAGCCCGAAGAAGTGGCTGAATTGGTTTATTTCCTTGCTTCGGACAAGGCATCTTTCTGCACCGGCGGACATTACCTGATTGACGGAGGCCTCACCGCACGATAAGTTTAGCAAATAAAGCAAAATAAATTTGCATATATCATTTATTTTTTGTAATTTTGCACGCAAAATTGCTTAGAAGATATATGCATCTATATTTTTGGTTTATACGTTTGGCTGCTTTGTGCGGTCATAGGAAGGCCCAATTGCTGGCACAGGGGCAGCGTGAGGTATGGTCCCGACTGCAAGCCGTGGTGGATTCTCGCGCTGAAGGTAAGAAGTGGATTTGGTTTCATGTGTCATCGGTGGGTGAGTTTGAGCAGGCACGTCCTATCTTGGAGCGCCTACGCGCCGAGCATACCCCCTATCAGGTGCTGCTAACTTTCTTCTCCCCCTCCGGCTATGAAATGCGCAAGAGTTACGACCAAGTCGATTTGGTGGCCTATTTGCCTTTCGCGACACGCGCCAACGCACGACGTTTTCTCAACTTGGTACAGCCGGAAATCAGCATATTCGTCAAGTACGAGTTTTGGCCCGCTTATCTGAAAGAGTTGAAGAAGCAGGGTCGTGCCACTTATATCATTGCAGCCATTTTCCGCAAGAGTCAGTTGTTCTTCAAGCCGTGGGGACACTGGTATCGCCGTCTGCTACATTGCTTCACGCGCCTATACGTGCAGGACACACCGTCTAAAGACCTACTGGCTAAATATGGTATCACCAACGTGGTGGTGGCAGGTGACACCCGTTTTGACCGCGTTACCCGTATTGCGAGCGAGAGCAAGAACATCGAATTAGCCCAACTCTTCCGCGAGGCCGTCAACCCGCTGGACGAGACACCAACCCCTTGCAAAATCATAGTAGCCGGCAGTTCATGGCCACAAGATGAGGAATTGTTGGCACAGTATATGCAGGAGCGTAAAGACGTGAAACTGATTTTAGTTCCCCACGAGATTCACGAGGAACATCTGCATTATATCTTCCAACTCTTCCAAGGGCAACTCGTTCGTTACACCCGTGCTACCAAGAACAATATCGGTCAATGCCGCACCCTACTCTTGGACACGATGGGTATGCTCAGCAGTATCTATAAATACGCCGATGTCGCCTACATAGGCGGTGGTTTTGGCGAAGGCATACACAATACCCTGGAAGCCGCCGTGTGGGGTATTCCAGTACTGTTCGGTCCCAAGCACCACAAGTTCCGCGAAGCACAAGGGCTGTTGCAAGCCGGTGGCGGGTACGATGTGACGGACTATAAAACCTTCAAGCACGCAATGGACGACGCCCTGTTACATGCCGACGAAATGGGACAGAAAGCCAAAGCATACGTGCAGAGCGAACTCGGAGCAACCGAGAGAATATGTGTGAGCTTAGAGAAATTGAGAATTGAGAATGGAGAATTGAAAATTGAAAATTGAGAGATTATGGCAACTATACAAAAACCAAGTATTCCCAAGGGTACACGCGATTTCAACCCCATTGAAATGGCGCGTCGCAACTACATCTTTGACACCATTAAGTCCGTCTTTAAGTTGTACGGCTATCAACAAATAGAGACCCCTGCCATGGAGCAGATGTCCACGTTGATGGGTAAGTACGGTGAGGAGGGCGACAAACTGCTGTTCCGTATTCAGAATAGTGGCGAGAAAATAGCAGAAGCCCCCGAAAAAGGATTGCGCTATGACCTGACTGTACCGTTTGCACGCTTTGTGGTGCAACATCGTGAGGAGTTGCAATTTCCCTTCCGCCGTTATCAGATACAGCCCGTTTGGCGCGCCGACCGTCCCCAAAAAGGACGTTACCGCGAGTTTTATCAGTGTGATGTAGATGTAATCGGCACGGAGTCGCTAATGAGCGAAGTCGAATTGATACAGATTGTGGAGGAAGTATATCGCCGTTTAGGTCTGCGCGTATGCCTGCACCTCAATAATCGCAAGATATTGGCCGGTATAGCCGAAGTCATCGGGGCACCCGACAAGATGATGGACATAACCGTGGCGATTGACAAACTGGACAAAATAGGCATTGACAAAGTAAACGACGAGTTATTGGAACGCGGTCTATCAAAGCAGGCAATAGATAAGTTGCAACCCATCCTTGCCATGACCGGCAGCAATGAAGATAAACTTGCCACTATCGGTCAACTGTTGACTGCCAGTGAGACCGGTACGAAAGGTGTGGAAGAGACAGCTGCCGTTTTAGAGGAGGTCAAACGGTTGCAGGTAGCATTGCCTATCGAATTGGACCTGACGCTGGCACGTGGACTGAATTACTACACAGGTGCCATCTTTGAGGTGAAAGCATTAGATGTACAAATCGGTTCTATCACAGGTGGCGGGCGTTACGACAACCTGACAGGTATATTCGGTTTGCCCAACGTAAGCGGTGTAGGCATATCTTTTGGTGCCGACCGTATCTATGACTGCCTATGCGAGCGCAATCTTTACCCCGAGAGTATGTTGGAGCAGACGCAAGTGCTGTTTGCATGCTTTGGGCAGGACGAACTGAATTACGCTGCCGGCATTGCCCGTCAGTTGCGCCAACAGGGTGTGCGTGTCGAGGTCTATCCCGAACCTGCCAAGATGAAGAAACAAATGGCGTATGCCGATGCCAAACAGATTCCGTGGGTAGCCATCGTAGGTGGCGACGAAATGGCCAACGGCACCGTTATGCTGAAAAATATGGTATCGGGCGAACAGGAGCAAGTGACTCTTGATAGTTTAGAGTTGAAAGTTTAGAGATGAGAGATATGAAGACGAACGAAGAATTTGACGAAGTAGTAGCACGTTGCAGACGGATATACACACTTAAGATGAAGGACTATGGTCCCTCGTGGCGCATCATGCGCGTACAGACGGTGAACGATCAACTCTTTATCAAAGCCAAACGCATTCGCGAACTGGAAATGACCGGTGTGAATATGGTGGGCGACAGCATAGAGGGCGAACTGATGGCGATTGTCAATTATGCCGTTATCGGTCTTATCCAACTGCGTCAAGGGTATGCCGACGATACGGATATGACCGCCGAGCGTGCCACCGAACTATATGATCTCTACATAGCCGAAGCCAAAGACCTGATGCTCAAGAAAAACCACGACTACGGCGAGGCGTGGCGCGATATGTACGGCACCAGTTTGACGGATATTATTTTGACCAAGATAAACCGCAATAAGTCCATCGCAGCCAATAATAACCAAACACTCGTTTCCGAAGGGTGTGACGGCAACTATTTCGACATGCTCAACTATGCCGTGTTCTATCTGATTAAGTTACAAAATAAAAACGCATGAAACTACTTAGACATATCTTAGGGTCCGTAGCACGCACGTTGCTGGCACTCACATTCCTGTTTTCCGGCATTGTCAAAGCCGTTGATCCATTGGGCACTACCTACAAGATTGAGGACTACCTCAAGGCATTTGGTGGGTTCTTTACCGACCTGCTACCATTGGCCGAACCGGCAGCTATTGCCCTGATTGCGGTGGAGTTTATTTTGGGCTTCTGTATGCTGCTCAACGTCAAAACACAATGGACTGCATGGATTAGTCTGGCATTCTACATGGTCATGACCCCACTTACGTTGTATATCGCCCTGAATAACCCCGTGAGCGACTGCGGTTGTTTCGGCGACGCACTCATTCTCACCAACTGGCAGACGTTCTACAAGAACATCATACTGCTGTCGTTGGTACTCATTTTGCTATGCTGTAAAAAGGAGATACGGGCTACATGGATGCCTTGGATGGAAGGTGTTTGGATGGGCTTTGCAGCCGCAGCAGTAGGCGGATTTATGGTCTATAACCTCACTCACCTGCCTATTTGGGACTTCCGTCCGTATAAGGTGGGCAACTACCTGCCCGAACTTATGGAATACCCCGAAGACGCCGAGCCCGACCAATACGAGATAACTTTCGTGTACGCTAAAGACGGCGTGGAACAGGAGTTTACCCTTGATAACTACCCGCAGGGCGACTCCACTTGGACCTTTGTACGTCAAAACAGCGTACTTATCAAGAAAGGATATGAACCCCCTATTCATGACTTTGAGATATTGGATGAGGAATTTAATGACATCACTTACGACATTCTCGAGAGTGAGGACAAGGTAACCCTTGCCATCCTGTACGACTTGAGCAAAGCCAATCGCAAGCAAGTGGGCAAACTGAATGAACTCTACCTCCACACCACCCAAGCAGGCAAGACCTTCTATGCCGTGACAGGAAGCGGTTCGCAAGAGATAGAGGACTTCCGTGCAGAGACCGGTGCCCTGTACCCCATCTGCACCTGCGACCCCGTCACACTCAAGACTATCGTGCGTGCCAACCCGGGCATTATCGAAATACAAAACGGAATAGTTATTAACAAATATAATTTACGAAACAAATGAGAACAAAAATGGTAGCAGGCAACTGGAAAATGAACAAGACCCTGCAAGAAGGCGTTGAACTCGCCCAACAACTGAAAAATGATGTTAAGAACCCCACCTGCGCCGTTGTTATCGGCACACCGTTCATTCACCTTGCCACCGTAGCAGAACTGCTCAAAGGTAGCGCCATCAAAGTGGCTGCCGAGAACTGCGCCGACAAGGAAAAAGGTGCTTTCACCGGTGAAGTAAGTGCCGAGATGGTTAAATCTACCGGTGCTGAATACTGCATTCTCGGTCACAGCGAGCGTCGCGCTTACTATCATGAGGACTATGCTATCCTCGCTGAAAAAGTTAAACTTGCTCTTGCCAACGGCCTGAAGGTCATCTTCTGCATTGGTGAAGTGAAAGAGGAGCGCGAAGCCGGCAAACAAAACGAGGTGGTAGAGGCACAACTGAAAGGTAGCGTCTTCAACCTCACCGCCGAAGAGTGGGCTAACATCACCCTCGCTTACGAACCCGTTTGGGCCATCGGTACAGGTTTGACCGCCACCCCTGCACAAGCACAAGAAATTCACGCCTATATCCGTTCGCTCGTTGCCAAGAACTACAACGCACAAGTTGCAGACGACACCACTATCCTCTACGGCGGTAGCTGCAACGACAAGAACGCTGCTGAACTCTTTGCTTGCCCCGATATTGACGGTGGTCTGATAGGCGGTGCTGCCCTCGTAGCCGAGAAGTTTGAAGCCATTATAAATGCACGCTAATATGGCTCTTATCAAGACCATCAATCGCAATGGCGAGATACTGACACCACGCATCGCGGAGGGCGTTCACATGATGGAGAACGCCACCGTGGTGGGCGATGTGACAATAGGCGAAGGTACCTCATTATGGTTCAATAGCGTCCTACGTGGCGATGTCAACACTATCACTATCGGTAAACATTGCAATATACAGGACGGTTCGGTCCTGCACACGCTCTATCAAAAGTCCACTATTACCTTAGGCGACTATGTGAGTGTGGGGCACAATGTCACCATTCACGGTGCCGACGTTGATGATTACGCACTCATCGGCATGGGAGCCACCCTACTGGACGGTGCGCATGTGGGCAAAGGAGCCATCGTGGCTGCCGGAGCGTTGGTGCTAAAAGGCACTCAGATAGGGGACTATGAGATTTGGGGAGGCGTACCGGCTAAGTTCATCAAAAAAGCTGACCCTGCCCAAACGGCCGAGATCAATGAGAAAATAGCCAACAACTACGCCATGTATGCCTCATGGTATAACCTAGATAACTAGGAAACTAGTGAACTATATAAATAGACAACTAGAAAAATCGACAACTATGTATAAACGAATCTTACTTAAACTCTCCGGCGAGTCGCTGATGGGACAACAAGGTTACGGTATTGACCCCCAACGACTAAGTCAGTATGCCACCCAAATCAAGCAATTAGCAGATCAAGGCGTACAAGTCGGCATTGTCATTGGTGGCGGTAATATATTCCGCGGACTGAGTGGTGCGCAAAAAGGTTTTGACCGCGTCAAGGGCGACCAGATGGGTATGCTTGCCACTGTCATTAACTCGCTGGCACTGTCTTCTGCCTTAGAGGCATTAGGGCAGAAAGTGCGCGTCCTGACTTCGGTCAGAATGGAACCCATTGGCGACTACTACAACAAAGCCAAAGCCCTGCGCCTGTTTGAGAAAGGTAACATCGTCATTATGGCAGGTGGTACGGGTAATCCCTATTTCACTACCGATACTGCCTCTGCCCTGCGTGCTATTGAGATAGAAGCAGACGTGATGCTGAAAGGCACGCGCGTGGACGGCATCTACACGGCCGACCCGGAAAAAGACCCTACTGCTACCAAGTTCAGCGAGATTACTTACGATGAGGTATTGGCTCGCGGACTCAAAGTAATGGACCTGACCGCCATCTGCATGTGCAAAGAGAATAATATGCCGATTTATGTCTTTGATATGGATACGGTAGGCAATCTGATGAAAGTGATTGCCGGCGAGCAAATAGGCACCTTAGTTAAACCCTAATATCATCAATTCATCACTTAATCAATTCATCATTTCAACTATGATTGAACCCAAACAAATCCAAGGCGATGCTTCCGACAGCATGGAGGCCGCCGTTATGTATCTGGACGATGCATTAGCCCACATCCGCGCCGGCAAGGCCAACGTACGTATCTTAGACCCCGTAAAGGTGGACTACTACGGCGCGCAAACACCTATCGCTAACGTGAGTACCATCACCACGCCCGATGCACGCACCATTCAAATTCAACCGTGGGAGAAGAATATGCTTTCCGTCATTGAACGTGCCTTGATTAACTCCAACATCGGTTTGGCACCCAACAACAACGGTGAGTGCATTCGCCTCATTATTCCACCTTTGACCGAGGAGCGTCGTCGCGAATTGGCTAAACAGTGTAAGAACGAGGCCGAGAACGCCAAAGTGAGTGTGCGCAATGCCCGCCGTGATGCCATTGACCTGCTCAAAAAGCAAATCAAAGAAGGTCTGCCCGAAGATGCAGAGAAAGATGCAGAAACAGAAGTGCAGAAACTGCATGATAAATTTATCGCTCGCATTGACGAGGTGTATGCCAAGAAGGAAAAGGAAATTATGACCGTTTAAGGCCATGCGTACCACTTCACTCGTACTCCTTCTGCTGGTCAGTTTGACGCTGTCGGCACAGGAAAAATGGAATAATATGATTGACAAGGTCATGAACTGGCCTGTCATCGGTATTGTGTTGCCCACCTATTCGGAAGAAACCAATTGGAACTTCAACGGCGGGTTACAGTCTTGTTTCAATATGCCCGGTGAAGCAACGCCCTCTGCCATTCGGGTTACGGGTTACTACTCGCTCAACAGACAGTGGCAGATTCATACCACCGGCACGCTCTATATGGCGGGCAAGATACCGTGGATGTTCTACTACGGTCTGCGCTACCGTCACTACCCCACCCACTACTATGTCACCGACTCGCTCAACGGTGTACACGATTACCCCTACACCACACGTGGGTTTGACTTTACCTTTGAACCCATGTTCCGGCTACCGAATAATTGGGCAGTAGGACCGATGGTGGATTTTGTCTGGGAAAAGAACAACCTGCGCGACACCTGTCACTCCTATATGGGACCCGGGCAGACACTGGAATGGGGCTTGGGTTTAGCCACTATGTACGACACGCGTGACTACTCCCACTACCCTACCAAAGGTATGATGTTCAAGGGGCTCGGGATTTACTACGAACCGGCATTAGGTGCTGACTATCGGGCTTGGCGATTAGATGCCGAGTTCCGTCACTTTGTCACTTTATGGCAACCGGCAGAGTATAAATCAGAATTTGAGCGTGTAAACAAATCGCTCATTTTCGCCTATCACATCAAAGGCATAGCGGTGCTATCCAATCAGTCCATTACAGACATGCCTATACAGATTATGCCCACCATAGGCGGAGACGAATTGGTACGGGGTGTGCGGTCCGATTGGTTTAAGGACAACAACCTCATTTGGGCCATACAGGGTGAACTGCGTTTCCCTATCTTCAGTATTCTGCGCGGAACGGTCTTTGCCGGTGTGGGTGATGTCTATAACACCGACCACTGGAAATGGGGCGTGCCTAAAGTGGGCTACGGTTTGGGCTTGCGTCTCTCGGTCAATCGTGAACACGTCAACGTGCGATTTGATGTAGCACGCAACAATTTGGATAACAACTGGGCCAGTCGCGACTCCTATAGTTTTATCTTGGCTATCTCGGAGGCATTCTAATGAAGGGACTCGTTATCAAATCCACCGGCAGTTGCCTAATCGTGCGTATGGACGACGGGCAAAATCAGGAATGTCACGTCAAGGGTAATTTTCGTATTAAGGGTATCCGCACCACCAATCCGGTGGCGGTGGGAGACATCGTGGAAGTAGAGAACTTGCCGGACGGCACCAACTGGATTACCGCCATCGCGCCACGTCGCAACTACATCATTCGGCGCTCTACCAACCTCAGTAAGGAGGCACATATCTTGGCTGCCAACCTCGACCAAGTGCTACTCTTGGTTACGGTCAATCACCCTGTTACGTCTCCCACTTTCATTGACCGCTTCTTGGCTACCGCTGAGGCGTATCGCGTACCCGTCATTCTTGTGATTAACAAGGTGGACTTATACTCCAATGAGGAAATAGAGAAAGCACGCGAATGGGAACAATTATACACATCGCTTCATTATCAAGTGATGACTATCTCGGTCAATGTCCCTGCCGATGTAGAGCGAGTACGTGAACAGTTAACCGGCAAAGTAACACTCCTCAGTGGCAATTCGGGCGTAGGCAAATCAACCATACTCAATGCCCTGTTTGGCGAAACCAAAACGCGTACTGGACTCATCTCCACCTCACACGACAAGGGTATGCACACCACCACCTTTTCCGAGATGTATGCCCTCCCATCCGTGCATTGTGCATTGTCAACCGTCAACTGCCAACAAAGTTGGCTAATAGACACTCCGGGCGTAAAGGGCTTTGGTGGCGTCGAAATGAATAAATACGAAGTCAGTCACTATTTCCGCGAACTATTTCAGGTGGGACAACAATGTCGCTATAGTGACTGTCTCCACATGGGTGAACCCGGGTGCGCCGTCATACCGGCAGTCGAACAGGGACAAATAGCCCTATCGCGCTATGAGAGTTATATCAGTTTATTAGGCGACGCAGAAGAAAGCAAGTATAGATAAAGAATATGAACATACTTCGAATAGATGATTTTAATTACCCCCTGCCGGACGAACGGATTGCTAAATACCCTTTGGCAGAACGTGACCACAGCAAACTGCTCGTTTATCGCAACGGACAAGTGAGTGAAGACCGGTTTTACAACATCGGCGACTATATACCTTCCCGCTCACTCCTTGTGTATAATAACACGCGCGTAATACAGGCACGATTGGTGTTTCACAAGTCCTCCGGTGCCCGCATTGAGATTTTCTGTCTCGAACCCATAACTCCACATGATTACCAACTATCACTGGGCAGCACCAACGGCTGCACGTGGAAATGCATGATAGGCAATCTCAAAAAATGGAAAGAAGGGCCACTCACTATCCAACTATCCAACTCACCGACTCACCAACTCACCCTCTCCGCCGAGCGGTTATCTACTACAGGAAACACGCACGAAGTACATTTCACTTGGGATGATCCCACTCTTTCCTTTGCCGAGATATTAGATGTCATGGGTGAACTGCCTATTCCGCCATATCTGAATCGTGCCACGGAGGAGAGTGACAAGACAACCTATCAAACCGTCTATTCACGCATCAAAGGCAGTGTGGCAGCACCTACCGCCGGATTGCACTTTACCGATACCGTGTTGGACGACCTTCGCCAACGGGGCATACAGATGAGCGAACTCACACTGCATGTCGGTGCCGGAACGTTCCAACCCGTCAAAACAGAAGATGCCAACCAACACACTATGCACACGGAAATCATTGCCGTACCACGCAAGGCAATTGAAGACATACGAAACAACGTGGGACATATCGTAGCCGTTGGCACCACCAGTATGCGCACCCTCGAATCACTCTATTTTATAGGGGAATCGGTGAATCGGGGAATTGGTGAATCGGGTATAATCCACGTTCCCCAGTTCATAGCGTACGAGGGCGAACATACCCTTACTACCGAGCAGAGCATGCAATACATCCTCGACTATCTCGATGCTACGCATCAGGATACGTTGCATGCCGAAACGCAGATTATGATAAAGCCCGGCTATACCTTCCACGTGGTAAACCAACTCATCACCAATTTCCACCAACCCAAATCAACCTTGCTTTTGTTGGTTAGTGCCTTTGTCAAGGGCGATTGGCATACCATCTACAACTATGCCCTCAACCACGATTTCCGTTTCCTCAGTTACGGCGATAGCAGCATCCTCTTTCGACAATGATTGATACCCACGCACATATTGACGACGAACAATACCAAGACGATTTGGACGGTTTTATCCGTGCCCAACAGGAAGCAGGAGTAGAACATATTTTGGTGCCCGGAGTAGATGAAACCAATATAGAGGCCGTGTGGAAAGTGTGTCAACTATACCCTGACTATCTGCACCCTGCCATTGGATTGCATCCCGAGAATATCCGCGACGACTGGCAGTCCCAACTCGCCACTCTTCATCGTGCATTGTGCATTGTCCATCGTCAACCGAGGCACTACATCGCCATCGGCGAAATCGGTCTCGACTACCATTTCGATACGACGTACAAGGAGCAGCAACAGTCCGCCTTGCGTGAACAACTGAATTGGGCAATTGAATTGGATTTACCTGTTATGTTACATGTACGCGATGCCACCGAAGACGCCCTCACTATTCTCAAAGATTATACCATTCACCATTCTCTACGTGGCGTTATGCACTGCTGGAGTGGCAGCGAGGAAGTGGCACGGCAGATAGTGGACATGGGGCTATATTTGGGAATTGGTGGCATTATCACGTTTAAGAATTGCAAACTGCGGGAACACTTGTCATCTATTCCGTTGGAGCGACTTGTCTTGGAGACTGATGCGCCTTATATGGCACCTGTTCCCCATCGAGGCGAACGCAACGAGAGCCGGTGGATAGCGTATGTGATGGATGAACTGAGCAAGATTTATGGCGTATCGGTTGACGAAATCGACCGTATTACCACCCAAAATGCCAAAACATTGTTTAGATTGTAATGTGCAAAATGCAAAAAAATTTGCATATTCAAAAAAAATGTTGTACCTTTGCAGTGCAGAAACCATTTATCATACAATGAAAGCGAAACCATTTGTCAAATGGGTAGGCGGAAAAACGCAACTCATTGACCAACTCGAAGCTCTGCTTCCTGCTGACTTTGACCAATGGGAGAACGTTACTTACATTGAGCCCTTTGTGGGCGGAGGAGCGATGCTCTTCCATATGTTACAAACGCATCCCAACATCACTTGTGCTGTCATTAATGACATTAATAGTGATCTTACTACTTGTTACAAAGTGGTAAGAGATAATCCTAAGTTATTGGTAGACTCATTGGCAAATATTCAGGCAGAGTATTATGCTTTGCATTCTGAAGATGCCAAACGTGCATACTACATGGAAAGAAGGGCCGAATTCAACACAAAAGAATTAGATGAACTTCGCAATAGTACATTGTTTTTCTTTCTCAATCGTACTTGTTTTAATGGGTTGTATCGTGTAAATAAAATGGGACTTTTTAATGTTCCATTTGGACGCTATGAAACACCAACTATCTGCGATGCGAATACTATTTTTGCTGATAGTAAACTTTTGCAGAATGTAGAAATTATGACGGGTGATTACACAGAAACAATCACAAAAGCCAAAGGGAATACATTGTTTTATTTTGACCCGCCGTATCGTCCTTTGAATGCCACGAGTAGTTTTAACGACTACACCAAAGAGACCTTTAATGATGCAGCCCAAACACGGCTACGTGATTTCTGTAATCAAGTGCAAGAAGCTGGTTACCAATTTATGCTCAGCAATTCAGATTGCAAAGATGGTTTCTTCGATGACCTTTATATGCAATATGAAATAGCGCGTGTGTTGGCAACTCGTAGTATAAATGCCAATCCAGCAAAACGAGGTAAATTGACGGAATTATTAGTAAGAAATTATGCAAGTTAAATAAGGCGATTTCGCCACAATTAAAATCAATATGGCTGCACATACACAAGAACAGTTTGAGGAATTTATGTCCTCTTTGCAAAAAACTAATAGAACATTAGGTTATTATTTCTGTGATTTCCCCAAAATTAAACAAAATGTAGAGTGTGTCAAAATGAATCTCAGCTTATTGGACTGTTTGCTCAAATCTAATGATATACAAACAACAATTCTGACCATTTTTGATTCCTATGGAAAAAAACCATTCCAAGTTTTACCATTGCTAATTGCCACGCGAATAGAAAAAGGAAATTTTTGGGTGGTTAACAAATTCCCATTTGGCAACACTTATGACTTATCGGAACTATTAGAGACTCCAGAAGGTATTTATCGTTTTTTAAAAGAGACAACATTATTAAATTTATTCAAGGATAAAAGCATTACTAGTTTGGTGGATTACGTGTTTGGTATAGAAACAGGTATGGATTCAAATGCTCGCAAAAATAGAAGTGGTGAAATAACAGAAAAAGCACTTGCCGATATTTTTTCTCAATCCGGTATTATGTTTGAAACGCAAGTAAAATCTAAAACAATGCCCAAATTAGAAGCTGCATTGGGTAAGGATATGAAAAAATTTGACTTTGTAATAAGAACTACTAAAAAAACATATGTGATTGAAGTTAATTTTTATAATAGTGGTGGTTCTAAACCCAACGAGGTTGCGCGTGCTTACACAGGAATTGCTCCAAAAATTAATGCAATAGAAGGGTACGAATTTGTATGGGTAACAGATGGTATTGGTTGGTTTGATGCAAAACCTGAAATAAAAAATGCTTTCGACATTATACCAAAAATCTATAATATGACAACATTGAAAGAATTTATTAACTATCTTAAAAACGATTAATTATGGCTTGTACAAAAGATCATAGTGCCATTCAGGGAATAATGGCAAATTTGCCTATGGATCAAGGCGGAAGAGGGAGACATAAATGTGCTGCTTGTGCTTACGAGAAAGGCAGAGAATTAGGACGCATATTATCTGAACATTTTGACATAGGTGCAATTATTGATTCATTACCAGATAGTCAGGCTCAAGAACAACGACATAAAAGTCCACATGCTGCTTTTGCTCAAGGATACCTTGATGGAGTTAGAGATGCTTATGGTATTTAAGGATGCTTGTATATCATTCCTTAAATAATGATTTCACCCTCTATCATGGGGATTGTATGGAGTTGCTTAAAACAATTCCGGACAACTCTATAAATGCCATCTTTGCTGACCCTCCCTATTTTCTCAGTAATGGTGGAATTAGTGTGCAAAGTGGCAAGCAAGTGTGCGTAGATAAAGGCGATTGGGACAAAGGAGGTACACCTGAATACATTTATAATTTCAACAAACAGTGGCTTTCTCTCTGCCGAAACAAACTGACCGATGACGGTACAATTTGGATTAGTGGCACACATCATAATATATATGTGGTGATGCGTTGCTTGCAGGAATTGGGATATAAGGTGCTGAATACCATTACTTGGCAGAAAACAGATCCACCACCAAACCTTAGTTGTAGATACTTTAATTTCTCTACGGAATTAATTGTGTGGGCGCGTAAGAGCGACAAGAAACCCCATAAGTTCAATTATGAGGTTATGAAACGGTTGAATGGTGGCAAACAAATGACAGATGTTTGGCGCATTCCGGCAGTTGGTAAGTGGGAAAAAACATGTGGCAAACACCCCACGCAAAAAACATTGCGCTTGCTATATCGAATTATATTGGCATCTACGGAAAAAGGCGACACTATCTTGGACCCATTTGCCGGTAGCAGTACAACAGGCATAGCTGCCAATTTACTTGGGCGCAAATACATTGGCATAGAACAGGAACAGCCATTTGTGGAGTTATCTATTCGCAGACGAGAAGAGTTGAATAATCCTGAAGTGTTTGCCAAATTGTTGGCTAAAATGTGTGAGACCCCCCAAGAGGAAACTGTGCTTATCAACCACACTCGGCAGACCGATTTGCCATTAGTTCTGCAGACAGGCATTTGCTATATGCGTGCTGGCGATAGCAAAGGTTCATTGTTAGTTAAACAGGGCTTTGAAAGGATGGGGTATGTGCTGATACACACCAATGGCAATAATCCGCATCTTTTCAAGGTGACTAAAAAAGGTTTCCAAATTTGGACAGCAGAGCAACTGCAACAGATGGGTTTTAGTGCTGAACATGCGCCCTATTATGCCGTTGTGCGTTTCAATTCAAACAAAGAAGTGCCTTTTGAAACATTGCCAATTTTGAGAAAAAGAGCACAAACCACGGTAGCAGATATAAAGCCGTTTAGTGATTTTGTAAGAAAATCTTAACAATCGTCTGCCACTCATTCTCCCTGTCTGCACCTGTTTGCAACATAACATCAACATAACATAGTCGATGGTTGGCAATACGGCTAAAAAAAGGGGCGAGTAAAGCGCCTGTGTATTTCGTGACCACATCACGACCACTCAATCACTGCCAAAACCAAAATTTTTGCACCAAAAAAACACCCAAAATTCACTCTCCGTCTATCGTTCGTTCATCGTTCGTATATCGTTGGTGTCGAGATAGACGAACGATGAAGGGGGGAATAGGTTGTAGGTGATAGGTAATAGGGAGTAGGTGACATTTTGCACCTATGTGAATAAAAATACAAAAAAAAATGCCTGCAAATTTTGTAGTTTCATTTTTTTTTTGTAATTTTGCAAACCCTTACGATAAAAACCTACTATTGTGGGGCAAAAATAAGAACACAAAAAATCAAGACACAACTTGTTGTGGATTGAAGAGGAGGAAGAACGGAGCGCTTTAATTGGCAACGCCAATTCGTTTAGCGGAGTTTCTTCCGACGAAAGGAGAGATGCTCGAGTGGTTGAAGAGGCACGCCTGGAAAGCGTGTAAACTCCAAAAGGGTTTCCGGGGTTCGAATCCCCGTCTCTCCGCAAAGGAGATACATATTTTGAGTCTCTCCGCAAATGAAAAACCAAATTTAACTCAATAACAAAAATCCATTTACAATGAAAAAAGTATTTGCAACCCTCACG
>JAKSNJ010000027.1 GCA_024399965.1 Paludibacteraceae bacterium
TTCTGCTCAATGTCCAGAAACAAACTATCTACCACCGCCGTCAGATTGTCCGCAAGCATGTTGACGCCTCCATCGAAGACATCGACTCTTGGCTCCGCTCATATATCCTCCAAGGTAATATCATCCGATAAAAAAAAGGACTGCTAACAATGTTAGGCAGTCCGGCTCGTTTGAACAGATGCTAATTATTCAGCAACTTTGTCCATAACGTTCTCGATAACCTCAGCGGTCTCGTCGATAACTTCGTTGATGGTGTCAGCGAGAGTAGCTTCAGGAGCTTCCTCTACAACAACTTCTTCAACAACAGCTGCTTCTTCAGCTTCAGCTTCGGCGTTGCAAGCTTTGTTACCGCAGCTCATAGCGCAAAGAGCGATAGCTGCAATGAACATCATTTTTTTCATAACCTTAAAACTAGTTTTTTATTGTTATTTATGTTCGTTTTCGGAGGGCAAACCGTTTATAAGAAAACTCTTACCGCGAAAAACGGTGCAAAAATACAACTAATTTTGGAAATATGCAAAAAAAATTGTAATTTTGCACGAAAATTGTTGATTTTTTTAGTAAAAATATGAAAAATATGGTAAAAAACTCCCAAAATTGGAAATTTATCGGTCTAAATGTACTTATTGCGGTGGTGTTAGTGGTGGTTATTATTGCCGTTGTTGTGATATGGCTGCGCAAATATACCAACCATGGTCAGGAAATTGAGGTACCGCAGATAACGGGTCTGTATGTTCAGGAGGCCGAAGTGCTGTTGGCAAGTTCGGATTTGAAGGTTGAGGTGATAGATTCCACCTTTTCCAATAAGGTGCCATTGGGAACCATTGTAGAACAACTTCCGCCGGCAGAAGCGCACGCCAAAGCAGGTAGAACGGTGTATGTGATAGTTAATGCCAAAGCAGAGCGACAAGTCGTGCTGCCGGAGTTGCACGATATCAGTTACCGTCAGGTGAGCAATATGTTGCGTCAGTTGGGACTGGAAGTGGATTCTATCATCTATGAGCCCAGTGAATATAGAGACCTTGTAATGGACCTGCGCGTAGGCGAGCAGTCGTTGGAAACAGGTGAGAAAGTCAACGTGGGCACAAAGATTTCGTTGGTAGTAGGTCAAGGTACAGGAACAGAGATGGTCATGGTGCCGGACTTGGGCGGTTTGCGCTTGATAGATGCGCGTAGCGCACTATTGGCTACCCATCTGAGTTTGGGCAGTACCTCTTACGACGAGGAAGTGACGGAGGAAAACCGCGACCTATATGTGGTGTATATGCAGGAGCCACAGGCAGGGCAGATGTTGCTGGAGGGTAGTGGCGTGCATATTAAACTATCGTTGAATAGGGAAAAAGCCGTTACGGCAGATAATGTAGAAGATGAAGAAGTGTTTTTTTAGGGTTGACGGTTGACAATGCACAATGCACAATGTACGATGACGGAGAACGAAGAGTTATTTGAGCGTTTGCGAATAGAGATAGACAAGGGTCAGGAGCCCTTGCGTATTGATAAGTACCTGTCAGAACACATGGCGGGCACGTCGCGCAATCGTATTCAAACGGCTGCCGATGCAGGGCATATATGGGTGAATGGCAAGCCGGTGGCCAGTAACTACAAAGTCAAACCGCTTGATGTGGTGCAGATCTTGCTGGACCACGAGCCGCATGACTATACGATTACGCCGGAGAATATACCGCTGACGGTGGTGTATGAAGATGACCAAGTGCTGATAATCAATAAGCCGGCAGGGTTGGTCGTTCATCCGGGACACGGGAACTACGAGCACACACTGCTGAATGCGCTGGCATACTATTTTAGTGGAGAGGGGACAGGTGGTGCCCATCTGGACATGAATGACCCCAATATAGGTCTGGTGCATCGTATCGACAAAGACACCAGCGGACTGCTCTTGATAGCCAAGACGCCTGAGGCCAAGACGAATTTGGCGTTGCAGTTCTTTGAACACACAACCGAGCGCACGTATAATGCCCTTGTGTGGGGCACGTTTAAGGAGGACAGTGGCACTTTCTCGGGCGCGCTGGCGCGTGACACGCGTGACCGCACATTATATAAGGTGTATGACATAGAGGAGCATCCGGAAGCCAAAGAGGCGGTGACCCATTGGCGCGTGTTGGAGCGTTTTCCATACGTGACCTTGGTGGAATGCCGTTTGGAAACAGGACGGACGCACCAAATACGTGTACACATGAAGACCATGGGACACCCCCTGTTTGCCGATGATAAATACGGAGGAACGGAGATACTGAAGGGTCTGCCGACACAGAAATATCGCCAATACATACAGAACTGCTTTGCCCTGTGCCCCCGTCAGGTGCTACATGCCAAAACGCTTGGTTTTACGCACCCCACAACGGGTGAACGCATGTTCTTTGATAGTGATTGGCCAACTGATATGACCAATGTAATAGAAAAATGGAGGAACTATGAGCCAAATACTTTGGGCTGATGACGAGATTGAGTTACTCAAGCCGTATCTTATTTTTTTGCGTGAAAAAGGTTACGATGTCGTAACCGTAACCAATGGTTTGGACGCGGTGGATTATTGCACCGGCGCTGCACCTGATATTGTGTTCCTGGACGAACAAATGCCCGGACTGAGCGGTATAGAGACCTTGCAGGAGATTAAGGCATTGCGCCCCGAGGTGCCGGTGGTAATGATTACCAAGAGCGAAGAGGAGCAGATTATGGAGCAAGCCATCGGTCAGCAAATAGCCGATTACCTGATTAAGCCCGTTAATCCGAGTCAGATATTGATGTGCCTGAAAAAGCATATCCATCGCCGTGAGATTGTGGAGCAGGAGACCAACCGCAGTTATAGGGAGGAGTTCTCGGACATATCGTATATGATAGACACTGCCACGACTTTGCAGGAGTTTATGGCTATTCAGCGCACGTTGGTGAAGTGGGATTTGCAGCTGAGCAATGCCGATAGTTCGATGCGTGAGATATTAAACCAGCAACGCAAGCAGGCCAATGCCGCCTTTGCCAAGTTTATTACACGTAATTACGAGGGGTGGTTTACGCAAGGCAACCGTCCGCTGATGTCGCCGGATATCTTTAAAGATGTGCTGTTCCCGATGCTGGACAAGGGCGATAAGGTGTTCTTTGTGGTGATAGATAATTTCCGTTACGACCAGTGGAAGATGATTCAACCGCTGCTGTCCGAGTATTTCTCAGTAACGGAAGACAACTTATACACGAGTATCCTGCCTACGGCTACGCAGTATGCCCGTAATGCCATCTGCTCCGGTCTGATGCCCCAGCAGATAAAAGATATGTGGCCGGATTTGTGGGTAGATGAGGAAGAAGAGGAGGGCAAGAACCTCAATGAGAAGGACCTGATTCAAACGCAGTTAGACCGCTTCCGCAAACGGTATGAGTTCTCCTACTTCAAGATTAACGAAAGTGACTTCTGCGAGAAGATAACCAAGCAGTTCCGCCAGTTGCGTACGCCGTTGAACGTGGTGGTAATCAACTTTATAGATATGTTGTCCCACTCGCGTACAGACAGCAAGATGATGCGTGAGTTGATGGCAGACGAGGCCGCTTACCGCAGCTTGACACTGAGTTGGTTCCGTCACTCGCCTACGGCCGCTATGTTCCGCAAGATAGCCGATTTGGGCTATAAAGTGGTGCTGACTACGGACCATGGTACCATCCGTGTGAACGAGGCGGTACAAATCATCGGGGACAAGAACACGAATACCAATTTGCGCTATAAGGTGGGCAAGGCATTGAACTGCCAAGGCAAGAACATCTTTGAGTTGACGCACCCGGACAAGGTAGGACTGCCGTGCCCGAATGTGTCGTCGAGTTATATGTTCTGCACAGGCGACGATTTCTTTGCATACCCCAATAACTTCAACTACTATGCTCAGTTCTACCGCAACACGTTCCAACATGGCGGCATATCTATGGAGGAGATGTTGATTCCGTTGATAACGATGGAGCCCAAATAAAAAAGCCCAAACCTTATCGGATGGGCTCTTGGTAGTGATAGTCGCTAAAGTTTTTCCCTTTGTCTTCCTCGGACTTCTTGCGTTTGATACGTGGGTAGTGTCCGTTTTCTATGCTGCGCCAAATCAGGAGTAGCAGCCATCCGAACAGCATACCGCCGAGGTGGGCGAAGTGCGCCACATTGTCGAAAGACAGGTCCGCAAAGCCGGCAAGTAACTCGATGGCTGCGTAGATGAGCACCATCGTGCGTGCGCGAATGGGTACGGGGATAAACAGAATGAACATAGGTATATCGGGGAAGAGCCAACCGAAGGCGAACAACACGCCAAAGACGGCACCACTGGCACCGATGGTAACACCGCCATTGCCGGTCAGGTACCACACCAGCAGTTGCACGGCTGCGGCTCCTAATCCGCATACCAAGTAGTAGGTGAGGTATTTGATTTTGCCCCAGTTCTCCTCCAAGACGGGACCGAACATCAGTACAGCGAACATATTGCAGAAGATGTGACTGAAGTTGGCGTGCATGAACATATACGTCAGCGGTTGCCAGAAATGAAAGAGTCCTGTGGCAGGATTCCACAGCCCTAACCACTGCGTCAGATAGACACCGCGCTGCTCAAGCATGGTGTCCAAGAGCCAAACAATGAAGTTGATTAGGAGTATTTTCTTTGTAATAGGTGGTAAGTTTCTCATAGAAATATGCTTTTTATGACAAAGGCGACTTTGGCTATTGCCAAAGCCACCCTTTGGTCGAGAAGAGGCGACTCGAACGCCCGACCCCCACGTCCCGAACGTGGTGCGCTACCAACTGCGCTACTTCTCGTCGTCGCAATCTGCTCGTCTAAATGAATTTGCTGCGCAAATTAGGAGACTCGCAGTTGCTCCTCTCAAGTCACAACACGTTGTGCCTTGGTGTTTATTTAGTTGTTTCTATATACGGTTGGCGTTACACCTACATGCGCCTTGAAATACCGATAGAAGAAGGCCTCGTTGTCAAACCCTAAACTCATGGCCACGGCTTTGACTTGCGTGTCGGACAACTTCAGTTGCGCCTTGGCGTCCGTGATGATGGCTTCATCTATGATTTGTGCTGCCGTCTTGCCACAGGCCTTGCGAATGGTGCTGCACAGGTACGGTGCCGTGAGGTTCATCGTCTTGGCGTATGGCGCCACATGGTGCCACTCCTTGTAGTGACTGCAAACCAACTTGGTGAACTGCTGATAGATAATCGTGGCCCGGTCCAAGGGTTGCTTGACCTCGTGCGGATGTTGATTGGCTATGTCGGCAAATGTGAGTTGCATGATATTGAATACCTGCACCATCTTTTCCGAAGTCAGCATAGACGGGCGGCAATTCAGCGCCTTCTGCAATACATCAAACACAGACACTGCCAAATCGGCATATTCGTCGGTAAGATGCACAATGGGATTGCTCACATGCAAGGCATCTAACGACATTCTTGTCATGAAGGTGTTTCTTTCAAGGAACGCTGAAGAAAAGAGGATGTAATAAACCAAAGCATCGTCAGAGCACTCGTGTATGAGCAGGAAACTGCTCGGCTCCAATAGGAGCACATCGTGCTGCCGGAAGGTGTATTCCGTGATGTTGATGGTCGCTTTGGCCGACCCTCTAACCATGAATGCATATACGCCACACTTGATATTACATGGGAAGCGGCCGTATTCGTTCATTATTTTGCCACTGGCATCACCAAGCAGGTAATCCACAGGGCAATCTATTAGAGGAATCTTCTTCTCTTCCATAACTTTTTCACAAAAGCGACTGCAAAGGTACTACTTTTTTTTGATATACGCAAATTTTTTTTGTAAAATGATGTATTTAACCACCACTTTATCGTTCGTCTATCTCGAGACCAACGATATACGAACGATGAACGAACGATGAACGGAGAGTGAATTTTGGGTGCAAATCGGTCCTTTAACGGTATTGATGCCCATCGACTATGTTATGTTGATGTTATGTTGCAAACAGGTATTTGGAGCGTAAAATGATGTATTTAGTGTCCAAAAAACTTGCGTATGTCAAAAAAAAAGTGTACCTTTGCAGTTGCAAAGGTTAAAACTGACCTGACAAAGGTTAAAAACACATTATGAACAAACGAAAAATAGCCATCGTAGCAGGTGGAGACAGTTCGGAACACGATGTATCGCTGCGGAGTGCAGCAGGTATTCTGTCCTTCTTGGACAAAGAGCGTTATGAAGCAGAGATTATTGAGTTGAAAGGCGCCGACCGACATGCCCTGCAACGCATTACGGAGTTCGACTTTGCCTACATCACCATACATGGCACACCCGGCGAGAATGGTCTGTTACAGGGTTACCTTGAGATGATGCACATCCCTTACTCCTGCTGCAACGTCTTAGCCGCAGCACTCACGTTCAATAAATACGCTTGCAACCACTACCTACAGGGCTTTGGCGTACGTATCAGTCCGTCTATTCTGCTCCGCAAAAACGACTGGTGCTGCTTGGAGCAGTCCAAAAAAGAGGAGCGAGCCCAACAAATCATACAGGAGATAGGCCTGCCGTGCTTTATCAAGAGCAACGTGGGCGGTAGCAGTTTTGGTTGCACGAAAGTTAAGCATATTGACCAAGCCCTGCCGGCTATTGAGACGGCCTTTAAGGAGGGTGACGAGGTGATTTGTGAGACCTTTATGGCAGGTACGGAAATAACATGTGGCGTATATAAGACAGCCACCAAAGCCGTTGCCTTCCCCATCACCGAGGTGGTAACCGGTAATGAGTTCTTTGACTACAATGCCAAATACAACGGCGAAGTGCAGGAAATAACGCCTGCCCGTATTCCCGACGAGGTGCGCGACCGCGTGCAGGCAGAGACGTTGCGCATATACGATATAATAGGTGCGCAAGGCATCATCCGTGTCGATTATATTTTAACGAAGGACGATGCACAATGCACAGGTGATAATGTGCAAATCAACCTGTTGGAGGTAAACACCACCCCCGGCATGACCGCCACCAGTTTTATTCCACAGCAGGTACGTGCAGCCGGACTGGATATCAAGGACGTGCTGACCGATATTATTGAGAACAAGTTTAGAAAATAGAAGATAGACCGTTCGCTACGCTCACTGAAGGAATATAGAGTTTAGAGATATGAACATTGAAGAGGAAATAAAACGATTAAATTGGTCAAAGGAGCCCAAAGGACTCTATGAACCGATTGGCTATACTCTTGCTGCCGGAGGCAAACGGGTGCGTCCCACCCTGTGCATACTGGCTGCACATATCTTTCAGACCGACCCCGTAGGCGTGATACCGGCTGCGTTGGCACTGGAGATATTTCACAACTTCACTCTGCTGCACGATGACGTGATGGACCACGCCGAAGTGCGTCGCGGTAGGCCATGCGTACACAAGAAGTGGGACGAGAACACCGCCATCTTGTCCGGCGACCAGATGATGATAGAGGCATACAAACAACTCAGTCAAGTGCCCGAACATAAACTGGCACGTGTGCTGCGCCTGTTTAACCAGATGGCTACGGAGATATGTGAGGGGCAGCAGTACGATGTGGACTTTGAGACGATGGCCGATGGGCAATGCACGATGCACGATTACATGCAAATGATTCGTCTCAAGACGAGTGTGCTACTGGCAACCGCCCTGCAGATAGGTGCCTATTTGGCAGATGCCAACGAGCAGCAACAACAGGCCTTGTACGCATACGGCATACATATCGGATTGGCATTTCAGATACAGGACGACTACCTTGACTGCTACGGCAATCCGCAAACCTTTGGCAAAGCCATAGGTGGCGACATACGGGAGGGCAAAAAGACGTGGCTCTACCTCACCGCCATGGCGCACGAGGACTGCCGATTAAGTACGCTGCCACGCGACTATGACAGCGTGATAGCCGAATACAACCGCTTGGGCGTGCCACAAGCCGCCTTGACAGAAATAGAGCGACTGACTACCACCGCCCTCACCTATTTGGAACAGGTGCCGCAAAACACCTACACCGAACAATTACGCCAATTGGCAGAACAACTGATTAAACGCAACTCATAACGATATGCCTTACAGACGATTACCCAACACCGACCAAGCACGGCTGACAGCCCTGCAAACGGCCGTACAGCGCGCCAGCGAAGCAGACTTCACGGAGCAAGCCATCAACTATCACACCTTGTCCGAAGCACAAACTTTTCTGTTGCAGTTCGAGAACATCATGCGGCGGTATCACGAAAACTTTACCACACGCGTTAATGCCAACAAGCAGTATCGCCACATGGTTGCCAATGCCCGTATGTATATATCGCACTTCATTCAAGTGCTGAACTTGGCTGTGGTACGTGGGGAGATTAAGCGCAGCCAAAAAGAACTGTATAAACTGGACCCTGACACCAATATCCTGCCTGACCTGAGCAGCGAAGAGGATTTGTTGGTATGGGGACAGAACATCATCGACGGTGAACAAAACCGTATTGCGATGGGCGGATTCCCGATTTATAATCCGGCCATTAACAAAGTTAAAGTCTATTACGACATCTTCAAGGAGCACCAATACAACCAGCAAATTCACCAACAGAGTACCTCGCGTATGACCGAGGACTTTGGGTCAATGCGCGAAAAAGCAGATGCCATCATCTTGGAGCTGTGGAATCAGATAGAAGAATTCTATAAAAAAGAGTTACCGTATGCTCGGCTACGTAAGTGCCAAAACTACGGCGTGATCTATTACTATCGAACAGGCGAAGAGCAACTGACCCCGGAAACGGACCGGCGTCTGCAACAAAACCAAGCAAGTGAATTGAAGATTAAATGGTCTGACTTGGCGTAACCACGTGATTCATGCGGCGGTCGTTCCACCAGTGAGGCACGGTGGTATGTAACTGGAAGTCATATCCCACACCGACGCGATAAACGCCCTTGTAGTGCCGTAAGAAACGGTCATAATATCCGCCACCGCGTCCTACACGCCAGCGGTGCTTATCGAAACTCATACCCGGCACCAAAATCAAGTCAATCGGACCTTCATACACCTCGGTTTGCGGCTCGGGAATGCCATAAACGCCTTTGATGAACGGTACCTTATGTTCGTACTTGCGCACCTGCATACGATGGGTACGGTGAGTCAAGCCCGGGAAGACGAATGTTTTTTGGTCTGCATACTTGCGCACCAACGCACGAAGGTCAACTTCATTATGCACAGGAAAATAAATCATTACCACCTTGGCATTTTGGAAATGTTGCATCTCCTCAATTCGGGCAACGACTTTAGCGGACTCCTCCTGAATGAACTCCGGCGTCAGGATACGACGCTTTTGGGAATCAAGAGCACGCACCTTTTCCTTGGAATTACGTGTACTTACCCAAGGCAACATAGCGTAGAAATCACGAAATTGACTTTCAAATAGCATATCAAAAAAGAATTAATAGTTGTCAGTAGATTGTATTTCGACTGCAAAATTACAAAAAATAAACGGTAAAAACAAACTTTATCACGAAAAATAGCAAAATTAGCTGTATTATGAAGAAGATTAGCACGATATTACTCACCTTGAGTTTGATAGGAGCAATGATAGGTTGTAAAAAAGCGGAAAGCAGTGTCACCCTATCTACCGTGGCACAAATCACCTCGTTTGCCTTCACGCCTAACGACAGTTTTCCCGGTTTGGAGGAGGCGGTTTTCATTGTGGATCAGTTGAGCGATACCGGACTTATTCGTATGCGCAAAAACGACTCCGTACGGTTTGAAACACCTATCGATTCCATTGTACCCAAGATATCGTACTACTCCACACCCTCGTCGGTGGTGGTGTACCTCGGTGACAGCGCCGTGATGCTGACCGGCTACGACACATTGGACCTGAGCATCAAGCCCATCAAGATTCACGTCATTGCCCAAGACACCAAATACGACAAGTGGTATAAACTGGACTTTGATGTACACCATGTCAACGGCGACCTCTTTCTTTGGGACCAACTGACCCCCGCCATCTCCTCCCAAACGACGGGCGAGCAACATGCTTTGATGAAAGGCAAGACGCTCTACTTCTTCCAAAACGACGGTTTTCGTCCCCGTATGTGGACATCAGCGGATATGGGTGTAACGTGGGAAGAACACACCATCAGCGGCCTGCCTGCCAATTGCGCTGTACACAGTATTCGTGAGGGATTGGAAAATGTATTCTATGCCGACGGCAACACCATCTACTACTCCGCTGATGGCTATACATGGCAAAACATACACACCGATGTAACAATAGCCGCCCTCTACATGTGCTTCACGGAATATATGTGGCTGGCAGCACGCGATGAGGCAGGTGTTATGCGTCTCTACACCTTGGACACCGCGCTTACCTTGCGGACTATGTTGGGCACCGGTTTGGTAGGTGACTCCCTGCCGATGGAGTTCCCAATGAGCGACTTTGCCACCATTCCCTTCACCAGCAGCAGTTTGCACCAGCACGCGCTGATAGCCGGCGGTTACAACCGTCTGGGCGAAATGACCGATGGACGCTGGAGTTTGGAGTATAACTCTATCTTTGACCGCTATGCCATTGTGAACATGGCTTCGGAGAAAGGTTCCTATCCCGCTTTTGCCGGCGCTGCCGTGTCGTATTATGGCAAGTATATGTACCTCATTGGAGGTATTTGGGAAGACCGTTCCTTCATCGAATATGCCTATACCTCCATTGACGAAGGTATGCACTGGGTGGCAGCCGGAGATACTGCTAACAGCAAGAAACCGCAAACTTTCTTGGGTCGCTACCATGCTTCCACTTTTGTAGATGGCGACCATATATATATAATAGGTGGTGAAGATAACTCCACCACCTATTCGGACGTCTATCGCGGCAAGCAGAATAGTATCGCTTGGCCGGAGATAGGCAATTGATTACAACTTTGGACCTGCTGCAACGAGGGCCTTACCGGCTTCGTTGGTTTCGTACTTAACAAAGTTCTTAATGAAGCGACCTGCCAAGTCTTTGGCTTTCTCTTCCCATTGTTTCGGGTCAGCATACGTGTCACGAGGATCCAAGATAGCAGGATCTACGCCGGGCAGTGCTGTGGGTACCTCGAAGTCGAAATAAGGAATCTTCTTCGTTTCAGCTTTGAGAATGCTACCATCTAAAATAGCGTCAATGATACCGCGTGTATCACGGATAGAGATACGTTTGCCCGTACCGTTCCAACCGGTGTTCACGAGATAAGCTTTGGCACCGCTCTTTTCCATCTTCTTAACCAGTTCCTCTGCATATTTGGTAGGATGCAACTCGAGGAAGGCCTGACCGAAGCAAGCCGAGAAAGTAGGAGTCGGCTCAGTGATACCACGCTCGGTACCGGCTAACTTAGCCGTGAAACCGCTCAGGAAGTAGTATTTGGTTTGCTCAGGAGTCAAGATGCTAACAGGAGGCAGTACACCAAAGGCATCAGCACTGAGGAAAATAACGTTCTTAGCGTCCGGACCTGCGGAGATAGGACGAACGATTTTCTCGATATGGTTGATAGGATAACTTACACGTGTGTTCTCGGTAACGCTCTTGTCGTTGAAGTCAATCTTACCGTCTTTATCTACGGTAACGTTCTCCAGCAATGCGTCACGACGGATAGCGTTGTAGATGTCGGGCTCAGACTCTTTGTCGAGTTTGATAACCTTGGCATAGCAACCGCCTTCGAGGTTGAACACACCTTTGTCATCCCATCCGTGCTCGTCGTCACCAATCAGCAGACGTTTAGGATCGGTAGAAAGAGTGGTCTTACCGGTACCGGACAGACCGAAGAAAATAGCGGTGTTCTTGCCTTCCATATCAGTATTGGCAGAGCAGTGCATCGATGCAATACCTTTCAGAGGCAGGTAATAGTTCTGCATCGAGAACATACCCTTCTTCATTTCGCCACCGTACCAAGTATTGATGATGACTTGCTCACGACTGGTCGTATTGAAAGCCACGCAAGTGTCGGAGTTCAGACCCAACTCTTTGTAGTTCTCCACTTTGGCCTTCGAAGCGTTGTAGATAACGAAGTTCGGCTCAAAGTTCTCCAACTCCTCAGCGGTAGGTTGGATAAACATATTCTTAATAAAGTGTGCTTGCCAAGCTACTTCCAAGATGAAGCGAACGGCAAGGTGAGTCTCTTTGTTAGCACCGCAGAAAGCGTCAACTACGTATAAATTCTTGTTGCACAACTCGTTTACGGCGATTTTCTTTACCTCTTGCCAAACCTGCTCGGTCATGGGGTGGTTATCGTTCTTGTAGCCCTCAGTGGTCCACCATACATTGTTATGACTTTGTGCATCATCTACAATGTATTTGTCCTTAGGCGAACGACCGGTAAAGATACCTGTCATCACATTTACTGCGCCCAACTCGGTAAGCTGAGCTTTCTCATAACCTTCCAAAGCAGGATTCATCTCTGCCTTGAACAACTCCTCGTAGGAGGGATTGTGAGCAATCACGGTTGCACCGGTAATGCCGTACTGGGTTAAATCAATTTGTTTCATACCTTATAGTTTTGTATATTTTTATAGTTGGTTTTATTGCCTTCTTTTTCGAGTACAAAGTTACTATTTTTTTTTCAAAACACCAAATTTCGCTCAAAAAAAGCCCTATTTTGCAAAGTCGAGTTTGCAAAAATATAAAAAGTATGCTAAAAAACATATTTTTTTGCAAAAATATTTGGTCATATCAAAAAAAAGCAGTACTTTTGCATCGTGTTTTTCATGGTATTAGATTTAAGGTTAAGTAAAGATTGTGGTTGTCGAGATGACAACCCTTCTTTTTTTATGTAGAATAGGTCTTCTAACAACGCTATAAAAAGAGACGCTCGGCATTGCCAAGCGTCTCTTTCTTTCGGTATATATCACTCGCCTTACAACCAGCGAACGTATGCAAAGTCCATGCGATGTGGCAGCAACTCGTGGGTTGGGAACATGCGCAGACCGAACTTCATACCGCCGGCATAGTTGAGGCGATACTCGGTTTCGAAATACAAATGCGAACCCTCTGCTTTGGTCATCTTGAGCGGAACGACCTCATAGAGTTTATCGTTGTTATGTGTGGAGGTACGGATAACCACTAACTCGATACCCAAGCCCTTGTCGTTCAAATTATGCGTATCCAATTCCACGTTCAGTTTATAACTGTCACCCACGTTGGGAACGGCATCATAATTGGTATTGGGAACTTCCATTTTCACAACTTCTATGTCATTCCAATGCTCCACCATATTCTCTTTCCAAGCAGCAATTTCACGTGCCTTGGCATAATCGTTCTTTTCTAACAAAGTATGCCGTTTGGCGAGTTTGTTGTAGAAGCGGTCGAAATAGTCGTCCATCATACGTTTGGTGGTATAGAACGGCGTGATTTGGGTAATACTGTTTTTGATGGTCTGTACCCATTCCGGACTGAAGCCCTTGCTGTTCTTGGCGTAGTAGAGCGGAATAATCTCATTCTCCAACATTGTATAGATAGTGGCAGCGTCCAACTGGTCTTGGTGTGCTTGGTTCTCGTAGGTGCGTTTGTCGGTCAGTGCCCAACCTGCTCCCTTGCGATAACCTTCATACCACCAGCCGTCCAATACGGAGAAGTTCAGCACACCGTTCATTTGGGCTTTTTCACCCGATGTACCTGATGCCTCCAAAGGACGAGTAGGCGTATTGAGCCAAATATCTACACCGCTGACCAAACGTTTTGCCAGACGCATATCGTAGTTCTCCAAGAAGATAATCTTGCCCAAGAACTGAGGCATACGACTGATCTCAATGATACGCTTAATCAAGCCCTGTCCTCCGCCGTCAGCGGGGTGCGCTTTACCCGTAAAGAGGAACTGAACGGGGTAGTTGGGGTTGTTAACCAATTTATCCAAGCGCTCCAAGTCGGTAAACAGCAGGTGCGCACGTTTGTACGTAGCAAAACGACGACCAAAACCGATAATCAGGGAATTGGGGTTCATCTCGTTCAATGCGCGAACAATACGAGCCGGGTCACCTTGCGACTTCATCCAATCTTGTTGGAACTTATGTTTGATATAGTCTATCAGTTTGTTTTTCAACTTGAGACGTGTCTCCCAAATCAACTCATCGGGTATGTCTGCATACGCAGCCCACATCTCAGGATTGGATTGGTCGTTCCACCATCCTTTGGGCAGGTATTTTTGATAGATGTTCTTCCACTCGCTGGCAGCCCATGTCGGCATGTGTACACCATTGGTGACATAACCTACATGCAACTCTTCCGGATAATAGCCGGACCAAACGGGGGCAAACATTTTCTTGCTCACCTCGCCGTGCAGCCAACTGACGCCGTTGGCCTCTTGGCACGTGTTAAGGGCGAACACGCTCATGGAGAATTTCTCACCGCCGTCTTCGGGATTTTGACGACCCATACCAATCAGGTCTTTCCACTCAATGCCCAAACGACCTGCATACGAACTCATGTATTTATAGAACAAGCCCTCCTCAAAGTAGTCATGTCCTGCAGGAACGGGAGTGTGGCAGGTGTAAAGTCCGCTGGCGCGAACAACCTCCAATGCCTGTGCAAAGTTCAGATGTTCCTCTTCTACCAAATCCACGAGACGTTGTAGACCCATCAAGGCAGCATGACCCTCGTTGCAGTGGTAAACATCTTTTTTGATGCCTAATTTTTTCAGTGCCAGCATACCGCCGATACCGAGCATAATTTCCTGTTTGATACGGTTTTCCCAATCGCCACCATAGAGTTGGTGAGTGATTTGACGGTCAAACTCTGAGTTCATCTCGTTGTCGGTATCTAACAAATAGAGGTTGATACGACCTACGGCCACTTTCCACAAATAGGCATATACGATGCGGTCGGGATAGGGCACTTCCACAATCATTTGCTGACCGTCTTTCTCCGTAACAGGCGTCAACGGCAGTTGGCTAAAGTTCTGCGCCTCATAGTTGGCAATCTGTTGACCTTCAGGAGATAGTGTCTGAGTGAAATAGCCGTAGCGATACAGGAAACCGATAGCGGTCATATCGACATTGCAGTCAGAGGCCTCTTTCAAATAGTCACCTGCCAAGATACCCAGACCGCCGCTATAAATCTTCAGCACATGCGTCAAACCGTATTCCATCGAGAAATAGGCAATCGACGGCTTTTTGTGGTTACGCGGAGCGTCCATATAGGCGCGGAAATCGGCGTAAGTCTTGTCCAACTGGGACATAAATTCCTTGTCCTCACTCAGTTCTTTCATCCGCTCATACGAGATAATATTGAGCAGACGCACCGGATTCGACTGGGCCTCATGCCATTTTTCATTATCTATATAGCGGAAAATGTTCTTTGCATCACTATTCCAAACCCACCACAGATTATACGCAATCTCTTGCAGTTTTTTCAGGTTTTCCGGGAGGTTGGCACGAACTGTTACTTCCAACCATGTGGGTTGGTTAACGTTACTTACTTTAATCTTACTCATATTCTAATGTGTTATTTACGTGAAAAAGCGTACAAAATTACTGCTTTTTTTTGAAATATGCAAATATTTTTGTAATTTTGCGTGCAAATTCGGTTCTAAACATGATTCCTGTTTCCGAAATACAGCGTAGGCGTGATATGCGAGAGCCCCTCACATTCACCATCGACCCTGCCGATGCCAAGGACTTTGACGATGCTCTGAGTTTCGTCATTATGCCCGATGGCACCTATCAGGTCGGGGTGCATATTGCCGATGTCACGCACTATGTGCAGTTGGGCAGTAAGGAAAATCAAGATGCCTATGAACGGGGTACCAGCGTCTATTTGGTGGACCGTGTCTTTCCCATGTTGCCGGAACGGCTTTGCAATCAACTCTGCTCCTTGCGCCCGGGTGAAGATAAACTTTGCCTCTCAGTCGTGTTTGACATCTCGCGTGACGCGCGCGTGTTAAAAAATAAGGTATGCCGCACCGTCATTCGCAGCGACTACCGCCTGAACTATGAGCAGGCACAGCAAATCATTATTGGCTCGGAATCTACCCTCAGTTCTCAATTCCCCAATTTCAGTCCTCCACTCTTCTCCGCCATCAAAACGCTGCGTTTCTTAGCGTCCGTCCTCCGACGCAAGCGCATAGAAGCCGGTGCGTTGGATATTGACCAAGAGGAATTGCGTTTTGTTTTGGACGAACACGGGCACCCCACGGACATCTACTTCCAGTCCTCGACCGATGCCAACCACCTGATTGAGGAGTTTATGTTGCTGGCCAACCGTACCATCGCCACCCTTCTCAGTCAGACGGGCAAAGAGACCATTTATCGCGTCCACGATAAGCCCGATAAGGAAAAACTCTTCCTCCTGCACCGTTTTGAGCAACGTATGGGGGAGCGTGTGCCTAAATCCACTATTGAGATGCTGACCATCCGTGCTATGGCGAAGGCGGTCTATTCCACCGACAACATTGGGCACTATGGACTGGCTTTTGACTACTATACCCACTTCACCTCGCCTATTCGTCGTTATCCCGATATGATTGTGCATCGGCTGGTAGCGAAGTATATCTTGGGCGAACGCAATGTGCGTTTGGATAGCGACCTGCCTGAAGCGTGTGACCACCTGTCTGCTATGGAGCAGAACGCCACACAGGCCGAGTGGGATTCACAGAAAGACTACCAAATCCTTTGGATACAGGACCATTTGGGTCAGGACTTTGACGGCTCTATTGTGGGTGTGACCAAATACGGGCTGTTTGTTCGCTTGAACGACACCCATTGTGAGGGCTTAGTGCCTATGCGTTCATTGGATAGCGGAGGTCACCTTAAGTTGGACGAAAAGAATTTCTGCTTGGAGTCCAAACGTACCAAACAATGTTATATGTTAGGCGATGCGGTGCGTGTACGTGTGCTGCGGGCCGACCCGAACCTACGCCAAATTGACTTCCAACTGCTATGAAACACCTTTTGTCTTTTATCTTTTGTCTTTTGCCTTTTGCCTCTCCCATAGTGGCTGAGGTGGTGGTTTTGCAGTCCGGCAAGTCGATGCAGGGTACTATCTTGCTGCAGAACGAAGAGGTTGTTATGCTCCGTGATGCAGAGGGCAGACGCTACCAATTGCCTCGTGCCGAGGTAACTGACATACTCCCTGACCAACAACCTGTCACCAACCCCCAACAACCTACAACCAACAACCTACAATCTAATCGTGTTGCCCTACGTATTGACTTATCCGGTGGTGCCACGTTCATTCCGTCACTTTCCACAGGCGGTTATGGCGCTGTTGACCTGCAAATTGGCTCACGCAACCTTGCCGATAAACGTATTTTCATTGGTGGTAGCGTCGGCTATCAATTCTCCATTCTCCATTCTCAACTCTCCACTCTCAACTCTTTCCTCCCTCTGATGTTTGTTTTCTCAATGCCGCTTATGGATGGTCGTCATGCTCCTGAGGTGGGGGCTGCATTGGGTTACGGCTTTGCCATCAAACAACCTCAAAAGGGAGGTATGACCGCCAAACTGGACCTCTCGTGGCGGTATCAATACCGTGCCACCTCGGCGCTGTTATTAGGTGTGCAGGCACGCTTTCAGCAGGCAGAGTTGACCACTGTGGAAACAATTGAAGAACAATCCTTTACTACGCTTACAGGTCGTAATTTTGTGAGTGTAGGTTTACGTCTTGCCTTTATTTTCTGATATGCCCAAAGCCCCGCGAAATAATAAGATTACCATTTTGCTTAACGATGCCGAGCAACGGGCGCTAGAGCGTTATTGCCAACGCTACCATGTGGACAATCGTTCGCGTCTGATTCGTGAGACGCTGATTCGTGCCATTCTCAAACGCATGGACGAAGACAATCCCACTCTCTTTTAAAAATTGGCGCAACCAATAAAATGAACAATGAATTAGTACATATTCCACAGTCCGGAATAGAGATTTTTACTAATCCCGACAACAGCATCCAACTGGAAGTGAAATTGGAACAAGATACTGTTTGGTTGAGTGTTAATCAAATGGCTTTGCTATTTGGAAAAGAAGATTCCAATATTCGTCGGCATATCCTTAATGTTTTTAAGGATGGTGAACTAGAACGAGAAAGTAACGTGCATTTTTTACACGTTCCTTTTTCGGATAAACCAGTTCCTTTTTATTCTTTAGATGTTATCATTTCCGTTGGCTACCGTGTTCATAGTCAGCAAGGTGTCGCTTTCCGTCAATGGGCAAATCGTGTTCTAAAAGACTATATTATCAAAGGTTATGCTGTTCGCAGTAATATGCAATTGCGGCATTATAACGAGCTCAAAGAGGTCGTGGCGCTGATGTCACGCACAATGGAATTACAAGAAAGTCCGAGCAAAGATGAGTATGGTGGGCTGTTTAATGTGATAGCGGATTATGTGTATGCGTTGGATACGTTAGACCATTATGATTACCAAGAACTGACAATCAACAAGACGACCCAACAAGAGCCATTTCGTGCCACCTACGAGAACGCTATGGAAGCGATTACGCGTTTGAAGGAGAAATTTGGTGGTAGTGCTTTGTTTGCCAATGAGAAAGATGAGTCTTTCAAGTCCAGTATTGGGCAGATTTATCAGACGTTTGATGGAAAGGAATTATATCCAAGTGTGGAAGAAAAGGCAGCTATGTTGCTCTATTTAGTGACGAAGAACCATTCTTTCTCCGATGGCAATAAGCGTATAGCAGCTATGCTTTTCTTGTGGTTTTTGAGCAACAATGGTATTCTTTACACGGCTGATGGCCACAAACGAATAGGGGATAATACCCTTGTTGCTCTCACACTTATGATTGCTGAAAGTCGTACGGAAGAAAAAGACATTATGGTGAAAGTGGTAGTTAATCTCATCAACCAAGATAATCAGTAATAATTGACATACCAATCGTGACTAATCGTCTATCTACATTGAAATAGATAGGCGATTTTTTATGCAAAATGCAGAAATATTTGCATATTCCAAAAAATGTTTGTAACTTTGCAGTCGAAATAATAAAAAGGCGTACTGACGCTTTGGAATGAAAATTGTCGTAAAATACATAAATATAGGAAGATATGCCAAAAATATATGAATATTTAGGATACGTGTTTTATTTCTATTCAAACGAACACGAACCAATTCATGTCCATGCTACGGCCAATGGTAGGGAAAGTATCTTTGAGATAATTATGGACAATGGCACTTTAGTTGAACTTCGCGTCCGTAATGCAGAACATAAAGCACCGTTGAAAGCGAGTGAGATAGCAACGGCTGAAGTATTTGTTCGTAAATACTACAAGAATATTATCGCTAAATGGGTGAATTTCTTTGTAATGCACAAGTCTGTTAAATCGACTATTATTAGAACTAAACTATGAATATGTTATCTGTCACAAGTGCCACGTACGTGGGAAATTTGTCTATGAAAATAGATTTTTCAGACAATACTTCTCGCGTTGTGAATGTGGGTGATTTTATTCAACGTCATCCGCATCCGCAGTATAATAAGTATTTGGATGAAAAGAGAATGCGCCGTTTCTCTATTGAGAATGGGAATGTAGTATGGGGTAAAAATTGGGATTTAATTTTTCCGATTGAACAACTCTATGCCGGTGCATTAGCATAGC
>JAKSNJ010000028.1 GCA_024399965.1 Paludibacteraceae bacterium
TCAGCAGATATACTTTGGAAAAGATGTTGGGAGAGGAATAGGTGAACGCATGTATCAGAAGGAACATAGAAATTAATAGTATCTCACAATTTAAACAACAAGTACGACTTCATAGAATGTAAGTAATAATATTTCTAACAAAGTTTATTAAAGTATATTCCATCATATATATTCTGCTACCCTAAGAAGATATATCGCCTTTATTGAATCAATGATTAAACCGATGTAAGGGACAGAGGGATATACGGCGATGAAATCGCCTAAAAAAGAACATAACAGTAGAGTTTAGAGGACGCGCCAAAGGCGCTACAGATTAGAGGACGGCACGGAGTGCCTACAGATTAGAGTTTAGAGGGGAGGAAGAAGGAATTTTGGGGAATGATAGAAAAAGTTGATGTTGAATTTTGGGGAATGATAGAAAAAGCGGAATAAATATTTGCATATATCATTTATTTTCAGTACCTTTGCGGAAAATTTTTCTTTTGTGTATGGCAGAACATGTTTTTGATCGTAAAATCTATGCCGATATGTTGGCATGGAAGCAGCAAAACGAAGGAAGATATAAACTGTTTATCGGTGATACATAATGGTTACGTTGTGTTTTTGGGATAAAAAATATACAGAAAATGTCATTTGTGAGAAATTCTTATCCAGAGTAAATCAGCGTGTTTTAATCTATACCAAAGATTTTCGTCAAGACGAGCAAAACGATGATGATACCTATTTATATGACACCTCTATTATAATGTTCAAAACTTATATAAGCCACTCATTGTCAAATGGGTGGTTTTTTTTGTGTTCCGTACCGCTGCCGAAATCAGTGCCCGATTGTCCTTTTGGGGCAATATCAAGCAGCCGATGGAATTAAGACAATTAGGAAAACTCATGTCAGCAAAAGGGTATGTTCAAGTGCGTGTAGGACATAGTGGAAAAAGAGGGTATATAGTATCCGAACTCGCTAATAATAAGGAGAATATGTGTGAAATAAAGTCTGAATTAGTCACAACTACATGCTGACATGCTGACATTGCTGACATATAAATCTATATACTATATAATCCTCGTGCATAAGGGTATATATAATAAGTTATAAAAAACATGTCAGCAATGTCAGCAATGTCAGCAATGTCAGCAAAAACTAAACATTATGAAACAAATTTATCGTCGCAGCACGGTCGATGTGGTTGCTTGCGACCAATAATTTTTCGGATTTTGTTGTATCTTTGCATCGTCAAACGAGAAAAAAAACGTATTCATCCTATACTCATCCTATACTCATCGTATACTTCGCGTTCGGCAACAAGGTTGCCTAATAGGACGCTGACGCTACGGGGTTCTATACTTGCCAAACAGGTAGGAGGTAGAGAGAGAAGATAAAATGCAAAATAATTTGCATATTTCAAAAATATTTTATATCTTTGCACTGCAAAGGGAAACCTTTTCCCTAGATACGGTTTTCCCGTTGAACGGGAACACCATGTGTTGTATATGCACTTGAAAGGAAAAAACTATGATAACCCTTACATCATCACTTCATCAGGAGCCGCTGGAGATGCCGTTCGCACTCCCACAGCCGTTCATAGACAGTCACCAAGTGGTGGCAGTACAGACAGGCGGTACCGAACAACTGTTCCAACAAGCCGTTCAACAAGGTACTATCCGCCTGCAAGAGCCCGTTTATCTGGTGGTGAGCAATCATAGTAACTCGTTGGCAGCCGCGTTGGAAATACTGAGTTGGGTACACCAGCAGGGCGGTAGCGGTCGCGTCATCAGTTCGCCGGACGACCTGCCCAGTGCATCGTCCGCGTTGCGCCGATTGGGCGTGATAGGGCAGCCGAGCGACTGGCTGATTGCGTCCCATGTAGATAGGCAGCAAGTGCGCGAGCGAATGCAGATAGAGTTGGTCGATATACCGATAGAGGAAGTGAGCCAAATAGGTCCTGTTGACGGCGGATTGGCGGGTGCGGAGCGTATCTACGAGCGTCTGAAAGAGTTGGTCAAGGATTACCGCTTGGACGGTCTGACGCTGCGCTGCTTTGACCTATTGAGTACGCTGCACAACACAGGTTGCATGGCATTGAGCCATCTGAACGACGAGGGTATTCCTGCGGCATGTGAGGGCGATATACCCCTATTGCTGACCATGATGGCGGCAAAAGACAAGTGGGGCAGTATAGGTTTTCAGGTCAATCCAGCCGAGATACACAAAGACGGCAAACTGCTGTTGGCCCACTGCACCGTGCCCCTGAAGATGACCCGTTCGCACCAACTGGACACGCACTTTGAGTCAGGCATAGGTGTAGGCATACACGGCGAGTTGCCTGAAGGAGATTATTACCTGATGAAGATGGGCGGTGACCTAAGTTCGTATCTATGCGAGACGGTACACCTGTACCAAAACCAATATGCGCCCAACCTATGCCGAACACAGGTGTGGGTACAGGGTTCGCCCGAGTTGGCAGAGCGACTGCTGACACATCCGATAGCCAACCATTTACTGTTAGTCAAAAAAGAAAAGTGATATGAAAGAGTTTGCGATGGTAGCCAAGACCTTCAAGGGACTGGAGGGCGTACTGGCACAGGAGTTAATCGAGTTGGGAGCCAATAATGTGCGCCATGAGCGCCGTGCGGTGTCGTTCACAGGCGATAAACAACTGATGTACCGTGCCAATCTGTGTTTGCGTACGGCTTCGCGCGTACTCAAGCCGATACTGACTTTCCGCGCGAAGGACGCCGATGAGGTGTATGCACAGGTCAAGCAGATAGCATGGGACCAGTACATGAGCGTGCAGACAGGATTCAGTATCGACTCCACCGTCTATAGCGAGGAGTTTCGCCACAGCAAGTACGTCACTTACCGCGTGAAAGACGCCATTGCCGACTGGTGGATGGAGAAAGAGGGCAAACGCCCAAGTGTCAAGTTGACCAATCCGGACCTGTACATCAACGTGCATATCGCCAAGACGACGGTGACGGTGAGTTTGGACAGTTCGGGCGAGAGTTTGCATAAACGCGGCTACCGCGTAGCCAACACGGAAGCTCCCATCAACGAGGCCTTGGCAGCCGGCATGTTGCTGCTGAGCGGATGGAAAGGCGAGACGGATTTTTACGATATGATGTGCGGTTCGGGCACGCTGCTGATAGAGGCCGCCCTGATAGCCCAGAACATAGCCCCGGGCGTTTTTCGTCAGGACTACGCCTTCTGCCACTGGGCAGATTTTGATGCGGATTTATGGTCGGACATCTACAACGACGACAGCCGCGAGCGCGAGTTCACCCACCATATCTACGGTTCGGACGCCAGTTATTATGCCGTGCAGGCAGCCCTGAAGAACGTGAAAGAGGCAGGAATGAGCAAGTGGATAGATGTTAAACAAATTCGTTTACAGGAGATTAAGCGTGCGGAACAAGGTCCTGCGATGGTGATGATGAATCCGCCGTACGGCGAGCGTTTGGCACAGGACAAGGACGTGCTGCGGCTGTATGACGACATAGGCAGTTGCCTGAAACATCAGTTCACGGGTTCGACGGCTTGGATTATATCGAGCAACGATGTCGCGCTGAAATGTATCGGACTCAAACCCAGCAAAAAAGTTCACCTGCTGAACGGTGAACTGAACTGCCTGTTTAACTGCTATGAACTGTTTGCGGGGGACCGCAAGACCTTCAAATCAACTGCGCCACATCGGCAATGACTTCGGTCCGGTAGTGCATAACCCCGTCTTTTTCCCACGAACGGTTGTGCAGTTTGCCCTCGATGCGAAGCGTTAGTCCCTTGTGGACATTCTGCTCTATCCACTCCGCCAGTTCGCGCCACGCCACAACGATGTGCCAGTCAGCGTCGGTGACGAGTTTGAAGGTGGCGACAGCAATACCGCGGTCGATGTAATGCACTTCAGGTTCGGTGCCGACCGTTCCGAGTAATATGACTTGGTTGATAGGAGACATAGGAATTGAGAATTGAGAATTGAGATTTTTGATATTGGGTGCAAAGGTACAAAAAAATTTGCATATATCAAAAAAAAAGTGTAATTTTGCAGTCAAAAGGTGCATAACGCACAGCAAACGATTATGAAGAAAAATATATTTATCCTACTTTTCGCCGTACTCGGTTTAGTAAGTATCGGCACCTATGCCAAAAAGCCCCAAGAAGAGTTGGGCAAAGATTTACAGGTACGTTGTATCGCGTTCTATAACTTGGAGAACCTGTTTGATACCATCCACGACGAGGGCAAGAACGACTATGAGTATTTGCCGGACGGCGGTATGAAATGGACCTCGCTCAAGTACGAGCACAAGATTAAGAACATGGCGTATGCCATATCGCAATTAGGCACGGATTATGACCCCCGCGGTGCGATGTGCGTCGGTGTGGCAGAGGTGGAGAATATAGGTTGCCTGCAAGACTTGTGCCGCGAGTTGAAGGAGAAATACAACCGTAACTATGACCCCATCTTGCTGGAAGGCCCCGACCGCCGTGGTGTAGATGTAGGTTTTCTGTACAATCCCGATTTATTCAAGCCCGCCAGCGTGAAAGGGCATGAGTTGAAAGCGCATTACACCGACGGAGGTGTAGTCAAGAGCCGTCTGCAACTGCTCATTTCGGGCTATATAATAGGCGGTAGCGGTCGTCCTGAGAAGATTCATATCACGGTAAATCACTGGCCCAGCCGTTACGGAGGCGAGTTGACCTCCCGTCCCACACGCGACACGGCTGCTATGCTGGCCCGTCAGATATGCGACAGTATCTATCAGAAAGAGCCCAGAGCCAAGATTATATTGATGGGCGACTTGAATGATGACCCTTATAACCACTCGTGTGCGGTAGTGATGAACGCCAAAAAAGACCGTGAAGACGTTGGTCCGCAAGGTTTCTTCAATACGATGTGGCGCCATCTGGACAACGGCGTGGGCACGCTGGCTTATCAGGGTTCGTGGAACCTGTTTGACCAGATTATGATTTCCGAGCCCTTGCTGAACGAGTCACTCGAAAGCGGCAAGTGGACCTATTGGAAATCGCAAATCTTCAATAAACCCTTCCTCACCGTTCAGCAGGGTAAGTTCAAGGGCAACCCCAAACGTACCACCCAGTCCGGCGTATGGCAGGACGGTTACGGAGACCACTTCCCCACGATGATCTATCTGATTAGGAAATAGGTGGTAGGTGGTAGGTAGTAGGTGGTAGGTAGTAGGTAGATGGATAGTAAGCAAGTCATAGTTAGTCCGGAACAGGCGCAAGAGATTCAGCAACATTATCGCATAATCAAGCGCTCTGTAGATGCGCGACAACGTGAGTTGAAAGTTCATCTGACAGTATGCGACCCCGATGAGGCGATTCCTTATACTTCCCCTGTTTATCAAGACGTACACCACTCTCCCCATTGCGTGGAGATAGTGGGAGCCGGTCCGGCAGGATTGTTTGCTGCGCTGACACTGTTGGAGCACGGCATTAAGCCCATTGTATATGAACGCGGTAAGGAGGTAAGCGAGCGCAAGAAAGACATCGCCCTACTCAACCGCAACGAGGGACTGAATCCGGAGTCGAACTACTGTTTCGGCGAAGGCGGTGCCGGTACGTTCTCAGACGGCAAACTGTTCTCGCGCAGCAAGAAACGCGGCAATATGCAGCGCGTGATGGAGATTTTTCACTACTTCGGTGCGGACGACAAAGTGCTGTATGAGGCACACGCCCACATAGGGAGCGATAAACTGCCGAGCATCATCAAACGAATGCGCGAGTGCATCATCGAACACGGCGGAGAAATACATTTTAATGCGAAGTTTAGAGTTGAGAGTTTAGAGTTTAGAGGTGCTCCGATCATCCTCGCCATCGGGCACAGTGCCCACGATACCTATCGCGAATTGGCAGCCGCCGGCGTGGCATTAGAGGCCAAAGGTTGTGCAATGGGCGTGCGCATAGAGCATCCGCAGACGCTGATAAACGATATATTTTACCACCATCAGCCCCAGTCGGTGATTGATTTGGTGGGCAACGCTTCGTATAGTTTGGTTACGCAGGTCAACGGCCGTGGCGTATATAGTTTCTGCATGTGTCCGGGCGGACATATTGTTCCGGCAGGGAGTATGGCCGAGGGGTGCGTGGTAAACGGTATGAGTGCCAGTCACCGCAATTCGCCCTTTGCCAATTCGGGCATGGTGGTGGAGTTACACCCTGATGATTTTGGGGTGGCGGTTGACGATGGACGATGCACAATGCACGATGGATTAATAGGGCTGGAGTGGCAGGAGCGATTGGAACATCTTGCTTGGGAACAGACCCACAGCACGCAGGCACCGGCACAGCGTATGTGCGATTTCGTGGAAGGCAGGGCCAGCCAGTCACTGCCGGACTGCTCCTATCTGCCCGGCATCGTTCCGTCCCGTTTGGACCAATGGTTGCCCGAACCGATACGGAACGGTTTGCAACAGGGTTTTAGGGACTTTGGACGCAAGTACAAGGGTTTTCTGACCAACGAGGCAGTCATCTTGGGCGTAGAGAGCCGTAGCAGCAGCCCTGTGCGCATTGTGCGCAACCCCGAGACGATGCAGAGCGTCAGCCATTCGTGGCTGTACCCGTGCGGAGAAGGGGCAGGGTATGCAGGAGGTATTACCAGCAGTGCCTTAGACGGCATCAAAGCAGCAGAAACGATATGTTTGAGCGAAGCATACAAATAATGGGAGAAGCGGCGTTTGCCCGCTTGCAGGAGCAGCGCGTCATATTGTTTGGCGTAGGGGGCGTAGGCGGTTGGTGCGCCGAGGCACTGGTGCGTACGGGCATACAGCACCTGACGATTGTAGATTTTGACACCGTCAACGAGACGAATATCAACCGGCAAATCGTGGCAACAGCCGACAATATAGGCCAGAGCAAAGTGGAGGAGTTGCGCAAGCGTTTGCTCAGCATCAATCCGACCGCCGACATAGTGGCTATACACCAACGCTACACCGCCGAGACGGCTACCAACTATCAATTATCCACTTTCAACTATATCGTGGACGCCATAGACAGCGTAGATGACAAAATAGCCCTAATTGAAGCAGCGACAGCCACGTCCGCCACGCTATTCAGCAGTATGGGCGCAGGGCGCAAGACAGACACGGAGCAGATACGGACGAGTGAGTTTTGGAAGGTGGAAGGGTGCCCCTTGGCGCGTGCGCTACGTACCAAGATGAAGAAGACGGGACAGTTACCTCACCAGAAATTCGTGTGCGTGTGGTCGCCGGAGATAAGTGCCGAAAGTGGCACGTTGGCCCCGATAGTGGGGGTGTTTGGCATGAAACTTGCTAATTTAGTTATAAACCATATAATCCAATCAAAACAATGAAAAAAGTCCTTATCAGTTTGCTAGCACTCCTTGCTTTGCCGTGTGTTACTTCTGCTCAGTACGAGCATTACTATCAAGATCTGCCGGTCAATGTAGAGCAGGTCAAGCCCGTTGTTTTCCCTGAAACCAAAGTCAATGTAGGCAAGTATTTTCAGCAGTTTGGCATTACTCCGGGTACGCAGGACCTGTGTACGGAGGCCATTCAGACCGCCATTGACGAGTTGGCCAAGCAGGGCGGTGGACATATAGTCATTCCCCGTGGCGTATGGTACACGGGTCCGCTGCAACTGCGCTCGAATATAGATTTGCACCTCAATCGCGGTGCCGTGCTGATGTTTTCGACCAACAAAGAGTTGTATGTTCAGCCGGGTGACCCTCGCGACGGCAGCAAGAAATGCTACGCACTCATTCGTGCCTCAAAGTGCGAGAATGTGGGCATCACGGGACAGGGAGTGATAGACGGTCAGGGCTTCTACTGGCGTCCGATTAAGCAGAAAAAGGTGGTTCGCGACGGCAAGTTGCAGAACGTGTGGGACGAGGCACTGGCATTGGGTGGCACCCAGATACCGGACGATAAGACCTATTTCCTGTGGTACCCCTTTAACCTCAACCCCGAATTGGGCATACCCAACATAGCAGCCGACCCTGTCACGCAGGAGAAGATGCGTCCGCATCTGGTGAACATAACCGATAGCAAGAACGTAATCGTGGAAGGTGTGACGCTGCGCAACAGTCCCAAGTTCCACCTCGTGCCGACACGTATTCAGAACCTTATCATCGAGAACGTGACCATCGACTGCCCTTGGTGGGCGCAGAACGGCGACGCGATGGACCCGGGTAATGTGCAGGTGGCACTGATTGCCGGCTGTCACGTCAGTGCAGGTGACGACGGTATATGTATGAAAGGCGGTACGGGAGAAAAAGGCGTGGCAGCCGGACCTAATAGAGATTTCCTGATTACCAACGACACCGTTTATCGCGCTCACGGCGGTTTCGTCATCGGTTCGGAGTTCTGCGGCGGTATGCAACGTCTGGTGGTGAAGGATTGTATGTTTGACGGCACGGATATAGGTTGCCGTTTCAAGTCAGCCCCCGGCCGTGGCGGTTGGTGCGAAGATATTTACTGCGTGAACATCGTGATGAAGAACATTCGCGAACATGCCTTCCTGTTTGAGTCCGGCTATGCCGACCGCGGTGCAGGTATCAGTGCCACCGACGGCGATGACAAGAGTAAGTTCTTCCCGGAGTGGAGCAACATCACCTTCCGCAATATCACCTGCGTGCAACCCCAAAAAGTGCTTTCTATACACGGTCTGAAGGGACTGCCGGTGCATGATATCAAGTTTGAGAACGTGCAGATGATAGGTGTGATGAGCACTGGTATGGAGGTTGAGAATGCCGAGAATATCAGTTGGACCAATTCGTCCATCACTCCTGCCAAAGAAAATACCTTCAAGCGCGTTAAAAACTTTACCTTCAACGGTCAGAACTTGGCAGAATAACCACCTTCTAAATCGTTTACTATGTTTCTACTTGTGAGTACCGCCATCTTGGCGTTAGTGGCAGGCATCGGAATTTTTCTGGTGGCCTGCCAAATGATGTCTTCCAACCTCGAGTCAGCGAGTAGTAACCGCCTGAAAACATTGTTCTCCAACGTAGGTAAAAGCCGATTGCTGGGTGTGGGTATAGGTGCTTTGGGCACGGCTGCCATTCAGTCTTCGGGTGCCACTACGGTGATGGTAATCGGTTTTGTGAACGTGGGCATTATGTCCCTCACGCAAGCAGCCACGATTATCTACGGTGCCAATATTGGTACCACCATTACTGCTCAAATCGTGGCTTTGGGTCTGAGCAGCGGTGGCGGACTCAGTACAACGGCTATCTTTGCTGCCTTTGCCGGTATAGGTGCGTTTGTGGCGCTGTTTGCCAAGCAGGACATGGGCAAGAAAATAGGTGGCATATTGGCAGGATTCGGTATGCTGTTTGTCGGACTGAGTATGATGTCCGAAGCGATGGACGACTTTGCGCGTTTGGACTCGGTTAAACTCTTTTTGGCAAGTATATCCAATCCTATTCTTTTGGTGGTGATAGGTGCCGTATTTACGGCTATCATTCAGTCCTCATCGGTGATGACATCGGTGGCTATCACGATGGTGGTGACGGGACTTATTTCGCTTAATCAGGGTATTTATCTGACGTTGGGTTCCAATATCGGTTCATGCGTAGTGGCATTGATAGCCGGTATGACCAGCGGTCTGAATGCCAAACGTACGGCCTTGATTCACCTTTTCTTCAACTGTTTCGGTGTGATGGTGTTCTTGCTGGGAGCCCTTGTGCTGCGCGTTGCCACGGCAGGTATGTGGAATTTCGGTACTATCTTTGAATACCTGTTCCCGGGTGTACCGCAACTGCAATTGGCGATGTTCCACACTATTTTTAATGTGATGACGGTCGTTATAGTCCTGCCCCTGACCGATGTCCTCGTGAGAATGGTCAGTCAGATTATACCCGAACCGCTGACACAGCACTCGCTCACGGCGCAGCCGCATTTCTATTTCGTCGATGAGAAGATGCTCCGCACGCCTATCATTGCCTCACGGCAGGTCAAATTGGAGATAGAGCACATGGCATTATTGGCCATGACCAACTATGACCGTTCATTGCGTATGGTTACGCGGCTTGATTTCTCTGAACGGGAGGCGTTTGTGGAAGATGAGAAGGAGTTGGATTTCCTCAACCACGAATTGGTGAAGTACATCGTTAAACTCAATGCGCTCTCCTTGCCGGAAGCCGACCACCAGTACCTGACGACTGCCATTCGTAGCGTGAGCGATTTGGAGCGAATAGGCGACTATGCCGAGAACATCACAGAGTATGCCGATATACTGCAAGCCAACAAGGAGTCGTTCTCCGAAGAGGCCATCGCCGAAATCGAGCAGATGCGCAATTTAGTGTTCCAAGTGTACCAATACACGATGAAGGCGTATATGGACACCGACCGCGAGGCGTATTGGCAGGCCCACGACTTTGAGGACCAAGTAGATGACCTGAACGACGAAATGGAACGGCTGCATATTGAGCGTATGTCCAAGGGTCAATGTACTGCTACCGTCGGGGCGCAATACATCGAATTGGCATCTAATAGCGAGCGTATCTCCGACCACTTAATCAATGTCGGCAAGACGATAGGTGGGCTCTATCCTCGGTAAAAACTATTATCAAAATTCAAAAAATATAGAATTATTTGCACATATCGAAAAAAAAATGTAATTTTGCGTTGAAAATGTAAACACAAAGGATAATAGTATGCCTATTACAGCTCAAAAAAACGTTCAGATTGGTTTGACTCCGATGCAACTACATTTAGTTAGCATGTTAAACTTCAATACTTCAAAAGCAGCTGAACAACGTTTGCAAAAAGCATTGTTTCAGTTCTATCTTTCGGAATTTGAGCAAACGAAAAAGCAAATGTTTGCCCAAGGAGAATTAACAGAACAAGCAATAGCAGATGGTGCAGCCAAACATTTTCGCACAAAGTATTGATGAATATAGTGTTGGATTCAAATATTATTCTTCAAGTAGCTTTTACACAAAAGCCGCTTCGTGTGGTGTGGGATAAATTGCTGGATGGTGCATATACGTTATGTGTAACCGAAGATATTTTGTATGAATATCAAGAAAAAGTGGTGGATTGCTTTCATGATGAATTATTGGCGAATCTATTGATAAATACACTACTTAATTGTCCCTTTGTTAAGCGTGTTGAGACGTACTTTAAATACAATTTGATTACATCGGATAAGGATGATAATAAGTTTGTTGATTGTGCTTTAGCATGCAATGCTGCTTATATCGTTACGGAAGATAAACATTTTAACGAATTGAAAGTCATTGATTTCCCCAAAGTCAACGTAATAACTTTGATTGATTTTATCGAAATGCTGGAGAAAAAGTAGCTTGTTAACAATATAGGGCCTTATGAAAAAGCACTTGTATCTTATTTCTGTGATTAGCGTTGCTATTGGCACCTTGATATATTGTGTATGGCGTACGGATATTGTTTTCTTGGATTGGATAGGTGTTGAGGGAAATGTAGTGAGTACTTATCGTCATCCTCTATTGTATTGGATAGTGTATTGTTTACCTGACGGATTGTGGTATATGGCTTTGCTATGTTTGCAGAAATCCTTGTATAATCCATCTGTCGTTTGGAGTAAAATTGTTTTGTATTGTGCAATTCTATTGCCATTTATTCTAGAGTTTGGACAATTATTGAATTGGTTGCCGGGAACTTTTGATAAATGGGATATGATAACTTATTTATTAACCCTTTTCATCTTTGTACTATTATGCAAAAGAAAAAAGTCATTTTAGTAATGGCGCAAGTTGTATGCATTGCACTCTTTGTTGCGATGGCAAGCGCTAGTAGTTCTCAAGCATCCGTTCCTACGGTGGCTGACAGAAATTTAGTTACACCCTGCATCGGTCCTGATTATATGTATGTAGGAAAATTTTCAACTTATGAAGCAGCTGAGAATGCTGCAAAAGCAATGGGTTTGGATGAAATTTGTTATAGCGAACAGTATTGTTTTGGTAAGTAAGATATATATTCACTTTTATTTAAAGATAATGTTATGAAAAAAATTAAATATTTTCTATTTTTGAGTGCTTGTATTGCATTTGTATCATGTAATACTACATACACCTATTCATATTCTCAAATTGCTCAGACAACAGGTGTTGAAAAAAATGGACTGACATATAACAAAGTGAATGGCTGTTATGAGTACACTGATGATGTATGTACTATAGCATACAATATGCGAAATATAAGTGGTGGACAAATTTGTTATACGATAACTAACAATACCAATCGCATTTTGTATATCGACAACAAACGTAGTTTTTTAGTTAAAGACGGAAAATCTTATATAGCTTCTTCTGTTACTCCCGAAGAAAATTATATTGAGTTAGGGGCAGTTGCTCCTCATGCCACGGCTTCAATCGTTGGTCCAGCTTTGAATTGTCCGCTATATTTAGATTGTGACTTGAACAGAACCCCCGATAAAAACAAACCGGCGAGTATGACTTTTGATTTTGAGTCAACACCTTTATTGTTTCGCAGTGTTTTATGCTACCGATTGAGTGGATCGGACGATATTGTGTTAGTTGACAATGCTTTTTATATTTCTCGAATAACGAATTACCGTACTTCGGATTTATCAGAGATGGTTACCGAAGATAAAGAAAATTGTCTAAATGTGGAAGGATATAGTCATAGTACCAAACAACAATATCGGCTTAATCTCTTTAGACCTTCCAATAGTATTTGGATAACAAATTATTTTAAATAATATGTTTCTGCGATTGTTCTAAAAGAAAAATGCCATTTGACGGTGGGTCAGATGGCATTTTGTAATTTTCGGCTATCGGCTTTCTCGATTTGTGCCGCTGCGATGTCTTTGGTGATACGCAGTTCCGTACATTGCTCAGACGGAACGCGGAACATATAGTCCATCATAATCGTTTCCACCAGCGAGCGTAATCCGCGTGCGCCAACCTTGTATTCTACTGCTTTTTCGACAATATAGTCCAACGCCTCGTCGGTAAAGGTGAGCGCCACTCCGTCCATAGCCAGCAGTTTCTGATACTGCTTGGTGATGGCGTTTTTGGGCTCAACCAAGATACGCCGCAGTGCCGTTTTGTCCAAGGGTTGCAGGTAGGTCAAGATAGGCAGACGGCCGATTATCTCGGGTATCAGTCCAAACGACTTGAGGTCCTGCGGAGCGATGTACTGCAACAGGTTTTTCTTGTCCACTTTCTGCTTTTGCTGCGAGTCAAAACCAACCACTTGCGTATTGAGTCGCTGTGCTATTTTGCTTTCGATGCCGTCAAAAGCACCGCCGCAGATAAAGAGGATATTCTGCGTATTGACATGTATAAACTCCTGCTCGGGGTGCTTGCGCCCACCTTGAGGGGGCACGTTCACCACGCTGCCTTCTAACAGTTTGAGCAAGCCCTGCTGCACGCCTTCGCCACTCACGTCGCGCGTGATGCTGGGGTTGTCACCTTTGCGGGCTATCTTGTCTATTTCGTCAATGAAGACGATACCTTTCTCGGCTTTATCTACGTCGTAGTTCGCCTCTTGCAACAGGCGCACCAGCAAACTCTCCACGTCCTCGCCCACATAACCGGCTTCGGTCAGTACGGTGGCATCTACGATGGTAAAGGGCACAGATAGCATCTTGGCTATCGTGCGTGCCATCAGCGTCTTACCCGTACCGGTAGAGCCCACCATGATGATGTTGGACTTTTCTATTTCCACATCGCGGTATGCCTCGTCTTTGTTTTCGGCTTGCAGCAGACGTTTGTAGTGGTTGTAAACCGCCACGCTCAAGTAACGTTTGGCGTCGTCCTGACCGATTACGAATTGGTCAAGAAACGTCTTGATGTCTTCGGGTTTGGGCAGGGACGATAAACTCAATGCGTTCATTTGCTGCAACTTGGCATCTTTGGCAATCATCTCCTGCACCATCTTGTGCCCTGCCTCAATGCACTCCGAGCAAATCAAGGCATCTTCTCCCTGAAACATCTGCGGCATAGTGCGTCCGCAAAAACTGCAATATTCTTCTTCTTTCTTTCGTGCCATTCTCTCAACTCTCAACTCTCAACTCTCAACTACCTCCTCGTATGTATCTTATCTATCATACCGTATTGGAGGGCCTCTGCGGCGTTCATCCAGTAGTCACGGTCTGCGTCTTGGCGGATTTTGTCGATGGCCTGTCCGCTGTGGTCGGCTATGATTTGATAGAGTTCGTCTTTGAGTTTAAGTATCTCTTTGGCGGTTATTTCGATGTCGGACGCTTGTCCCTGAATACCTCCCATCGGTTGATGTATCATCACGCGGCTGTGGGGTAGGGCGGCACGCATACCTGTCTCGCCTGCCACCAGCAACACAGCGCCCATCGAGGCAGCCATGCCGGTGCAAGTGGTGCTCACTTTCGAGCGAACGAACTGCATCGTGTCGTATATACCCAAACCGGCATAGACCGAACCGCCCGGGGTGTTCAGATAAACATTGATGTCGCGGTCAGAGTCCGTGCTGTCCAGATAGAGCAGTTGGGCTTGAATGACATTGGCGGTGTAGTCGTTGATTTCCGTGCCTAAGAAAATGACGCGGTCCATCATCAGACGGGAGAACACGTCCATTTGGGTCACGTTCAGTTGCCGTTCCTCCAAGATGGTGGGCGAGATATAACTGTCCGTCATCACTTTCTCCACGTGCATGGAGTTCAGCCCGCGGTCGGTTGCAAATTTAATAAAATCGTTCTTCATTCTTCATTCTCAATTCTCAATTCTCAATTCTCAATTCTCAATTATCACAATTGTCTGCTTTGATGTGTTTCGCCCTAATAGACACTCCGTTTCGCTACTTGTCGGTAGGGCTCTCCCCACGTATGTAGCCGGCACGAAGATACGAAATTCACAAAGCCATTAATCGTGTTTTTTGTTCCATTGTGTCGTCCACGTTAGGGGCTCTTTTGGCACCGACGACGTGTCGTCCTTTTGCCAAAAAGAGAAACTATGTGGACGATTGTGATTTAAAAATCGTTCTCAATTCTCAATTCTCCATTCTCCATTAAGCAAACATCTTCCCAAAGTCCTCGTGGCTGATTTCCTTGTCTTCCACTTTGACAACGGCTTTGAGTGCTTCGTAAATCTTGTTTTCGGCCACGCGCTCTACGATGCCGCGCAGTTGCTCGTCTTTCTTGAGCATCTCTTGTGCGTAGTTGGTCAGGTATTGATCCTCCACGTGCATGAGACCGTATTGCATAAATTGCATCTTAGCCACCTCTTTGGCGTATGCTTCTACGTCCTCTTTCTCCACTTTGATGTCGTATTTCTTCATCAGTTGGTCTTTGGCGAGGTGCCATTTCAGTTCATCTATCATAGCAGGGAAATCTTTTTCCAACTGCTCGTCGGTCAATTTCTCGTTGGTGGTTTTTACCCAGCGTTTGAGGAAGTCCTCGGGCATAGCCACTTTCTCCATCTTTTTCATGATGGTGGCTTTCATGTCCAGTCCGAATTTATATTTGCTGTCCTCGGCCATGTTCTCCTCGATTTCGGCTTTCACTTTGGCAAGGAATGCTTTTTTGTCCTTGGGGGCATCGGTAGCATAAACTTTGGCAAACAGCTCTTTGTCTATTTTGGCTGCCTCGTGACGGGTAATGCCCTGAATTTCAAAGGTAAAGTCCGATTTCAGTTCTTTGGCTTCTTCTTTCTTGATGTCGAGCATAGAGGCCACTTCTATTTCGCTCTCGTAGGCCTTCATCGGGTTGAAGGTTACCACGTCACCTTTCTTGGCACCCATGAATTTCTTTTGAATGGTCTTGCTCTTCATGTAGGCAGGATTGAGTACGGCGTTCTCTTTTTGAATGTCGCCCTTTACCTCTTTGAGCAGCCCCTTCAGTACGTCGTTCTCTTTAACTTCCTCTGCCTCAACGTACTCGCCAAAACGCTCTGCGTAACTGTTCACTTGGTTGTTGACCATCTCGTCGGTAACGGTGATAACGTAGTTGGTAACTTTGTTCTTGGCGCTCAGGTTGGCATCGAACTCAGGTGCTACGGCAAAGTCGAAGGCAAAGGTGAACGTGTCTTGGTTGTCGAAGTCGATAGCCGGCGTTTGTTCGTCATTGGGCATAGGGTCGCCTAACACGTTCAGGTGTTCGTTCTCGATGTATTCGCCTAATTTCTCGCCGATGGTCTTGTTGATTACCTCTGCCATCACGCCCTTGCCGTACATTTTCTTAACGAGGCCAAGGGGTACCATACCCGGGCGGAAACCGGGGATATTGGCTTTTTGGCGGAATTGTTTCAACTCTTTTTGCACTTGTTCCTGATAATCTGCGGGCTCGATGGTCATTGTGATGACGCCCTTCAGGTCTTTGATTTCTGTCTTTTCGATTTTCATATTGGTGTATTTTTTGTTTATTCCTTATATATAATACGCGCTTTACGCGCAAACTAGCTTGCAAAGATACAAAGAATTTTTGGAATAGGCAAATTTTAGTTCGTTTTTTTAGGCAAAATAGATATTTATCTATGTTTATGGCACTCTATTGGGCAATGTGTGCTGGCACACAATAGACCGAGAGAGACATAATAAGGGCATTGCCCTGCCTAAAAAAAACAACCATTTGCCTATTTTAATAAAAATATGCGTATCTTTCGGGGGAATGCGAGGGGAGGTATTGGGCAGGGGCGTAGCAGGCAGCTTGCCGAAATTCAACACAACCCCTTCCCCCGCTTGCCCAATATACAACACATACTCCCAATCTTCCCCCCTCCCTCTCCCTGTCTGCAACATAACATCAACATAACATGGTCGGTGGGTATCAATACCGTTACCGTCTGTTTATACTCCCCATATACCGTGCATTCTCAATTGTCAATTATCAATTCTCAACTATCACAACTGCCCACTCTCAATTCTCATTTTTCAATTTTCCATTTAAAAAGTTTGCATATTTCAAATATTTTTTATACTTTTGCGTAAGATTCTTTCTTGACTGCAATAATTTGGCAGTTTGGAGAATTACTTTTGCACCGATAAATCAAACTAATCATGGCAAAACTTAATTCTGCATTACTATTTAGGTGCTATATTTGGTTGGCAGATACTATCTATACTGCCGGTCACATTACACGCAAGGAGATTGATGAGAAATGGGCACGTAACACGACCCTTAATCATCGCGGTGAGAGTCGTATTCCCGAACGGACATTCCACAATTGGAAAGATGCCATTCAGGAGATGTTTGAGATTGTTATCCGTTGTGACCGTGCGCGTGGGCGTTCCTATTGCATTGAGAACGCGGACGACATGGAGCAAGGCGGTATTCGGGCTTGGATGCTGAATACATTTGCCATCAACAACCTAATCAACGAAAGCCACCATCTCAAACGGCAGATTTTGTTTGAGAAAATTCCTTCCGGGCAACGATTTTTAACCACTATCATTGAGGCGATGCGGGACAAAGTGGAATTGAAAATGACCTACCAAAGTTTCCACAAGGATTATCCTTCAACTTTCATGGTCAAGCCGTATTGCGTGAAGGTCTATCGCCAACGTTGGTATATGTTAGGCAAGTCGGATTTGCCCCATCTGACAACCTATTCGTTAGACCGCATCGTTGAACTGGAGCCGACGGACAAGCATTATAAGTTGCCTGCCAATTTTGATGCAGAAGCGTATTTTGCTCCATTGGTAGGGGTGAGTGATACAAACGGCAAGCCGGAGTTTGTCACTATTCGTGTGGAGAATTGGCAAGCCAATTATATTCGTACGTTGCCTATCCACGATTCCCAGCGCGAAACGGAGCGCAATGAGGATTATTCCATTTTCAAGTATTTTGTAGTGCCCAACTATGAGTTTGAGCAAGAACTGCGCGTGCATGGTGCTGCCCTGCAAGTATTAGAGCCACAATGGCTGGCAGACCGTATGAAAGCGGAAAGCGAACAAGTTACCGAACTTTATAACAAGCAAGTATGAAAGATTTTGTGGCGATAGATTTTGAGACCGCCAACGGTCAGCGCAGTAGCGTGTGCAGTGTGGGTATTGTGATTGTAAAAAATGGAGAGATAGTGGATAATTTCTATTCACTCATCAAGCCACGCCCCAATTACTATGCTTGGTTTTGCCAAGAGGTACACGGATTAGATTATGCCGATACGGATGATGCGTCCGAATTTCCTGAAGTGTGGTCAGCAGCGATGCAGAAGATAAAGGACTATTTTCCGTTCATAGAAGATGGCGAAGTGCCTTTCGTGGCACATAACGCACCCTTTGATGAAGGATGCTTGAAAGCTGTTTTTGCTGCCTACGAAATCAAATATCCTAATTTTGAGTTCCAATGTACATGTCGCAAGTCGCGCCAAGTATGGCCGGAAGGACATCATAATTTGGATGTTATAGCCGGCTATTGTGGCTATGATTTGAAGAACCACCACCACGCCCTCGCCGATGCCGAAGCCTGTGCGGTTATAGGAATAAAGATATTGTAAAACTTATAAAATTAATGACAATGGAACATGTGTTTTTTCATCCTTGGGTAGGAAAAAATTATCCCAATGGTGGTATTTTTGGTAAAAAAATTTTAGTATTAGGTGAAAGTCATTATTGTGGCAGCCCTAACTGCATGGGACGATGCGGCCTCAAAGATTTCCCAGAGGGATGTGAAGACCTGACTACAACAGGAGTCATTGAAAAGTATCTATCCGGTTTCAAAGACAAATGGACGCCTACATTTCGTAAATTTGAACGATCTTTGGTAAACAAAGAAACAACTATTGAAGAAAGTAATGAAATATGGCAATCTCTTGCATTTTATAATTATCTTCAAATAGCAATGACAGATGCTCGACAAGGTGGCGAGTATGAGGACTACCAAGAAGCTGGACAAGCATTTTTTGAAGTGTGCGAAAAATTATTACCCGACCTCATTATTGTTTGGGGAACAGGGCGTTTATACAATAATATGGTTGACAAGTTTTGGGAATCAGGAAAAGAATTGATTGTTGATGGATATTCTGTTCCAAATGGATATTATGTACTCTCAAATGGAAAAAAAATAAGAGTGATTGCGGTGTGGCATCCGTCAACTGGTTATTCTTGGGATTGGTGGTATAAAGTACTTAGCAAAGAATGTTACAAATAATAGTATAATAAAAAAATCACCTTCCTGCTATTATTTGGCATTTTGACGTATTATCTTTGCAGCGTGATTCAAAAAAGAGTCACGCTGCATTTGTTTAACTTAAAAATCAAATTATTATGGCACTTTGGAAATTAA
>JAKSNJ010000029.1 GCA_024399965.1 Paludibacteraceae bacterium
GGTAATCGGCTGGCACAGGTAGGTGTCGAGGCAGCACAACTCCAACAGCAGATGACCGAACGGGACCAACTGGAGTCCGTGGAGCAGACTTTTTGGCTCATTGTCGGCTTGCAGGACAAGCAACAAACGCTTACCACGACTCTCCAACTGTTGGACACTATTCATCACCTCGTTACCACCTCCGTTCAGGCATGCATAGCCCTGCAGTCCGACCTTCTGCAGGTAGAGATGAGGCAATCCGAACTAAACCGTATGCAGGTGCAACTCGCCAACGGTATCACACTGGCTTCTCAAGCACTCTGCCAAGCCATCGGTATCAACTATTCCGATTCCTTTCACGTCGTCAACGATACCCTGCTTCTAACCGACACATCTACTACCTACAACCTACTACCTACAACCTACTACCTACAACCTACTACCTCCCTTCCCCCTCTCCCTGAAAACCGACTACTGGCACTGCAAACGCGCGCCAATGAGTTGCAGTACCGTATGACCTTGGCTGATGCCCTCCCACAAGTCGCTGTGGCTGCCACCTACGGCTATGGCAAGTTACAGGCCGATATAGTGAACGATTTGGAGCATGACAAGGGTAATGGCGCCGTAATGCTCACGGTCTCGGTCCCCCTCTCGGCTTGGTGGGAGACGGGGCATAAACTCAAAGCACAACGCTTGGCTATTCAGCGTGCCCAACTCGAGCAGGAGGACAAGTCCGAACTGCTGGCGCTGCGTACACAGCAGAACTATCAGCAGTGGACTGAGGCACAGTGGATGGTGCAGGCAGCCCAAACGGCACTCCAACAGGCGCAGGAGAATTACCGGCTGGTCTATCTCAACTACCAATCCGGTATGAATACCATCACCGACTTGCTCACTGCCCAATCGCTGCTGGACAAGGCGCATAATGACTACACCGATGCCCTCATTCACCGCCGCCTCGCCTACCGCCACTTATTTTCCCTGTTTGCAACATAACATCAACATAACATAGTCGAGGAATATCAAAACCGTTAAGGGACCGATTTGCCCCCAAAATTCACTCTCCGTTCATCGTTCGTTCATCGTTCGTTCATCGTTCGTATATCGTTGCTCTCGAGATAGACGAAGGATGAGGGGGTAAATTGGGGAAAATGGCGGTTAAATCCATCATTTTGCAAAAATATTTGCATATTCCAAAAAATCTTTGTATATTGGGCAAGCTGCCAGACGACGAGGAGGATTGTATATTCGAGGACACCGACCTCGCTGCGCTCGCCCACCTCGAATGGTAGTCCTCGTCCTTATTAACATACGCGCACATTTGGGCACAAGACCTGCGTCTTCCATTATCCGTTTTTAGGTAGTTTATTATGTGCAAGCACCTACAAACCACCTAAAATCGTATAATTATAGATTCAAAATCTATTTTGTGCCCAAATAGTTTGCGTATGCCAAATTTTTGTTGTATATTTGTAATCGAAATTGAAATTAGGAAGAAGAAAGATTGGTTAATATGTACATATAACTATCTTTTCAACAAGAAATAGTCAAACATAGTAAAAATGTAAATAAATTTAAATATCAAATATCCCTTTATGAAGAAAATTTGTACCTTATTCTGCGCTATCGTTATTATGCTTGGCGTCAACGCTGCTCCGAAGGCAGCCGTAAATTCACATTTCATTCCATTCGGTCAAGAATTGCTACAGGAGGAACAGTCAACCGACTTACTACCCAAGCGGACAAGACAATCGGCAGCCATGTCGCAGACACTTCCAAGGAGCGTGGCACAAACCACCGATTATGACACCGTCACCATTTCCGTAGTCGATTCTTACGACCGGTACATAGAGGATTACGATTCGGAGCATAAGATTTGCTACTGCTATGTGCAGGATGTTAATGATACTGTTTACTACGCTTTCCAAGTGCGAGACTCAACCGGCGCCGGTCCGGAAAACGGAAGAACATATACACCGGGCAAGGGGCTGAATAGTGTCTATACACAAGATTACGAGAAGATATTAGAGCAAGGAACTGACGGATTCTTCATCAAGACCGAAACGGAATCATTCCTTTCCGTAGAAGGCAAGATAGTGACCAAAGCGGGACACGTGTACCTCATTTCCTACTATTTTGACAAGACACAAGAGATAAAAGACAGTTACGGCATTATCATTAAGCCGGCAGCAGGAACGACAAAAGAGTACCGCCGGAAAATCGTAGTGTATAGTTCATTTAACACGGGTGAGAAAGGGATTAGATCGTATGTTCAGTCCAGTAGTGCTACCATGGTGGAGTGCGCAGACAGCACCGTTTATTGGAAAAACCCCATTTCCCGTTATATAAAGGATACTTGGATAAAAGGCAAACGAACGGATTCCACCATCGTTTTTCCTGCCAAACAGCCGCTTTTTGCTTCTTCCACTTATCTATATACCATTCGTTGGGGAATGCTAACCGCAACAGGTTCTTGGAAAGTTAGAGATGATTATGCAGATGATATTATCTTGGATATCGTCAACGATAGTCTCATCCTGCGCGGCACTAAACCTATTATGAATGGTGTGGACAACTATTTCATCGGCGTTTTCAGAGAGAAATTCTCCAAACCGGGCTCGTACTCTTTCTACGGTTACGGCGACTGCTGTACTAACCTCTATGTCCCCGGGCGGCCATTGAATCTCAATTTCATCACGCCTCCTGACGGAATGGAAACCGAGAAAATGCTTTACTCCGCTCATGATGATACTAATCAATTTGGTGATGTGTGGGATTCCGTATATGTAGGTTGGGATAATGATACCGTATATATAAAAGGTATGTGCCCTCACACTCCGGAAGCTTGGGTAAAAGGTGTGTTGGAAGGGGATACGGTTACTTTCCCTGCAAATCAGTATATGGGGCAATTTGACCTGCTTGATATATGGATATACGGTGGCTCTCTGACAGAAGATGATTTAACGGACTTTCATATCGCCTACGATGCCGATGCCAACATGTTCATAGGGAGTCTCAACGGGTGCTTGCTGACAAGTATATCCGATGATACTATACCCAATACGATTAGTGCCTACAACAATCTTATGATTGGAAACAATATGGGTCTTCTGCAATACGACACGCAAAACCAACCGTTTAATGCCGACTATGTGTGGGCGGATATGGATGTGACGATAGATAACGGTGTGGCTACGATTATGGCAACCAACGAATCTAAGCAAATGGTTTGGCTTCAGTTGTTTATACCTCAAGATACCACGGCTATTCCCGCCGGAGAATACATCATCTCTGACAGTCGATCCGTAGGAACGGCACTACAATCTACCGGCACTACGGGGGGACGGTATAATCCGTGTATCGCCGGTATATGCGATAAAACGGGAGCGATAGTAGCACCTTGGTTTATGGTGAGCGGTAAAGTTGTGGTTACGTATGATGAGTACGGCAAGACGAATGTAACAATCGAAGCCAAGAACTCCTACAAATTAGACGTTACGGCGGCTATTCGGTATGAGAAACTTGAGCCCCAAACCGTGGTAGATATTGTAGCTTCCAATTTGCAAATAGTTGATATGAAAGACGACTATGATTTTTACCAGTATTATGGCTCCAATACCGAATATGAAGTGGTACTCTATTCCTACTCCGATACTCCTGACGGAACGTCTAGCGGTAATATGATATCTTATGCCAATTGCATTATTTATAACGGTACTACCCAGAGTCAGTTGGGCGTTCTTGAGGGTGAGTTCACGGTTACTATCGACGGCAACAACTACGGACTCACAGGTTGGATGTTAGGCAGAGACACGGTTAAGTACACCTTCAACTTTACCGGTGTAGCAGGGGCGATGGAATATGATAGCAATAGCGACTTTACCGCTGAATTTGATTTCGAGCAAGCCCATTTTGATATTGTAGGCGACAAAGGCGGTTTGATTGACCTGAATGCAATCAATGATGCGGATCAGATGGTATCTATGTATATCTATACCGATTTGAAAGATGGCAAATTGCCTGCCGGCACCTATCCTATAAATAGCAGTGCAGACCCCAACACGGTATTGACGTGCCCGGGTTATGACGCGGAAATAGGTATTGCACCGTCTTATGCCGGTGTGATGGATAAAGCCGGTTATCTGACTGCTGCTTGGTTCTTTGAGGGCGGTACAGTGACGGTGGATGATAACGGATGGGTTACCGTTGCCGCCACTAATTCGTATGAAAAAGCCATCAATATCAGTATCAAACCCAAGGAAACAGGTCTTCGTAATGTGCAGAACGCCAACCAAGCTCATGTGCGTAAATACATCAAGAATGGTCGCTTTGAGATAGAAGTTAATGGCGTGAAACACAACGCCCTCGGCGGAGTGATGAGATAAATCTTACAAATCGTCAGTTCTCATCGTGCATTGTGGATCTCAATCGCCAACTGCAATAAGTATACGATGAGTATAAGATGAGTATAGGATGAGGGAACCGATTTGCCCCCAAAATTCACTCTCCGTTCATCGTTCGTATATCGTTGGTCTCGAGATAGACGAAGGATGAGGGGGTAAATTGGGGAAAGTGGCGGTTAAATCCATCATTTTGCAAAAATATTTGCATATTCCAAAAAATCTTTGTAATTTTGCAAACGAAATTAAGAAAAAATAATGAATAAGACCGAATATTGGTTGGATATAGCAGACTATGATTATGCTACGGCTCTTGATTTACAGAAGAGCAAAAGATGGTTGTATGTCGCTTTTATGTGTCACCAGACTTTAGAAAAAGGGCTGAAAGCATATTGGTGTGCTACACAACCCCAAGATCCTCCTTATACGCATAACCTGTTGACATTGCTAACAGGTGCAGGACTAGCACAAGAGTTGTCACAGGAACAAAAATTATTTGTTCAAGAAATGATGCCTCTTAACATCGAGGCACGTTATCCTGAATATAAGGAGAATTTACTCAAACAATTATCGCCAGAACGTTGCCAAAATATTATTGATAATACTAATGCGTTTTATCTATGGATCAAAAGCAAGTTACCGAAATAGTACGTCAGTATAAGGAAGCAATACAACCTATTGTAGAAGATGCGAGAGTGTATCTTTATGGCTCGTATAGCAAAGGCACTGCTCATAAAGATAGTGACATTGATGTGGCTGTTGTTGTTCCCCGACTAAAAGAAGGAATGGATTGGTGGAAGGTTTCTTCTTCTTTGTGGGGGGCGACGTGGAATATCAATACACTTATTGAACCTGTTTTAATGGAAGATTGTCATCCTTCTCCTCTTTATGAAGATGTGATGCAAACCGGTATAGCAATATAATAAAAATTAATATTTCGCTTATGAAACACCTGCATCGTAAAGGCGATGCGTAACATATATATAGCGTTTTAGCCAACTTGGGTCTTGAAACTCGACACTTTAAGACTTATTTGTAAACCAAGAACAAGCCAAAATGACTCACGTTTTCGCGTGGGCTTTGTTCGTAGAAATTTGGTTTACAAAGGTAGTCGAGACCTCAAGACCCAAATGGAAGCAAAACATTGCTCCACGTTTTTTATTGTGTATATTCAAATCGCAGTTTTGAAAATGTAACTATAATATTTGATATGGAGATGCCTTCTGCCAAATAGTAAAGTGGAGGCAAAATTAAAAAATAACAATATGAAAAAAGTATTTATGGCCATTACACTATGCCTTGTTTGTGCTAATTTTTTAAATGCAGAACCTTTGATAGGTACCTACACAATGTCTTATTTCAGGCAATCGGAAATGCGGATAGAAGCATCTAAACCAGAATCCGATGGTAGTTTTTATTTCTATATTCAATTGTGTGGAGAATACGAATCTCAACAAGTGTTTTTTAGTTTAAAGAGTTCTGATGCGTTGGAATTTGTTGACGCATTAAGGACGGCTAGAGAAAAATTTATAGAATGGAAAGCAACAGCGGAGAAAAACAATGTAAAAGGGTTTAATAAAGAAATGCCAAAATCATTTCCAAGTATGAAGGTAGCTTGGACTTCGGGCGGTGATTGGCATTTTAGTTATGCAAAAATATATACACTCGATTTCTTGGTGACATCGGAAGGAGAAAGTGTGTGCGTGATATCAGATAAAGCAGTGGATAGAGAGAATAAATACATTGATAATAAATTTTATTTTGTGTTGAAGACTATTGATGAATTTGATGCATTAATAAAGTATGTCAACATCGCAAAGGTTACTGAATATTTTGATGGACAATCTAATACCTCAGATTTGTTCAGATAACAGCGAATAGTACAAAAAATAATAGAAAATTCATTGTATAGCAGAGGGACAATCGCACAATTGCTCCCCTGCTTGAATCTATTTGGGTGTGCTAAGAAAATCGAAATTAATGCATTGGTCGTAGGCAACTAGTCTTGTGATGGCATGTGTTTGTAAAATGCGTCTTTAATAATGTTATAGTGGTGCTATGGGGAAGAACAGGGGAATGATATGGCGAGTAAAGCGCTGGTGTATTTCGTGACCACATCGCGACCACTCAATCACCGCCAAAACTGGAATTTGTTGTTGTATCTTTCGGCGTTCTGCCTTGTGAAAAAGCAATTCTTAGCCACAAGGGCACGAATTGTTTTACAATTCCCCCGAAAGATACGCATATTTTTATTAAAATAGGCAAATAGTTGTTTTTTTAGGCAGGGCTCTGCACCCCTGTTATGTCTCTCTCTCTCGGTCTGTTGTGTGCCAGCACCCATCGCCCGATAGAGTGCCCTAAACATAGATAAATATCTACTTTGCCTAAAAAAACAACAAAAATTTGCCTATTCCAAAAATTCTTAGTATCTTTGCACCATAAACAAAAACAATGATGACAGAACAGGAGATACAACAGCGGCAACAACGGGCAAGAGACCTGTTTATGCAGGGATTTAATTGCTCACAAGCCGTCTTCGCTTCGTGTGCAGATTTATACGGCATCAACGACCTCGAAACAGCCCTTCGTGTCAGCGCGTCCTTTGGCGGCGGCATAGGCCGTATGCGCCTCACTTGCGGTGCAGCGTGCGGCATGTTCCTGCTGGAAGGTCTGCGCAGCGGTAGCGCAACACCCCACGATGCCGAAGGCAAAAAAAATAATTATGCCGCCGTTCAGTCCCTTGCCAAAGCGTTCATTGACGCCAACGGCGCCCTCGACTGCGCCACCCTGAGCGGCATGAACCCCAACGGACCAACACCCGAAGCACGGACCGAGGCATATTACAAAAAACGCCCGTGCGCCGATATAGTGGCCGAAGCGGTGAGGATTTGGGCGATTAGATGAAAAAGACGATAGGCATATTGTTGTTGGCGGTGATGGTGGCGAGTGGTGCCACGGCTGCCAAGAAACAGAGGCCGCTGATGAAGCGGACCGATTGCCCCTATACCGTGACGCAAGGCCTGCAAGACCGGCAAATAGCCCTGTGGGCAAGTCACGGACTCTACTACAATGCCGAACAGGACCGCTGGCTGTGGCAACGCGCACGGCTGTGGACTACCGTAGAAGACCTATTCACCACCTCTATCACTGCCCCGTACCTCGTTCCTATGTTAGAGAACGCCGGCGCAGTCGTGCTGCAACCGCGTGCCTACGTGCGCCCCGGCTACCAAAGCGTTTATATAAGGTTGACGGTTGGCAATGCACGGTTGGCAATGCACAATGCACAAACCATCACCTTGCAGCAGGGGACTTACCGTGCTACGTACGAAGTGAGTGCATCGCAGGGAGTGGGTATGTGGCACTACGTATGCACCGTGCCCCAATCAACAGGTGACAGCATACAGGTGACAGATAAAAAAGGCGTGCCGGTGGAGACGATGGTCATAGACGAAACGACTATCGGACCGAGCGGCTTGCCGCGATACGCTGAAGCAGCGCGTTACTGGTTGCCCTACATAGGCGTGCCCGATGCCGCGTGGGTGAAAGATAGCACCTACACCGACTATCTGAACGACATCGTGTGCCGTGGCGGTGGGGTGAATTACCTGTTAGACCAAGGCATCAAGGTCGATTTGAGTTTGGCCCTGCATACCGATGCCGGTGCTGCTCTCAATGACAGTTTAATCGGCACGATGGCTATTTATACGCACAAGGAAGATAAGGACTATGCCAACTATGTGCTCAATCAGGTGGTAGGCGACCTGCAGCGTGCTTATACGCCCTTGTGGCCACGGCGCGAACTGCGTCGCGCCAACTACGGCGAGACACGTACACCCAAGGTGCCGGCAATGATATTAGAGGCGCTTTCGCACCAGAACTACGCCGACATGCGCTATGCCCTTGATCCGGCTTTTCGGCAAGCGGTGGCAAGGGCTGTGTACAAGGGCATAGGCCGCTACTTGGCGGACATACACGGTACGCACTTCGTTCCGACACCCTTAGCGCCCAAGGGCTTGCATACATCGTTTAGCGGGGACTCGCTGGTTATCACGTGGCACGCCGTAACCGACACCTTAGAGCCGGAGGCAGTACCTGAATACTATATGGTGTATTTGCGCGAGGACGGCCGTACTTGGGACGGGGGCACGTGTGTGAAGACCGGTCGCATGGCATTGCCTGTACGCAGCGGCGTGCGCTACGATGTGTGCGTAGCGAGTGGCAACACCGGCGGTATCAGTTTGCGCTCGGATATCGTGTCGGCCTGTTTATCGGCAACGGACACCTTACCGCCCCTGTTGGTGGTAGATGCCTTTCAGGAGGTGCGCGGACCCAAGATGATGGCGTTTGACAGTTTGACCGGCGGCATAGTGCCCGGCGCAAGACCTATCCCGGACGGATACGAATTGGCGTACATAGGCGAACAAATCAATTACAACCGCTTGGACCCGTGGCACAGCGATGACGACTGCGGATTTGGCATGTGCGGTTTGGACAAACAGGGGCAACTACTGGTGGGCAATACCCACGACTATGCCGCCTGCCACGGCGCCGTATTGCAGCGGTTGGGGCGCAGCTATGTGTCCTGCACGGCGGACGCGCTCAGCGAGCAAGACAGCGTATATGAGCAGATAGATATCGTTCTTGGCAAGAGTGGGGCAGAGCAGGTAGAACGGCTATATGATTGGGTCAGCCGTTTGGGTTGGGCACAGAACGATAAGAAAGTGCTAATCAGCGGTGCGAACGTGGGATACCCCCACTATGCGTGTACCTCCGGCAAAGTCCGTATGAACGGCCAAACATACACGTTCCGCCAAGAAATGAATACCGACCGCCTGAGTGCCGAAGACGTGTCGGCTGTGAGTAAACTGACCCCCAACGACACCGTCATAGCACGTTACGCGGACACCGGCCTGCCTGCTATCCTGCAGGGAACGAACTACACCGTGTGCGGATTGCCACTGGAAACCTTAGACGACTTTGAAACAATCTATCAACAACTAATTATACATCTATGAAACACTTTATGACCCTATTGGCAGTAGTGCTGTCTGTTCAATGTGCTTGGGCAGCCACTTTCAAGGGCTCGGTTGTGCTGAGCAATCCCCAGCAGCAAAACAACGTGGAGCACTTTATGAAAAACGACCCCAACGACGAGCCCTACACCTATTATGACACGCAAAACGGCAAGTCCTGCGTTTGCATACCCAACGGCAAGTTCGGTTATTTTAAGGTCAATCAGAGCGTCATACCGTCCTCGATGAACAACCTCATCTTTAAGGTCACTTACCTCGACAACAACGACGGCTGGATGTCCCTTGAGTACAACGGCACAGGCGGCGGCAACCCCAATTACTGCAACGCCGGCATACAGAAACACGGCACAGGTGAGTGGATGACCGTGACGATAGCGGTGACCAATGCCTATCTGCACCGTGCGCAGAACCAAAGTGCCGACTTCCGTATCAACGGTGGCAACTACATTGCCCAAGTGGAGCTATACGAGGGTGTCATGGACCCTGTACAAGAGCCCAAGGCACAGCATAACAAGGGTACAGAGTTTATTGGCAGTTCCGTAGCCGGCTACCAGTGCTGGTTCAAAGTAGGCGGAAAGAACGACTTTTGGCACCACTGGGGCAACGATGTCATAGAGCAGGACGGTACCCGTTGGCCCCGTGCCTACAACCACACCTTTGAGATTTATCCCGACGTGCGCGACTATCCCGCTACCGCCCTGACGCAGACGGGTTTTGCCGACTTGGGTAATGGTGCCAAATCCCAACTCTACCGTTCGGAAGATACGGACGTTATCAATCAGCACTTTGCCGACATGAAAAAAGCCGGTTTGGGCGGCGTGGCAGTGCAGCGTTTCTTGGGCAATGAGATGCGCTCCGTGGTCAAGACCGACCAAAGTCACCTGAAGAAGATTCAACGCGCAGCCGAGAACAACGGTCGCCTCTTCTATATCTGCTACGACATCACTTCCAACGGCTTGGAGAATACGTGGGCGGACCTTATTCGTTTTGACTGGGTCTATAACATCGAGCAAACCAACGAACTGACGCAGTCCCCTGCCTACGCCACCGTCAATGGCAAGCCCGTGGTAGAGATTTGGGGTATCGGTTTTGATGACCGCCCGGGTACAGCGCAGCAGACGCAAGAGTTGATAACCTTCCTCAAGAACCGCGGTTGCTACGTCATCGGCGGTGTGCCTACCTACTGGCGCGAAGGACGCAACGACTCCAAAGGGTCCGGCAACACGTCCGGCAAAGCAGGCAGCAAGGAGAGTTACTACGATGTGTATTTGAGTTGCGATATGCTCTCACCGTGGTATGTGGGGCGGTTTGGCAACCACAATGATTATCAATACTTTATCGGTTTGATGAAGGGCGATATACAGTTATGCAACGAGCGCAGTGTCGCCTTTATGCCCGTCCTGTTCTCCGGCTTCGGTTGGGCAACGTGGAACCCCGGACAAATCAACCAAGCCCCCCGTTTGGCAGGTCGGTTCCTCTGGGAACAAGTGCGCGAGGTGAAGAACGCCGGATGTCAAAACATGTACTTTGCCATGTTTGACGAATACGACGAAGGCACAGCCATCTACAAGGCCGCCGAAGACTGGACGATGCTGCCCACAGACGCATATTTCCTAACGATGTCGGCGGACGGTGTGTGGTGCTCGTCGGATTTCTATTTGCGCCTTGCCGGTGCGGCTACCGACGTGCTCAAAGGGCAACGCACCCTGACCGACGAAGTGCCTATTCCGTACTCGCTCGGACCTGTTTATTACCGCAATAGTTTCGAGCAGAAAACAACCAAATACAACATGATAGATGGTCAGTACAAGAGCGAAGGCACCTTCCCCGTGGACCCCTGTTTATACAACGCCAAGAACATAACCGGCACCGCTGCCTATGCCCTCAGCAAAGACGCTCACCACTCAGGTGCGTATGCCCTGCAACTGGCCGGCTCCGTCAATGGTACCTACCGTATGCAGTTCTCCGAGACAAAGATAGTTATCACCGGTGCGCAGGCCCTGACCGCTTATCTCAAAGCCAACAGCGGTGACTACCGGCTCAACATAGCGTGCTTGGTCAACGGCACGTGGTACGACGCCCCTGCCGTACAAGGGACCGACTGGCAGGAAAATAAACTCCTGCTCCCGTCCTCACTGTCAGGACAAACGATTCAAGCCATCGGTGTGCGCGTAGAGGGTAACGGCAACTGCACCGTCTATGCCGACGATGTGCTGCTACAAGATACGTCAGAGCAACCCTCCGGCTGGCATCGCCTTAACTCAGGCACTGACATGCCCACCAAGGTGCTGCATAACAATCAGATACTTATCAACAAAAATGGCATATATTATGACCTCGTTGGAACAAGACATTAAGCAACAAATCCGTGACCTCTGCCGGCAGAAAAATGCTGTCGTCATGGCACATTATTACCAGCGTGCCGAAGTACAGTCCGTGGCCGACTTCGTGGGGGACAGTTTGGCATTGGCGCAACAGGCACAGAAAACCGATGCCGACATCATCGTGATGTGTGGTGTGCATTTCATGGCAGAGACAGCGGCTATCTTGTGCCCCGAACGCAAAGTGCTGATACCCGACGCATCGGCCGGTTGCTCGTTGGCAGACAGTTGTCAGGCAGCAGACCTCCGTGCTTGGAAAGCACAACACCCCGACCATCTGGTGGTCAGTTATGTCAATACATCGGCAGAGGTAAAAGCCCTGTCGGACATCGTTGTTACCAGCGGTAATGCCCTCAAGATAGTCAATCGTCTGCCCCAAGATGCCAAGATACTCTTTGGACCTGACCGCAACTTAGGACGCTATATCAACGAGCGCACAGGGCGCAAAATGGACCTTTGGAACGGTTGCTGCCACGTACACGACCGCTTCTCGGCAGAGAACTTGGTTCAACTCAAGCAACAGTACCCACAGGCATTGGTGCTGGCACACCCTGAATGCCGCAAGGAAATAGTGGACCAAAGCGATGTGGTGGGCTCAACAGCCGTACTCATTCAGTATGTGAAGGAACACCCCGACGGGCAGTATATCGTGATGACAGCCGACGGAGTGGATTACGAAATCTATCAGTCGTGCCCCAATGCACACCTTATTAACACGGACAACGCGTGCGAGTACATGCACAAGCACACGCTCGAGAGCGTCCTTGCTTGCTTGCAGAACGAAGCACCGGTCGTTACCGTTGATGCTCAAACGGCGATGAAAGCCACCTTGCCTATTCATCGTATGTTGGACTGGTCCAAATAATACATTGTGCATCGTGCATTGTCAATCGTCAACCATATTACTCGCGATGTCCGGCGGAGTCGATTCCACGGCAGCAGCATTACTCTTGCGTGACCAAGGGTACCAACTCGTTGGTTGCACTTTCCGTACACGCTACACCTCCCCTGAGTCGCTGCAAGCGGCTGCGGCTTTGGCTCGGCAGTTGGATATACCGCATCATATAGTGGATTACAGCGAACGGTTTGAGGACACGGTTATTCGCTATTTCAGAGACGAGTACATAGCAGGTCGCACCCCCAATCCGTGCGTGCTGTGCAACCGCCTGATTAAGTTCGGCGCCCTCATGGAGGAGGCCGACCGATGGGGGTGTGATAAGGTGGCTACAGGGCATTATGCTCGCGTGCAGGACGGACAACTCTATCGTGCCAAGGACACCAAGAAAGACCAAACATACTTCCTGTGGCAGGTTTCGCCGGAACAGTTGCAGCGTGTCATCTTCCCCCTTGGGGACTTGACCAAACAGGAAGTGCGGGCTTATTTGGAGACAAAAGGTCTGACTGCACTGGCACATGCCGGCGAGAGTCAAGATATATGTTTTATTAAGGACGATTACCGTACGTTCCTTAATCTGCCACCTTGCCCGGGCGCATACCGCTTAACCGACACGCTGGCAAAGGTCAATACCTCTCGTGCCCCCTTGTGCCATCAGGGTTATGCGCACTATACCATTGGTCAACGCAAGGGTTTGGGTGTGGCCTTGGGAGAATCGGCTTTTGTGACGCATATAGACGCAGCGCGTAACGAAGTCACTTTGGGCACGCACGACGAACTCTATACACACGACGTGCGTTTGCGTGATGTGGCCTTCTATGGCGACCCCTCTTTGCCCGTGATGGCACAGATACGCTACCGTTCTTTGCCCCAAGAGGCATATTTAGTCGAGGGTGGGGTACACTTTACCGAACCTGTGTGGGCCGTAACACCCGGGCAGAGTTGCGTACTATACCAAAAAAACCGCCTCGTGGGAGGCGGCTTAATTCAATAATCGAAAGTCTCAATTCTCAACTCTCAATTCCTTACATCATTCCTCCCATACCGGGATTGGGCATTGCTGGAGCAGGAGTTTCCTCTTTGATGTCCGTTATCACGCATTCGGTGGTGAGGAACATACCGGCTATGCTGGCAGCGTTCTCCAAAGCCACGCGCGTCACCTTAGCGGGATCTACCACACCGGCTGCTTTCAGGTTCTCGTATTCGTCCTTGCGGGCATTGTAACCGAAGTCACCCTTGCCGTTGCGAACTTTATCTACTACGACAGCACCTTCCTTGCCTGCGTTCTTAACGATTTGGCGAAGGGGCTCCTCAATGGCACGACGGATAATCTCAATACCCGTTTGCTCGTCTTCGTTCTCGCCTTTGAGACCTTTGAGGGCTTCTTGTGCGCGAATATAAGCCACACCGCCACCGGGGACGATACCTTCTTCAATGGCAGCGCGAGTAGCACTGAGGGCATCATCTACGCGGTCTTTCTTTTCCTTCATCTCGACTTCGCTGGCTGCACCTACGTTCAGTTGAGCCACACCGCCGGCGAGTTTAGCCAAACGCTCTTGCAGTTTCTCCTTGTCGTAAGTCGATTTGGTAGCAGCAATCTGTGCCTTGATTTGGGCAATGCGGTTAGCGATGGCTTCTTTATCACCTGCACCATTAACGATAGTCGTGTTGTCTTTGCTGATAGTTACGTTCTCTGCCGTACCGAGCATATCCAACGTGGCTTGCTCCAATTTGATACCTGTCTCTTCGCTGATAACGGTACCGCCGGTCAGGATAGCGATGTCTTGCAACATCTCTTTGCGACGGTCACCAAAGCCGGGCGCTTTGACGGCGCAAATCTTCAGTTGTGCGCGAAGGCGGTTTACAACCAGTGTGGCCAGTGCTTCGCTATCTACATCTTCTGCAATAATCAGCAACGGACGGCCGCTTTGTACTGCCGGTTCGAGAACAGGAAGCAGTTCCTTGAGGTTGGATATTTTTTTGTCGTGGATAAGGATATAGGGCTTATCCATTTCTGCTTCCATGGTCTCGGTATTGGTGACAAAATAGGGGCTGATATACCCGCGGTCAAACTGCATACCTTGTACCACGTCGATGGTGGTGTCCATGCCCTTGGCTTCGCCAATAGTGATAACGCCGTCTTTGCTGACTTTGCGCATGGCGTCAGCAATCAGTTTACCGATTTCGGCATCGTTGTTGGCGGAGATAGTTGCCACTTGCTCAATCTTGTCGAAGTCGTTACCGACCACCTCGCTCTGCTCTTTGATGTTCGTAACAACGGCAGCAACGGCTTTGTCTATACCGCGTTTCAGGTCCATCGGGTTGGCACCTGCGGTCACGTTCTTCAGTCCTACGCCTACGATGGCTTGTGCCAAAACGGTAGCAGTGGTTGTACCGTCACCGGCTTGGTCGCCTGTCTTGCTGGCAACTTCTTTAACGAGTTGTGCACCAAGGTTTTCGCGTGCATCGGGCAATTCAATTTCCTTAGCAACGGTCACACCGTCTTTGGTGATATGAGGAGCACCGTATTTCTTGTCGATAATGACATTACGACCTTTAGGACCAAGGGTCACTTTTACGGCGTCAGCCAGTTGATCTACACCTTTTTTAAGCGCGTCGCGCGCCTCAATATTATAAATAAGTTCTTTTGCCATAATTCTCAATTTTTAATTCTTAATTTTCCATTCTCCATTCTCCATTCTCAATTCTCAATTTTCCCAAGTACGTCGCTTTGACGCATGATTAACAGTTTCTCGTTGTCCAACTCAATTTCGGTGCCGGCATACTTGCCATATAGCACGGTATCACCTGCTTTGAGTACCATTTGTTCGTCCTTAGTTCCTTGACCAACGGCGATAACCTCACCTTTCAAGGGTTTTTCTTTTGCGCTGTCAGGAATGATGATACCTGCAGCGGTTTTTGTTTCGGCAGCGACCGGTCTAACCAGTACGCGATCTGCCAACGGTGTTACTTGCATATTCGATAAATTTGATTGTTAATGTGTTCTCATTGGGCGCACAATACGTGCATTTTTCTCCGTTGATTTTAGAACAAATAATGTGCCAAACATGCCAACGTCTGCCATATATGACATTTTGGCAGAAAATGCCATTGTTTGTATTATTTTTGAAAAAAAGTGAAAAAATATTTGCGTATTTGAAAAAGTTTTTGTAATTTTGCACGATTTTTCGCGCGAAGTGGACTTATGTGTGTGTATATATGCGAAAATATAATAGGTGAAAATAAATAATAAAATTTATAATAAAATGTCTAAGATTTGTCAAATTACCGGCAAGAAAGCCATGATGGGGTGCAATGTATCGCACTCGAAGCGCCACACCAAGCGCAGCTTCGATGTGAACTTGTTCCACAAGAAGTTCTACTGGGTAGAACAGGATTGCTGGATCAGCTTAAACGTGAGTGCCGCTGGTCTGCGTACTATTAACAAAATCGGTTTGGACGCTGCTCTGAAGCAGGCCGCCGAAAAAGGGTATCTTTACGAATAAACAAGGAGGAGTAAACTATGGCAAAGAAAACGAAAGAAGCTCGTGTACAAGTTATTCTTGAATGCACGGAACAGAAGGCCAGCGGTGTGCCCGGTATGTCTCGTTACATTACCACCAAAAACCGTAAGAACACTCCCGATCGTTTGGAGTTGATGAAGTATAACCCTTACCTGAAGAAGTACACCCTTCACAAGGAAATTAAGTAATTAACCAACTAATTGAAAGGTTTAAACTATGGCAAAGAAAGCGGTTGCAACATTGCATACAGGTAATGCCGGTCGTACGCACACCAAGTGCATCAAGATGGTTAAGAGCCCCAAGACCGGTGCTTATATCTTCCAAGAGGAAGTTGTTGAAAACGAAAAGGTAAACGAATTCTTCAAATAAGATTCGCCCCGAATACAAAAACAAACTCCTGCCCAAGAGGGTGGGAGTTTGTTTTTAGGTAGTTCTCCCTGTTTGCAACATAACATCAACATAACATGGTAGATGGTTGGCAATACCCCATCAGCGCAGCGGTCTATACTCCTTATTCTACTATTTTTTTGCCTCCAAATTTGCAAGATTGAAAAATTTTGTGTACTTTTGCAATCACATTTATGAAACAACAAGTTATTTTAATCACTGGAGGCAGTAGTGGCATCGGCTATGAAACTGCCAAGTGCCTTGCTGAGCAAGGACACATCGTCTATGCTGCTGCACGGCGAGTAGAGCGTATGCAACCCTTGTGCGCCGTAGGTGTGCATATTCTTGCAATGGATGTGACGGACGCTGCTTCCATGCAAACTGCCGTTTCCACCTTGCTCTCCGAACAAGGACGCATTGATGTGCTTATCAATAATGCCGGCTATGGCTCGCTCGGTGCTGTCGAGAATGTGACATCTGAGGAGGCACATCGTCAACTCGAAGTCAATGTGTTTGGTTTGGCGCGTCTCATTCAACTCGTTCTTCCTACCATGCGTGCCCAACATAGTGGACGAATCATCAATATCGCTTCTATTGCAGGCAAAGTGACATTGGTCAATTGTGGTTGGTACAATGTGTCTAAATTCGCTGTGGAAGCACTTTCGGATTCCTTGCGCATGGAGGTCAGACCTTACGGAATAGATGTGGTCATCATCGAACCCAGTGCCATTAAGACCGACTGGGGACTGATAGCAGCAGATCACTTGTCCGATTCGTCCCAAGGAACGGTATATGAAGATGTCGCAAACAAGGAAGCCGCGCTTATGCGCCAGTTATATACATCTAATCTGCTCTCTGGTCCTGAGAAAGTGCGCCAAGCCATTTGCAAAGCAGTCAACGCTCGCCGTCCACGCTTGCGCTATCAGCCGGGTATGGGTGCCAATCTGATGATTGGTTTGCACGCTCTCCTCCCTGCTCGCTGGTGGGATACGCTTAATTGTTGGGTGATAAAACACGCTATATGAAAATTAAATGACTAAGATTCTCTTTGTGTGTCATGGAAATATATGTCGGTCAGTGATGGCAGAGATGCTGCTCAAGCACATGGTCGATGAAGTTGGCAGGGCGGACGATTTCTATATTGACTCTTGCGCCACCTCCACCGAAGAGATTGGTAATGACATCTATCCTCCTGCAAAACGTTGTTTGACGGCTCACGGCATACCTTTTACGCACCACGCAGCACGGCAAATCACTTTAGCCGATTATGAACGCTTTGACCATATTATTTGCATGGAGCGTTATAACCTCCGCAATCTGCCAAAGATAACCGATAAAGTGCGCTTACTCCTTAATCGTGATGTAGCCGACCCATGGTACACAGGTGACTTTGAAACCACCTACCGCGATTTAGTGGAAGGATGCGAAAAGATTGTGAATGACATAGAATAACCATTAAATTATATATTATGAATATTGGAGATTGTATTCCTGAAAATTTGGGCATTGACCAAAATGGTCAACCTATCGTGGCTTCCGCTTATCGTGGTCGCAAGTTTATTTTATATTCCTATCCGAAAGCCAATACTTCCGGTTGCACAGCAGAAGCTTGTTCTTTGCAACAGCATAAGGCAGAACTGGAAGCAGCTGGCTATACTATCATCGGTATCAGTAAGGACAAACAAGAATCGCAAAAGAAATTTGCAGAGGCATATAATCTTGAGTTCCCATTGATTGCCGATACGGAAACAACAACTTTGCAAGCCCTTGGCTGTTGGGGAGAGAAAGTGGCGTGCGGTCATCGTACCATCGGTATATTGCGTACTACATACCTCGTCAACGAAGAAGGTATTATTGAAAAGATCTTCCTTCCCAAAGAAATTAAAACAAAAATCCACGCAGAGCAGATCTTGGAGTGTCTTTCTCGTGATGATAGATAGTTGCCCGCCAAAATGGTAGATGGGTGCTTGAAAATAGCAAATAATTGCCTTCAAATTTGTGAGATTGAAATTTTTTGTGTACTTTTGCATAA
>JAKSNJ010000003.1 GCA_024399965.1 Paludibacteraceae bacterium
TAGATTGTCTTATCCTGTTTGCAACATAACATCAACATAACATGGTCGATGGGCGACAATACGGGGAAAGATAGGGGCGAGTAAAGCGCCTGTATATTTCGTGACCACATCGCGACCACTCAATCACTGCCAAAACCAAAGATTTTGCATCCAAAATACACCCCAAATTGCAGTCCAAAAATACCCCAAATTCACCCTCCGTGTATCGTTCGTGTATCGTTCGTATATCGTTCGTGTCGAGATAGACGAACGATAACGGGTTAGCGGCGGGAGGATTTTTTGGCCTGTTCGCAGAGAATACACTTGTCACGCTCCGGCAAACTGAACAACATCGTGAACTTGATTCCGGCAAAGAGATTATGCATCTTACAATCCTTCGCCAAAGCAGAAGCAAAGACATGCGTCATCTCAAACTGGTCAAAATTCCACTTGCGGTCAAAGTCAAAATAGAACGGATTGACATCGCTTGACGGCGCCAAGTTGAGTAAACCGTAATCGACATACGCCCCCAAGCGATAGCGTCCGGCATCGCGTCTGAACTCATAGCCCAGTTCGGCGGACAAGAGTACATCGGTTCGGAAGTCAATCTTCTTGCCCGTTTGCTTGATTTGCACCAGATTGCGGTAGCCGTGGTTGTCCATTTCGTGCGAGACACCATTAAACTGATTATAGACCGCCGTAGAGGTGACATTCTGCTGCATATAGATTTTGCCCCACAGTGCCATATTGAGTTTGGCCCCAAGCAAGCCATAAAAGCCGTTATAGGCGCCACCAAACAAGACGGGCACCTCCAAATAAAAGGTGCGTACGACATCGCGTCGGTCGTTGATTTGGTAGGTGAGCACGTCGATAGGCAGGCCATAGGAGTCCACCAACTGTCCGCCCTTGCCCTCGGTAAGCCAACGGCTATCATAATCCCACATAGCGGTAGCCAAGTCGCTATTGGTGAAGGAATAGTCGTCCTGATAGTACCGCACGCCTTGGAAATGTGCCCCAGCCCCCACCTGCAAGAGGAACCAACTATAGGACATCTCATAGACGAAGCCCAATCCGGCATCGTAGCCCCCGGGCGTAGAAGAGACGGTAGGCACATCGTGCACAATAGCCGAATAAGCACCATTGAGCCACATACCCAACGAATGGTGGACACCGGCATCAGACGAAGACATCAAGCCGTGTACGTTCTTATCGGGCTGTTTGTCGGCTTTGGTGAAGTGTTGCGCATCGGATTGCGTCAATTGGACGGTCGATTTATTATCGGACACGATACGTTTCTGCGCGACCGCTGTCTGCGCCATCACCAGCGCAACGGTCAGCAAGAGGACGGAAAATGAATTATACTTAGTCATAGTTGTTACCAAAATTAATGCACAATAACTTTAACCTCTCTCTCTCCTGCGCCACGGTCATAGAGCCGGAAGACATAGGTACCCGGCACAGACGGGATACGCACTTGGAAGGCATTGTGGTCGAGATTATCGTAGGAGCCCTTGGTGAAGAGCGAGCCGTAGATATCGTAGAGTTCATACTGACCGCCACTGACGGAAAGGATATTGACGACAGGATTTTCCCTAACCACCTCAGTAGGCACGACAGAGACATAGGGCGTGGTCGGCATGACGGGGTCGTCCTTGGTAATAGAGGGCGTCATCTCGCAAGAGCAGATGTAGTAGTCCTCGCCGGAACGCCGCAAAGCGACACTATAGTGCGCCTCGGTATCGAGGTAATGCGGATTGTAGTAATACGGTCCGGTCTCGCCAATCAACTGCTCGTTGTTCTTGTACCACTGATAGCCGGAGAACTCGTATCCGCCGTTATAGGCAGGAGCAAGGGTCTGAATGACATCGTCCCAGTGCTGCGGAATAATCCAACTGGGGTAATGTACCGTAAAGGATATATTCTGCGAAGTCAAGGACGAATCAATACAAACGCCCTCGAAATAGAGTTTTGCCGAATAATTATCGGGGCGCACATAATCGAGCCGGTCAGCACGATAAGGCATATCCAAATAGAGGGTATCGTCGGTGACAGGCAGATGGTCGGCATCAACAAATCCGTGCTGCTCGGCAGCGGTGGAGTAATCTACCCTGTAAGAGCGCGGACGCTTGCCGGAGAAGGTAAACGCCACCTTGACTTGCGAAGCATCGGCACAGACATTGAGCGCCTTAACCTGCAGGCGTGTAGGCGGAATCTCGGTGAGGTAGAGCGTAGTGATTTCAGGACAGTTGAACTGATTGAGCGCCTCATAGTGATAGGTGCCGCCCCGTGTCCACGCAGAGTCACGGAAGACATAGGTATCACCAGTGCAGAGCGTGTCGCGAATGGTGTCGTACTGGAAGGCGCAAACCGTCAAATCCAAATGATAAACCGAGTCGCACAACGTATATCGAGTGGTCAGCGAATCATAGAAGGAGAAGGACTGCTTCGTATTGGGAACGACCGTGATGTCCTTGACCGTGTTATGCCACGTGAAGGTGAAACTCTGATCCGCACAGATGACGGAGTCGATTTGGAAAGCATACGCCTGTTGGACGGTGAGATTGAGACAGTAGATACTATCGCAGCCCCAGTTGGCCGTTTGCAATTTAATCGAGTCGTGCGCCACCGTTGCCTTGTCATAGTGGTAGGAACGATCGTGCCAAACAAGCGTTTCATTGGAGCAAATCGTCGTATCACACACGAAGCGATAGGTAGGATGAACAGTCACGATATGCTGCACAGCACTATCGCAGCCCAAGACGGAGGTCAAGACGGTATCCAAGGTGAAGACAGCCGTTTGGTGCGTGGGCGATACCCACTCGCCGCGAGCGTTATAAATATGTCCGTGGAAATCGTAGGTTTCGGAATCGCAGATGTCAAAGTTCTCGGGTGTCGGTTCATAGGTGGGATAGACGGTCAACGTGAGTATATACGTTGAGTCGCAGCCGTACCCGGAAACGGAGGTGGTGGCATAGGTAATGGTATCGTGCCAAACACCAGCCGAGTACGTACCTTCTTTCTTCGCGCCACGGTAGTCATGTCCCTGCCACGAAATCATCTCATTGTCGCACATCGTCCGCTGCTCCTCAAAGCGGTAAACAGGCAGCACGGTGAGTTGCAACTCAAATAAACTGTCGCAACGGTTAGCACGGCTGGCGAAGGACTTGGTATAGGTGTAATCTCCGACCACATCCTGCATAGCCGGTCCCTCATCGGGTATCAATATATCGCCGAACGGATTGGTCCACGTATATTGGGCTGTGAGGGTATCCTGACAGACCGTATCCGTTTGCAAGAAACGCCATGTGGGATAGACGGTAACCTTGTGCAAGACGGCACTATCGCAGCCATGTACGGAAGCCACGACGCTATCCAAGGTGAAGGTTTGCACCTCACGTGTGGGCGAAACCCACTCGCCGTTGGCATTGTAGATATGACCGTGGAAGTCGAAGGTCTCGTTGTCGCAAATCGTGTCGTAGGTCTCAACAGCATCGTAGGAAGGATATACCACCAAGCCAAAGATATAGATGGAGTCGCAACCAAAGACCGTTTCGAAGCGCACCGTGTCGGTATAAGCACCGGCAGCCCACTCACCGCCGGCCTTGCTGCCGACATAGGTCTTGCCCTGATAAACGATACTCTCGTTATCACAGATAACAGCCATCGAGTCAAACTCGTACGTGGGCAATACAACCAACTCCAAGAAGTAAGACGAGTCGCAGGTCTGCTGTATGGTCTCATAGCCCTTATGGAAATGGAAAGTACCCGACTGATTGATTAAGATAGGTTCGTCCAACAGGACTTCGTCGCCGTGCTGGTTAATCCACGTATAGGTGCTATTGACGGTATCGCGGCACACCGTATCCGTCTCATAGAAAGCGTAGGTGGGATAGTTGCGCAGGGTGAGGTGATAAACCGAGTCACAGCCAATGCCGGTATCACACGTCGGACACGTACTTGTACGCAAACTATCGGCATACTCACCTGCCGTATGATACCACTTGCCACGCCACAGCAACGAGTCGCCCACGCAGATGGTATCAACGGTATAGAAGTCGTAGTTCTGACAGAAGGTTACGTCCAAGTAGTGCAAGCCGTTGCAACCATATTCCGTTTCGTAGGTAGCGGTGAAATGCTGCACATTGCCAATAGAAGAGGGGTTGTAGTAGATCTTCTGGTCATACCAAACGACGGTATCGTTCTTACACATCGTAAACGACTCGTGCGTCTCCAAAGAAGGTACTACGGTCAAGTGAAGCACATAGATGGAGTCCACACCGTGAACGACAGTCTTGAGCGAGTCGTAATAGATGCCTGACGAGCGGTGGTTGAGGTCGGTATATTTACGCCAATTATAGGTGACGTTGGAGCAGGTATTGTCGTACATATCATAGCGATAAGAGGGATACACATCTACACTATCGTACACAATACTGTCGCAGCCCAATTGGTTGGGTACCGTATCAATGAACATGAAGTGACGGTCCGGACGCGTCGGGTCGGTATAGTCCAACACGTGGAAATCTTCGCCCTTACGACATGCCTCCTTGCCCCACTCGCCACTCGGGCAGAAGGACCACGTGGTGTTGTTATCGCCCAAGACATGGTGCAGATAAGTGCGGTTGATCCCGCGTACATCCAAGTTGAGCACACACACACTGTCGCAACCGAATTGCGAGAAGTAATGCACGGAATCCTCATGAGCGCCCTTGCTCCAAACAATAAACGTATCTATTTGGTTGTCAGCCACCATTTGATTGAGCAAGGTGCTGTCGTTGAAGTAATTACCCACATAGAGGCGGTTCTGCCAGCGGAGCGTGTCGTTGTCACAAACAGCTAACGACTCAGGAACACGATAGGTAGGCGGAACGTAGAGCGTCAGCGTCCACACACTATCGCAGAGCGTGGTGCGACTATGCTGCACATGCGGGTCGGTAAAGTATGTTTGGGTTTGGAGCGAGTCAATGAAAGTAAACCAGCCGGACTCGTCCGTGGCAATGGTCGTGACACGCTTGTTGCGCAGTATATCAAAGATGATATGATGCTCATGCTCTGCCCATTCATAGGGTGACGACTGGCAAACCGTATCTTGGAACTGATAAGCATAGGTCGGCATACGGTACAACTGAAGCGAGAAGATAGAGTCAAAGCCGTAGATGGTCTTCAAACTATCGTCCTTGAACAAGAACTCACCCGGAATATCTTTCCCTGCAAAGTAGCGTGAACGCGTGCCACCGTCCTGCGTCGGGGCCTTCCACTCATAGACGCAGTTATCGCAAACGAAATCAAATGTCGTATCACGATACACCTTACCCAAACGTATATTCAGCACCAAAGTACTGTCACACGTATGCGTGCCGACAGGCAATGTTGGGTAAGAAACGGTATAGGTGGAGTACGGCTCCTTAACCGTGACGACTTGCTCGTCGGGAGCAGGCGTATAAGAGCAGTTGGCGCCCACGTAGGTCTTGCCCTCCCATTTGATAAACGCCTCATCGGACATGGTATCGGTTCGCTCAAAATAGTACGAGGGCAGCACACAGAGATTCATCACCATCACACTATCGCAGCCACCGATGGCACCACATTCGGCACAGGTGCGCGTACGGGTGGAATCGACATAGACATAATTACCTGCCACCGGGATAGGCAAGGTCGCGGGATCGACTTGCTCATGTTGCTGATTATAGACCAAACGTCCCTCCCTATACTGCCACTCCCAAGTGGTATTGATTGTATCACGGCAAACGGTATCGTACTTTTGAATCAAGTAGGTAGGATGAATATATGTAACCTGCGCAACGGCACTATCGCAACCCAAGGCAGTGGCAATCGTATCGACCACCACCTGACGGCCAATCGTGATGTCGCCTTCGGTATGCAACTCCGTATCGCAAACGTGGAAATAAACCGTATCCGTAGCAGCTACAGCGGGGTACGAAGGACGGATATGCAGTACAAGGTTCCACGTCGAATCACAACCATGTATAGTCTGATGAACGGTATCGTCCGTAAACGCCTCCTGTGCAGGAAGGTTAGTAAAGACATGATGATAATCTGCCTCATCGTACGTACCCTCGAAATACTGACCGACATAGAGGCGATTCTCCCAATGCAGCGTATCGTTCTCGCAAATTGTATATTCGGCCGTTTGGTTATAGACGCTGTCCACACGCAACTGCAGCGCCCACACGCTATCGCACGAATGCGCACCGACCGTTCCGATGCTGTCGTAGAAGATATACGTTCCACATGCCAAAGCAGGCACGTAGTCCGTTAAGGTAGTAATCCACTCGCGGGTATCTGTGCGGTAGAGCGCACGAGGATGGTCAAGCCACTCATAAGCATTCCCTTGACAAACCGAATCCACATGCGTGCGTTCTGGTGCCACAGGGTAGTAAGGCAAGATGGTCAACTCCAAGTTGTAGATAGAGTCAAAGCCACGTACCGTCTGGTAGGGGTCAGCGGTGGTGTAAAGCGTTTGCCCACTCCACTCGTCAAACGGAATAACCCGACGCACGAACGTAGCGCCTTCGCTGTCAACACCGTACCACGTATAGTCCTCGTTGCCGCAGGTTACAGCCCGTAAGGTATCACGGAACACCTCGCCAATACGCAAGTAGAGGACACGCGTACTGTCGCAATGACGATTGCTACCAGCCACGTACGTATCCCAATGCAACTCTATAGTGGTGTCTTTCGTGACGGTGATGTCATGAGGCGTAGTAGCCAACACGCCACCGTAGGTAACGCCTTCCCAAGTGAAGGTCTGCTCCTCAGACATGACTGCCATCGAATCCGTGTAGTAAGACGGCAGAACAGTCAGCCGCAGCAACCACACACTATCACAATCACAGCCATTGACGGTAAGCAGCGAATCGTAGTAAGTGAAGGTGCCCGCCTGATTGATTGGCAAGGCAGCAAAGCGTGCAGGATTGTGCCCCACCCACTCATATGTTCCACCGACGGTATCCTGACAAATCGTATCTGAATACTCCTGATAATAAGACGGATTGAGGAGGATAGTCAGTTTTTCGGAGAACTCGCAGCCATATTCGGCATCAATGACTTGCTCGTAGGTGTACGTTCCCGGCAAACTATCTTTCGGCGAGAAGGGATGCCGTTGTACGCCAAAGAAGAAGAAGGGTTCGTTTTGGCACACAACCGTATCTCGTACTTTGTCTGCATTGTCCACCACATGCAGTTGGAGCGTAACGACACTATCGCAGCCCAAGACGGTGGCAATCGTATCGTTGATAGTGGTATCGGCACTAAAAGTGAACTTGGCAGCATCGTGTCCAGTCCAAACGTAAGGAGCATCTTTGGAACAGATGGTATCCTTAACGATAACCGTTCGCTCGTCCTTGTAAGAAGGATTAACCGTAACGTGCAGACGATAAATACTGTCACAGCCCAAGCCGGTCGGTTCGCAGTCGGCACACTCGGCATTGTGCAAGGTATCATACAACACGTATTCACCCCACTCGTCCGTGATATGCTCTATCTGAATCGGGTCACCGTCTTCATCTACAAAGGCATGTCCCTCGTGCAAGGTCCACGCAAACGGGTCACCCTGACAGACGGTAGAATCTTCCTCCTGATAGAAGGTGCGGTAAACCGTCAAATTCAAGTCAAAGACACTATCGCAACCAAAGACGGACGTATAAGCAGCCGTATTGGTATAAACACCTTTGGAAACGATGGTATAGGTCGGTTGCGCCGGCGTGCCGGAGAACTGACTACCCACGTACAAGGTGCCTTGCCACGTTAGGGTGTCGTTGTCACACATGTGGATATTGTCCGTAGTGGCGTACAAGGGGTGTACCATGAGAGACAGTACCCAAATAGAGTCCGTTTCAATCGGCTTGTCATCTACCACAATCGCCATTCGCAAACTATCGATAATCGTATAATCCCCTGCCGTAAAATACTCCGAAGACAACTGGTTGGACCAGATGTGCCGATTATTGGTGGCGTCCCACAACAGACGCGGCTCCGGTGAAGACAAATCGTATTTGTCCGAACTGGTATGGTTGGTCCACGTATAAACACCATCGGCACATATCTCGCCCTCTATGGTTTGAATGAACGTGTGACCAATCGTGATTTCCAAACGGTAAATACTATCACAACCCTCAACAGACTCCAACGAATCATGATAAATATACGGCTCCGGATGCTCCTCAAGAGGACCGAACACCCGTCCGCGCCACTCAAAGGTCTCGTTATCCGCCATGCTGTGCAATTGCTTGTTCAAGTACGCTTTATGACGCATGATGGTCAAGGTGGTGATACTATCGCAACCACTATGCGATACCAAACTATCTACGAAAACATTGGCAATACCCGGAGTCGTTTTGGCAATATCTGCAGTCGGTATGCGGCAATTATTGTTGCTATCCCAAACCGTTTCGGAAGTACAATCGTCCCACGTATAAGGTATGAGTTCCAAACTACCCGTTGTCGGATTATAGAACTGACCGCAATCCGTATAAGAACGCTCCTGATGATAGAACGTGGCTATGTATAAGTTCAGAACGAATATACTATCACAACCACCTTGGTCACAACTGGGGCAAGAGATTGTCTTGACGGTATCACGGAACTCAAACCATTTGCACGTATCGTCATCGGTAAAGTACATCTCACGCACGAGCGAATCAGGATTCAAGCGCCCGTCTCGCCGCCACTGATAAGGCAAATCCCACTGACCGTTGGAACAGAACGTGTCCCGCTTGAAAATCATAAACGTATCACAGATATGCAGGTTAACCTCAAAGATACTGTCGCACCCTATGAAAGCGTTCGCAGTGTCGTAACGTGCCTTCATATCGTTGCAACCGATTGTTTTGATAGTGTCGAGGTAACGTCCCTCGTGGTCAAAAGTCTCGTCTTGGAAATACAGACTGCCCGGGAAACGTAAGAGCTCGTTCACACAAACGGTAGTGTCCAAGATAATATGCACCGTGTCGCATACGTACAACTCAAATGTCACCGTACTATCGCAATCCGCGATGGTAGTATAATGCCGCGTCCACTGATTCAGCCCTAACTCAAAGCCCAACTGATAGTCGCCGGAGATAGAACCGTCCTTGCTGACAAACATGGTAGAATCCATCTTCTCGGCACGCGGGTCAGTGTGTGTAGCATCGTCCACGAAACAATACATGGTGTCCGTGATACATGCCATTCGGCGAATCGTATCATTGTAGGAACGGAACACATGAACCATCGTTCGCAACGTATCGGAATAAACCGGTAAGGTATTTTCACACAAGATATGCTTGCGGTAAAGCAACAAGTCTGTTTGGTAGAGTGTATAGGGGTCACGGTCTTGCGGGAATCTGTCTAACTGCGGGTCATTCACAAACCGATGCTCAAAGAATTGGTCCAACGACTCTATATCCGTACTCGCCTCACGTGCCACTAACTTATTGGTCAGCACACGGCCTTTTTCGTCACATTCATATACCTTCCAAACCACTGAATCCAAATTCCACTCTTTATGCAACTTGCCGTAGAACTTGAGAGTAGTGCTGTCGCAGATATAAGCCGTGTCCAAACGTACATCTTTCTTGCTAAGCCAATCAGCCAGCTGACGCTGATACCAACCATCATTCTCTCTGTACGGCAAATCATACGAATACGGTGACATGACCTGTTCCGGATTTTGGATATAGAGTGAATCGCCGTCCAAATAAGGGTTAAAGTCCAAAGTGTATTGGTAACCGATACCATCCGTTATACCATATACGAAACCGACAAAACCGTCTCCGGAAGTGGAAATATCGAACCAACTTGACTCACTACTTTCCGAAAGCAAAATGGAGCCATAAGACATAGACGGATCTCCCAAGAAGGGCGAGAACGCAGTTGGGTCAATTGTCACAGGTCCGTTCTTGCCAACAATGGTCAACAATCCAATTTCAGATGTTTTTACAATCAAGTGTACCAAGTGCTTTTGGTACGGTTCCCAGCCCGAGGAAGTCTTTTTGGGAGTTAGTTCCTTGGTAACGACACGAACCGACTTGACACGCGAATCCCAACCGGCTGCACGGGCATCGGCAGGGTTACCCCAGTTGATTGTCTGTATTTTGGTGCCAATACGAATACGCTCGGAGTTGGCAGCACCACTGGTCATGTATTGTGTACACATGATAGGTTTGTCGCTATGAATCATTACATCGGTCAACATCATCTCGTCCGAACGAAGCATCATACCGACATCTCCCATGCCATCACCACTATTCGCCAACGTATAATTTTCCTCTATCAACTCGCCGTCCACATTAGACAAAACCTGTACGTGTGTATTGGAATAGAGAGCAACAAAATTGTAGTGCGACTCCACAATACCATTTCCGGGCAGACCCAAATAGAAATCTGTATTTCCTTTTTCTATCGGCATCACTTGCTCAAACGCATAACCGGCAGAATAGGCGTCACCAAAAGGAATTTTCGGGGCTTGGTTACCGGAATACACAGCAATAGGTTTATCTGCACAAATAAAACTGCCTGACATATCAATTGACCTCGCACCACTGGGGACACTTGCCACCATAATTGATTGTCCACGCATCAATGTACGCGAGGTAGCGCCTCCGGCAGCCGTTCCGCCCAATGTAGGCGCAGCAGGAGTGATACGCACATTGGTATTATCTTCCGTCGCAACTACTACAAATTCCGTTGATTTGGTATCATCAACGTATGTTTGCACAACATATTCTTTACCGTATGTCGGACGAGGAATAAGCAACGAAGCATCTTGGGCAATATAACCCGGTTCGCCAAACTTATTGAAGGCATAGCACGAGTAAACACGCGAGTCGTCCGCACTTGTGTTGTGGATATGAAAACTACGTGGCAAAGCACGTTCCGTTTCATTGTTGCCGGAGTTACCACTGATATAAACCGACTGCGGATTCAAACCGTCATTGACATTAAAAACGATAGAATCCATACCCCCTGTGAGCGAGGTAATGCGCTTCCGAACAGACGGCATACCCATAATATCCACCGTCACATCCACCGCCGTGTCAGCGACAATGTAAATAGTGAAAGTTAACGACACCGCATCCGATGGTGCGTTGGAGTTATCCATAAAAACACCCCAAAAGTCGTTACCTTTTGTGGTCCATTCGCGTGTAGAAGATTGAGCTGCGGTACCAGCCACAAAACACCAACAACCTAATACCAGACATACCGTCTTAAAAAAACTACTTTTCATTCGTTTCATATATGCATATAAAATAGCGTACAAAAATACACTTTTTTTTGCAAACTACCAAATAAATTTCAATTTATTTTGTAATATTCGATTTTTCTTTTGATAGTAGCAAATTTTTTTGTACTTTTGCGCGTTTTTGATTAAAATGAATTATGGATAGTAAGTACAATCCCACAGACATTGAAACCAAGTGGTATCAATATTGGTTAGACAACAAACTTTTTCATAGTGAGCCAGATGGTCGTGAGCCGTTTACCGTTGTTATTCCGCCACCTAATGTAACAGGCGTATTACACATGGGCCACGTGCTAAACGAGACTATTCAAGATGTGCTCGTTCGTCGTGCTCGTTTAGAGGGTAAAAACGCATGTTGGGTACCCGGCACCGACCATGCCTCTATCGCCACGGAAGCCAAGGTAATTAAGCGACTCAAAGAGCAGGGCATCAACAAAAGCGATTTGACCCGTGAGCAGTTCCTCAAACACGCTTGGGATTGGACCGATGAACACGGAGGAATTATTCTCAAACAACTGCGCACTTTGGGTTGCTCGTGTGACTGGGACCGTACTGCTTTCACCATGGATGAGACACGTAGTAAAGCCGTCATTCGTACTTTCTGCGATTTATATAAGAAGGGACTCATTTACAGAGGTTTGCGTATGGTCAACTGGGACCCTGAACGGCAGACTGCCCTTTCTGATGAAGAGGTTATTTATCACGATGAACACAGCAAATTCTACTACTTGCGTTACAAGGTGGTTGAGCCCGGTGTGACCAACCCCGAAACGGGTGCAGATTATGCTATCGTAGCCACCACTCGTCCCGAGACTATTTTCGGAGATATAGCCGTATGTATCAACCCCAAAGAGGAGAAGAATCAATGGTTGAAAGGCAAGCATGTCATCGTGCCCGGAGTAGGACGTGAGATACCGATTATTGAAGATAGATACGTAGAAATTGGGTTCGGCACGGGTTGCCTAAAAGTGACCCCTGCTCACGATGTAAACGACTATGCTTTAGGGCAAAAATACGGCCTCAAAACAATAGATATCTTTACCGCTGATGCTCACCTCAATTTAGAGGAAGTGAAAGCCGAAAACCTACCATTCAAGACACTTGATTTGGACAAATTCCATAGCATGGACCGCTTTGACTGCCGCAAGGAGATAGTGGTTGATTTACAGGAACTTGGGTTGGTAGAAAAGATTGAAGATTATGACAACAAGGTGGGTTATTCGGAGCGTACCAACGTGCCTATTGAGCCCCGTTTGAGTTTACAGTGGTTCATCAAGATGCAGCACTTTGCCGACATTGCTTTGCCCCCTGTTATGAACGATGACATCGTTTTCTATCCCACTAAATACAAAAACACGTACCGCAACTGGCTGGAAGGTATTAAGGATTGGTGCATCTCACGCCAACTGTGGTGGGGACACCGTATTCCTGCTTACTACGAAGCTGATTTGTTGGCACAGACCGGCTTGGAGAACTACCCCAATGATGAAATCATTGTCAGCGAGACCAAGCCCGAAGGCAACTACGTGCAAGACGAAGGAGCGTTGGACACATGGTTCAGTTCATGGTTGTGGCCAATTTCCCTCTTCAACGACGAAGAACGCCAATACTACTACCCCACCTCTGACCTTGTAACCGGTCCGGACATTATCTTCTTCTGGGTAGCACGCATGATTATGGCAGGTTACGAATACGTTGGTAAGATGCCGTTCAAGCACGTCTATTTCACGGGTATCGTACGCGATAAATTAGGTCGTAAGATGTCCAAATCGTTGGGCAATAGTCCCGACCCGTTGGACCTGATTGCCCGCTACGGCGCAGACGGAGTACGAATGGGTATTTTGCTATCTGCACCTGCCGGAAACGATATTTTGTACGATGATTCGCTCTGCGAACAGGGACGTAATTTCTGCAATAAGATTTGGAACTGCTTCCGCATGGTTAAGGGCTTGACCGTGGACGAGACACAAGGCACGCTGCAAGGTACCAACAAGATGGCCGTTGACTGGTTCCGCAGTAAACTCAATGAAGCCGCAGCCGAAGTAGATGACTTGATGAAGAAATACCGTCTGAGCGAGGCCCTGATGACCATCTACAAACTCTACACAGACGAGTTCTCCGGCTGGTACTTGGAGATGATTAAGCCGGCTTATCAGCAGCCCATTGACAAAGCCACCTATGATGTCACGTTGCAGTATTTCGACGAGATGTTGCGTCTCTTGCACCCCTTCATGCCGTTCATAACTGAAGAGTTGTGGCAGAACATCACACCACGTGCTCCTCACGCCAGTATCATGACGGCCTCGTTAACTACAGATACGACCAAAGACGAGCAATTGCTGCACGACATCGCTTTCACCAAAGAAGTGGTAGCCGGTGTGCGCAACGTACGCGCCTCAAAGAATATTCCACCGAAGGAGAAGATGACACTTATCAGCCCTGTTGCCTTGTCGGCATTGGTGGATAAGTTAGCGAATTGTGAAGTACAAGTAGGCAGTACCAAACCTGCCACCGCAGCATCCTTTATCGTAGGAACGACCGAGTTCAGCATTCCGATGGATAACTTCGTTAATAAGGACGAAGAAATCAAAAAGTTAAAAGCCGACTTGGCGCACCAAGAGGGCTTCTTAAAGGGTGTTCTTGCTAAATTGGGTAATGAGCGTTTTGTAGCAAATGCCAAACCCGAGGTAGTAGAACTGGAGCGTAAGAAGAAAGCCGATGCTGAGCAACGTATTGCTACTATCAAGGCCTCGTTAGCCGCATTGCAGCAATAGGTTTATTGCACCTTGCGGTAGCGACCTTCAATCAGCAGCATACCCGGTAAGATTTCCCCACCGGCCGTTTTCTTCAAGGTGGTGAAATTCAAGTCACTACCTTCGCCCTGCTCCAAGACTGCATTATAGCGATTGTCCCAAATCTTTCCTTTGACAGGTTGGACAGTCGCTATATATCTATAGGTTGTCCGTTTTGTTTCAGGATTATACAGGCGTTGAACCACTTGGAATTTGGTACTTTCCGTGATGCCTTCTTTGAGGCCTATTTTGGCGGTGTATCCAGCTATGGTGCCGTTCTTACCTTCCAAGATACCATATACCGGGGTCTTCACTTTAAAATCTTCATATTGCTTACCCAAAGCGACAATGTTCTTATCCACAGAACGGGCACAAATCGTTTTCACTAACTCAGAACGTTCGTATTTACCTTTGAGGGTACTTTTCTTGTCATACTCATACTCATGTGCTACATAGCGCACACGGTAGGTAGTTTGGTCAGCCAAGAAAGCGGCTATTTTTTCCGGATTGGGAGTCATCGTAGCATGATATTTAGAGAAGACCGCTGCGATGGAATCGTTCCAAACCAATTGGTATAAGTAGCTGTGTGTCTTAACATTAAATCCCGTAAAACTGTCTGCAATAGCACCAACACCTTGTGCCAACTGCCTACCGGAGTTGCCACCAAAGAAAGCATCAAAGATACCACCAATCACCGCCATACTTGTTTTGGCTGCCTGTGCCTCCTGCTCTGCCGTTACGTAAGTGATGTCGTTAACAAGAACAAAGGTTTGTCCTATCAGTTCCTCACCGGCATCGGACAAGGCCGATACGCCACGTACCGTCTGCATAGCCAATGCCACATCAATATCAGAGGCATTGTACTGACCTCGTTCGGCTAACAACTCGGTATTAAACGTAGCCAACGAATCCGTTCCAGAGAGGTTAAACCACTTGGCTACCAAGGCCTTACCAACCTGTGCATCGTTGAGCAGATTCTCTATGTATTGCGCATTTTGGCTTATCTCGGAAGCAGGAAGCGGATGTCCGTACTCCGCCTTAAACAGACCCGATTTGTTTTTCTGAACACCACTGACCTGACTATTATCAATAATACGCCATTGCAGATTATGGTCATCGTATTTATCAGGGGTCGGCAGGGCTATATAGGCCTCATGTATGTTGGGACCAAACTCATCTTCGGGGTGAAAGACCAAGATGGTAGCCAGTGAATTACGCTTATAATCCAGCACGCCCGTAGATTGTGCCCACAGGGACACAGCCATTACGAGCATACAGAAGGCAATCAAATGCTTTCTCATATCCAATGTGTAAAGAGTGAATTAACGCAAGAAACCCATATTGGTGGTGATGGGTTGCTGGTGGTTACCGTATGCAACACCGATGGCACGTGCAGCTTCGATACGCTGTTTTTCAAGGTCTATACCATCTTGATATTGCTTCATCTCAAATTTCCAATCGTCCAAGACTTTGGCTTTCACTTCTTTATATACATCCATTGCTTCGCCATAGCAAGCAGCATCGGGGTAAATTTGTGCCAAGTACTCACCGGCCTTTTGAGCGCCGGTAGCATTTTGCTCAGCAGCCCAAGCCATACGTGCCTTTTGCAAGTTCTGCACACAGACATAGTCTTGATAAGCGTGGAAGATATCCAAGCCCACCTGCAAGGACTCATCGTAGTATTTGCATTGTGAGGGTATAACCATCACTACTGACAATGCATGTTCATAGTCATGCATCTCGGCCAAAGCGCGTGCTTCCTTCATCAGGCGAGGGGCTTCGCTGTCATAGTAAGCCAAAATCTTTGCCTTACCTTCCTCAATGAATTGCGCCATAGCGGGCGAGTTCGTATTAAGATGCTTCAGGGCATCCATATAAGCACGCGTTTCGGAGCGTCCTACTCCCTTAATGGTTTGTGAGGCGGTAGCCAAGACGGTCTTTTGTGCTACGTCAGCCACATACAAGGTAGCGTCCATCGTCTCAACTATCTGCATAGGAGGACCAGCTACGACATCTTTGTCTTGCGGAACCATGAAAATGGTCAATACGAATTGGCCGTTATTGTCCAATGAAGCAATGCCCTGCTTTGCCAGCAGTTGGTTCAGTTTATTGATTACCTGTGCCTTTGCCGTCTCGGGGAACGGTTCAGTCAGGTCCTCTACGGCTACCGTGAGGGGCAAGTATTGCGTTTGCGCCGTCAGCGTAAGAGCTACCATCAGCGCAGCAAGTATCATATTCAGTTTTTTCATAATGATTCTCTTTAGTGGTTTATTACTTTTCTCCAATAATCAGCACGGCACGACCCAAGCCCTTCATCAGCACTTTGGAAGGAATCTTAAAGGGCTCTTTCTTCAATGCCTTTTGCAGTTTCTTTGCAAAAGAAGAGGCGTCCATAGCGATGCCATAATCGTCGTACAGAGGGATACGCACTTGCGTGAAGTCCATGTGCGTTTCGCTGGCGGCTTTCAGCGAGAAACGTTGGCTAACCGTATTCTGTGCCATCCAGCGTTGAATAATGTCACCGAGTTCATCTTCACCAAATTCAGTCTCTAAGTCCACGCCTGCTTCGTTATCAGCAAAGACTTTGATGTCGAAACGAATCTCACGTCCCTGCTCTTGCATTGTGCCAAAGTAGTCCATCAAACTATTTTGGAAATTGTCCATACGCGAAACGATGGCTTCCTCCAATAGCACTGCCACATCGGCATTCATAGAGGGGTCGCCAGTACCGCTGACGGCTGCCACCGATTTGCCGGTATAGGCATCTTTGGCCTCCAAAATATAGGTCAGCGAGTGCTTGAGTCCCATGTCGTTGACACTCCAAGTCAGTTCAAGAATAATATCTGCCTTAGCCACACGGCTGATGGCATCAAGGGGTGTTTCTGACAGCTCGTTGCCATTTTTAGACATAGTCAGATTGTCCTCAGCACGCTCTTGGTCGATATTCTTGAGGGTTTGTTCCAAGTCCTCTAAGGGGAACTCGCGTGCAGCAAAGAGTTCGTTAATCTTGGCAATCGCCAATTTCAGTTGGGTATTTTCCTGTAATGCCTCACGGTAAGCGGGCACTTTCTGCTGATAGTCCATATTGGTTACCTCGGTGTAGTAACCGTTGGTAATGCACCAGTTCTCAGATGGGAAGACCATCAGTTCGGGTTTCTTGATTTGGGCGGAGACAGCTATCGCCATCGACATAACCGCCGTAAGTAAGAGCACCTTTTTCATAGTAGTATCATTAATTAAAGTTCATACATATTTTGGGCAGGAATGATGCCGTCGGCTTGCATACGTGCCTTTAACTCATTGCGCTTAACGGTAACGGTAACCATCTGCACCATCTGCTTGCCATTGCGCTCGTAGGTGGTAGTGGCAGTACGCTTGTCGTGCAAAGAAACGTATTTGGTCCAATCGCCACCGTCCACAAAGAAGGCGTTGAAATAGTCCTCACGCTTGGCTTGGATATTCATATCAAAACAAATGGGTTTGAGTGCCTCAATACCATTTGAACCGGCATCTACGCCCTCAAACAGGACTTCCTTGACGGCTTTGCGTTGTGCGTCGGTAAAAGCGATAGCGGCATTACGGGCTTTCACTTGTACCCGAATGACATAACTGCCATCGTAGTTGGCGGTCAGCACCTTACTCTTGGCATCATAACTGGCTTGCGATTTATACGCACCACAACCGGTCAGCAGGGCAGCTACTACCGCTGCGACCAATACAAAAAGGGACTTTTTCATTAGAATCCGGCATTAAAAGATTTGATAATTCCGGCATGTTCCATGGCCTTACGCAAGTCATCTTTGCGCACATTGACCACGTTGCCTACCTTGTATTCTTTTCCAACTTTCACCGTTTCAGTAGTACCTGCCACGATGGAAGCATATTTCATAAACTCGCCACCCTCGCTAAAAAACTGGTCAAAATATGTCTTGTTGACATCTTCAGCACCCGGTGTATTGACGATAGCGCGCTGTGCAATACAACCGTTACCGCCACCAAAGCCCTTGAACAGAACGCCGTGAACGGCATTTTTGCGGCATTGATTCTCTGCCACAGAGGCCTTTTTGCTGTAACTCCACACTTTAACAAGATACGAACCGGGCTGTGCATTGCCGGCGCACTCAATCTCATACCGATACGCTTGGGTATCTTTGTTCGCTTTTTTTTCTTTTGCCGTTTCGGCAGTCATTGGCAAGCACACCAGTGCGCCAAGAAGGAGGAAAATAATCTTTCGCATACGTGTATTAATATTAAGGTGTTATTACGATTTGGCTGCAAAGATACAATTTTTTTTGCAAATACGCAAATCTTTATAAAAAAATGTCTCGCGGTGGAGACATTTTCATTTATTTCACACTATCCTTGTGCATGGGCGGTAGTTCTTTGTGCATTGGCGGGAAGCCCTGATGCTTTGGACAGGCGTGATGGCAGCATTTAGGTTTTTCCATCGTCAGCCACAATGCAAATTGGGCATCGTCTAACACCTTTTTCATTTTTGCCTTGCGATTGTCCATCTTGGCTTGCATCTTGGCTTTCATGGCTTCGCACTGCTCTTTGGTCATCTCTTTTTTGTCCTTGCAGCAGAAAGTGGAATCGGACTTCATAGCCGTAAATTCGTCCAAATACACCTTGTACATTTTGTTGAACTGCTTTTCCGTCAGACGTAGCACATCCCGGTACTCCATTGCCTTGTTGATTGCCATTGTCTGTGGGCAAGCCATTTTGGACATGCACGCATTGCCTTTGCAATCGGGCTTAGCATGGTGTTGACACTTCGGCCCTTGAGCCATTACCATTGCGCTAACCATGAGCGCACATACAAACAAAACCTTTTTCATAATTGTAAAATTTTAGTTGTTCACCACTACACATACAATATCCGTGCCAAAGCAGAGGTATTGCCAATCCTCGACCATGTTATGTTGCAAACAGGGAAAGTAATAGGTGGAAAACAAAAGATGGAGAGCAATGCCCTCCATCCTTTGTAGTTATGCAGTTAACTGCGATTATTTCACACAGGTACCCAGCAAGTTGAAAGTCTTGTCGCCCTTCAAAATGAAGACCTTACCGTCCTTCATTATCTTGTGTACGGCTTTCTTCACATTGATGTCGAAGAGTCCGGTACTCGGATTGGCGATGGTGATGGTGATATTTCTGTCGTACGAGTTCAGGGCCTCAACCTTAATCGAGCCATCTTCAGCAACTTCAACAACACCGCTAACCATGAACCAAGCATCGGTGATACCTTGATCGCTGGACAAAGCAGCATACGAAGGCATAAGGAGTTGTCGTCCGCTTTGTGCATAGAGACCTATAGAAGCAAGTACCGTACCTTCCTCCTGCGAATCATTGATCACATAGACTCCTGCAGGAATAGTGTTGTCTTCTGTCAAGTTAGCAAAGAACATCAAGTTAACAACTTGGTTAAACTCATTAGAAACAGAGAGCGAAATCATACCTGTTTGTGTTTTGATATCGGCCTCCTCTAAGTTGAATTCGCCATCAAAGTCCTCGTCCGAGTCAAACGACAATACTCCAACCTTGCCTGTCCAGCTGAAGGTATAGAGAATGGTATCGTTACCCAGCATCGAACCGGTCAGCGTAGCCACTTTGTCTTCGGCAGAAATGGTGATTTCACCTTCGACGGCACGTACGGTGTCGGGCGTTTGGGTGCCATTGTTAACCAAGATAACTCCATTGGCCAATTTGAATGTACCATAGGCGGTATCCGTAACGGCATAGAGATAAGCAACATGATCCTTGTCACCACCTGCGTAAGCGAAGTAACCAAGTTCCTCCGTCAAATCCTCAATTTGCATATTGGAGCATACGATTTCTACGGTATCTTTCGGAGCAGGTTTGGTATAAATGAGATTGAAGACATACGCCTTTTCGTCTGAGCCGACGAAGAGACCGGTCAGCGTATAACCGTCTTTCGTTTCAGCAACAGTCATCTCACCTTCGAGGAAGAGGACACCTTTTCCATTGTTGTCTTCAACGTATTGGTAACCATATTCCATCTTACCATCTTTCATTGCAAAGGTACCAAAGGGTTGCTCTGCATCTACAACGAATTGAATACGTGAATAGTCAGCGTTTGCAGCCAAATACACATATCCTACACCCTGTTGAGCCAATATCCTCAGATTGTCAGCATTAACAGTCACCGTATCACGCTTGTCAAAGTGCGTTTGTTTATACAAATCCAAACGATAGTATTTCTCATCTTCGCCAATCATCCAACCGGTCAGTGCGATACCATTGTCATCGGTAGCCACGGTGAACTCACCATCTTGGAAATAGTTTTTCGTTTGACCGTCGATGGAGAAGAAGGAGTTCGCATTATTGATGCCACCTTCCGACCATTTGTAGGTACTATCCTTAAGCATCTCCGTATTTGCAGCAACACGGAAAATATAATAGTCCTCATTGTCACCATAATAAATGACAAGTTTGCTGGCCGTTGTCAAGTCATTGATGTTCATTGCCAATTTCACATCAACCGTATCACGCTCGGTGATAGGTGCTTGTGGTGTATAGGTCAAACCTGTAAACATGCCTAAACATCCTTGATATTTATATGAGATATCATAGGCACCATAGATAATTGTATCTTGGGGGTTGGCCAATTTCAATGCTCCGTCTTTTCCAGCAATAAAACGTATTTCACTCGCAGTACCAGACTCGATAGAAATGTAGTACATGTTTTGATAGATACCAACAATAGCCGGTTTAATTACTAAAACGCTATCATCTACCACTGTATAGGCAAGTTTGTAACTACCACCAGCCGAAAAAGCAGGAATAATACCATCTAAATAGGCAGTACCATCAGTCGTTGTACCAGTTTTCAACTTCCACGGTTGTAGCGGAGCAAGACCAGATTTGCTCACCGAAAAACCATTTCCTTCATAAGTATCTGCTAAGACAAAAGCAGGAGCGGGTTGAGGAGCCGTGGTGTACACCATATAGGTGCCGCTCTCCGTAACCATAGAGGCAGTGATATTGTTCTCTGCATCAATGGAGAAAGTGGCATCGGTAGCTTCTTCGTATACCGTGAAAGATTGGTCGTAACGATATACATTGTGTGCACCCATGTCGGCATAAGTATAAGTCTTACCTGCCTCCAAAGATTCAGCGGCAATAACCCAACCATAATTGATGTCGTCATCACCGACAACTTCAACGGTTGTGTTACCGGATTTTGAGACAATCTGAGGTTTACCCTTAATAATCACTACGATTGGCTCTGCTGTAGCCAATTTGCGAGCTGCCGGTTTGATAGCCGGAGTAGCACTGAGTTGGTAGAAGTTTGCAACTTGAACATTCTCAAGCTGAACTCCTTGCATCTGCTCTGCAACGACGGCCTTCTTAGCCAATTGGGCCTCCGAAGCAAGTTGAGCAGCACTTGCGCACAAAGCTATCGCCATTGCGCAAACAAAAGAGAAAATCTTTTTCATAAAAACTGCGTTTTTTTTATTAATAATTTAGTTTATATATCGCTTTATCCAAGCATCGTCAGTAGAATACCAGCAGCCACGGCAGAACCAATCACACCTGCCACATTGGGACCCATAGCGTGCATAAGCAGGAAGTTAGAGGGGTCCGCTTTGGCACCTTCCATCTGACTGACACGTGCAGCCATAGGAACGGCACTCACACCGGCAGAACCGATTAGCGGGTTAATCTTCTCCTTGCTGAACAAGTTCATTATCTTAGCCAGCAACACACCACCTGCAGTACCAAAGCAGAAAGCGATGATACCCATTAGGAGGATACCTAAGGTCTTCAGGGTAAGGAACGTACCGGCAGTAGCGGTAGCACCTACGGTGAGACCCAAGAAGATAACGACGATATTCATCAACTCGTTTTGTGCAGTCTTGGAAAGACGCTCAACCACTCCGCACTCTTTCATGAGGTTACCCAACATCAAGCAACCAATCAAAGGTGCTGCATCGGGCAATACCAATGCTACGATAGCGGTAATGATAATCGGGAAGACAATCTTCTCGGTTTTACCCACAGCACGCAGTTGTTTCATCTTAATCTTACGCTCGGCCTCGGTAGTAAGCAGTTTCATGATAGGTGGCTGAATCACAGGCACCAGTGCCATATACGAATAGGCAGCAATGGCAATCGGGCCCAACAAGTGAGGCGCCAATTTACTGGTCAGGAAGATAGAGGTAGGTCCATCTGCGCCACCAATGATACCGATAGAACCGGCCTCAGCAGGAGTAAATCCTAACGCATTGGCACCCAAGAAGGCAATAAAAATACCTAATTGAGCAGCAGCACCTAACATAAACGACTTAGGATTGGCAATAAGTGGACCAAAGTCGGTCATCGCACCTACACCGATAAAAATCAGACAGGGATACACACCGGCCTTAACGCCGATATACAGCACGTCTAACAGTCCGCCCTCCTTGAGAATAGCACCATAACTATGGTACATCTCGCTGGCGGGGTTCAGGAATGCGTCCCACAACTCCTGATGGAACATATTTGCTCCCGGCAGGTTGGTGAGTAGCATACCAAAAGCAATAGGCAGCAACAATAGTGGCTCATATTGCTTTTTGATAGCCAGATACAACAGGAAGAACGACACGAGCAACATAATAATCTGCTGCCACGTGATGTTCATAAATCCCATCGTCTGGATAAATTCAATAATTGCGTCCATGATTAACCAAGTACGATTAATAGATCATCTTGCATTACGTTTTGACCGGCAGCCACAGCGATTTGTTTTACCGTACCATCGCACTCAGCAGCGATGTCGTTGGCCATCTTCATGCTCTCCAATTGCAGAAGTACATCGCCTTTCTTTACGGCTTGACCTTCGCTTACCAATACTTTGATAACGCTACCGGGCAGCGGGCTCTTGACTTGTGTACCGGCTACAGGAGCGGCAGCAGGAGCTGCTTTAGGAGCAGGTGCAGCAGCAGGAGCAGGAGCGGCAGCGGGAGCAGCTTTTGGAGCAGGAGCTGCCTTAGGTGCAGGTGCAGGAGCAGCTTTCTTCTCTGTTTCTACTTGGTATTTCTTACCATTGACAGTAACTTCGGTTAAACCATTTTCTATTTCTTCAACGGCTGCATTGTAGGCAACACCGTTGATTTTAAAATTAAATTCTTTCATTGCTTTGATTGTTTTGTTTAGTTGACTAGGGAAACTGGTTGCCTAGTTATTTAATGATATTGTTTAATCCAAAAACTTTGTTGTTCCACGCTGTAGAGTGTCCCTGCATAGTAAGCTGGGGCAGACTGGCATCGTGCAAACCGTAGTACAGATGTAGCGCATAGGCCACAGCAGCCATATCAGCATCTTCCTCATTGAGATGCAACGCCATAGCAATAGCAGCCATATCGGTATCCGACAGGTCGCCTGCCTTAGCGGGTTTGGCGGGTTTAATCGGCTGAGCAGGTTGAGAAGGTTTCTTCTCCAGCCACTGCATGACAGCTCCTAAACCTTGCATTATGAATACAAAGGCACAGAGCAGTATCAGTACAATGACAAAACCTAATACAGTCACCAACCATGTCTGAGATGTAATTGCAAATAATGTCATAACTGTGATTGTTAATGTTAGATTATGAGATTACAGCGGCAGATTACAATGCTTCTTGGCAGGATTGGTCAAGCGCTTGGTTTGCAGTTTCTCAAAGGCGTTGCAGATGCGGGCACGGGTAGTGCGCGGCTCAATAACATCGTCGATATAACCACGGTTGGCTGCCTGATAGGGGCTGGCAAATAGATCCTTGTACTCTGCCTCTTTCTCAGCAATAAATTTCTTCTTCTCCTCGGGGTCTTCCATTGCCTTGAGGGCTTTGGCTTGCAGCACACCCACGGCACCGCTGGCACCCATAACGGCAATTTCAGCATTGGGCCATGAGTAGCACATGTCGCCACGGAGTTGTTTGCAGGACATCACGATGTGACTTCCACCATAACTCTTGCGGATAGTAACGGTTACCTTGGGCACGGTAGCTTCGCCGTATGCGAACATCAGTTTAGCTCCGTGATCAATGATACCGGCATATTCTTGACCTGTACCGCAGAGGAATCCCGGTACGTCAACAAGGGTCAGGATTTGAATATTGAAGGCATCGCAGAAGCGTACGAAACGGGCTGCCTTACGGCTGGCATCGCAGTCCAACACACCGGCTAACCAACTGGGTTGGTTGGCAATGATACCGGTCGAACGGCCATTGAAGTGCGCAAAACCGCAGATGATATTCTTGGCATAGTCCTTATGTACCTCAAAGAAATCTCCGTCATCGACGATGAGATTGATAATCTCGTGCATGTCGTAGGGCTTATTGGGGTCGTTGGGCACGATGTCGTTCAGGGCGTCTTCGATACGCATCGGGTCATCGTTGGTAGCCACGATGGGGGCTTCTTCCATATTGTTTTGAGGAATGAAGCTAACGAGCTTGCGCACCATCGTCAGGGCCTCTTCTTCGGTAGGAGCCACAAAGTGGGTAACACCCGACTTGCTGGCATGAATCTTGGCACCACCAAGTTGCTCAACAGTTACGTCTTCACCTGTCACGCTCTTCACTACCTTCGGACCGGTGATGAACATATAACTGTTCTGCTCGGTCATCATAATGAAGTCGGTCAATGCAGGGCTATACACAGCACCACCGGCGCAGGGACCAAAGATAACACTAATCTGAGGAACAACACCACTGGCAAGGATATTACGCTCAAAAATCTCGGCATAGCCAGCCAAGGCGCAAGCACCCTCTTGGATACGGGCACCGCCCGAATCATTCAAACCAATGATAGGCGCACCCAATTTCATAGCTTGGTCCATGACATTGCATATCTTGAGTGCCATCGTCTCGCTGAGCGAGCCACCGATAACGGTAGCGTCTTGCGCGAAGACAAAGACCAAACGGCCATCTATCGTACCCGAACCAACGGCAACACCGTCACCGAGGAACACTTTCTTTTCCATACCGAAATCATGGCAACGATGGGTAAGGAACATATTTACTTCTTCGAACGAGTCCTCGTCCAGAAGCATATTGATACGCTCACGGCAAGTGTAGCACCCTTTGGCGTGGTGTTTTTCCACGGCTGCCTCACCGCCACCGGCCAATGCTTTGGCACGGTTATCTACGAGCTTTTGCAGTTTTTCGTTATCCATATCTTTAAACTCTAAACTTTAATCTCTAAACTTACTTCGGCTGCTGGCAGAGTTCTGTCAAAACGCCCTTCGTGCTCTTGGGGTGCAAGAAAGCAATCATCAGGTTCTCAGCACCTTTACGCGGAGCTTGGTCAATGAGTTGCAAGCCGGCAGCTTGTGCCTCTTTGAGGACCTCCTCTACATTTTCTACATTGAAAGCCACGTGATGTACACCACCGCGACCGCCGTTCTTCTCAATGAACTTAGCAATCGTCGATTCGGGGCAAGTGGGCTCCAATAATTCGATTTTGGTTTGACCGACTTTGAAGAAGGCGGTTTTTACTTTTTGGTCAGCCACTTCCTCGATGGAGTAGCATTTTTCACCGGTTAAAAACTCGAAGAAAGGCATTGCCTCTTCCAAACTCGTTACAGCAATTCCAAGATGCTCAATATGAGTAGGTTTCATACTTAAAAATTTTATTTGTTAAACATTAAACGCAATTTGGGCACAAAGATACAAAAAGTTTTTGAAATAAGCAAATATTTGTACCAAAAAAAAGCGCAAATAAAGATTTCATTTTATTCTTTGTTTTCTTCCTTGGATTGATTTTTATTGCTGTGTATGCTCATAATCACAAAGGGGACAACGGCAATAGCAACCATAATAATCCCCATAATAATAATTGTCTTATTCATAATTTATGCTTTTATAATAGGTAAATAAATAGGGTTAACGGACAGCATAATGCTGACTATTCACGCTATCACTCTACCAAAAAGCATGAAACGGAAAAGAGATTTGTTCAGAAGGGAAATTGACAAACAGACCTTGGGCTATATGTATTTGCCCTTTTATCGTGTTTGTCAATAAGTTAGAGAACGCTATTGCGCCCGACAGAGATGTTGCCGGAGTCCATTGGGTAATTGTCCGGCGAGAACGATTGAGCGAAACAGTCAAGGCAACCGGACAATGCACATCAATCCTATCCAGTACCACTGTAGCAGCCATTGGAACGGAAAGCGTTGCCGTAGCCGAATGGGGCTCCGGGGTGGTGGACACAGGACGGCTATCATAGCCACTCGCCAGCACAGACATGTGTACTGCTAAACCTAACAGTATCAACACACTACTAATAATATGCCCACGCAATTTCTCCATATAATCAATAGTTATTGAGCAAAATAATTCCTACGAATCAATTTATCGGATAAACGATATGCCTCCTTAACGGAGCAGGGGCGAATAGAAGCCGAGTCCAACAAATTACGTCCTAATCCGTGCCACGGATAGGAATCTTGCCCCATTAAATGTAGCAAAGTAGGAAAAATGTCCATTTGATAGGCATGAGGAATTGTAATGGTTGAATGAACGTTCGGAGTGTGAATAATCAAGGGACATAATCCCTTCTCGCCTTCTCGTGGAAAATGATTGTGATCAGCAGTGATAATTATGGTCGCATTTTGCATCACGGCTGCTGTATCTGCCCAATCCAAGAATCGTCCTAAGTGTTGATCGGTATGATGTACACATTGCAAATAAGCTTGCTCTGTGTCCGAATATGTGGCATCAAAAATAAGCGAAGGAGACTCACAACGAAAAGGTGCATGTGTGTCAATAGTCAAAACCATAAGATACATAGGACTGATAGCATGTTCTAATTCTTCTTGTGTCCAAACAAACATAAGCGAGTCTGTCCCCTTCTGATGTGTTTTGGCATCGGGTTCTCGCAAGTCCTTAAACCCGTAGGAGCGGGTGGTTACTCGCTGATTCCACACACGGGGGAAGGGATTAATAACTTTGCTATCGGGATAGAAATGTGCCAAATTAGGATAGGTATTTGCCCCATATTCCATACAAGCAACACCTTGTAGGAGAGGCAATAAACCGGTTTGAGTGATTAGTTGTCCATCACCGCTACGCCCATACATCTGTTGGGTTTCTATTCCTAAGGATACAACAACAGGATGTGTTTTGATAAAGTGGTTTAGATAGGGACATACTTCTGTACCCATTGCATCTTGCGCGGTCATAGCCCATGATTCCATGCTCTCAATCAGTATATAAACCAAATGTCCAAGGGGGGAAGAGGCCGTATCAGGCAGAACAGATGTAGGAACAATACATTGTTCGGTTTCTGTTAATGGTAAATCGGCATTGAAATGTACCAATTGAAAATGAATAAATTCTCCAATTGTTTTGCCGAAATGAGCCATGGGACTATGAGAACGAAGAAAAGCCCTTTCTTCATCGTGTATGTTCCATCGAGACGGATCTGTAAAGGAGACGTAATGACGTATAGTTGCGCCTGCTGCCCAACATACGAATGCCATGATTCCATACCAAATGGCGATTTTAGAGGAACAAAGAGGTTTATTTGTAAAGGAATCAGCAAATCCAACCAGCAAAAAATAAGCAGCAAGAGTTGTTAAGGGGAAGAGCAACTGTAACCAATCTACATAGCAGCCAATGGATGCCTCAAAGCCGGGTAACTCCGTAATGGTCGTAATGGCAGCCCAATTGAGTAGGGTGAAATTGGCATTGAAATACATAAGATTAGCCAATAACCATACATCACATATAACCAAAAGAAGAATAATTACCCATATCTTGCGAATCAATAATGCGAACATAGCGACAGCCATCGCTGCCGCTATATTGGTCAAATAAGCACTTGTTAATTGCGTGACGTTTAATGCTTGGTCCAACTCCGTCAATTGGCGGAAGAAGATGAACTTGAGTAAAACAATTCCCCCAAGAATTAGTGCTAAAAGGATAAATTTATTTGCGTTCGTTCGTGCGGTACCAGTCATTATATCCGTAATAATCGTAATAGTCGTAATCCCCGTAATCGTAGTAATCTTCTTCTACATCAATGTTTTGATTTCGAGATACGCGTATTAGTTCCATTGTTTCAACACCATAATATTCATCGGTATAACTGGCCATCACGCAATCATCACTTTTCCACGATATATATAATTCGTATGAGTCGCTGTATCCGTAATATGAATCATAATAAGAAATGGTCATCGTGTGTTTAGACGCATTGTAGGAATAGGTAAAATAATCCACGTAATCTATATAACCATCACAATTAAAGTACGTGCATCCACGACCATTACTGTTGAGAACGGCAAATTGTTTGCAACTGCCTTGATCATACATAAGCCAAGTTCCTGCAACTGTTTTGTTGTCTAACGACGAATTTTTGTCTGACTTACATGAAATAAAAGCAACAATGCATGATAAAAGCATTGTAACGCCTAATGCGATAAATAATTTATTACGGTTCATAATTTAATAGGATTATGGATATAATGATTTACGCTGCAAAATTACAAAAAGTTTTTGAAATAAGCAAATTTTTTTGTAAAATGATGGATTTAACTGCCACTTTGTGACTAGTACCCAAAGGGGCGTGTCCCAACACATCACTTTATCTTTGCATAGCTGATGAGAATGATTGTTATGATGGTTAAGTTGCAAATTTCTAACCAAGAAAAACCTCTAGTGCATAACATCACTATTCCGGCTATCCATCGCAAGGCAAAGAGTGTTTCAATGGTGATGATTGCTAACTTAGTAAGAGGCAGTTTGATGTCTCCAGCTGCTGCCAAACCATATAACCCTGCCACAGTAAAGCAGCACACTAAACCAATGGTAACAGCATAGGGTAACCACGAACCCATTGAGTACAAAAACTCATAGATAGGCGTTACATTGTAAAACTCAAACATCTGCTCTAATGCCAATAAACAAGCCAAATGGCCAATGGCGATTATAAAGAAAATGGCAGCACCAATACGTAATAAAACTTTATTCATCTACTTATCATTTAGGGTGCAAAGGTACACTTTTTATTTGACATTTACAAATAATTTTGGCTTCTATGTTATCCGTACACATATTTTTCGGATATGAGGCAAGATCTTGCTCACCTTCCTTCTCATAAATTAGACTCCATGTCTGCAACTCGCCGTGAGTAATCCAACCGCACTATCACGTGTTCTCCTACTGACAGATAATTTGCGGTAGATTGGCTGCTGATTGACTTCCGATTTTCGGTTGACTTACGGCCGACTTACGGGCGACTGACGGAAAACACACGTGTGAGGAAGGGGAAAACAGGTGGTAGGTAGTAGGTAGTAGGTGGTAGGTAGTAGGTAGTAGGTGGTAGGTGGTAGGTAGTAGGTAGTAGGTAGTAGGTGGTAGGTAGTAGGTATTCTCTATAGGCAAGCATCTATGAACTGCCCCAAAACCGTATAATCATAGATTAAAAATCTATTTAGTGACCTAATTATTTGTGTATGCCAAATTTTTGTTGTATCTTTGCAGGGCAAAAGGGGAAGACAATGAAACAGAACGAAAGGGAAATACAATGAAAAATCGTTTATCGACATACAATATCGGGTCGGTCAGTGTGCTGGTGGCACTGCTGATAGTGATTGCTTCCGTATTATATACCAATCACTTAGCCAAACAATTCACCATCGAGGAACAGCAGCGTGTGGAGATGTGGGCCGAAGCCACCCGACGACTCATTCAGGCCAACGAAACTGAGGACCTGAGTTTTTACCTGTCCATCATTGAGCAAAACACCACTATCCCCGTCTATATTGTAACCCAAGACGGCACCATACTGGAGTCCCGCAACGTGAAACACCCCGCAGACGACCCTCGTACACTAAACGGACCCATCGAATTGCGTATATCCGACGACAATATTCAGTATATCTACTATGACGAGAGTACCATTTTGACCCGACTCAAGTTCTTCCCGTATATCGAGTGCGCCATTATTTTCCTATTCATTTTGGTGGCTATCGTCACCCTCATCACGGCACAGCGGAGTGAGCAAGACCGCGTGTGGGCAGGGCTGAGCAAAGAGACAGCCCACCAATTAGGCACACCTATCTCGTCCCTCAATGCTTGGCAAGAACTACTGCAAAGTCGGTACCCCAACGATGAACTGATACCCGAAATGCAACAGGATTTGGAACGGTTGAACGTGATTGCCGAACGGTTCTCCAAAGTAGGTAGCGCACCCGTTTTGACCGACACAAACCTGTCCGACGTCATCGAGCAAACCGTTCGTTACATGCGCACACGCGTTTCTAATAAAGTGACAATAGACATTGTGCATTGTGCATCGTCAACCGTCAACCTGAATGCACCTTTGTTCAGTTGGGTACTGGAGAACCTGATTAAGAACGCCATCGACGCCATGAGCGGCAGCGGTACGATTACCCTCACGTGCAGCCACGAAAACGGCACTATTCTCTTGGACATTACCGACACGGGACGTGGCATAGACCGCAGTTCATTCCGGACTATCTTCCAGCCCGGCTATACCAGTAAAAAACGCGGATGGGGACTGGGACTATCGCTATCCAAGCGTATCATCGAAGATTACCATGGCGGCAAGATCTTCGTCAAGAGTTCCGAGCCGGGTGTCGGCACCACTTTCCGCATCGTGCTGAAAGAGGCCGTAAATAGTTGAGCCACTGCCTGACATTGCCGCATAAACAGCCCCTGCATCCACCAAACGCTGCTTGATGTCTGCCAAAAGAGGATACCGCGCAAAGACGGTCGCCTCAAAATCGTTAGAGAATGGAGAATGGAGAGTGGGACACCCCCCTACCCCCTCGATAAGGGGGTGATAGGGAACCGAAGAATGAAGGGGGGAGGGATGTAGGCCTGCATAGGCATCTCGCGTGGAAACAGCTACATCGGGCTTGACCATCACCAAACGATAGCCCTTCAAAGAAAAATCTATCGGCGTGAGAATATCGCCTATTCCCTCTGCCCAGCAGGGCACATTGTAGATAAAGAACGGGCAATCGGCTCCCAAAGGTTTAACTTCTTCGGCCAATTGCTGCTTGGTGAGGTGCAAATCAAATAACTCATTGAGCGCCAATGCCACGTGTGCGGCATCACTGCTGCCACCACCCAAGCCGGCACCAAAAGGAATGTTCTTGCGGAAACGAACGGCAACCGGTCCGACTTGCGGAAAATGCGCTGCCATCGAACGATAGCAACGCACAATAAGATTATCCTCCGGCGGGCAGTCCACCACGATTCCTTCCTGACTAAAAGAGAACTCCGCAGCCGGCACTACGTCCAATTCGTCGTGTAGTCCGTACACGGGATAAAAGAGCGTCTCCAAATCGTGATAGCCGTCCTCGCGCTTGCGCACGACGCGCAAACCTATATTTATCTTGCAGTTAGGGAACAGCTGCATCAATAGTCCTCCATCAGCGCCTTGATGTCAACGCGCGTATTCTTGAACGCATTTTTGCCAAAATACTCCAAGTCGGTAGATAAATTCACCGTTTTGAGCCGAGCGCAATCCAAAAATGCCTCGTCGCCCAATATCTCAATAGGCGGCTCCAACGAAATCTCTTCCAATGCCTTGCACTCCATAAACGCACGGGCAGGAATCTCCTTGAGTTTGCCGTTGAACTCCAACTTGCGCACATTGAGGCAGTGACGGAAAGCGTCTGCACCCAAGGTTTCTAACTCCTCCGGCAACTTAATCTCCAGCAACATCTTGCAATCACGGAACGCCTCCTGCTCAATGATATGAATTTGGTCCACGAGGTCCACTTTCTCCAACTTCTGGCAGTTAGCGAAAGCACGTTTGCCCAAACGGTAAGTCGTGGTAGGGATATTGATTTTCTCCAACAGGAGGCAGTTCATAAACGCCTCATCTTGAATACCATACAGTCCTTCAGGCAAAGACACTTTATACAACTGACGGCAGTCTTGGAAGGTGCCTTTCTTTATCTCAGCTATCTGCATCGGCAGACGCATTTCGATGAATTTGATGCACCCTGCAAATGCCTGTTCACCTATCGTTTTCAAGGATTCAGGAAGCACTACATCTTCCAAATTACCACAACCGGCAAAGGCGCCGTCACCAATCATCTGCAGACCTGTCGGCAGAGACATTTTCTGCAAACTACGGCAGTTGAAGAAACAAGCCGTCGGAATGGCAGTGATTTGATTACCAAGCGTTTGTGACTGCAAGTTGCCACAGTTATAGAAACAACGTGCGCCTATCTCGGTAACCGATTCGGGCAAGGTAGCAACTTTCAGTTTGCCACACTCGGCAAAAGCCATTCTACCCACCTTGGTCAGTCCTGCAGGTAGTACCACCTCCTGCAATGCCTCGCAACCATAGAACGTGGCATCGGCTATCTCGGTGATGATAGACGGAATGACCAATTTGCCAATCGTCTTGTTTCCAGCAAAGGCACCGGCTGCTATCAGGCGAATAGGCACTTTGCTTTTGAATTCGTATTTAGCAGGGCCTTTGGGCTGCATGGCGATAAGGCAACCATCTACCACGAGGGCACCCTTACGCCACTTCTTGTCATTGGTATAGATACCGCTTCCCGTCAGAATATCTTGCCCTATCCACTGCACAGAAGCAGGTATCATCAGACGCTCCAAGTTCTTGCAACCCATGAACATAAAGTGGTCGATTTTGTTGATATTGGCGGGTATTTCCACACGTGCTACGGTCTTGTTATTCTCAAACGCACCACAAGCCATCAAGCGCACATTGGCGGGAATGATGTATTTACTCTTTATCGACTTGTTGGTCGCAATCAGCACGCTATCCACAATCAGTGCGCCGTCCTGCCAAAGTTCCTTATTCGCCATCAGACCGGTACCGTCAAAAGCCGAACGATAGACACGCGTAACGGAAGAAGGAATAGTCACTGCCTCCAAATGCTTGGCTCCCTTGAAGGCCTTGTCACCGATTTCGGTAACAAGATACGTATCCTGCCCGACTTGAATGGTGGAAGGAATAGCCAATTCGCCGGACACCAAGTAGTTCTGAGCCACCTCAGCCGTCTTGTGAATAGGATCGAGATTGAATTTCAAATCATTATACAGAGCCGTCTCTTGCGCACACAGTGCAGATGCTACCAATAGAAGTAAAAAAGTAATTTTTTTCATTGTTTTTCCAATTTGCTTGCAAAGTTACAACTTTTTATCAAATTTTGCAAATTTATTTGCATATTTCGAAAAAATATTGTACTTTTGTATCAAAAATCATAACGATATGAAACTCATTTTACGACAATGTATTGCCCTTGCAGCCGCCTCCGTGATGAGCTGCTTTGTTTCCACCAACGCTTGTACCAATTTTTTGGTAGGCAAACAAGCTTCCGCCGACGGTAGTGTGATGATTACCTACGCGATGGATAGTTACACCCACTACGGATACCTCAATTTCACTCCTGCAGCCGACCACCCCAAAGGCAGTATGCGTGCTATCGTAGAGGGCGACACCGGCAAGCCCCTTGGCGAGATTCCCGAAATGGAACACACCTATTCGGTGGTGGGGTATATGAACGAGCACCAACTGGCCGTGTTTGAGACCACTTGGGGCGGTCGTGAGGCCTGCTGGGACACGGTGGGCATTGACTATGTGAGTTTGATGCAGATTGCTTTGGAGCGCTGCAAGACGGCTCGCGAGGCCATTGATTGTATGGTTGGTTTGGTTGCCCAATACGGCTATGCCAGCGAAGGAGAGTCTTTCTCCGTGGCCGATACCAACGAGGTTTGGCTGATGGACATGACCGGCAAGGGCGGCAAGGAGAAAGGTGCCGTGTGGGTGGCTACACGCATTCCCGATGACTGCATCTCTGCCCACGCCAACCAAGCCCGTACCACTACCCTCCCCCTCAAAGGCAGCAAGTATGACAAGAAGAAGGGCTATTGCGTGAGCAAGGACGGTACGGTGCTGTGGTCAAAAGATGTGATTAGTTTTGCACGCAATAACGGTTTCTACACCGGCGAAGACAGCCAATTCAGTTATGCTGCCGTATATAATCCTTACGAGTTGTCGGGTTTGTATGTATGCGAGGCACGCGTTTGGTCTTTCTTCCGCCGTTTCAACGACGACATGGACCGCTATTTTGACTACGCCACCGGCAAGACATTCTTTGAGACAGGCGGTAAAGAAACCGGTGAACCGATGCCCCTGTATTTCAAGCCCAACCACAAAGTCGGTTTGCAAGAGTTGAAAGAGTGTATGCGCGACCAGTATGAAGGTACTCCTCTGGACATCACACAGGGTACGGCTGCCGGTCCGTGGCACAGCAAACTGCGCTATGGAGGACTGACGTTTAAGTTGGACAGTGTGCCCTATTGGTACGAGCGCCCCACAGCCACACAACAAACAGCGTGCTCGTTTGTAGCACATATCCGTCCGCAGAAAGAGGGTATTTTCTGGTTTTCGGTAGATGATGCCGCCACCAGTTTATACGTACCTATGTACTGCCGTATAACCGCTATTCCCGAGTGCTACCGCTTCGGCAATGGCGACCTTTATACCTACTCGCCCACCTCGGCTTGGTGGACCTTTAACATCGTTGCCAACTGGGTATATACCAAGTATGCGCGTATGATAGAGGACCTGCGCAAGACGCGTGCCGTGTGGGAAGATAAGTTCAACAGCCAAATCAGCGTGATTGACGCCACTGTAGCCGATATGCCTGATAATCAGCGTCGCGACTTCCTTACCCGCTATTCGATTGCACAAGCCGAAGAAAGTCATGCCGCATGGAAGGAGTTGGGTATTTATCTCTTTACCAAATACTTGGACGGCGTAGAGCGTCAGGAAGAAAACGGCACATTCAAGCGCAACCAATGGGGACGCCCTGACAGTCCGAACCGCCTCTCCTATCCGGAACCCTATTTACGGACTATCTCAAGCGAAGTAACTCATGAATAAGCAAGTTTTTGATATCTTTGACCAAATCTGTCAAGTCCCCCGTCCTTCCAAGCACGAGGAGCAGATTAGCGATTGGCTCGTTCAGTTTGCCAAGGAGCACAACATTGAATGTGAACGTGACGAAGCAAACAATGTCTTCATGCGCGTGCCCGCGACGCCCGGGTGCGAAAATAAAGAAGGTGTTATCCTACAGGCGCACATGGATATGGTGTGCGAGAAGAATAGCGATGTGCAGCACGACTTTATGCACGACCCCATCTCCTACTATATCGACGGCGATTTGATGAAAGCACACGGCACTACCTTGGGAGCGGACGATGGTATAGGTATGAGTATGGCCCTCGCTATACTAACCGATCCTACCCTGAAGCACCCTGCATTGGAGGCACTCTTCACCGTGGACGAAGAGACCGGTATGACCGGTGCCGAACATATAAAAGAGGGGTACTTACATGGTACCCGTTTAATTAACTTGGATAGCGAAGACGATGGGCAAATCTTCATCGGCTGCGCCGGAGGTATTGATACCACTGCCCTGATGCACTATACTCCGGTGGACTATGCACAATGCACGCACGATTATTTTGCGTTCCGCGTAGCCGTGAAAGGGTTAATAGGCGGACACTCAGGCGACGACATCAACAAGGGACGCGCCTGCGCCAATAAACTGATTGTCAATTTCCTGCACCAACTATCAACTTTCAACTATCAACTATCAACTATTCAAGGCGGTAACCTCCGCAACGCGATTGCTCGTGAGGCAGAGACCGTATTTGCAGTGCCGGCAGCGTACAAACACGATGTCATTGCCGCCTTTAACGGGTATGTGGCTGAAGTAGAGAAGATGTTTGGTGCTGTTGAGCAGGAGATGCAAATGACGTTGGATTCTTGCCCAATGCCGGACACCTTTATTCCCGAGGACCAAGCCGCAGCCCTGATACAAGCTCTCTACGACTGTCCTCACGGCATGATAGCTATGTCTAAGGACCTGCCCGGACTGGTAGAAACCAGTACCAACTTGGCTTCTATCCGTATGAAAGACGGTTATATCGAGATTTGCACCAGTCAGCGTTCCTCTGTAGAGAAAGAGAAACATGCCATCAAGGACCGCGTACACGCTGCCTTGGCTACCGCGTGCGATGTAGTAACACACGGAGACGGTTATCCGGGTTGGACACCTAATATGCAGTCGCCCCTGATGCAAACCGCTGCACAGGCCTACCGTGATCTCTATCAGGTGGAGCCCGAAGTGCTGGCATGTCATGCAGGACTGGAGTGCGGACTATTCCTTACCAAGTACCCGAAGATGGACATGATTTCAATCGGTCCTGATATGAAGGGGGTACATTCACCGCAGGAATATGTCAGCATCAGTAGCACCGACAGGTGTTACGACTGGGTGTGTCACATCTTGGAAATGTTATAAAAAACAGAAGCGTCCATCAAGGGCGCTTCTTTGTTAAGGCGATATGATACGCTTGTTCGTAGTACGGGAAGAAGTGTGTCCAATCGGCCTGTTGTCCCACCTTCATTGCCGCCTTGCGTAGGGCTGTCCGGCGTGTAGCCGGCAACGCGAGAAAGGTCTGAATCGTCTGCACGATGGTTTGTACCACTTGGCTATAATTACTATCATTACGCTCTACTACCGTTACCGGTTGCATCGCTCCTGCCGTGGGCGGTTGCTGCCGATACCACGCACCAAAACCGCTGAGGGAGGTAGTAATCGTGGGTACACCAAATGCCACACTCTCCAGAGGCGTATATCCCCACGGCTCATAGTAACTGGGGAAGATACTGAGGTCCATGCCAATGAGCAGATCGTAGTAGGTCAGACGGAACGTAGGATTACTGCCATCCAAGTAGTATGGCAGGAAGATGATGCTCGTAGTATCAATGCGCACAACGGGGTGCTCCAAATAGGGTACTAACACGCAACCGATGACATGCCGTTTATCGCCGTCGGCACGCCTTACTGCTGCCAACTGGCGCATACTGTCCAAATAAACATCTATCCCCTTGTTTTTCCACTCCTGCCGACCGGATATGCAGATATAGCACGCGTCGTCTTCTACCGTTTCTCGGAGGTATTTCTCCGCCAACTGGTGCAAGGCACGACGGGCCACCTGACGTTTGGCGGTAAAGGACTTACCCTGTGGCACAAAGCCCTGTTCAAATCCGTTGGGTGTAACGATATCTACTGGTTTATCCAATAACTGTTGGCACTCGCGTGCCGTGATGTCGCTGACGGTGGTAAAGCAGTCTGCCACCCAAGCGGCCTGTTTTTCCACCGAGTGCTTGCTCACCATGCCCAATTCGTCCGCCATCTGGTCGCCATGGTAGCCCTCAAAATAGTCATATAGGGGTTTGCCGTTGCCGGCTATGGAACGACCAATGCCGGTGGCGTGGGTGGTGAACATGGTACGTACTGACGGGCAATAACTGCGCAAGTAGAACAGCATAAATGCTGTTTGCCACTCGTTGGCATGTGCCACGACTTTGGCTTTCGTTTTGGTCAGTGTTTTTGTCATTGCCTCTACCAACTGACCGGCGGCATAGCCGAACATGCAACTGTCATCGTAGTCGCCATAGGCGGCATGACTCTTGACACCAAAATGCTCCCACGCCCAACCGTAGATAGCGTTTTTCTGTTCCCACAGATGCTGCCACGTGAGGAGGATAGCAATCGGTTCACCGGGCACTTGCCAACGGCCGATACGGCAGGTGGTAGGTGGTAGGTTGTAGGTGGTAAGTGATAATTTACTCCACAAAGACGCATCTTCCTTAAAGAAGAGATTGGAGTGCGCACCAAAGTCAGGACCGATAAAGAAAACGTGGTCTTTCCACTTTTTCTGCATAGAGGCGGCACGTGTGGAGAGTACGGCATAGATACCGCCCACTTTGTTGCACACCTCCCAACTGGATTCAAAGATATAGTCAGGTTGTTGCATGTTAATGTTTGCTCAGATTAACGGATAAACAGGTTACGTCGGAACAGGTATTGACGGTGTCGGGCACAAACGCTTCTTGGTTATCACGCGTTTGCAGCAGTCGGGCACAAAAGACGCCCTCGGGCGTCGCCCAATAGAGGCGGTTGCCTGCCACATCGACCTTGATTGCCTGTACGGGATTGGTAACTAATTGGCGCAGATATTGACCGGTGATGGCACTGACCCATAGCCCCTCGTGGTTGTAGCCGTAGAGTTTACCCATCAGGCGGTCCGGCTGGAAGCCGACAAGGGTCTTGCCCATCCGCTGCCCCACTTTCTTTACCGTAAAGGTGCTGTCGCCATATACGAACACCGTATCCTGCTCCTGCTTGAGAAGGGTGATATTTGTATCTAAGGCGGTGGGCTCCACTTCGGCATAGACACGTTGTCCCAACACGGTGAAGAAATGCTGTTCGTAGGGTTGTTCGGCACGCGTCATCAGTACCGACGGGCCTTGTGAGGGCGTTACCTCTATCACCTTCTGCAAGTTAAAGGTCTTCTCACCCAATTGCAATGTCAGTTGAACGGTTTGCGCTCCGGCATGGGGGAAATAGACCAGCATGGAGGCGGAATTCATATCTGCTCCCTGTAGCACGACTGCCGAAGAGGGCAAGGACCACTCATAAGCCGTTGCGTGCTTCCACGGGTTATACACGTCGGCTTGCAGGGTGACGGGGACATAGGTGCATACGGAGTCGCTACTGACGGCTATAGCAGGTATGGTATCCCCCACCGTTATTTGGTGCGTGCAAACGCGTTTCTCCACCTTATTGCGCATCACTTGCAGAGTAACGGTGTAGGTGCCCGGCTTTTTGAAGATGTGCGTAGGGCTGTTCGTTTCCGAAGTGGCATTATCGCCAAAGGTCCAGAAAAAGTCGTCAGCACCTGTACTCTTGTTGGAGAACGTAACCGGTTCTCCGGCACGGGGCACAGCGGGGGTACAGGTAAAATCACAAGTCAGTTGCTTACAACCAACCAAGCTCAGCGAGCCAAGTATCCACAGTACGAATTTGTTGATTTTCATTTTGTTCACCATCCAGCCAATGTATATCGGCATTGTTTCTATACCAAGTCATTTGCCGTTTGGCATAATGACGTGTGTTTTGTTGTATCTGTTGTATTGCCTCTTCGCGCGTTGTCTCGCCCCGAAAATAGGCAAATAGTTCTTTATATCCCACCGTGTTCAAACCATTGGGCACGGGTTCTTGCCAAACAGCGCGTGCTTCCTGCTCCAGTCCGGCGGCCATCATCTGCTCTACACGCCGATTGATACGGTCGTACAGTTGTTCGCGGTTGCGTTGCACGCCCACCATCAGCACCTCAAATGGGCGTTTGCGCTCCGTTCCCGTGCGAAAACCCGAATACGGTTGACCGGCAGCCATGCTGACCTCTATGCAGTGCATCAATCGCTGTGGATTGGCTTGGTCCACCTCCTGCCAGTAGGTCGGGTCCAATGCCTGCACCTGTTCCTGCAACGCGGTCAATCCTCCCTGCTGATATAACTGCCTGACCTGATCACGCACCTGCTCCGAGACGGCCGGTATATCGTCCAGCCCTTTGCATACGGCATCTATGTACAGCATACTGCCACCACTCAAAATAGCCGTTATCGGGTGCGTTTTCGTTGCAGGCGGCAAGGTGGCGATTAGGTCCAAACAGTCGCGTTCAAATTCGCCGGCGTTGTATGTTTCGTTCAGGGCTTTTGTTCCTACGAAGTAGTGCTTGGCACGTGCCTGTTCCTCCGCCGTAGGGGCTGCCGTACCGATGGGTATCTCCCTATATATCTGTCGGCTGTCGGCATTGAGAATGGGGCAATCGTAATGCGCTGCCAAACGCAGCGTCAGTTCCGTTTTGCCCACCCCCGTCGGACCAGTTATGACCAGTAGTGTCTGTGTCGGCATCTTGTGTGCTGAAGTTCTAATCTGCTGCAGTTCTAAACTGTTAGAACATGGACCCGTCGTCAAAACTGAGGTCTTGGAATCCCTCCATGTCAAGGTCTTCGGCATCGTATTGGCTGTCGCCATAGAAGTCCTCACCGCTTTCCCAATCGGCTTTTCCGTCTTTGCCTACAATCCCCTGCAAGGGGTCTTCCGTTTGCAACTGTTTAGGGGCTTTGCCTTTCTTTTCTACGACCTTGACGCCCTCCATCGTACCGGGCAGTATTTCCCGAAGCGAGCCGAAGAAATAGCGCTCAAACATGGGGTCAAAGATATAGATAAGCCGTTGTCCCTGCTCCTCGATGAGGTCGCTCAGGCGCGTCTGCTCCATAGTCATGTTGTCGTAGTCAAAGTTGCTGTCCATCTCGACCAGCGTTACTTCCTGTTCTTTTTCCCAACGGTCGTTGCACATAAAGAACGATGTCATTTGGTCATCGGGGTACTTAACGGCTGCTAAGATGGCATGGTGCAAATCCAAGAAAGTAGCTTCAGGATCGGCTTGCAAACTCAAGCGAAAATCCTCACCTTCGTCACACGAAAACGTAATTTTGTAAATCATATTGCCAATTTTTAACAAGAACTTTAATTTTGGACACTGCAAAGGTACAAAAAAAAATTGATACCTGCAAATTTTTTTTCAGTTTAGACCCTTTTATCGTTCGTCTATCTCGACACCAACGATATACGAACGATGAACGAACGATGAACGGAGGATGAATTTTGGGTGTTTTTTGGGGGCAAAAATTTTGGTTTTGGCAGTGATTGAGTGGTCGCGATGTGGTCACGAAATACACAGGCACTTTGCTCGCCCCTTTTTTAGCCGTATTGCCGCCCATCGACTATGTTATGTTGCAAACAGGGGCAGACAGGGGAGAATTTATCAGTTTTTTCAGTTTTTTTAATTTACCAAACAAAACAAGAGGAGATTTTAGTCTCCTCTTGCTGATGTTAACATCACTTTCTTGCAAGTTATATAATATCAATCATAGATTTTTATGGATGAACTCCCTCAAAACTATCCACAATTTTAATCTTGACATCTTCAAAGCTATCTACTATTTTAACTTTCACATCTTCAAAAGCATCAACTATCTTAACTTTGCCACATGTGTTCTCAAACGAATCTACAATGCGAATATCTGCATCCTCGAATGAGCTGACAATTTTAACCTTAATGTCCTCAAAGGAATCCACAATCTTTACTTTTCCATATAGTGGATAAGACTTTCCATCTTTGGTAATGGTGCAAGTCGTTTTGTCGATTGTGATTTTATCATTTGCCAACAATGGTACTGTTAGTAATGATGCAATATATATTACCAATCTATAATTCATTTAATACGATAAACTTAATCAAGCATAGTATAGTTGAAGAAACTATTATTTGTCGGATTGACTTGAATATGCCAAATACCTTTTTGCTCATTATTAAATTTTAATATCATTAAATCTACTTTTTGTTTCTTTGCTTTTTTGTTGTTGGCTAAAACATTGTTAGCAGCTTGGATGATATAGGAACTATATTCTTGAGGCATTATTGCTTTTTTATCTGCCATTTTCCAAGTGTCTTTACTTCTGACCACATCAAATGATAATCTTTCTATATTGACATCAATCGAAGTGCTCATCCATTGTCCAACTGCGCACTTGCGTTTTGTTGTCGGTTCTGTGACATAAGCATCTTGTATAATTCCTTCTCGCATTAAATTCAAGATGTAGGATATAATTGTATCTTTTTCTTCCTCAGGAGCATCAACAAACAATTCACTTTCTAATGGGAAGTCAGCATATAATTTCGTTTGCTCGTCTGTACTTGATAACTCGGAATATTGTATTAATGAATTATATTGTCCTGTTTCTATTTTATTAGCATAACGGATTTCTTCTATCTTTCTAAATAATTTGGATATAGAATCTGATGCTGCGCGATTGGCTATGTCAAGACGTTGTGGCTTTAGATTGGCGACAAATTCATTGTAAATTTTTTCTTCTTTCGCTTTTCGTGCGATTTCCTCCAATCTTGCTTTTTCTGCAAAATAGGCAATATATTCTTTTTCAGATACTTCTTCTATTCCTGCTGAGATTGAAATGAAATCTGCCAACTCGTTCACAAAAACTTGTTTAGAAGTACTCCATAAACCATATGTAGCAATACGCCCTTTGCCCTTTATCCAATAAGAATACTCTGTTACTATTTTTGTTTCTTTACCATTGACTATTTTTACTGACTTAAGCATTTTTATTGCTTTGTCGACTATGTTTTCTCCATTATTTAGTTGATATGATATATATACCCAACTTGATGTACAATCATATCTTTCTCCTTTCTCGAATTCTATCCAAGCACTCTTAGAAGAAGGCAATGCCAATAATGTAAGATGATCGTTATATCTTGTTTTTCCTATAAGATTATTATTATAGATTTGTCCAAAACTAGTTATCTCTCCATCGGATACTGTATATCCATATGAAATGACTGCTGTGATTGTCGAGTTTTTTGACCACATTGTAGTTGTTTGTCTTAAGACTTTGTCCCAACCAGAGTAGTCTAAAGATATTGTTCTTTCATAAGAAAGTTGCTGATCAGGAAACATGATATACCTATAATCCTTGTTATATTCAAAGAAATAATCGGTTACACGATCTTGTGCCATTAAATTTGATGCTACCACAAGTAATAATAAAAATGCTTTTTTCATTTCAGTTACAATTATTTTTTTTTGCCTGTGAATTCCGCCAAGCATGGTACAACAAAAAAGCGTGGAACTCTTACCTTTGTCATTCCACGCTCGAGGTTCTAGCCAACCTACTCAATAGAATGACAATGCAGAATCTCACGCCGGAATATACGAACTAAAAGGTGTACCAAAACGATACAACCGATTAGGGGCTATTCCCCATGAGCATCTACCTTTGTCTTATTCTTGATTGAGTTTTGAATGTGCTAGATTCGAGCGTCAAGAACAAGCGTCAGTAAACGCTTTGAATTATGTCTGCCAACCCCCTCTGAAAAATGTCACGCAGACACCCTCGGCGCGGATTTGCGTTGCAAAGGTACAAAGAATTTTTGGAATACGCAAATAAAAAACAAAAAATATGCGCTACTCTTGTTGTTTGTGTAGGCAGTAGGTGGTGGGGGACAGAAAAAAGCACAGCAAGACCTGCAAAAAACAAAAAGATTTGCGTATGTCGATTTTTTTTCGTATCTTTGCGGCGCAAAGATTGTACCCACAATAATAGGGAACAGATAACAGTTAACAGATAAAAGACAAAAACAACATGGAACACTTAATTCTTATCGCCGAAGAAGGCGAACGTGATTTGATTCAGAAATACCTGCCCAACACCGATTGGCCTGTATTAGTAACCGGCGTGGGAGGCGTGAACATCGTTCGCGCACTACAAAACATCAACCGCGACACCCACGTTCTCAACATTGGTTATGCCGGTTCTGCCAACTTTGAAATAGGCACCGTAGTGGAAGTAACAGAGGTCTTTACCAATCACCCCAATTGCCGTTTCGCGGAACCACGACTGGTACTGGACCCCGTAGATGACGGTATGTTCCCCATTGCCGACCGCAAAGCCATCTGCTATACCAATTCGGACTTTGTACTGCAATCCGACTACAAAGATTGTGTCTTCGACATGGAACTGGCCTATATTGCTGCTCTCGGCTTTGCCAAGACGAGTGCCCTCAAGTTGGTGAGCGACAACCTCAGTTTGCACGCTTATCACGAACTGACCAACGGAGTTCAGTAAGTGGAGAATGGAGAATTGAGAATGGAGAATTGAGAATTGAGAATGAAGAAGTTATTGGTCATTATAGGAGTGCTGTTGCTCTGTACTGTACTGACAGTGGGAGCATTTCTGCTTGCCTTGCGCTCTGCGCGGGTGCAAACGGCAGCCGTGGCTATTTTGACCGATGAACTGAGTCGCTCACTGAAAGCAGATATACACATTGACCATGTAGATATACGTCCACCCTTGGCACTGTATATGCAGGGCGTTTATTGCAGCGATCAACAGGGCGATACGCTGCTCTACGTGCCCCAACTACGCGTGCGGTTCAACCCCTTTGCCCTTGAACAACAACGGCTGTCATTCCCCTTGGTGGAAGTCAAGGAACCCTATTTCCACATCAAGCAGGACTCCCTGTCCTCCAATTTTGATTTCTTGGTGCGCGCCTTCCAGTCGAAGCAACCGCACGACTCACTATCTTACGGTATCGAATGCCGGCGCATTGCCCTCTCCAATGCCCGTATTCACTATGAGCACTACCCCTCCGGCACCGACTTATGGGTGTCTGACATACAGACCGACCTCGGTTTCCGTTATGAGGGACAAAATGCCATGGCTGCTACCCTGCGTGCCCTACACCTCAAGGCACAAGTGCCTGCCATTGACGGTTATGTAGAGGCCGACCTGCATGGTACACCAGACACACTCTATGCCGACCACGTACTGGTGAACTACCGCAATCAGCAAATCTTATCCGGCGATATACGCATTGACCAACCCTTGATACCGGACTCGCTCTATGCCCACATAGCATGTACCGATCTCTATGCCAACGCCGACCTTATTACCGCTTTGGTCAGCGACCTGACACACCGTCCGTTCACATTACCCGATATGGTGTACCAACTGGGCAATATCCACTACCGTGGCACGGTTGACGGTCATCTCAACGACCTGCGCCTGCACGGCGGTTTTGTCACACGATTAGGCACCATCACTACCGATGCCCGTGTACAGGACCTTACCACCCTGCAAGGCGACATCACTACCCGAAATTGGGCAATGGATCGTATGCTGCACAACACGGACATGGGACGTCTATCGGCATCGCTGCATGTGGACGCTTCATTAACCGATTCACTACCGGAAGGCACACTGCGCGGACGCATTGAACGGTTGGACTACAAGGGATATGCCTACTCCGACATCACCCTTTCGGCACAAGCACGCAAGGGACTATACACCGCCAGTTTGCAAGCTGACGGACAAGATTTGGCCTTTGACCTGAATGGTAGTGCCGACCTGCAAACCGACCTACCCACCATCTCTGCCACCATGCACATGCCACGGTGCGACTTGGCCCACCTACACCTGACGGATTCCGCTTTGGGACACTGGTTGGCGATAAACGAGGCAACGATGCAGATGACGATGGACCAAGCAGACGGCATGTCAATTGACGGTATGGAAGGAGAAGTGGTGATTCAATCGCTCTTGGTACGCGGAGCAGGACAGCAGTTGATGGTACCTCAAGTGACGGTGGCACTCAGCCGAGAAGACAGTTTGCGCCACTTGGCATTGCGCTCCGCTATAGTCAATGCCGATGTAGATGGGGCATTCTCCTTTGCCACCCTACCAGCCACCTTGCGCACCTTCCTGCACCATAGTTTGCCGTCGTTAGTGGCAGCGCCCACAACGGTACATCAGCCCAACGACCTCACCTTCCACGTAGATATCGTGCAGCCCAACCAACTATTGGACATCATAATGCCCAATCGGATAGACTTGCCACAGCAACCCGATATACACGGATTCATACACGAAGCCGACAGCACCTACGACTTGCACCTGTCTATTCCTGAGATTAAGCAAGGGAACGTAGCATACCAGAATATCGCTTTCACCATACATAACAACAACGAGCAACACGACCTCGGAGCGCTCTTCTCAATCCGTCAGCACCTCATTTCATTAGACTCCACTCGACTGCGTGTGAATGACCTCATACTGGCCACCCGACTGGACGCACACGAAGATACGCTGACCACTACTTTGTCCTTTATGGAAGAGGGCAAACAGGACTCCGTTTCAACCATCGCTTTTGCTACCCTCTTTGACCAAGAGCAGCAACGACCACGTGTTACTGTACACATCTTGCCCTCCGACTTCCAAATAGGTAGGCAATTCTGGCATTCCGATGCCGGACAAATCACATACGTGGCTGCCGATACGGCTATTCGTGTAGAAAATGTACACTTCTACACCAAAGACCAGCTATTGCATATTCAAGGCACTATGTCGCCACGCGTGCAGGACTCGCTGCGCGTACAACTCAAAGACATGGACTTGGGGTATCTCTTATCCGCCACACAGGTGTTGGACGCCGTAGATATACGTGGTCGCATGACCGGCTGGGCAACTCTCTATAGCGCGTTCTCTACGCCTCAGTTTGAGGCCAACATAACTATGCCGGAGGGTATTATCAACGGCACCAACCTCGGTTGCGTCACAGCCGGTGCCACCCTTGATCGCGCCTCCGGCGATATGCTCATCTCAGGTAATGCCGTATTGGATAGCGTGCAAATAGCCACTATCACAGGACGTGTAGTCCCCTCTAAACCTGCATACTGGGAGATATTCATTAATGCCAACGGGGCACCCGTATCGTTCATCAATCGTTGGACGGAAGGTATCATAGATGATATCAACGGCAAGGCCTTCGGGCAAGTACATGTCTTTGGTACCAATATGCACACTTGGGTTACCGCCAAAGCGTTTGCACAAGACGCCTCACTAGTGATTCCTTACACCGGAGGACGGTATTTCTTCTCCGATTCGGTTATCTTGGACACCACCTATATATCATTCCCGCACGTGCGCCTGCGCGATGCGGAAGGACATCAGGGATTGGTTTCCGGACTCATCACCCATAACTGCTTTGGGGATATACGTTACAATATTCAATTGGATTGTCAGGACCTTTTGGCATTGGACCTGAAGGCAGACCCGCAACGGATGTACTACGGTCGGGCTTATGCTACCGGGCACGTGGATATCTACGGAGACCCCCAACAAACCCATATCGATGTCAATGCCACTACAGCCGGCAATACGGATTTCTACTTCAGCTTAGCCACGGCGGAAGATGCCTCTGAGTCGGATTTCATTACGTTCCGCCAACCCTATACCGGCGATTCAACGACGTATCAAATGCCCGATACCACCATTCGACCCAACTCCCATATATGGCTCAATCTGGCCATTGAAGCCATTCCGTCTTCACGCGTACACATGGTATTAGATGACCGCAATGGCGACGGCATAGTCGGTCGGGGAGAAGGCAGTCTGCGTTTGCTGATGGACGCCTCCACCGGCGATGTGCAACTATTGGGAGACTATACCCTAATGGACGGCACTTTTTCCTATTCGCTCGGCAATATCGTTCACCGCGACTTTGCCATACAGGAGGGGTCGTCCGTGTCTTGGTCCGGCGACGCCACTATGCCGCAACTCAACATTACCGCCAAATACCGTTGCACCGCGTCCTTGCGCGACTTATTCGGGGCAGATGTCAAATCGGTTACCTCACGTTCCTCCATTCCTGTAGATTGTGTCATACACCTTACCGGAGACATGGACAACCCAATTATGAAATTTGACATCGACTTCCCACAGTCCGACGAAAGTGTATCGGCACAGATATATGCCATTATCAATACCGAAGCCATGCTGATGCGGCAAGTGGTTTATCTGCTCATTTTCAACCGTTTCTACGCACCTGATTATATGCGTTCCACCAATTCGAATGCCGGACTGAACGATGCCTATTCGCTCCTGTCCTCTACCGTCACGGGACAAATCAATGCATGGCTGAGCAAACTGACCTCAATGGTCAATGTGGGCTTTAATATGCGCTCAGACGGAGAGGCCGGCAACCAGTCCTACGAGACGGAAGCCAACATACAAATTCAGCCCATCAACCGCCTTACCATTAACGGCAATGTCGGCTACCGATACAACGACATCAGCAACCAACCGATTTTTGGCGATGCAGATGTGGAATATGAATTGACCGCTGACGGCAAATTGCGCGCCAAAGTGTTCACACACTCGGTGGATAAGTATTCCTTGCACCAATCCGGTATGCAAGAGGGAATCGGCTTCCTGTTCCGGCACGATTTTAATTCCGGAGACGCCAAGAAAAAACGGGAGCAGAAAAAAGAAAAATCCAAATAAGCTATGAATAGAATCCTCTTATTCGCTCTTTGTGCGCTATCGCTCACAGCGTGCGCCGATGACAAAAAAGTCATTACCTCAACCGACCTTCCACAGGCAGCACGAACATTGATGACGCAGTACGTTAATGCTGACGATGTACTACTGATTACCCAAGAAGGCAGAGGGCCTTGGACAGAATATGAGATACGACTGACTGACCAATCTGATTGGGAGTTTGATGCACAAGGTGCGCTTACAAAGGTAGAGATATTAGCCGGCATACCCGATGAATTGATACCGGAACCGATACTGCATCAGGTTCGTACATCCTACCCCAAGGCCATCATTACCGAATACAGCATCGACACACGCGACCAAGAAGTCAAACTCAACAACGGCATCGAGCTGACCTTCAATCTGCAAGGCAAATTGCTAAGAACAGAAGTGGACTAATCGCGGTGCGGACAAAACTTCGTTCGGCTTATGCTTGTCGCAAAGACTGACGACTTTGTCGTCATTGGGCGACCGCACATCCTCACTTTCCCCACCACAATAGTTGTGTCGGGGATCCCAATGAAAGAGTTCTCGTCTCATGTCACACATCACAAAAAAATCGAACCCCAAATGGGATTCGACTTTTTTGCGGTGCGGACGAGACTCGAACTCGCGACCTACGGCGTGACAGGCCGGTATTCTAACCAACTGAACTACCGCACCTCGGTAGTGTCTTCCTTTCGAAAGCGGATGCAAAGGTACTGCTTTTTTTTGATATGACCAAATTTTTCGACACTTTTTTTGCAAAAAAATTGCATTTTGCCTAAAATTCCTTCTTTTTTCGCCCACAAAGGACGTGAAATGGGCAATAACAATGCGAATCTTCGCACGTTTTTTGGTCCGTTGGAGCAAAATCGGTAGTGTTCAAAATCGTTTGTACCAATGTTTCTAACTTGGACAAGAAATCGGCCTTGACATCCGCAAAGTCGTTCAATGGGGCTCCGTTATACTGCAAACGTCGGTCCGCTTCCGTATTTCGCGGATACAGCAACTCCGGCACAATAGGCATATCGTGCGGATTGGAGTCCACTAACGCGCAATAAATCAAGGTCTGCAAGGCATATCGGCTATTGGTATCCGAGAATAAGGTATCCCAATTGACCTCCATCTTCTTGGCATCAAAGCCACCTGTTTTATAGTCCAATATACGCAAACGCTGTACCCCGTTATCATTGATGATGTCCAATCGGTCCACCTTACCGCCCACCGACAAAGCCGGTAAGGACAGATAGGTCTCCAATCCTTGTAATGTGAAAGGGGCTATCTGTTCATCTACGCGGAATACCTTACGCGCCATCTCTTTAATAATCTCATTCTCAGCACTATGCTGCTCCGGACGATAGGGGTCTTCGGTTATTTCAGGGTGGTGGCGACGGCTATCTGCATTCACTTCGGCATACGCTTGGGTCAATGCCTCCGTCAAGTCCGCCGATTGGGCATAAGGATGCACCATTTCCTTGGTTATTGTATTGCCCAACGTACGATACACGTGTTCCACCACCGCGTGCAGGAGCGAACCAAACACGTTCATGGGCAACATCTTACTCGGCTCGTACGGCTCGTACAGGTGAGCAATATGCTTGAGATAGAACTCCCGTTTGCACTCAATAAAATCGCTAATCGCCGATGGCGAAAGCAGTTTGTCCAGCTTAGGTAATGCCGTTAGACAAGTGTTCATTTCCTGCCCGCCGCCGCGCTCTGCCGATTCGGTAATACGATAGCGCTGCACCTGATAATCGGTTGTGGTAAGGAGTTGCATCAAGAAACGCGACATCGTCTTCTTCTCCATCGCCGTCATCGCGTCGGAGAACAGCATACTGACATGTTGTGGACGGCGAAGCAAACGGAAGAAGTTGTAGGCATATATTTTGGCTTCCTCCTCGCGCGTCTGCATGTGGTATGCCTGACGTATATCATACGGAATAAAACTCTTGTCGTGGGTAATACGCGGTACCACACCTTCCTCTACATTGAGGATTAGCACATGGTCAAAGTCCAGCAAACGTGTTTCCAGAATACCGATAATCTGTATATCGGTTATCGGTTCGCCATGGAAAGGTATTGTTACCTGCTCCAGTTTACGCCTTACCAAGTTCCGCAACACTTTGGCTGTGGCTACACTCTGCCTAAGTAACTCATCTTGCTCAAAGAGCAACGTCATCTGCTTAATCACCTGTTGCGTTTGGTAGTACGATTCTGCCAAGAGTACTTGCTGCCACGATTCCTCGTCCGGACGGGATTGGGGACGGAAGGTTTGGTTCAGATGCTGCATGAGTTGGAGCAGAATTTGGTGTAGTGGCAATTCTGACTTGATTTGTGCGGTAAGGTAATTCATTACCTCCGCATAGATACGGGTATTGTGCAAGGGATAGCCCTTGGTGATGTTCACTTTCTGCTCTATGCCGGCGGTCGGTAGGGAGTAAATGACCTGCTCCAGCACCGATTCATCGGCTATCACGATGGCTGTTTTCTCTCCTGCGTGATGGTTTTCCAACAGCCATTGGTGTACGTAGCGTGACTGGGTCTCGGTAGATTGGCAAGCAATGGCCTGAATGGTAGGCAAAACCGAATTATCTGCCACAGTCGGCATCGCATTTCCAAACTGCTTGATATTCTCTTGAATAAACTGATACACACCCTTATCGACTTGGAAAGAGGGGTTGTAATCCCAATAGAAACGCGTTGTGGCAACGTGCTGCAATAGTTCCATCAGGCATCGCTCAGCAGCCAACAGATAATTAAAGCCCACAAAGACGTATGTTCGTCCCTGCACCGTACCCGTCAGTTCGTCCCAATGCTCCACCACCCAACGATAACGGGCACCGCGTGTCCCTACTCCTTCGGTTTGCTCAGCGCCCGTAAAATCCCGATAAATAGAAGGAAAAACGCTCCATAAGTTCTCAAAATACCGATGTACAGAATCATCCGAGCAGGCATCATCGCCCAGTATTTTAAGCAGCGATTGACGTGTATCGTCGTCTATGTTCAACTGTTCCAATTGCTGCGCTGCAGCCGTGTGGCAGACCAATCCATCTACATTAACCAAAGCCATGTCGCCATTGGAGAAGTCGCTCAACATCTGCTGCCCCCAACCGTAGAAAGCGTCCATCTGCAAGGGGTCTTGGACATACTTTTTGTATATGTTGTACAACTTGCACACCGAGCGTATCTCTTCGTCTTGACGCAAAGGGCACCATTGGTCCACCAGTTGGTCGATGGTCATCATCTTGGGCAGCACGACGGGGGTAGAACGATGCGACTGTACAATCTGTGTCTTGAAGTGCTCCTTCATAAACAACGCCGCACGCTGCATCGGAAAAACTATCGTGCAATCCTGCAATCGGTCCCAACCGATATGCTCAATCAAATCCTGCGCTACAAGCGATAAAAACGAGTTTTTCATTACGATTGGTTTTACGATTTCACTTCTTCCAATTTATGTTCTTGGGCAATCCAAAGGAATCCCGATACTTCTGTATAGCCCATCTGCCGCAATAGGGTCATATACTCCTTCAGTTGCTTTTGATAGGCCTTTTTGTCGGCACCGAACTTGTAGTCCAGCACCACGGCTTGCTGTCCGTTAATCATAACGCGGTCCATACGCCGTTCCTCGATTTCTCCGATGGAATCAGGGAAAAGTACGGTATCTTCACGCAAGATATGCCAATCGCCGGTAAACCACGATTGCAGTTGAGGATGAGATACGGTTTGGAGCAAGACATCTTCTATTTGGTCACGAATCTGCTCGGTAGGTATCTTGCCGGTAAAGTAGTAATCTGCCACCCGTTGTTTAACTGCCTGTTGGCACATTTCTACCGATGAATAAAGCCCGATTGCAGACATTATATCGTGGCAAACGGTTCCGAAGGTCTGACTATCCATTACAGGAACGGCATCGTCGGCAATGGTCCAACCGAACTTGCGTGCATCGCCTGACTGACGGAAGCAGATATGCGACTCGGACGAGTACAGTACGGCCTTCAACTCATTGGAACGGTCCTGCTCTAATTGGAACACAAACGGTTTGGTGATACGTTTAGACACTTTGCGTTCCGCATCCCAAAACTCCTCTCCCCACTGCATCGGTTCCAACGGTTCCCATTGCTTATTCGTATAGCGAACATTAAGTTCCGAAAAACCGTTGTATTGCTCGGCCAATACCTGTGCCACATTGTAGTCGGTATAATCCTTTTTCGCCACGTTGCACACATCACACCACACATACAGGCGTTTGGCAGCACGCGTGAACGCCACATAGAGCAGGTTGATATTATCTACCCGTTGCAAGATATGTTCCTCCACATAATCGCGTTCAAAACCGATTTCTTCCATCGTCGCTGTTTGCTGGATGGGCACTAACATATCGTCCACCTCGCACCATAATTGTGCATTACGACGGTCTTCCTCCATCTCCCAGTCGCAGAACGGAATAAACACATTATCTGCCTCCAAGCCCTTGGAGGAGTGAATGGTCATCACCCGTATATTGTCCGATTCCGAGGCCGAGATGGCTGTTTGTTTCAGTTTATCGTCCCAATACTGCAAGAAACGCTGAATATCGGACCCCTGCGAGGCCATATATTGGCGCAAACTATCGCGAAAACTGTTCACATAGGCGATGTCTTTCCCCATAAAACGCCCCTGTTCATCGCATAAATAGGTCCGTATAATCACCTCCACCATATCGCTCAACGCCATAGGGGTAGTCCGCAATTCGTCCAACGTAGTTAATCGGTCCACACCCACTATCTGCTGCAAGTAATAACCGGCTATGGCATCGTGCAGCCAGATATACCGCAGGGCTTGCATAATCGTCAGTACCGACCGGCTGTACTCCAACTTAAAACTGTCGTTTGACACCAGTTCCACTTGCTGCAAATACGGATGAGCGCCATCTGCCTGTAGCGCGTCCAACACCGCCAACAGTTCTTCCAACTCGGCATTATTGCGAATCAAGATGAGCATATCTTTGGCTTTCAGCCCTTGGTGCAACAGGTACTCCATCTTATCGAACATATCCGTCAGCATATCTGTTCTGACCTGCTTGCGGAGGTCACTTTGTTTCTTGTCAGCCGATTGGGGATAGAAGCGCAGTTGCACAAAACCGTGGGTATGTTCAGATGCATAGTAGTCGGACAGGTTCGTGCCATCATACCCCTCATCGTAGAGGGTGCCTATGTTGATATGGTATTTTTTGTAGCGTTCATCGGTCTTTTCCTTATCAATGAGGGAACTGAAAGTGGACAAATTAAACTGTACCACCTGCCGATGAGAACGGAAATTGCATTTCATCGGTTGCACCTTGTTGGTTTGGCACAGCTTGTCCATGATGGTCCAGTCGCCATTACGCCAACGGTAGATGCTTTGCTTGATGTCTCCCACGATAAGGGTACTGCCTTCGTGAGTGGAAAGAATTTCCTCCAATAACTTGGCAAAATTGCTCCATTGCAGCACGCTCGTATCTTGAAACTCGTCCAGCATGATATGCCGATAACGTATGCCGGCTTTCTCCAAGATAAATACCGCATCACCCCTCTTGAGGGCCTTGCATAGTATATTGGCGGTCTCGGCCAAGAGGCGGCTGTTATTATCGTGCAGGATTTGAGCCAGCACTTGCTGCAAGCGTCCCATCAGTGCGAGGTCGTTCAGGTGCTTGGTAATCAGCCGGTCTCGCAGCGCATACACACGCAACTGCTTTGCCAAATCCCGTATATGCGCCCACTCGCTTCGTACCGCCTCTACATCTTCCCCACCCTTGTATTTAGCAGCCCATGCTTGGGAGTCATCTATCGCAGCCGACACACTATCGGTAAAGGGTGTAAACACTTTGTCGTTCGCCGACGGGAGAGCCCCTGTCAGACAAGCGCGGTAATTATCCAACCGACTGATAAAACTCCTCTTTCCATCGGAAAAATCCTCTGCCACAAACCGTCCTGCACGCGCCAAAGCTTGCTTCAATTCCTCCACCTGCCCACTGCCCACTTTTTTCCAATTAACTCGGTCTTTCAGGTCTTGCAGGGCGTGGGTATCCGTTACCAATTGGTCAGACTTTTGCTGCAACAGTTCTTTGTATAGTTCTTTTGCCAAACTGATGAGCGATGCGCGAATGTTCCAGTTATTGCCCTCTTCCATTTGCTCCTTCATGCACCGCACTATCTCGTTCATAGTGTCTTGGTCGTCCGCCTCGTCGGTTAATAACTGTTCGGTGGCTTTGCTGATAAGCGTATTGCTGTCCAACTCTACCGTATAACCGGAAGCGCCCTTCAGCACCTGCACCATACCGGCCAATAGCGTTTGCAGGAACGAGTCTATCGTACTCACGCACATCTGGTCGTAGTGGGACAAGATGTCGGCATATAACTCTGCCGCCTTGCTTTGGCAATAGGTATCGGTCAGTTGGGGCTGATGGTAACCCAATTCGCCATAGATGGTGCGCACCAGTTTGAGGAAACCCTGTGTCTCCTGACAATCAAACTCTTGCGTATCTGCTATGGCGTGCAGATAGGTCAAGATACGGTCCTTCATCTCGGCTGTGGCTTTGTTGGTGAACGTTACGGCCAATATCTGCTTATAACTCTCGCCATGCAGTAGCAGCGCCACATATTGTGCCGCCAAGGCGAACGTCTTACCCGTTCCTGCCGATGCCTTACGTATCAGGATATTTGAATTTGTCATTTCCTACCGGTTTACCTTGCAAAGATAGGTAAAAAAAATGAATTATACAAATTCCAACTGCACTTTTCCGAAAAAATTTGCATAATTCGAAATATCTTTGTAACTTTGCACCGCTAAAACATACGGATTATGGTGAACCTTTTATTTTTTCTCGCCGGATTTATTCTTGCCGGCATCATTGCTTTCTTTGTTTTCAAGCAGCAGCAGAAATATGCCCAAGCCCAGTTGGATCTGTTGTCCGAACGGTTTGAATCCACCTCGCAACGGATGATTAAGGAGCGGTCAGAGGCGCTTACGCAAGCCAATTCGGAGCATATCGGCAACCTGCTCAATCCCCTCAAGATGGAGATGGAGAACGTGCGCAAACTGATGAACGACACCCGTTCTGCCAACGAGAAAAGCAATTCGTCCCTTGAGGGCAAGTTGGAGGAGATGATGAAGCAGACCACCCAAATCAGCAAGGACGCCACCAATCTGGCCGATGCCCTCAAGAACCGCGGTAAAGTGCATGGCGACTGGGGCGAACAGGTGTTGGAAGACATCCTGACCGGCAGCGGATTGATTAGGGATAAGGAGTTCACCACCCAAGAGAGTTTTAAGGGGGAGAACGGCAACGAACTGCGGCCCGACGTGGTCATTAACTTGTCCGACGGCAAGCGTATTGTGGTTGATTCCAAAGCGTCCATTACGGCCTATACCGATGCACTCGGAGCCGACAATACGGTCGAGCAGGAGCAACTGATTCGCAGCCACTACGAGTCTGTCAAAAAGCACGTGGACGAACTGGCAGCCAAGCAGTACCCGAAATACGTGGACGGGTCGCTGCAATATGTGCTGATGTTCATTCCCAACGAGGGAGCGTATGTCATGGCGATGAACTACCATAACGGGTTGGCACAAGAGGCCTTCCGCAAGGGCATCGTTATCGTCAACCCCACCAACCTCATGTTAGTGCTTAACTTGGTGTGGCAGACGTGGCAGAACCTGCGGCAGGAAGATAATTGTAAGGAAATCTTGCGCGTGGCTACCAACCTGCACGACAAAGTCGTGGGTATAGTGGACACCTGCGCTACATTGGGCAATCAACTCAGCACCGCCCAACGCACTTTTGATACGCTCACCAATCAGGTCAGTTCGGGTACCGGCAACCTATTAGGACGTGTCGAGGGTATGCGTGCATTGGGTGTGGCCAGTCCCAAGCGGCCTAAGGTTAAGTCGTAAACCTCAGTTCACCATCTTTCACATCTACCACCACGGGCTTTTTCACATCTACCTGACCGGCTATGATACGCTTGCTCAGGTCGTTGAGAATTAGCCGTTGAATGGCCCGTTTCACGGGACGCGCACCGAACTGCGGGTCGTAACCCTCTTTGGCGATATAGCGTACCGCATCGTCCGTAACGCGCAACTCGATGCCCTGCTCTTTCAGCATGTGGTAGATACGACCTATCTGCAACCGTACCACCTCTTGGATATGTTCCTCGCTCAGTTCGTCAAAGTGAATGATGTCGTCTATTCGGTTGATGAACTCCGGCCGCACTTGTGCCCGCAACTGTTCTTCGCTCAGGTTGCTCGTCAGGATGATAAGGGTGTTTTTGAAGTTCACCACACGCCCTTTGTTGTCGGTCAGGCGACCATCGTCCAGCAGTTGCAGCAGCACATTAAATACGTCGGGGTGGGCCTTTTCCATCTCGTCAAACAGCACCACCGAATAGGGTTTGCGCCGTATCGCCTCGGTCAGTTGACCGCCCTCGTCATAACCCACATATCCGGGAGGCGCACCTATCAGTCGGGTGGCAGAAAATTTCTCTTGGTACTCGCTCATGTCGATACGGGTAATCATGTTCTCGTCGTCAAACAGATAGTCCGCCAAGGCCTTTGCCAACTCTGTTTTGCCCACACCTGTCGTGCCTAAGAAGATGAACGAACCAATCGGTCGTTTGGGGTCTTGCAGTCCGGCTCGCGAACGACGAATAGCGTCCGAAACGGCCTCTATGGCGGGCTCTTGACCTATCACGCGCTTGTGCAATTCGGCTTCCAAGTTCAGCAGTTTATCTTTCTCGCTTTGCAGCATTTTGTTCACGGGTATGCCGGTCCAGCGCGCCACTACTTCGGCGATGTCGTCCTCATCTACTTCTTCTTTTATCAAGTTATGCACCGTGCATTGTGCATCGTCAATCGTACATCCTGCCAATTGCTCTTGGGCTGCTTTTATGTTGGCCTCGGCCTCTTGCAGTTTGCTGTAACGTATCTCGGCCACCTTGCCGTAGTTGCCTTCACGTTCAGCCACTTCGGCTTCGTGTTTGAGTTGTTCGATACGGGCTTTCTCGTTTTGAATGGTTGCCACATATCCTTTTTCTTTCTCCCATTGGGCATTCATGGTGGCGCGCTCGGAGTTCAGCACCTCCAATTTGCTGTTGATTTCTTTCTCTTTGGGTTCGTTTTTCTCACGACGAATGGCCTCACGTTCTATCTCTAATTGCTTGATTTGGCGGTCTAAGTTGTCCAATTCTTCGGGTTTGCTATCTACCTCCAACCGCAGTTTGGCGGCTGCTTCGTCCACAAGGTCGATGGCCTTGTCCGGCAGGAAACGGTCCGTTATATAGCGTGCCGACAACCCTACCGCAGCGATTAAGGCATCGTCTTTGATGCGCACTTTGTGGTGGGTCTCATATTTCTCTTTCAGTCCACGCAAGATGGATATGGTGGCGGCCTCGTCGGGCTCATCTACGGTCACTTTTTGGAAACGGCGTTCCAATGCCTTGTCGGTCTCAAAGTATTTTTGGTACTCGTCCAATGTAGTGGCACCTATGGCACGCAGGTCGCCACGCGCCAAGGCGGGCTTCAGTATATTGGCGGCGTCCATGGCTCCGGACGATTTTCCGGCACCGACCAAGGTGTGTATTTCGTCGATGAATAGGACTATTTCGCCGGCTGCTTCCACCACTTCGTTGATGACGCCTTTCAGCCGTTCTTCAAACTCGCCTTGGTATTTGGCACCGGCTATTAGGGCGCCCATGTCCAAACTGTAGATTTGTTTTTTCTTCAGGTTTTCGGGTACGTCGCCGCTGATGATACGTTGTGCCAAGCCCTCGGCTATGGCGGTTTTGCCCACGCCGGGTTCACCGATTAAGATGGGATTGTTTTTGGTGCGTCTGCTCAGTATTTGCAGCACGCGCCGTATTTCATCGTCTCGCCCTATTACAGGGTCTAATTTGCCATTCTTGGCCCGTTCGCATAGGTTAATCGCGAACTTCTCTAAGTTTTCATTTTTCTTTTCCATAGTGCTATATTGTTTAGTTCTGTTATCTATTATCTATTGTCTATTATCTATTACCTATTCTCTACCACCTACTACCTACCACCTACTACCTACCACCTACTACCTACTACCTACTACCTACCACCTACTACCTACCACCTACTATCTCCACTCTCAAATCCTGTACCAAACCGCCAATACTGCCAAAATGGCAGACATCTGTCACGCTTCACTCTTCCCTCATTGTAGATGTTATTCCTATGCTATTACCGTACTATTGCTGTACTATTGCCGTGCTATAAATAAAGTATGGAAATAAGGTAGCAGTAGTGCCCCAACCGAATTCTGACCGTGCATCCGCTACTTGAATAGCGACTATTTGAAACAAAAAAAATCATTTTCAATTCTCAATTTTCAATTTTCCATTCAAAAAGTTTGCGTATTCCAAAATTTCTTTGTACCTTTGCACGCGAAAAGGACAATAATTATTTAGAATTACGCATTATGAAATCATGTCCCAAATGCCAACATCAAAACGAAGATGAAGCACTTTTTTGCAGCCAATGTGGAACTTCATTAACTTCAAAACGCACAAAGAAATCCCTATTGGAACGTGTCAACACTTACGTCGGCAATGACAAACCGGCCAAACTCAATTGGAAAGTGTTATTTACAGATGTTTTCAAAAAGCACACACTAGACGAAGCGGAGGAAATTTTCATTGCTGGAACCAAGTCCACCACGCCTATTCTCAAAAACGTTACCGCCACATGGCCACATCCTTGGCTATATAGTCGTGTTTTAACGGCATGTATTCTATCATTTGCCATATTATTGTGTTCCGCAATGTTATTCGACAACACCGTTGTCATACCGGGAATTATTATGTTGGGGTCATTTGCCATACCGGTAGCCACATTAGTTTTATTTATGGAAATGAACATATTCAGGGATGTCAGTTTCTATGAAATTGCGAAATTCTTTCTCATTGGTGGTTGTGCCTCCATACTATTGACACTCATTTTAGACTCCTATTTCTTTTCTGGTTATTTAACCACTATGAGTGCCATTGTAATTGGCATCATAGAAGAAACCGCCAAATTATTGATGATTTTCTTCTTCATACGCAAAACGCCTTATCGTTCCATTCTTGCCGGATTGTTAATAGGAGCTGCCATCGGTTCCGGATTTGCTGCCTTTGAATCAGCCGGCTATGCATTTGATATGTTGCTCGATAGCGACAATAATGGTATGCTCCTCGTAATTGGTTTACGGGCGTTGGTGGCCCCCGGTGGCCATATCGCATGGGGTGCCATCACCGGTGCAGCATTGATGATAGCCGCCAATCATGGAGATATAACACCCAAATTGATGTTCAAACCTGAATTTACTCGTTTATTTATCATACCTGTTGTGTTGCATGCGCTTTGGGATATGCCATGGTGCAGCTATGTGGGTTACGCACTATTACTCATTGGGGTATGGGTGCTCATTATGCTCTTTTTCAACGTAGGTTTGAATGAAGCAGAAAAAATGGTCAAAGAGTCTAGTGAAGAAAATTAAATAATAAGCGTATGAAAAACATTTTTTGGAAGATAGTTACAATTCTGTTTTGGATTTTTGTGACAGCAACGCTTGTATGGAAAGTCATTACATTTTTTGACGAAGACTTTTTCACAGATATCTGCAACAACCACGACGAATCCACCGACTACTCATGGGTTGAGTATAGGGCTGTTTGGCACAATGATTCTATATCTGTTTATCATTCTAAAGATGGACATTATTATTATGTTCTTGATGATTTTGGTTTCTGTGTTTTGGATAGTATTGACGAAATACAACCGGATTTCAAGGCAACGGGCTCATCACCGATATGGTTTAGAAAAGGTAATCTTCGCGGCTACATATCGTCCAGCACCGGTCATGCAATTATCCCTGCTCAATATGATAAAGCATGGTTCTTTAGAGAAGGAAAAGCAGCTGTGCTGAAAGAGCAGCAATTGATGTTTATCAACGAACAAGGTGAGGTGATTTTGGACGATGATTGGGAAGATGCCGGTTGGGTGGACTTTGTGTTTAAGAACAATCATTGTGTAGTTTGCAAGAACGACAAATTGGGGTTGATAGACGGTGATGGTAACTATATTGTGCAACCGGAATGTATTGACATTATCACAAGGGACAATGGCTATTACATTATGAAAGAAAACTTTGAGGTGTCTCGTTATGACTGGGATGGGCATTTGGAGCAATCTATGTGTTTTTATAGCATTGAACCTATTGAAGATGAAAATGGCTATACTATGAGTTGTTTTGCTTATCGCACAGAACCCAATCACGTAGGATTGATGGATGCCGATGGCAATATACTCTGTCCGCCTTGCTATCGCAGGATACAAGGTGTTACCGACCGTCTCTATCTTGGCTATCGTGATGACTATGACTACGACCGGATGCAACTGGGTGAACTGATTCAAGCAGGATATTAGTAAAATGTAACTTATTGTATGAAGAGAAAAATATATACCCCTTCTCCGGTAGATACTAGCAGTGTAGCTCTGCCGTTAGAATTGCAACCTTTGGTAGAAACCATAGCTGCCAATGTGCATAGTGTGTGGGCGCAAGGACGAATTAGCGAGGGGTGGACCTATGGACCAACTCGTGATGATGCTGCTAAGCAGACTCCTTGCCTTATGCCGTATGACCAACTGCCTGAAACAGAAAAAGCCTATGACCGCCAAACAGCAATGGAAACATTGAAACTGATTGTGAAACTAGGTTGGAAAATAGAAAAACAGAAACTATATTGATGTTATGGTAAAACAATTATTATGTAGATTTCGTCACTATTTAAGTAGGTGTTTTGAATGGGTCATTATGTGGCTCAAACAACATCCATGGTGGACATTAATTATTATCGTTGTTTGTGTCGTCAGTTCTTGGATAATAGGTTATCGTTCGGCAGATGATAAATTAGAGTTCGCTTTTAGTTATTTTGGCGTTAATGGGTATAATAAGTGTCATGATACGGATGGTTGTTTTCTCCTTTGTTCCTTTATTGGATGTTGTATTGTGTCGGGGATATTGGTGTGGATGATTACTTATGTAGTGCAATCTATTTATGAGCAACGACGCATTAACCAACAGATAGAACTAAATCGTGAGGAAAATGGATTAGTTACTTATAACGATTTACAAAATCATGTTTGTATTTTGGGATATGGTATATTCACTATTCCTTTTATTCATCAGGTACTACGAAGTACAAATTCTATAATAGTTCTATTGACGAGTATTCCAATCGTACATGTTCGGGAAGAGGTTTTTGCAGCGTTAGATGCACAAGATAGATTACGAATCCGTTTCCTGTTTGGAAGCATTACTTCTGCTGAGCAAATAGAGCGTCTTAATCTTTCTGTATGCAAAGAAGTGTATATATTGGGTGAAAAGAAATTGGGTCGTGATATTGAGAATTTGCAATGTGCAAAACTTATAACTCAAAGTGTAGGAACATCTCGTCAAGATAATGATGGCCATATTAATGTTCTTCCAATGCATGTCGCTATAGATACACCGGCAGGATATGCCACTATTAAACGATTGAATTTACCAAATGACTACAATCATTGTGGGGATAAAATTGTTACTGATCTCCGTCCATTTAATTTTTATGAGAATTGGGCACGTATGTTATGGGGGTATTATGTAGCTCGTGATGAAAACAACAATGCTTTGTATGATCGTTTAGATTTCATGCCCCTACTCCCTGACTCTAAACAATATGTTCATTTAGTGATTGCAGGTTTTGATGCGATGGGAACTGCATTATTATTAGAAGCATTGCGTATATGTCACTTCCCAAATTATAATGAAACAACACATCAATATAAAACACGCATTACCGTTATTGACAAGCAAATGGATACATTGTTGCCTGTTTTTCAATCGCGCTATCCTTACTTGAATCAAATTACGGATGTGGATATTGAGTTTAGACATGCTAGTTTAGAAAATGCAGATATACGACAAGATTTAGCACTGTGGGCACAAGATGCCAATCAATTACTGACCATTGCCATTTCCTTCTATGACGAGGATGAAAGCTTTGCGGCAGCTTTGAATTTGCCGGATGAATGTTTCTATACCTATCAATCTCATAAGGATGGTCAAGGATATATAGAGCCGAAAGACACCGTGCGTATATTAGTACGCCAAAAAACGAATTCAGTTATCTCTGATATGTTGAAGTTGGAAACGAATAATAAGTATCGTCACCTACACACATTTGGAACAATGGATATTTGTATGCAGAGTGCATTATTTGATGATACAGCAGCGCAATTGGTGAATGGTAAATATTTGCATCTCAATAATATGTATGATTGTACACAATCATGGCTTAAGTTAAATGAAGATATGCGTTTCTCTAACAGATACCAAATAGAGATGTATACCATATACAAGGATTATGACGAAGCGGGCATTTCACGTGAATTATTGTATCAAATGGAGCACCTTCGTTGGTGTGCTGACCGAAGTATTATTGGTTATCGAGATGCGCATCAATGGAATATAAAAGACACATCCTCTTATAAACAACATTGTCTTATCATTCCATATAAAGATCTCCCTTCGGCGGAAAAGAAAAAAGATGTAGAGGTAATAGAGAATAGGAAAATGATTGAAAGCAAAAGAAAATCATCTTTATGCGAAACAGAAGGGCAACATCAATAAAAGTATAACATGACCAAATACTCAGTATTCATATCTTATCGTCGAACAGGTTTTGACACGGCAAATCTGATAGCGGAAAAACTCCGCTTTATGGGCTATTCCGTATTCTTTGACGTGGAGTCACTGCGCGGAGGTAAGTTCAATGAGCAACTATTTCAAGTGATAGATAGTTGTACCGACATGGTATTGGTGCTACCTAAAGATGCTTTAAATCGCTGCGCAGACAAAGATGACTGGGTGCGTAAAGAAGTGATGTACGCTATGCTGAAGCAGAAAAACATCGTGCCCGTCATGCTCAACGATTTTGATTGGCCCAACCCTATGCCAAGCGGTATGGAAGACCTAAAAGACTACCAAGCCGTTCCTGCAAGCGACCGCAATACGTTTGATTTGGCAATGCAACGTTTGGCAAGTTATCTCAAAGCCCCTCATCGTCGCCGTATCATGCTGACACGTGTTATGGGCATAGTAGCTGTGGTGTTGGCGTTGTTGGGTATATTGTTTGGTGTGTTGCGGCTATCCTCTCTGCCCGCTTGCAAAAAAGCCGCCAATGAGATGTGCTATAACGTCGGACTTGTCTATCAAATATATGAAAAGTCAGAACAGATGCAAACGGAGTGGCAACAATATCAACAATCTATAACCATTGCTCAAACCACGCAACGCAAGCAGGGCTTGAAAGAAGATATGGCAGAACAGATTCGTCATTGGCAAACTGATATAGCACAATTACGAGCAGAGATTAGACCCGAAACTGACTATACCGCATTAGAAGCTATGTTGCTGGCATCGCGGGGACTGTTGACTATCGAATTGGCATGCGAACAACCCTATATTGAGAGTTTGTGTGATGATATTGACACTGCGTGTGTACATATGAGGCGAACGATAAGTGGGGAGTATTACAATTCGTATAGCGAGCGGATGATTCAACTGGATTTTGCCATGTTGCTACATAGTCTGAATGCCTATTATTATGCCTATTTGTCAGAGTTGAGCCACCTACCATCATCTACTCGAGAAATGCATCAGGTACTGAGCAGCACATGGCGTTTGTTCCCTACAGAATCAGACAATCAACCTGCGCACTATTATGATGACAAGATGCAGAGAGAATTTGATAAACTAGATCAGATGATTAAAGAGTATGAAGTCTTTTTGGTGCAACAAGAGAGTGATTTAGGCGAAATGGAACAGCAACTAGACAACATACAGGTGCAGTTAGATTCAATGGTGGTGAAATAAAGGGAGATAAAAAAAATGTAGTATATATGACATACTTTAATGTGTCTATAACTGGTTCGAAATTTCTTGTGACATACTGTCAACAACTGATTTGATATAAAAACTTAAACACAATATATATGTATTCTGAAAATAACAATCCTTTTGTAGGCTTAAATCCCCTTACAGGGTCGACTCCTATTCCCGTACATGATTCTGAGGAACCGATGTGGGAAGCTTTGATAGGTAAAATAATCGATGGTAAAGTGATTCCAATAATCGGTCCGAACTTTCTTACTGATAATGCCAACATTCACCTTCAATTGATAGAAGCTATGGCTGATTGGTTTAAGGTTAAGTCTTCACCAACAACATTCTCAGAGTTGGTTTATGACAAAGACTACCTTGAGGCAAATAAAAATAATAGGGATAGTGTTTACACATGGATTAACAAATTGTTTGATCCTAATGCGCCTCAACAGAAACCATCAGAACTCCTACAAAAACTGTTGGAAAGTAAGTTATTTCCATTTGTTATCACTACGTCTTTCATTCCAATTGTTGAACAAACAATGGAAAAAATATGGGGTACGGATCTTAAAGTTATGAACTTTAGTAATAATCCTGCTGAAAATGATGATATTAATAATGCAAGTGATTTAACCAAACCTACAGTGTATTATATGTTTGGTAGAGTTGGAGATAGTAGACCACATCGATTTGTTGTTACGGATCAAGATATGCTTGACTTTTGTTCTTCATGGTTATCTGGAGATGAGACAAGAAGACCAGTTAAACTAATACGAGAACTTAAAGACAAATTCCTTCTTATGTTAGGAATTGACTATAGTGATTGGCTGTTCCGCTTTATATGGTATTCTATAAGAAAAGAAAGTGTGTTGAAGAGTGAAAGTAATGATATGATTTCTAATAATGTGGAATTAGAAGAGTCACTCATTAAATTTATGAAACGTAACAATACTTATTTAAAGAATAACCCAGAAGAAGTTATTGGGCAAATAAAGGACAGAATGGAGCATCAATACACTCAAAATCCGTCACTTAAGCAGAAATTGTTGAATCGTATTACCACAAAGTTCTCGTATCCAGAAGAAAAAGCCGATATATTTTTAAGCTATTCTCGCCGTGATTCTGAACTTACGACCAAACTATATGACGCACTTACCAATCGAGGTTTCAATGTATGGTATGACAGGAATAATCTGACAGATGGCGGGAAGTTTATGAATGAAATAAAGCAGGCTATCAAAACGGCCAAATTCTTTGTCCCAATATTGACTCATAATATTGATGCTGAAAAAAATGAAGATCACGTTTATCGATATGAATGGGATGTGGCTGGTGAAGTTCGAGTTGGTAGAACATATATCATACCAATATCAGAGAAAGACTTTGATTTTTACCATGCAGGTGTGGACGAAAAAATTCAATCGCATAATGCAATTCAATTTGCCTCTATTGAAGAAGTTGAAATTGTAGCAGAGAAGATAACGTCAAAATGTCAATCAGTAAAATTCTAATCTCATGGGTAAATACAAAGATAATCCGTGGCTAGGATTGGAATCCTACCAAGAGAACCAGATAATATACGGACGTAATAAGGAAATATCAGAGCTATCTCAATGTGTCCTCAATAATAATGAGACAGTTCTTTATGGTAAATCTGGTATAGGTAAGTCCTCTATTATAAATGCGGGTATTCTTCCTGTGGCAAGAGCCAATGGATACATTCCTGTAATTGTACGATTAGATCATAGTAATATGCATTCCTACATAAAACAGATTAATGATCAAATCTGCAAATCTGCTACAATATGTAATTGTTCTATAGATAAGAACATAGACGAACAATTACTGTGGGAATACTTTCATACTCATGAGTTTAAACAAACGGCAGATTCTGAATCAAAATTAAAATTACTTATTGTATTTGATCAGTTTGAGGAGATATTCACACTTCAAGATAATGCGACCACGAAAAGTCAATTTTTCAAAGAAATAGGTGATGTCCTTAATGATGTCATGCCTAAGTCTCTAACAGATGATGCCAATTCGGGAATATCTAAAATTACATCACAAAAAACAGAGAAAGCGGCTCAAGTAACAGGCTTTACTAGTATGACAGACTTGTTCTCTAGTATTGCTGAACAAGTTAAAAACGAAGGAATCCACTATATAGAAGATAACGACATTCATTTTGTGTTTACCCTTAGGGAAGACTTCTTGTCTGAATTTGAATACTTCACCACTCGCATTCCTTCTCTAAAACAACATAGATATGGCTTACGACCACTTAATGAGGAACAGGCGGCAGAAATCATAATGAAGCCACGTCCAGAGCTGGTAGATGAAGGTGTGGCAAGACTCATTATTGAAACAATTACCAACAGAATAGACTTTTCATTAGAAGATGAGCCAGAAATTGATGTTGATGCCGCAGTTCTTTCATTATTCCTTAGCCAAATATATGACAAAAGAGAAACTGAACATGATGCTATTACCATTGACCTCATAAAAACATTTGGTAAAGATATCATAAAGGACTTCTATGAAGAATCTATTGAGGGCCTCTCTCCCGAGCAAATAGATTTCTTGGAAGAGGAGCTTCTTACGAGCGAAAACCGAAGGGATAGCCTCTCGAAGTCCGACTTTAAGGCTGGAGGTTTTACTAATACAGAAATCAAACGATTGGTGGAAGAGAAGAAGCTCCTACGCCAGTTCCATTATGAGGGAGATCTTCGTATTGAGTTTATTCATGATGTGTTGTGTAATGTTGTCAAAGAACGAAAAGAGCAACGAGCTATACAGCGCCAGCAAGAAGAAGAACGATTGCGCCAAGAAGAGGAGAAAAGAATACTACAAGAAGAAGCAGAGAAAAAGCAACGTGAGATAGAAGAGAAAGCGGCAAGAGAAAAAGCAGAGTTGGAGGCCGAAACCAAACGTATCAAGCAACGCAACCAAAGACGATTAATAATACTTTCAAGTGCCATTGCTTTTCTGTTGCTTACTTTTACTTCTGTTTATTATTGTTTCATGTTTCCTTATTCAAAGGAATATGGCAACTTTACGACAAAGAACGGATGGCCAATCGGTCTTGGTACCCCACTGAGTTCATCAATAGAAAAAGAAAATTGTACCGTTTATTATAAACTTTCCCGAGATGGAAGACTCTCAAGTTTTTGGGGAAGGCCCAGACCTTTTACAAAGGTTGAGATTCTAAATTGGGCAGAAGAACCTGCAACTAATGTTTTCATAGAGTCACCTGTCGTAAGAATAATTGACAAGGAACTTGATGATTCCAAAGCCGCAGAATTTGCAAAACTCCTTTCGCGTGTATCTTATTGGCAATACACACCTGATGCAAATGGCTTGATTTCGATGAAAACTGCATTTGACATCAATGGACAGGAACTTTATTCAGAGAATTATTCCTCAACAAATGGTATCGATCAATCTTCCAAGCATGTAATGTGGGGTGTGCTTTATGACAAGAACGGAAATGCACTTCAAATAAGTGATAATGGAACCGACCGCATTCGCTATACCGTCTCTGATGGTTACATTACTGGATGTTCTTTCTTTACAGTATTGGGAACTCCTCAGCCTAACACATTTGGTGATTATGGATACAGTTATCAGGTTGATTCTATAAGTGGCAATATTACATCAATGTATAAGATTGATAAGTTTGGCGACAGGATTGACTCTACTCAGATTCATTATTCTGCATTTGAAAAAGGTCGTTATACAAAGAGTGATGCATGTAGCGTTGTGTATTCAAAACAAAATGTAATTTGGGAGTACAAAGGCTACAACGATACAATACATATGTCGGACGAGGGATTCATTGATTGTCTATCTGTTAGGTATAAAGGAACAGAAAGAATTTATGCTAAGTACAAATCCCACGATGATCTATTTGAAAAAAAACGTATATCAAATGATACTCTTGCATATAGTGCAAAATACTTCTATTCAACAGAACTTGATTCCATAAGAATCTTCGATAATGCGACGGAACCTCAGGTTTATGAAGTAAGATATTCACATCTTAATAGAAATGTAACTGAAAAATCATATTGGTGTAATGGAAAAAAGATAATGTTTGATATTAAGATTGATAATATAAAATGTCATAAAATAAGAACTGAAACGGCAATTCAAGGAAAAGATAGTACCATTACTACGACTTTTTATGATTGTGACAATTTATTCACTAAGTTAGGTGCTTATTCGAAAAGCGTCCTTATTTCAGAAAGAGAATCGGGGCGAGTTATGCGTGAACTGGAGTATGATTATGATTACAATGACGAAATCTGCAAGTCAGAAATGTGGACATACAATGAATATGGCATCCGAGAATCAAGGGCTGTTGCAGGAATTGATAGAACGCCAGTGAGATGCTCTAATTGGGATTGGGATGGTTGGTCCTACTATAAAATGTCACTTATAAGAGACTTTAATAATATAATGTATGTGGCAGTAAAAGGAGTTAATGAATATGGAGGTGATAGTTATATCACTGATGCTGGGCATGGAATATATATGTTGAACGAGCTTCCGCTTGGGAAGATGAATCATTTCCACAACACAAAGAATTATCAAATCAATGGGCTCCAAGTCTCCGTGAGTGTTTATGAATCAATGGATTTGTCATTAAAAGTTCCGTTTTTGCATATACTTAATAAAAAGAGTGTACTTTATAGTTCGCATGTACTCAATAAGGTACATAATATAAGTGGACGAGACGGTTTATATGATAATGACATTTTGTTTAAAATTGGTACTTGGAAACTAGGTGATTCTGCAGATGATCTCATTGATGATTGGATTGGCTTAGAGAATTACGGTGGAAATATTCAAGTACTTCGTTATATTGATAACAAATACGTATTGCTTACATTTTCCGTGGAACAGGGAGATTTGAAAGCTGAATATCATTTCCATCCTATCAACAATCAAGAGTATGAACATATTAAGGATTATATAAAATGAAAACAAGAATAATTCTCATTATTATAATGCTATTTACAGCCATTACAAGTTATTCTCAGGATAATGAGAAACAAAAAGAACGTGGTGTTGGCGCTATAAAAATCGATTGGAGTTTGCTAAATAAAGATGATGACACAAAATTTAATATTCATGATGAAAAAATGTCATCTACAACTACAACAATAAAAGCTTCCATCTCATCTGCAAAAGATTCGGTCTATTACCTTAATGTCACTAAGTGTCATGGCTGGCCCGAAGGTATAGGCAAGCCATTAAAGAAAGAGGAACTTTCACACATTCCTGTTTATTACAAGTTGTCAAATAAAAACAAACATGGAAAGTGGACATTTATGCGTGCATACAATGCATATGGTAATCTCACAACCAATCATTCATGGGGCGCTTATATTTTGAACCAAAATGATGAATCTGATACTGGAGCCAATGCAGATTGGGTGGAAAAACTCAAGACTGTATGTCAATGGGAATATATTGGTGATTCAGAGGGTAGGGAAGTTATTCAGGAGCGTGCATTGGATGCGAATAGAAATATCGTGTTCTGCTATAATATCGTAAAGGTTAAAGAGAACAAGAACGATGGATCAATTATCTATTCTGGCTCTTATACAGATGCATTTGCTTTACCTATCTTTATGCGTACTGATAGTATCGGTGATTACAAGGGACAAGCCAACTTTGTTCAATTTAAGAGGGATAAACGTGGTTATGAGACTCTTTTTGCTTTTACTGACGAAACTGGTCGTATTCGTTTGAATATGGATGGTGCTTATCAGACAAGTAAAGAGTATGATGAGAATGGCATACAAATCCGCGAAACATCTCTTAATCTCGCGGGAAATCCCATGATTGACGATTGGGGTAATTGTAGTTGGCAGATTAGTAGCACAGACGACTATGGGAACACGTTAAAATCTTTTTATTTGGGGAAAGACGACGAACCCATACGAATGTCAGGAAAGAGATGCTTTAATCAGGTATTCGGATATGAACGTAAATACGATAAGTATCATCGTGAACATGAGAGATGGTATCTTGATTCTTTAGGAAATCGTGATGTCAATGAGTATGGGGTTTATCATGAGGTTTGTGAATACAACGAACATGGTGAAAGAACTTTATTAAGCAACTATGATCGGCAAGGCAAACTGGTTGGAACTGATGAATATGGGATAGCACAGGTCGTTACTGAGTATGACGATAAAGGTAACTTACTTTTCGTTGAATGGCGAAATAATGAAGGTCTACCAATTAATGGCTATGGTGATTATTGTAGGCGAGTTTTAACATACGATAAAATGGGTAATTCGCTTTCACAGTTTGACTATAGAAAGGATGAAAACGATTCCATCGTTGTTTCGTTCAAGTTTATACATGATAGTGTTGGTAACGAAGTTCGTTATTGGTATACAGATGGATACTATCGAGTGGATTCTGTTGACGTAAAGGGACGTGCTACTCTTGAAGTCTGGTATAACCTGAAAGATAGTCCCATCGCAAGGCCTACAGATGAGATTCAGGCTTGGCACAAGCATGTCACTACTTATGACGATGAGAATAATACTGAAATAGAAGAATGGTTGGATACAGATGACACTCCGTATCTGAATACAGAATATTCGGTAGCTAATAAATACAATCTATCCATAGATGAAAAGGATTCTATCAATAATATCCTTACAAACACCCAGTACTTGAAACCTGTCGGTTTAGCACAAAAGTTTCAAAAACAATATGATGAAGGAGGAAACATCATTGCTCAATGGGATGTAACACCATACGGAGAACACGCTCGCGTGGGCTGGTGGAACAACCTGTATTATAAATGTAACGTGAATTATACCATGTATGGAGAGATGATGGATATGATAGGTGTTAATGAATTTGATGAACCTTCTTATTTGGTCTGTCTCAATGATGATGGTGAAGTTTATCACTACAACGACATGGGCACTTATTATGATGAAAACATGCAAGTCATTCCTTCGGATTCAATGGCATCGTTTAAGGAAAAACTTCCTAAGGCATTCTGTATAGAAGTGACAGACACAACGATTGCCAATCCTATCGGGTTAAAGAATGGTGACATCATCTTGTCATACGGAGATTGGACAATTTCAGAGGACCTTCGCAGTAATATGAATTATTTCTATCTAGAAACTATCCTCAAAAATGAATCTCCAAAGAAAATCGTTGTGTTAAGACACAATATTAGTACCAACACAAGCTCTATATATACATTTGATTTGCCTGGAGGTAAGCCTTCAGAATTGGGATTCTATCCTCATCAAATTTGCTATACTCAGAAAGAGGCAAATAGATTGCATGATGCATGCCATCGCTACAACTTTACCTATGGAAGTGCCGTGATACCTGAAGGTAAACAGATTCTCATGGGGGTACAGTTAAAGGGGGGGCTCATTCAAACTCGATTTTATCATTTCCCCATGTATGATTACAAAGACCCAGGTTTTCTCCTATATGCGTCTGAGAAGTATTCCAAAGGGCATGATACATGGTCAATAACGTGTGATGATATTTCTACTTGGCATCAGAAAGATATGTATAATAGTCACTATTCGATAGATGCAGAACTATATCTGACACAAGATTTGAAAACCTTGAAAAAGTTAACGAAGAGTGGTAAAGGTAGTCGTGGATTGCTTATAATTCCGATTAACGTTTCTTATGATGTGTACAATAAGTTGATTTCATATTATAATACCACTGAGTTATTAAGGAAGACAGCATCTCTTATTCAGGAAAAACAGGTGGTGGGAAAATGGAATACTATACAAAATATAGATAATGGCATTATGAACTTAACGCTCAATCTATCAAAGAAAAATCTTGTAAATATGACCATTATGCTTAATGTTGCTAGTGAGATAACTGCAGGTGTTACTTTGAAATGTAAATTGTTTATTGTAATTTCTGGTAGTTGGGGTCTTCTAGGAAACGATGTGCGTTTAAATATGGAAATGAAATCTCCTCAAATACGTTTAGATGGAATCAAAATAGAGGGTACTGATAAAGCGACACAAAAAGCAGTCATGAAACAAATTAAAGAACATAAAACTGAAATAATGGAACAGATTGCTTCTGATGGACTTGATGCTATTAATTTGGAGTCATTTAGTATTGAAAATGTTACTAAAACAGAAATGATGACAAAGATGGATGACGATACTATAATTTTCAAAAGGATAAAATAAAATCATTTACGGAGTCCTATAAATCTCAAAGTATCTACAAAAAATGATAAATTGTAACTTTCCCTACGAACTTATAAATCATAGTTATTTATGACATATACAATCTACAACATCCTCTCGCCACATATTCCTGAGTGGCAGCAGTATGCCTTGCGGTATTTTGAGGAACATTTAGAGGCGGCAAATAGTACAGGAGCAAGCCACTTAGATACACACGAGACACCTGAACTGCCTCGACAGATTTTTATGCAACTCAATACAGATTGGGATGCAGAACCAACTCTTGTACAAGAGATTATATCTTCCTTGAAAGCCGAAGATACAGACTTGACTGCTACAATCAATGAGTTGCGCGATATGGCTGCCCATCTACGGGAGATGGACAACGGGTTATTGGACAATCTAGTACTGCAACAAGACTATGCGGCTGCACAAAAAGAGACCCTATGGGAGAAACTAACCGACACTAACTATAGGGACGTGATGGAGTTTCATTATGAACTCTCCACCACACTACATCGTGCTATGTTCGAAGCCACCGAATGGCATATGGCAAAGATAATAGAACGTGCCCATCAACTATTAAACAAATAATTCTTATGGATACACAATTTTGGCTTATACTATTGTCTGCCATTCTACCGGCAGTGGTGTTAGTGGCGTATGTACTTATCAAAGACCGCAAGCGTCCTGAACCGTTTAAGTTGATTGCTAAAGGTTTTGGATACGGTTGCGTATCTGTTGGCGTGGCAATACTGCTGGTAATGGGTACTCACCTATTAGGATTTAACATAGACGAACATAGTTTTTGGGGTGCAATAGCAGATGCTTTTTTCAACGCCGCTTTCCCGGAAGAAGCAGCCAAAATGCTGATGTTATGGTTGTTGGTACGCAAGAATCCGTTTTTTAACGAACATTTAGACGGCATTGTCTATGCTGCTTGCATCGGGATGGGATTTGCAGCAACAGAGAACATTATGTACCTTTTTTCAAACTTTGAAACGTGGCAAAGTGTAGCCATCGGGCGTGCTTTTTTTTCGATTCCAGGACATTTCTGCTTTGCCGTGATGATGGGATATTTCTTTGCCATTGCGTTCTTTAATCCCAAAAAGCAGTGGTATTTTATTCTAGCATACTTGGTACCGGTGGTAATGCATGGAGTGTATGATGCCTGTTTGGAAGTAAATACGATAGCAGTTAACACTTCCGCTATCATAATTTTTTTAGTGTGTTTCATTTTTGCCATCAAGCAATCCCGTAAAGCCATAAAAAAACACCAAACAACAGATGACTCAGTATTAGCGACTCCTGTCGAAGATGACCCAGTATCATCGGTTTCTATCGATAGTGAAGCACGAGCCCTATATGATGAATTGAAGGCCAACGAAAATGAATACAGCGTTAAAAACAGAGCAGAAGGTATGCAAATATTTGAGTTAAGTTGGAACAGATATTGGAAGCCATTCTATTTAGTAGATAATAACTCACATTGTGCATATCAATGGTTAGATGAGAATGAATGTCTATTGACTGTTACAGAAAATGACATAGATTGGGATTCCTTAGAAGGACTGCCTCAAAACGTAATAGACAGGGCTCATCGGTTGAGTTTTCACTTTCCGGGATTTATCCATTCCTACCAAGACGGACGCGCCAAAGTAGATTGGCAAATCAATCCAGATGGCAGGTATTATATGGATAGTGATGGTTATGGTATGACAGATGATGAAGAAATCAACCTACACGGTTATATTGACCGACAAGGAAAGGTAGTTGAAAAATTCACGTATCGGGATAATTAGTGCCCGACTTGCCTAGCCGACGGCGATAAGTAGGAACATATAGTCATCCTAAATAGTGCTACGGTGGTGCTATGGGGAAAGACAGGGATATAGTTCTTACATTACTCGCCCCAGTTGTCGCGGTCGAGTTGGCGGTACGAGATGGCTTCCATCAGGTGAGGGGCTTGGATATGCTCGCTGCCGGCAAGGTCGGCAATGGTGCGAGCCACCTTAAGAATACGGTCATACGCACGGGCAGACAGTCCCATCTTGGCCATAGATTGCTCCAAAAGCCGGTCACAAGCAGCGTCCAGTTGGCAGAACTGACGAACCTGCTTGGGGGTCATCTGGGCATTACAATGAATCAGACCGCTGTGCTGAAAGAATAAAGACCGCTGCGCTGAAGGAGTAAGGATTGCTGCGTCTGAAAGAAAACGGTCGGCTTGGATTTGGCGGGCACGAATGACACGGGCACGAATAGCCGCCGAACTCTCGCCGGGCTGCATGTCCTTGAGTTTATCATACGGAACCGCCTGTATATCGGTCTGTATATCAATACGGTCGAGCAAAGGACCGCTAATCTTGTCCTTATAACGATGTACCTGCGCCGGCGTACACGTACATTGGTGCGTGGCATCGCCATAGTGCCCACAGGGGCAAGGATTCATGGCTGCCACGAGCATGAACGAGGCAGGATAGTCAATGGTGCTCTTGGCGCGTGCCACGGTGATGTGACGGTCCTCGATAGGTTGCCGCAGCACCTCTAAGGTAGCACGGTGGTACTCAGGCAGTTCGTCCAAGAAGAGGACACCGTTATGCGCCAATGATATTTCGCCCGGTCGCGGATTGGACCCACCCCCACAGAGGGCGACATCGGTAATGGTATGGTGCGGACTGCGGAAAGGACGCGTCACCACCAAGGACTGATTGCGCGACAAGAGTCCTGCCACCGAGTGTATCTTGGTCGTCTCCAACGATTCGTCTAACGTGAGGGGAGGCAAGATAGACGGCAAGCGTTTGGCCATCATGGACTTACCCGAGCCCGGAGGACCCACCATCAGCATATTATGTCCGCCGGCAGCCGCCACCTCCATCGCACGCCGCACTTTCTCCTGCCCACGTACATCAGCAAAATCGAGGTCGGACTCAGCCGTAGCCGAACTGCGAATGACGGCATCAATGTCCACGTGTGTGGGAGTGAGAGGCATAATGCCATCCAAGAAACGGACCACATCTAACAGCGTTTCAACAGCATACACCTCCAAACCCTCAACGACAGCGGCTTCCTGCGCATTGGCAGCAGGAACGATAAGCCCCCGAAAGCCCTCACGCTTAGCCATCAAAGCAACCGGAAGCACACCATGAACAGGTTGCAAACTGCCGTCCAAAGACAATTCACCAAGAATGATAAAGCGGTCCAAGAGCGTAGTATGGATTTGCTCCGTTGCCGCCAACATACCCACAGCCAGCGGCAGGTCGTAGGCAGCACCCTCTTTCTTGAGGTCAGCCGGCGACATATTGATGGTAAGCGTACGGCGCGGCCGCTCCAGCCCGTTGACCACAAGGGCGGAATAGATACGGTCACGCGCCTCCTTGACAGCATTGTCGGGCAAACCGACCAAAGTGAAATCGGAACCGGAAATGGCATGTATCTCCACCGTGATGAGAGCAGCATCAATACCCTGAAGGGCGGCCGTGTAGCACTTAGTTAACATATTCTTTGAGTTTAGAGGACGGCGCAAGCGCCTACAGTTTAGCGGTATTTATTTGCGACGGGAATCGATGAGTTGCTTTAGATACTCGATATAAACGCCTATATAACGGTCGTGCTTATCGGGATTGATGTCGTCCACCGCCACAAGAATACCCGTTTCAAACACATTGCTGAGTTCGTCGTTGACCGCATTACCAAAGGTCATGAGTTTATTCGTGACATTCAGATAGGCGGAGAACATAGGCGGAATGACCGAGCCACGTGCCCGAATAGCCCGTTGCAGGATTTGATAGTTGAGCGAAGGGTCATCGCCAATAAAGAGGTCGTCCGCCAATTCCTGTCCCTCGCACGATATATCCACCGGCTGCTTGGGGCAGAACAACCCCTTGGGGTCGTTGTGGTAGCGCCGCAAATAGGCATAGATGAGGTTACGCGAGAGTTCGTCGTACTGCGGGTAGATAGTGACCTTGCCGATGAGGTACTTAATCTCCGAATGGCGGTACAGGACCGCCCCAATGCCATCCCATATATTGTCAAGGGCATAGAGGGACTTAACGCCCATATCGCGGTTTTGGTACTTGGGCTGCACAAAGGCACGTCCCAGTTCGATGGTATAAGGCAGATAATTGCGAATAAAATAGTCGGAGTAATGGTACAGGTGCGCCGAAGTGATATAGGGCTGTCCGTCCTCGGAGAACGTGGCTTCGGAGCAACAGAGGTAACGGTAACCGCCGATGATTTCCTCATTAACAGGGTCCCACACGATGAGTTGGTGATAAGGATGAGTCATCGTATCCATCTCGTCTATATCCATTTCGGCACCGGTGGAGCCCCCGCCTGCACGGTAACTGATTTCCCTCAACCGAGCAATCTCACGCATCAGGTTAGGCGCGGTATCTGCCGTGATGTCATAAATCTCATTATCCGCCTTGTTGGTAGGGCGGAGGAACGCACGTTTGGTCAGTTCCTGCTTGAGCAGGTCGCGATCGACAGGGGGAATGATGGGCTTCATAGAGTTGAGAATTGAGAGTTGAGAATTGAGAATTGAGAATTGAGAGTTGAGAGTTTAGAGTTGATAGATATGATAGTGTGAGCCGTGAGCACGGAACATCTCACGCGGAAGGAGCAACATCTCGATATTAAAGGGTATATGCAGCCACGCACGGAGTTGCGCCACACGGTAAAAGAGCATCGAATTACGTCCCTCAAACCGAAGGCGAATAATCTCCCGATGGTAGGTGGCGGCATTTTTAAGGTACGTAGGACGCCACGGCAGGTCCTGCACTTTGCCGTCAATCAGGCGCGAACAAGCACCTGCCGGAAAAGAAAGAATAGGCGTAGGACCACTCCACAGTTGGCGCATCTGCTCGACATATTCGCGTTTCTGTCCACCCACTTTATTCACCGGCACAAACAGAGGGGCAAGCGGTTGGAGCGCAAGCAGGAAATCGTTAACGATAACGCGCACATCGTAGCCCAAATCGTGCAAGGCAAGAATGAGAATCATACCGTCTAAGCCCCCTAAAGGGTGGTTGGAAACGAAGAGAGGATTGGGGGAATCGGTGAACCGGGTGCCTCCGGGCACACCGGTAAAAGAGGAATCGGAAAGATGCAGGGTGTAGGAGCAACCGAGTATATCGTGAATGACCGCACGGAGAAAGTCATACGGCGGCAGATGGCCATAACGAGCCAAACCGGCATTGATCTCATCTTGGCAGATGAGCCGTTCCAACGGGCGAAAGACCCAATGCGGCAAACAACGCTTACCGGCTGCCTGACGCCGCTGATTGACTATATCCGCTACGGAAATCTGCATTACTTAACGGCACGATACACCTCCAAGATGGGTGAGCGCTGAATAGATACCAGTTCGCAATCCAAAGTAGTGAGATAGGCATTGAGGTTCTTCAGGGCTTGGGCAATAGTAGATGCCTGAACGAGAATAGAAACCGTCTTGCGTGTTTCCTTGCCGTTGTCCTCCACGGTGATGAGTTCGACACGTGCCTTGAACCAACGGTCGGCCTCAGGGGACTCCAACAAATCGTAGAACTGCACCTGTTTGCACCCTTTGACCTCTATATCACCAAAGATATAGGGCTTGAGTTCGGTCATCAGACGACCCTCTACATCGGTACAATTAACACCCTCCAAGAGGTAGGTTTCTTTTACTTTGCCGGGATTGTCTTCTCCCGTTTGACGCTCGTAAGCGACTTTGATTTCGTAGAATAACATATTATTGAGTTATTTGGTTAGTCGGGGAATTGGTTATAAGATATATTCAGACACCTCGGTGGCAGAATGCAGGGCAGGAGGGAACGAGATAGGTGTGCCGGACCATAGGAAGAACGGTACACGGACCGATTCGTCCATAAACAGGTAGTCGGGTTGCAGCATATACATCACATCACCCATATAGCGTTTATGTACGGAGTGCATCATATCAGGATGCAGGTATGCTTCGGAAGCAGGACAGGCGTAGCGTACACCTTCGAACTCCATGAGGAAATCTGCCACCTGCCGGCGGAAAGTCTCTAAAGACAGATGTTTCTGCTCAATCAACGTACGATTGAGATAAATAGAGGGTCCACAGGAACCATCTATCCAACGTTCATGCCCATAGATAGCCATCAGATAGGACGAGGTAAGTGCCACGGCACGGTCGGCATTAAAGGTATGAATGGGCATATTCCACTCCTGCAAACGGGCGGCATTAGTGCCCAAGCGAGGCAGTCCTATCAAGACGATGCGCAGGGACTCCTTCCCTACCCTCTTTTCCAGTTGGGAGAAGAGAAGACCAAGGTCGCTATTGAGGCGCACGTACATATCTTCCTGCTCTGCCGACAGTATCTGGGCTTGTGCCGTTTTGGGCGTGATAACGGTCATCTCCAAGAGCAGGACATCGTTGAAGGTTTGTTGCCCCAACCGATAAGCACTTTGCATAGCCAGCGCCAAATCAATAACCGCAGCATTGGCATTAGGAGAGGTAAAGAAACAATCGGCACCACGGTACGCAAACGGGTGCTTCCGTTCCTCGTCGGTAGGATGGTTATAGGAATTGATGTCCATAGAGGGTGTCCACTCGCGCGAGACAATAGCCCCAAGACGGCCGGATATATTGATGCGGTCGGCCTCGGAAGGCAATCCGTCACGGTAGTAGGACGTACTGACCCAACGCATGGAATCGGTACGGCTATTGCGTTCGGGCCAGCAAACGGCATTGGCACCATGTCCACCCAGCATAACGGCAGTAGAGGGGTGCAAGCCAACTGCATAGATACGTGCCGATGTATTGCCTGTCAGACGCAAACGGTCGGTTACGGTAGGTACCAGTAGGGCATCAGCTGTGTAAGAATCAGCAGTACCTATACCTAAGCGGCGGTCGGAGCGAAAGACATCATAGACCTGCCGTGTAGCACGTGAGAAGGCATAGTTGGCACAAACACCATGTTCGGAGGGATAGCGTCCCGTGAGAATGGTTGCCAAACTCTCTTCTCCGCCATATAACCAATGAGGGAAGGCGATAGAGGTTTGGTAGGCCTCTTCGGACAAGGTACGCAAGCCACCCTGAGTCCAATAAGGTTGCATCTCACGCAAGGCAGATGGTTCCAGTCCATCTACGGCAACGATGACGGTCAGTTGCTTAGCCGCAGCCGGCATCGCCAAGCATAGGGCTAATGTCCAATATAGAAAAGTCTTGTGCATAAATGAATCAACGGAAGTAAGAATACCCTCCACCCGATGGAAACCAACGGATGAATAGAGAAGAAGATAAGGAATATCAACAGCGCAGCTATGAGGGCATAGAGCACATAGAGCGTATAGTCCACCCACTTGGTACGTTTGCCTCGTCGGCGGTCGTACCAATTAAGCCACACCATCAACACGGCAAAGAGGGCAATACCGAAGTACCACGTTTGGTACCAAGGTACAGAGGCGATACAGAAGGGAGTGATATGTTCGTTCCGCACCAAAGGTCGTCCGTCGGCACGTGTGGCACCGCTGATATACAGCATTAACTCCTCCGGCAAGAAAAGCCGTTGTTCGCCGTGCATGAGTTGGTCGGCTTTGTAACCAAAGACAAGGTCAATACCAAACTCAGCCCAAGAGCCGTGCCGCGTATAGTGGTGAATGAAATCGCGGTAGGAGCGTCCCTCCCACCCTACGTAGGACGAAGTGACGGTATCGGAGAGAATAGATAGCAGCATGTGATAAGGCCGCGTGGCACAGTTGTCGAATACAAAGTTGTACAGATAGAGACGGTTGTCCGGTTGGGCATTGTGCAAGAGGGCGGTAAAGAGCCGTTGCCGTTCGTCGGCAGACAGGTCCAAAATCTGCTCTGCCACAGGACGGTGCGTATAGCGATACTCCGGCATAAACTCCTCGTAGGTCTCCATGTCCAGCATATACCACGTCTTGCCCTGCACGAAGTGCCAATAGAAAGCAGGGTCGTCGAAGGAGAAAGTGCCGTAGTTGAATACCAAATCCGTAGCATAAACAGGATCCACCACCCGAATGGCAGTATGACCGTAACGGGTATAGAGTTCATCGCCGGGTGTGCAGGTGAGCAAGGAGACACGCGCTTGCGAGGACAGCGTTCGTGCCTGTGCGCACGCGCATATAGCAAGCAATAGGACAATATGACACAGACGTTTAACCATAGAAGAAGAACGGAATAAGAGTGGTACACAGCAATCCCAATGCCAAGCCGGCAATGACCTGCCAAGGCGTGTGTGCATTAAGGTACAGACGTGCGTACATAACGAGTAAAGTAATCCCTAACAATGTGTAAATAAGGGCAGAGGGGAAAGTACCATACGCCAAAGCGTAGGTGAGTACACCACCTAACAGGCCTCCCATACCGGTAAGATGTGCCGATATTTTCCACCAACGATTGATAAGTGCTACCAACAGGATAGACACGGTAGCCCCTATCGCTATACCGGACAGCCAAGATGGGACTTTCAGCACAAAAGCCAATAAATACCACCAAAAGCCAAAGCCAAGCGCCGTTTCGATGTATGCCAAGGTGCGGTCCTCCCGCCGGTCAATGTAGATATCCTGTATATACCCCTGATGCACCTGATAACCGATAAGAGAAAGCGGCAGAAGCCCCGTCAGGAACAAGGTAGTGCCCAGCGATACAAGCCAGTAGCGGGGCGGCAGGGGAAGGATTTGCTGCACAGCACAACAAAAGAGCAGGATACCGTAGGTCGGTATCCAGAGCGGGTAGCAAACAATGCTAACAGATTGAGCCAGTATGTTCAGAAAGCGCTTCATAACTGCCGTCGCATACGCGCCACAGGTAAATGTAACTGTTCACGATACTTAGCCACCGTGCGCCGCGCAATGGTATAGCCCTTCTGCTTGAGGACATCGACCAAGGCATCGTCGGTGAGAGGACACTGCTTATCTTCGGCAGCAATACATTCAGACAGGATTTTCTTAATCTCGCGTGTGGAGACTTCCTCGCCTTCGGCATTTACCATCTTCTCGGAGAAGAAGAACTTAAGAGGGAATATACCGTATTCGGTTTGAACATATTTACTATTGCTCACGCGCGAAATGGTCGATACATCGTAACCCGTAACCGTGGCTATATCCTGCAAGACCATAGGTTTGAGGAAAGTCTCGTCGCCCTCAATAAACCAATCGTACTGCTTATCCAGAATGGCTTGCATAGTGCGCCGCAGCGTCTCGTTACGCTGCTTGATGGCATCAATAAAGCCCTGAGCGGCGTCGAGTTTCTGCTTAACAAACCGGACGGCCTCTTTCTGCTCACGCGAACGGTTTTTTTCGGTGGCCATATAGTCCTGCAACATCTCTTTGTACTCCCGACTGACATGCAGGGAAGGTATGTCGCCGGTATTGAGGGAAAGGACGAGTTTGCCGTTTTGGTTCTCAACATAGAAATCAGGTATCACCGACGTTTGGTTGCGGTCGTACACGGTACCCTGCCATGCGCTACCGGGTTTGGGGTTAAGGCGTGCTATCTCGTCAATGGCCTGTTTGAGTTCGTCCGACGAGAGTTTAAGCCGTTCCTGTATCGTATCAAAGTGCCGTTTGGAAAAGTCTTCAAAGTACACTTTGAGCATCTGAATAGCATTCAAGATAGCCGGTGTCGGTGTTTTGGCTTTGAGTTGGAGCAGCAAGCATTCGCGCAAGTCGTATGCACCCACCCCAATGGGGTCAAAGGTCTGAATCTGGCGCACTATCTCGCGCATCTCATCGTCGGACACGGTCAGGCCCTCACGGAAACAGAGGTCGTCGCACAGTTCTTCCGGCCGGCGGCGCAAGTAACCGTCTTCGTCTATATTGCCCACCACGAACTTGGCAATATGCCGTTGCGGTTTATCCATGTGGGTAAGATAGACCTGACTCTTGAGGTACTCACCAAAACTGACGCCGACAGAGAAAGGGATGTCGCGTGTATCGTCGTCCGAACCACCACCCGCTACATCGTGGTAACGATAGTCGGGCAGTTCGTCGTCCTGCACGTATTGGTCGTAGTCAAAGTCTTCGTTTTGGAGCGGATTGCGATAGTCATCGGTGTAATCCTCGTCCATCAACGAATCGGCATCGTCGGCCGTGCGCAAGGGCTCCTGCGGGTCGATACCCTCCTCCAAAGCGGGATTTTCCTGCAGTTCCTCATTGACACGTGCCCCAAGTTCGCACGAAGGCAATTCGAGCAAGCGCACCACTTGAATCTGTGATGGCGACAACTTCTGTTGCAAACCTTGGGTCAATGTCAACGATTGCGTAATCATGCTAATACGGCAGAGATGATATAATCCAGTTGTTCGTCGGTCAGTTCGGTATGCATAGGCAACGACAAGACGCAACCTGCCAGACGTTCAGCCACAGGGAAATCACCCTGTTTGTAACGCGGGTCTTGGTAGGCCTTCTGCATGTGTAAGGGTACGGGATAGTACACCATAGCAGGTATTTGTTTCTCCGCCAGTTTCTGCTTGAGGGCATCGCGGTCCTGACCAATCACGCGCAAGGTGTATTGGTGGAAGACGTGGGTGGAGTTTGCATTACGTCCGGGAATGAGCATATCGGCACGAGAGCCAAAGGCCTCGTCATAACGCGCAGCAGCACGTTGGCGAGCAGCGATGTACTCGTCCAAGTGAGGCAGTTTGGCGTCCAAAATAGCTGCCTGAATACTGTCCAAACGCGAATTGACACCGACTTCGTCATGGTGATAGCGAACTACCATACCGTGGTTGGCAATAGCACGAATGTGCGCAGCCAAGTTATCATCGTTGGTAAAGAGGGCACCACCGTCACCGTAGCAACCGAGGTTCTTGGACGGGAAGAACGATGTGCAACCTATTTCGCCCATCGTACATGCCTGTTTGCGTGTACCATCGGAGAACGTATAAACCGAACCAATGGCCTGACAACCGTCTTCGACAACATATAAGTTGTGCTCTTTGGCGATTTGGAGAATCTGCTCCATATCGGCACACTGACCGAAGAGGTGAACAGGTACGATGGCTTTGGTCTTGGGTGTGATGGCTTTGCGGATGGCGTCAACGGATATATTCATTGTGTCCCAATCGACATCTACCACCACGGGAGTCAGTCCCAACAGCGCCACCACTTCGGCGGTAGCGATAAACGTAAACGTGGGAGTGATGACCTCGTCACCGGGTTTGAGCCCAAGTGCCATAAGGGCTATTTGCAGGGCATCGGTACCGTTGCCAACAGGAATAACGTGCTTGGCACCCGTATATTGCTGCAAATGCTCCTGAAAAGCCGTAACTTGAGGACCCTTGATGAACTGGGCCGACTCAATAACATCCATAATGCCGCGATCTATGTCGGCTTTGATACGTTGGTACTGCGATTGCAGATCCACCATTTGAATAGGTTTCATACGCGCTAATTATTTTGTGTTTGCATTGGCAGCGTCGGCTTGTACGTCTTCGGCAGAAGCATAAACGCTGGCTTTGTCTAACTTGAGAACAACATCTTTGGCAACCTCGATGAGGAAGGTAGTGTCCTGTACCTCACGAATGATACCGTGAATACCACCTGCGGTAATCACTTTATCTCCCTTTTTCATGGCCTCACGTTGCTTTTGCAACTCCTTTTGCTTCTTGGTCTGAGGACGAATCATGAAGAAATAGAATACCACGAAGATGAGGATCATCATAATCCAGAAACTCCATTGACTACCCTGTTGGGGGGCTGCAGCGTTGGCAGCTTGTAAGAAAATAAAATTCAGCATAATTATTGGATTTTAAATAGTTGTTGTGTACGAATGATTTCGTCTAATATACCATTGACAAAGACATAACTCTTGTCCGACGAATACTCTTTGGTGAGCTCGATATACTCGTTGAGGGTGACCTGTGCCGCTATGTCCGGGAATTCACACAATTCAGTCAGTGCCATTTGCAGAATAATACGGTCCATCATGGCCACACGACCTATTTCCCAGTTCTTGAGGTGCTGCTCGATTAAGTCGTCATACTCGTCTTTGTGCGCCAGCGCTTCCTCCATGAGTTGTTGCGCAAACTGCAGTTCATCTTCCGAGTCAAACATCTCCAAAATCGGTTGCTCGGCACCCTGCTCCTGCTGGAAACGCTTGATGGTCTTTACTACATAACTGAGCACCACATTGAGGTCCACTTGCCAGTTCTGCTGGTCCAGATTCAGTTCCAGTTCCTCCAGCGCCGTGAGGAGTGCCTCGTTATCGGGGAGCAGGTCGGAGTAGATTTTCCGCCAGAGCAGTTTTTCGTCCTCGTATGTAGGCGCGTCCAGTGCCATAAACTGCTTGTAGTAGTCACACTCCTGCAACTGCTTGTAGAGGGCAGCCATCACGTCCATAGCCGGCTCCCACGTCAGGTGTGAAGCGGACAGCAAGTGGCGAAGGGTCTTGTTGGTGAATATCTGATGTGCCAACGTATTATCGGCAAAACGGCGATTGGGCGTATATTTGGTGTGCGTAAAGCGTGCCCGTTCACCCTGCTCTGCGATGTAGTTCTGCGCATAGGTGGTCAATTCGTCCGCCAAAGACAGCAGCATAGCATATAAATTATAGGTATCCGAAAAACTTGTCAGCAGGTCTTTTCGTGCCTGTGCAGGTGTTTTGTCTCCGTCTTCATAGTACGCGAACAGAGTTTGTAATACCCTCGTCCGCACTAATGTTCTATTTATCATTGTCTATTAATTATTATTCCACGTTTTATAGGGGCGTTGCGATAGGAACGAGTTGTAATAGCGAGGGTCAAAGGTTACCTCCTCACCCAAGAAAGCAGGGTGTTCAAAAGTCGTGTCCTCGCTTGGCAACTCCACTTCCGCCATTACCAGTCCCTCGTTGTCACCGGCGAACTCGTCCACCTCGCAAGTCAGTCCTTCTGCCAAAGGCACCAACCAGCGCGTTTTCTCCACCACTCCCGGCAACGCCAAGCGAAAGAGTTCGGCAACCTCCTGCAGGGAAATCTCTTTTTCAAACTCATAGCGCGAGAAGCCGTTGGCTTGCGCCTTGGATTTAATGGTGAGGAATGCCTGATTGCCCCAACGGCGAATACGCACGTTGCAATTAGGATTAAGTGACAGATAGCCCTGACGAATGACTATATGGTCCGTCGCTAACGCCTTGTAAGAGTCATTCCGAACAAGGAACTTGCGTTCTATCTCTATGTTATTGATGCTGCTCACGAAGTAGGTCGTTTACGGTTTTAACAGGGTTAAAGGTAGAGACGGGCACTTCCACGAACAAGGTGTTCCAGCGGCTCATAGCACCGTTCCACAGGCCGGGTAACTCCAGTGCCAGCAGTTCCTTACCGTCCTTGGACTTATGCGATATAAAGCCCGTAGCGGGGTCCACAAAGTCCGGCAGATGGTAGGGCTTACCATTCTCGTCACGCACGGCACAAACCAAATCGACAGGATTGAAGTGCGTGGCTTTGGCCATCAGCTCAGGGCGGCTAATCTGACTGGATTCGAGTATTTGGTGCGATATACGTCCGTCTGCTTCACGCACAAGGAATGGTCCGCCACCGGGTTCGCCGGTGTTCTTCACCACACCGCACACACGTATCGGGCGACGCAGCAGGGCTTTCTGTTCCTCACTAACCGACGGGTCGCGCAGCAGGGAGAATACACGCTGTTGCTCCTCTACGAGAACACCTGCCAGCACCTGTTTGAAAAGGACCGTATCTTTTTTGTGGCGGTCAGGCACCACATTGTCTATATTCTTGATAAAGACGATATCCGCTTGCTGCTGATTGAGGTTTTCTATCAGGGCACCGTGTCCACCCGGGCGGAAGAGAAGCGAGCCGTCGGCTTGACGGAAGGGTGTGCCATCAGGATTGGCAGCCAGCGTGTCGGTAGAAGGCATTTGCTCGGAGAAAGACACCTCGTAACGCACCTTGTATTTCTTCTCAAGTGCAGGCAGGCATTGCGCTATATGGTGGCGGAAAAGCGGCAGATGGTCATGCGAGACGGTAAAATGTATTCGCACGATGCCATTGGACGCCGCATAGAGAGCGCCTTCCACCAAATGCTCCATAGCGGGCGTACGCGCGCCATCGCGATAAGTATGGAATAGCAACAAGCCCTTGGGCAGATTGCCGTAATTCATATCTTGCAGCAGGTACCGCACGGCATCTTGCCCCTGCTTGCCTTCCAACTGCTTGCCAAAGGCAAACTTGTCGATATGGGACAAAAAAGTAGTGACAAAAGGCGTCTCTACCCCATCGTTGAGATACGCGAACAGGTCCTTGAACATACGGCTGGCAGCGCCGCTGGCAGGAACGAACTTGAGGACAGAATGCCCCTCGGCCAAGTACTGCTGCCACACTTGCACGTAATGGTTCCTCTCCGCCACAGATGGACGGAAGATGCCATTTTTGGTAGAGGCGGGCCCTACAATGTCTAATTCAGGAAAACCTGTACGGAAACACTCCAACTGCGTTTCGGCAGTAGCCAAAGAAATGTGATGCTGCTCCAACTGACAAATATCGGAAGGTGTGAACATAGTCGCTAATTTTCTGCAAAGTTACAAGAATTTTGGCAAATACGCAAATTATTTTGCATTTTTTTGCCGAAAAATTTGGTCATGTCCCAAAAAAGTTGTACTTTTGCAGCGCTTTTGAAAAGAAAGCAGATTCAGACAAGAATCCAACAACCTCGGCGAGAAAGTTATTTCGAGCCAAAAAATCAAAGCACAACTTGTTGTGGTTTGAAGAGGAGAAAGGAACGAAGTGCTTAATTTGCATCGCAAATTCATTCCACGAAGTTTCTTTCGACGACAGGAAGGGTGGGTGAGTGGCTGAAACCAACAGTTTGCTAAACTGTCGTACGGGTAACTGTACCGGGGGTTCGAATCCCCCCTCTTCCGCAAAAAACTAATTAGGGAACCTTTTTGGGGCTCCCTAATTTTCTTTTTAGAGAAGGCGGAGGGCCATGAAGAGGAGGAAGAGAGTTTACAAGTTGAGATAGTTGACTAAACCACCATATTGTGTGAATAACTGCTCTGTACCGGCATACACCACTTTTGAGGACACTATTTCATCACCCAACAACGTCTGCAAATGCTTGAGGGCTTTGGTAAAGTCAGCATGAAAACGCTCTGATGACTTTATCTCAATTGCCCGAATGCCCTGCGCCTCCTCCTGAATAATATCCACTTCTTGACTTTGGTCTCTATAAAAGGATAAATTGCTCTTGTGTCCGGCATTATAACATCCCTTAAGCAATTCACATACCACCATATTCTCAAATATAGCACCACGCAAGGGGTGATGCGCCAACTGCTGCACATTTGTTATACCCAAAAGATAAGATACCAAGCCCACGTCGTAGAAATATACCTTTGGGGTCTTGGTCAGTCGCTTACCTATATTGCGGTAAAAAGGTTGCAACGTAAATGCCGTATACGATGTTTCTAATATACTCATCCAAGCTTGGATAGTTTTGTAATCTATTCCCAATTCAGACCCTATAGACGATGCCACAAACATATTTCCCACTCGAGAGGCAAGCAGTGTCAAGAAGCGCTGAAACAAACTCAAATCTTTAACATTCTGGATCTGACGAACATCACGCTGTATATACGTGGCTACGTAACTATCATATACCATATCAGGCGATTTACCATCGCCCCATACAGCAGGATAGAATCCTCGCCACAGTAATTCATCGGTAGGAATATGTGCATCGTTTCCTAATTCCTGAATACTTAGCGGCAGTAGCCGAAGCACGGCTACACGCCCAGCCAAAGATTGGGTGATATTTTGCATCAAGAGAAAGTCACTACTCCCACTCAAAATATACCGATAGTCCTTATGCTCATCCACGACCACTTGTAGGGCAGAAAACAATTCGGGTAAGTTCTGGGCTTCATCAATAATCAGTCCATGCGGGTATTGCAATAAATATCCCTCTATATCCTTACGCACCAATTCGCACGTGGTAGAACGTTCTAAATTGACATACTGATAGTCAGGGAAGGCCATTTTGCACAATGTTGTCTTGCCTGATTGCCGTGGACCTGTCACCGAGATAACACTCCAATTAGCACTTAATTCTACTAATTTCTGTTGTAAGATTCGTTGATACATATAAGCCGTTTTTTGACAGATTAGGAATGCCACTCCTAATTTGCACGCAAAATTACAATAAAAAATTGACTTATGCAAGAAAAAAGCGCCTAAAAGCGCTTTTTTCACGAATTCGAAGGTACAGAGGGTGAATTTACGCCCTTTTTCGGCGTGCTAAGAACGCATATCCGGCAGCAAGAAGCAGCAGGAACGGAACAGCATCACCAACAGGAACGGGTCCATCAGTTTGCTCCCCACCGGGTGTACCTGCATCTTCACGATCCTCTAATCGTCCACGATTAGCAACATAGCCGGGGTCTCCAGCCATACCATACGAGTTGATGGTGGGGGTAGAGCTATATGCACTACCCGACCCCATCATTGTACTCGTAGAACCAAACCCAGCTGATGGTGCCGCTGCACCATCAATCTGGGCCACCACACCTACAGACACACACAACAGTAGGCAGGTTAACACACACATTTTCTTGTTCTTTATCATGTTGTTCATTATCTTAAGCATTTTCATATCGCTATCTTCCTCCTTTCTTATTTCACGCGGTTCAACATTGCACCTCTGCCATCATAGAGTTGTCCGTTCAGACGAATCTTCAGGTGCTCCTCCTCGATATACTTGTACGGCAGCATATCGCCGTGAATAGCGTCTTCGCCGGTAACAATGGGATGCTGCTCATACGGGTTCGTGTCCGTGAGCGAGAAGCGACGCTCCAAACTGGTGGTGTAAGACGAGAAGGTATAGCTGTTACCATTCTTGATTTCCGTATAGGTGTCCGTATTGGCATCGTAGAGATAGAGACGGTCGGTACCATTGTAGTCGAAAGTAATGGTATAGGTCTCGTCTTCGCCTTTGTAGAAGCCAAACTGTGTGCCCACCAACTCAGGTTGAGCCGATACGGCCAGTTTACCACTTTGTGGCAATACATATAGCTGTACGGCATTGACATCGCCTAACATCTTCTCACCGTCCCAACCGTTATCCACAGCGTCTGTGAATTGGTTGTGTTGGAATAGATAGAGGAAGTCGTTGTAGCGTGCGCCCTTCACATCTATGCGGAGCGTAACCACCTCGGCTGGGTCTATGTCATTGTTAGTAGCACGACTTGGGGCACGCATTGGCTGAATGTCGATACCACCGTTGGACTTGCGAACCAGTTGGTCGTAGTTCATTACCACTTTGGCATCAGCAGCAGTAGCGCGTACTTGGAAGGCCTGCATAGCAGGAATCACTTGCAACGTACTGCTCATCAATTGTGAAGCTTTAACAGGGATAGAGATATATTGTCCTGCCTCGCTACCAACACCTGCCGTTCCTTGCTCGTCCAAGCCGGTATTGAGGATAACGATAGTGGCCTCAGCATTGACAAAGTCAGACACTTCCCATTGGTGGATGTTGATAGGAGCCGACCATGAGTTACCGATGATGTTCAGTCCAGCACGTTTAGTCGTTCCTGAATAATCCAACGGTTGTACGCGGTCTTCGGTGGATACCAGTGTACCTTGCATCCAGAAGGTGCCTGGCTCTTTACGAGATATGCAGTAGCCATCAAATGGGGTCATGCCATCGCCGTTCTTCATCATTGCGCCCCAGCCCTTAGTGCTGTTGTCCCAATGTGATAGCCAAGCGCCGTAGTAGTTGTATTGCACATCGTTCACATCGCAGAACGGCGTAGCAGCCCATTGCCATTTGCAACTGTTAGGCGCACCGGAAGCTTTGGAGTAGTATTCCATCGTAGCGCGGTCAGCGTTGCTATTGTCGAAGATGAGGGCACCAGTGCCTGTTGCATCAGAGTGAATGTAGATGTCGTTGACGGTAGTAGGATCACCGTTGCTACGTTTAACTGTACCTGCTACTTGCAGAGCAGCGGTAGAATTGATTTCCAACTTGCTGTTGTCGTACAATACAACCTTGGCTGCCTTAGCAGAAGCGTCAGTTACTTTTACATTGGCTTTGATGTTGGTTTGGATATCTTCAGTCGGCAATGTGGATATTGCACCACTACGATATTGCCAGTTGGTCAGTTTAGACCAATCAGAATCCTCTGTTCCAATAAACTCATAAGCATTTGTACAACCGTCAGAAGCCGTTACAGAGAACGAATAGATATAGATATTATTCGTTCCACTCGTTTCCTTAATGTAATAGGTTCCACCACTTGTAATAGTACAGGAAGCGGTTTCCAATGTCGGGGCAGTCCATTCGGCGGCATCACCATTGACAATTGTTCCTTTTAGCGATTGAGTCGTCAGATTGCCGGTCTCACCAGCAATAGCCAACGTAGCATCACCACCATTATATGTAGCCGCACTAACTGAGATAGTTCCGTTAGTTACATCAGCAGGGACAGTAATCGTAACAATGGTGCTATTACTACTACCTTTGATTGCCGGTTTCGTCATCTTATGCTTAGTATCCGAGGACGCATTGCTCAATGCAATACTTATTCCATTTGTGACAATATCCTTCTCTACATCATAAGATATATCAAATTTGTCGATATTATTAAATACGGCAGAATAGTGTTGTTCCAGAGACGGATTCCACTTGGCGTAGAGGGTAAAGTCCTCAGTAGCCGGGATGTTCTCAATCACTTCGCCATCGGCGTACATAACCACTCCTGTTGGGGTAGTAGCCCAACCTGCAAAGATGTTGCAGCCCAATGTAAATCCGTTATTGGGTAATGTAACATCATCGCCTGTTTGGAAGTACACTGCTTCGGTTGTACCTTCTACATCATCGCCATTGCCATCAAAAGTAATGGTAATAGCCGTAATGGTGATGGCAGCCGAATTAGAGTTTGCACTTGCTGAATAGTGGCGGTCTTGTGAAGCAGTTACTACGCAACGATAATACAAAGTGCCGGCAGCAGCAGACGAGGGTGAATAGGTATCGCTATTGGTATCATCTGTTAAATTAGCCCATTCTTCATTATCTACAGAAGATTGCCATTGATACGACAGATTGTCATTCGGGTCGGCTTTTTCCGCCACAACGGATAGCGTTATCTTGGCATCTTTCTCGTATGTACCACCTACTGGATCTGTCGTGATAGTGGGAGCCGTGCAAGAAGGATAGGTAACCTCCATCGTAGAAGATACAACTTGTTCGGCAAAACAGCCATAGATAGCTATAGTTGCTTTCAGTTCAGTAGTACCGGCTCCTACTAAGGTTACCACGCCAGTTGTAGCATCAACGGTTGCCACATCGGTATTGGTACTGCTGTAAGTGATTGCACCAGCAGACTCATCTGAAACAGCGGAGATAGTGAAACCGCCATCTGCCCAAGGACGTTTGGCAGGTGCTTCATCTACCCAAGTGAGGTCAGGAGAAACATATTTGGTAGATTTGCGAGAAATGAAAACGCTATTAATATAGTTGTTGGAACCACCACGACCAACTACAAAAGAGGTTTGTCCCGCAATACCATCATTTGCGACAACTGTATAATTTCCTATCGTCTCTACATTCTTATCTGTAGGTTGAGCCAAAGTTGTAACATTGGTTAAGGTAGTTAGATTATTGGTATATAGTTTTGATGGCTGATCATAATTAGTATTCGTACAAATATATTTGACAGAAATAACATCTCCTACTTTTATCTCCTCATTGACGGAGCATATAATAGCATTGGAGAAGGACTTGCCCGAAGACTTACTTGATATACCAACATCTCCAGAAAGTTTTATATAACAATGGTCATTAATAGTTGAACCAGTTCCACAATTTATTACAGTACATTTACCACCCGTAACATCCATTTCAGAGCCACTTGTTGGAACAGATGTAAATGTTACATTATATAAATCAGTTGTCTCTGTTTCACATGCTTTGACGGAGATGGTTTTGGAGATGGTTTCGGTAGCTTTATAGGTGGCGGTTGCATCAGTAGCGAACTTGACCGTAACCGTGCCGGCTGTAGTGGGACATGCCACTTGAGCCGTGATAGTCTTGCCATCAATGGTTTTATTCTTCAATGTGCCATTTTCGACAGTTAAGACATCATCACCTGTTAAATCCGCATCACTGGTAGTAGTGATAGTGAAAGTAACCAATTCGCCCAAACTTGCATCTGCAAAGTCTGCCCAAGTAACCTCAGGAGTTTGCAACTCTTTCGTCCAGTTAGCAGTTAAGGTGATGTCACCTGTAGTGCCTTGAGCAATTGTTTCCACTTTATTACCATCACCATCGTACCAGCCAGCAAAGGTGTAGCCAGCATAGGTGCCAGTGGGAGCAGTCAGGGTAATATCATCTGATTCGATAGTATAAGTTTCATCTGCTTTGGTTGTGCCATTCAAATTGTCGTAGTGGATGGTGTATTCAATAGGAGTCCAATGGGCAAAGAGAGTAGTATTGTCCTCAGTAATATCCCACGTCTCGGCGGCATTTCCATCTTTGTCAAAATACTTGGTGCCTTGTCCACCAGTTTTGGCGTAGTAACCTTGGAAATCGTAGCCAGTTTTAGTAGGTGGTGTGACTGTGGATGTCTTCGTATCGTAGGTTATTTGTACATTATCTGAGCCATCTTGACCACCTTGTTTGTCAAGTATAACGGTATAAATCTTAGCCGTCCAAAGGGCGAATAGGGGGAGGTCGTTATTAACTATGAATTGGGCTTCGTCGTCATACGCTTTGGAACCAGATGAAGTTGTTGCCCAACCTGCAAAGTTGTAGCCGGTTTTGGTATAGGCATTGGCAGCCAAAGTAACGCTTGAGCCGGGGCAAATACCCGTTACATTTGTCATTTCACCATCCGTATTGCCATTGCCGTTGAAGGTAATGGAGTAAGTAGCAAAATCGTGCCATCCCCAATTAGAGCCATCATGAGTAATATATTTACCCGAATGGTCAGAAGTCCATTGGTCGCCTGTTGTATTACCATCAGTAGCATCTTTTGTATTATTTTTCGCAATGAAGTTCATATAATGATCCAAAACGGGGAAATACCAATAATCAGTGCCGCAGATAGTGGTATAAGTGTTAATTTTCGGGTCAGAACCCCACGACGTAAGAACGTCATCGTTATTATACCAGAAATGTACGTAACAATCCCACCATTTGGTTAAATACACATAGCCCTGTACGGGGTGCGTAACCTCTGGATAATTTGTGACAACATTCACATAGTCGGGGGCATTGGTTATATCCACTGTAAAGGTATAATCGCCAGCAGGACCTGTGAACAGGCGAATATCACTATTACCCGTTCCGCAATCCTTGTTGTCCCCTGTTTGGATAATATAGTTGCCAGCACCGCTTCCATACCATTTTTGGCTACCGCCATCGTTGTCAGTAACCTTAAACAAATAAGTACTACTCTCATTCAAATGAACCGTTGCTACACCAACTTTCTCACTAGTCCACACAATGGGATTTTTAACAAAATCACTACCATAGTAATTACCGTCTAATGTATAGATGCGAACAAAATACGGGTCACTTTCCTTAGAGCATGTTTCACCTGTACTAACCACACAGCGATAGCTACCGCCGTCTTGATGTGAGCAATTGCTAATTTGCAAGTCGGCATTTGTTGCGTTGCTTATGTCTGTCCAGTCTGAACCAATCAATTTCTGCCATTGGTAGGAATAAGTGCCGTTTCCGCCTGTTGCGGTGGCGGTCAGTTTGATAGTCTCACCTGTTGAGTACCGATAACCATAGTTGCCCGCTTCAGATGTTGGACCTACAGATACCGATGTAGGAGCGGCGCAAGGGGGTGCGGTTTGTTCTATTACGGCATATACATTTACGCCATCGTAGCACATAGTGATGCTATAATTATCATCGCCTGTGAGATTGATTTTGATATTACGGTTGGTATTATTATCCTCTTGATATGTAGCAATCGTGCCCGTAGAACGGTCGGCAGAGAAAGCAGGATATTTTAATGCATTATTCCAACACGAATTATTGTCATTCCATTTTTGATTACACGGAACCAATGCAAAACGAATATCGTCACCTTTCTTAAATGCTACAGGCACGGTATATTCAATGTGGTCATCATTTTTGGTCATTTGAGGAACCTTGGGCATATTAGGATCCCAATCGCCACTATTCCAATCAGCAATACCTAAATTACTACCATTGATATAGTAAACAGTACCCGTATATTCCCACTTGGCATAGAGGTCGATGTCATCATTAACGAGGGAGTTCCAGTCGTATGATTGCGTGAGAGTAGCATCGGTAAACCAACCTTGGAAAGTATTATTATTTTTGGTTGGGGTAGCAGGTTGTGTTGCCTTTTGACCAGTAACAACATGTAGAGGACTAACTTCTGAACCATAATTGCTGTGGAAGGTAATCGTTTTGACTTCGGTGATGGTCATTGTGCCATTGTCCTTGTCGGTAAGGTCGAGGGTAATAGTATAGATGCCCGAATTTTCGGTTAACATAAACTTACAATCATCGTCACTGCTATTAGTGTATAAGACATCAAATGTTCCACCAGCATTAACATTGACATTACCACCACCTTGTGGTTTCTTTGCGACAAAACCTGGATAGAAGCCACCTGTTTGGCATACGAATTTAAAGCCATCATCATTATTGGTATTTATTTGCCCTTTCCAAGAATAGTTTCCCTTGTCATCTTTTTCCATTTTTGGAGCACTGGTTAATGTCCATCCCCAAGAGAAATTTGAACCAACTAACCATAAGTCGTCCGTATAAGGAACAATTTGTTTTGTCCACTTGGCGTAAAGGGTGGTGTTGGCAGTAAGAGGAGCACCTGCGACGGCAAGAGTTGTCTTGTCCGAATTGGTGTACCATCCATTGAAGGTGTAGCCAGTTTTAATAGGAGCATCAGGCAGAGGATCTGGCAGACTAATAGCACTTGCCACATCCTGTGGGCAGTCACTATCTGCATTGTCGCAATTATAGGTGATAGAGTAGGTGGTAACAGGAGGAGTGGCGGTAGCTTCGACTTTACAATAGTAAAAATAAGTATTCGCAGCAGCTGTAGTAGCTCGGAATATTTGAGCAGATAGGGCACCTTTGGGAGCTTCAGATATTGTAAATTCTTGCGGACTATTTTGTGCGTTTCCTGTTAGTATTTCAGCATCCCCAAGTTTTGCATTCGTATTAGGAATGGCAGAACTGTAGAATTGTATCTGCAAATTATTAGCCAACATATTGGATGTAGTCACGGACTTCAAAGTCATCCCAGACTCAAGAGTGATATCAATTGTATCTGTTAATAGGTTAATATCTACAAAATGGTTGATTTTTCCATTATTTGTAGAGCTGGATGTTGTATTATAACCTGCAGGTGAACCACTATTCCAATATGCCTCTCTGGTTGTTAGTGTAACGCCATTTATTGTAGAAGATGTATTATTGGGGATAGGCGTTTTTTCTACAATCCCCAACCATCCCCATTCTGTAGTAAGAGTTGGAGGAGCAGTAGGAGTCCACCTAATTTCCTTGAGATATGACTTTGCTTCCATTGTTAGATAATATGTTACATCTTCATCCAATGTTATTGTATCAGAAGACACTGAAGTCGATGTACTTCCAGTAAAAGATGCGACTACAACAATTGCACTATTTGTTGAATTCCGCAAAGACATATTTCCCGCTGTTGTACCATAAGTTATTGTCAAAATACCCGTTCCAGATAATGATGGCAATGTAAAATATGCTTGATTCAAGATATTACTGGAATAAGATGTTTTTCCATTAGTTTGAAGTTGATTCTCCTGCCATTTATCCCCAGAGCCACTCGATTTGTATAACAATGTTGTTTTGCCATCCGTTGCGTAAGCAGTATTAACATTTCCAGCACCATTCTGCCATGTTCCCTCTTTCAAAAAATCATTTGTTGTAAAGTCCCAAACAATTGCATCACCAGAAGGAGTGGGGGGGGTCTCTGTCCAGTGGGGATAGAGAGTGCTGACATTTTCGGCTTGGGCATAGGTGATAGTGGTATATTTGTCACCATCAGTTGTGCCAGTGTACCAGCCATCAGCAGTATATCCACTGCGAGAAACGATAGAGCAGTTAGGCAAAGTTAAATCTGCATTCTCATAGACCTCTGCTGTAAGTTTACCTTCAGATAAAGTCCACCCCTCTGGAGTAGTAAATGAGCCACCATTGGGGTCAAGCGTGATAGTGCGATGTTGAGGAGAGGTAGAGCCGGAAGAGGCAGTTACTTTAAGGTAATAGATATCCCAAGTATTCCATACATTTGCCTTTTGAGAAATTTTGGCAGATTTAGCACCATCCGGAACATCAATAGGAGTGACTATTTGATTGTCTGTCGGGACATTAAAACTTACAAGTTTTGTGTAATCAGGTATAATTCCCCCTGATTCGTCGTAAAAACTAATTTCAACTCCATCGGGTGCACCAGACCAGGTATTCATTAAAGATATGGATAATTCAGTCATCGTAAGACCTTCCCGAAGAGTAATATTTATATCATTTGCGCCAGTTGTAATTCGTTCACAAGGAGTTTTATATTCACAATCCTTAGCAAAATTCGATGTATTACTTGTACATGCAGCTTGTTTGGCTGTAATAGTAATATTTCCGTCTATCGTGCTTGGAGTATTTGCCGTTGCAGGGAAAGGTTCTTTTACAGCATCTCTAAGGTATCCCCATTCGGCAGTAACCTCGTCTGTAACAGGAGTTTTTTCTTTTAGATTGGCGGTAACGGTGGCATCGGTTGTGCCCATTGTGATAGTAGTAGGGTTGTCTGTTGTAGAAGACAACAAAGCACCTGTGCCAGAGATTGACCAATAATCAAACTCATACGCAGCATTAATACTACTATAAGTAGCAGTTGCGGTGCCTCCTTCTGCAACAGAAGTGGCACTCAAAGTAACCGTTGCCTTACCGGATGGATTAACCGCAGAAGAAAGATTATGGGTAGGTGGAGTAACTGAAGCAAAAGTAATGCTAAGAAGACTTAAATGAGTCCATTGAATGGAGTTTGTGAATTTAACAGTATAATTACCAGCACTCGGAATAGTAATATTTCCTAATGTTTTTAATGTTTGTTCATTATATCCATCAACGAAGCCACCTTCATTCACCTCTTCTCCAACTAATTGGTCACCATTGTAAACTCCAACATGCATATTATGACCATTATCACAAATCACATTTGTGGAAACGGTATAGGTACCTGCTTGTGCAAAGGAAACATTCCAAGTTGCCCATTCTTGATCTGCTGTAGCGTCAACAAAAAGAATACCTCCATTGGCATCAATAGATGCATTAGTAGATAAAGATGCATCAGCAGGAAGAAGTGTACCAGGTAAAGAAATAACATCTTGTGTCCATTGGGCATAAAGGTCTTTGTCTGCTGTGAGGGTGATATTACCACCGTCATCGTATGCCTTTGCACCATCTGCGGTTTCTGCCCAACCTGCAAAGTTGTAGCCAGAGCGAGTCCAGCCAATAGTTGAGATAGAAGTAAGGGCAGTAGATTCGTTGTGGTTTACAATTTGCGTTGTCGTGGTCTCAGGAGAGACACCATCGTTCTTATGGAAAGTGATGGTGTGAGTGGAGGAAGGGGCGACAGTAGCAATGTCCATGTGCGAAATATAGGCATTGTTGCTGCCAAATGTCAGAGTATTAGCACCAGATACCAAAGCAAGTGTTTTGCTGGTATAATTATTTTCTGTTTCAGCAGATCTTCCGTCAGAAGTAGCTGTTGCCGAATTTGCAGCATTAGTTACTTTGGAAGTTTTACTACTGCTATAGGCACCAAAATAGATGGTTAAAGTGCCAGTATATCCAGTAGCAAGAGTAATTGTAATGGATGAGCCAGATGTTTTTGCTTTGATATATGAAGCCATATATGGGAAACTACTTTTATCTTCTGAATAGCAGCTGGTCAAAGTAACACTGGAAACTCCAGCGACATTGATATTAGGAAGATTTCCCGAAATTGCAGTTTCTGCACCTGCTACGATTGCATTGCCTAATGGGTTCATGCGAACGCCATTTTTGATACGGTCTGCATCGTTGTAGGCAAAGATATGTCCGCTATTACTACATTCTGTGGGAGTAAGGGCAGCGGAGACGGTGATGTTTTGGTCAACAGTAGCAGGACCTGTGCAATATGTAGTGCCATCACCTGTGACGGTGGCGGTAATAGTGGTAGCACCTGCTGCGAGAGGGTGAATAGTAGCACTTGCTGTGCCATTGCCTGAAATTGTAGCAACATTCGTGTTTGATGAAGACCAAATCACGCCTGTAGCATAATTGGTAGTAATAGATGCTGAACCATCCGCACCACCAACGGTTAGGTTAGCAGGAGCCGTAGCCCAAGAGGCAGTAGGAGCGGTGCAAGAGGAGGATTTTTCTTTTAGATTGGCGGTAACGGTGGCATCGGCAGTACCCATTGTAATGGTAGTAGGGTTAGCGGTTGTAGAAGACAACGAAGCACTTGTGCCAGAGATTGACCAATAATCAAACTCATACGCATCATCAATACTACTATAAGTAGCAGTTGTGGTGCTTCCTTCAGCGACAGAAGTGGCACCTAAAGTAACTGTTGCCTTACCGGATGGACTAACCGCAGAAGAAAGAGTATGAGAGGTAGAGGAAGAAGCGGCAGTAAAAGCAGCACTATGGACATATGTACTCGATCCACCAAAACCTATCACATACCATGTGTTTTTCTTAAGTCCGTTTATTGTAAATTCTTCCCAAGTCGTCTTTGCGGTCATTTGATGCTTTGCTATATTATCACTAGTAGTTTTATGGTTTGCATCGTAAACATAAACTATTTTTGATGTAGACGAACCCGCTACCGTTAAGGTCACACTACAATCCTCATCGGGACAGAAAGCCATCCATCTCTTACCAGAAGACAACACAGGAGAACCATCAGTATTAAAAGTCAAAGTTGTGCTACCAGTACATTCAATGGCGTATTTGTTATAAACATTGCTGATTCCCAATGGTGTATTTTGACCATATGAATAGTTCGAAGGAAGGGCACTATTCTCCCCCATTTCAAAATTAAGACTAGATAACGCAGTTGCTCCCCACATATTCCCGATGCTGAGCATAAGGATGCAAAGAAGGGAGGCGACACGGCGGAACGCTGCGCTCGTCCGGTTGGACCGGTTATCCCGGAGGGGGAGACCGCTACGGTTGACGGTTGACAATGCACAATGCACGGGTGCTGCAGAGTGGCTCGATGTATAATTCGACCGTCGGTCGACCGTCGGCAAAACCACGGTGCAAGCAGGGACACCCTCTCGGTCCCCCTTCAGAGGGGGAAGGACAGTGGATGATGCATAGTGTATAGTAGCTTTCGCCGTCGGTTCGCCGTCGGGAAAAACAGGGACACCCCCCGACCCCCTCAGTAAGGGGGAGTGGAATCGGTGAATCGATAAAGAAGTAAAGAGAGAATGGCAAAAGGCCTTGAAAGATTGCAGTAAAACTGCTAAAGAAGAGAAAAGAGACGTGTGTTTTGAATGCGAAGAGATAGATTTAGACCCCCCCCCCGTATTCGCAGGCGTTAGTGATTGAAAGTTAATGTGTTTCATAATAGATTTATTTAGTTTAACAATGATTGCGTTGTTTTTTTTAACGGTGGCTGGCGCCACAAGTCCGGTAAAATGTTTTTGATGCGTTTTAACAAATATATCAAATATAGCTCTTTGGGTCTGATAGACTGACGTCTTCTATGTTTTAGTTGCTATATGGCAATTAGTAAGCGAGCTTCCCATTACCATCTATCACCTAAACCACACCACATCTGTGGTATCAGCCCCTAATCGCCAAATATATCAAAAAGATTTTACAATTATTCCGTCGGCCACTGCCGAAAGATCGATGTGCAAGCACATACAAAGAGCACGTTTTTCGTAGGTAAGGTAGGTAGTAGGTGGTAGGTTGTAGGTAGTAGGTGGTAGGTTATAGGTGGGTACAATTAGACATAAGTGAGGTAAATCACGCCAAAAAGCACCGAAAAGGTGCAAAAAGGCATGGTTTTTACCATTTGGGAGTGCAAAGATACTGCTTTTTAAGGAGATATGCAAATAAATTTATATGTTATAAAACATATTTCTCGTCGGAGCATGAAACAAAAACCTTAAAAACCTCAGAAAACCAATACGCAGTTTCACTGCTAATGCGCTAAACAAATCCAAAAGTCCTATTATGCAAGCATATAGTCCTTCTGGATTTCTTTATCACAGTCCTACGGACTTATTCGTTTTCTGACGATAAACAGAAATAAAATATAGACCGCTGCGCTGATAGAGTATGGAAGATAGAGTATGGAGTAAAGGTTTTTAGCGCAAAGCGCTGAGGTTTATTGCCTTGGGGTTGATGCTAACCCGTCAGGGTGATGGTGGCGATGGCTGAAAAGATTAGGGAGCCGGCTCACTAAAATTGATAGACAGCAACAGCAGCAATGGCTCGAAGAGACATAGCAGCAAACACAAGGGGTGGATTAAGGTTTTTGTTAAAAACAATTATGCACGATGAGGAAAAAAAAGATAAAAAAAGTAAGGCCGGCAAAGATGCCGGTCTTACCTGATATAGATGCAAAAGAGTTAATCCTCCTCAAAAGCGGCTTCGGCAGCAGCACGGGCAGCTTGAATGGCTGCGTACTCCTCTGCATTATGCACACTCAGTTTCTGGAAATCACGGAGACCCGTACCAGCAGGAATCAGATTACCGCAAATAACGTTCTCCTTCATACCTTCAAGCGTATCTACGCGACCCTGAATGGCAGCTTCGTTAAGCACCTTAGTCGTTTCCTGGAAGGAAGCAGCCGACATGAAGGACTTAGTACCCAAAGCAGCACGGGTGATACCTTGCAGAATCTGCTTGGCAGTAGCGCACTCAGCATCACGCGCAACAGCGAGTTTCTTATCCTTACGACGGAGCATCGAGTTCTCGTCATGGAAACGACGGGCAGTAACAATCTGACCAGCATGGAGGTTGTCGCTCTCACCCGGGTTGGTGATGACTTTCTTACCCCAGATACGGTCGTTCTCGTCCATAAAGTCCATCTTATCAACGACTTGACCCTCGAGGTAACGTGTATCACCAGCGTCGAGAATCTCGACCTTACGCATCATCTGGCGCACGATAATCTCGAAGTGCTTATCGTTGATTTCCACACCTTGCATACGGTAAACGGACTGTGCCTCGTTGACGATATAGTCTTGCACAGCGGTAGGACCTTGAATAGCCAAGATGTCGTCGGGCGTGATGGCACCATCAGACAGCGCCACACCGGCACGTACATAGTCGCCCTCCTGTACCAAAATCTGCTTGGTCAACGGAATGAGGTAACTCTTCTGCTCGCCCTGACGGCTGGTAACGGTGATTTCACGATTACCGCGCTTAATCTTACCATAGGAGACCTCACCATCAATCTCACTGACGATAGCCGGATTAGACGGATTACGTGCCTCAAAGAGCTCGGTAACACGAGGCAGACCACCGGTAATATCACCTGCCGAACCGAAGGAACGGATTTGGGTGAAGAGGAAGTCGCCGACCTTGACCTCAGCGCCATCGGCTTGTGCCAACATGGCCTTGACAGGCAAGTTGTACGAGCGCAGGATAGTGCCGTCCTTGGCAACGATATTGGCCATAGGCAGTTTGGTCTTGTCACGCGTATCGGTGATATGTACCTCTTTCTTACCGGTTTGCTCATCGACGATGGTCTTGCAGGTAACACCCTCAATGACATCGCTATAGCGCAAGGTACCGGCTTGCTCGAGTACCAAAACAGCTTTATAAGGATCCCACTCGCAAACAACGGTGCCCTTCTTGTACTCCTGACCCGGAGTGATGAACAGCTTGCTGGCGTAAGGGATATTGAAGGTGGTGAGCACAACATCCGTAGTCGGGTCAACGAGACGCAACTCGTTCAGACGACTAACGACGATGGTACTGCCATCTTCGGTTTGAATGGTACGCAATTCGTCAATCTCGATACGACCATCACGGGGGAGAGAATAGGTATTCTGCGTAGCAGCATTACCAGCCAAACCACCAGAGTGGAAGGTTCGCAGGGTCAACTGCGTACCGGGCTCACCAATGGCCTGTGCAGCGATGACGCCGACTGCCTCACCCTTCTGCACCATGAGACGGGTAGCCAAGTTACGTCCGTAGCACTTAGCGCAGACACCATGTTTACTTTCGCACGTGAGGACGGAACGAATCTCCACTTCCTCAATACCGGCAGCATTGATGGCATCGCATTGTGCTTCGCGAATCTCCTCGCCGGCAGCAACGATGAGGTTGCCCTTCTCGTCATGAATATCATGCACAGAGACACGACCCAAGATACGTTGCGTCAGCGTAGCAACGACGGTATCGTTCTGCTTGATAGCACGTGCAGTCAAGCCACGCAAGGTACCGCAGTCCACCTCGTTGATGATGACATCGTGCGATACATCGACGAGACGACGTGTCAGATAACCGGCATCGGCCGTCTTCAAGGCAGTATCGGACAGACCCTTACGGGCACCGTGGGTACCGATGAAGTACTCCAACACGGACATACCCTCCTTGAAGTTAGACAAAATCGGGTTCTCGATGGAGGTACGTGTATCGGTGGCACCGGCTTTTTGCGGTTTACCCATGATACCACGAATACCTGCCAACTGCTTAATCTGCTGTTCGTTACCACGGGCACCGGAATCCATCATCATGTACACGGCATTGAAGCCCTGATCGGCTTCCTTCATGTGCTGCATGAGGATACCGGTCATTTCCTTATCTATCTTGTTCCACGTATTAACAACGTTGTTGTAACGCTCATCGTCGTTGATTTCACCGTAGTTGTAGAGTTCGGTGAAGTTCTCGACCTCTTCGTTACCTTTCTTCACCATGGCTTCCTTCTCGGCAGGAACGAGGATATCGTTCAAGTTGAAGGACAGACCACCCTCGAAGGCCTTTTGGTAACCGAGGTTCTTGATGTCGTCCAAGAACTGCGCCGTACGTGCTACACCACACGTCTTAATGACCTTGGCGATGATTTTCTTCACCTCGCCTTTCTTGAGGGTGGCATTCTGATAGCCGACCTCTTCAGGCACGTATTGGTTGACGATAGCACGACCCGGGGTCGTCTCGACGAGTTCGTTCTTGATACGAATCTTCACGTTGGCGTGAATATCTACCCTACCCTCGTTGAGGGCGATAAAGCACTCTTCGGGGCTATAGAAAATCAATCCTTCACCCTTGACACCGGTACGGGGTTTGGTAATATAATACAGACCGAGAATCATATCCTGAGAAGGCACGGTGATAGGATTACCGTTGGCAGGGTCAAGGATATTGTGCGAACCCAACATGAGCAGCTGTGCCTCAAGGACAGCTTCGTTGGACAGAGGCAAGTGAACGGCCATCTGGTCACCATCGAAGTCGGCGTTGAAACCGGCACAAGCCAGCGGGTGCAACTGAATAGCTTTACCCTCAATCATACGCGGTTGGAAGGCCAAAATACCATGACGGTGCAAGGTCGGCGCACGGTTAAGCAGGACAGGGTGTCCCTCCATGACGTGCTCCAAAATCTCCCAAATGACAGCATCGCGACGGTCGATAATCTTCTTGGCAGACTTAACGGTCTTAACCAAGCCACGCTCGATGAGTTTACGAATGATGAACGGTTTATACAGTTCGGCAGCCATTTCCTTAGGCAGACCGCACTCGTGCATCTTAAGTTCAGGACCAACAACGATAACCGAACGTGCCGAATAGTCCACACGTTTACCGAGCAAGTTCTGACGGAAACGTCCCTGTTTACCCTTCAAGGAGTCAGAGAGAGACTTAAGCGGACGGTTGGCCTCAGACTTGATAGCCGTGGTCTTACGGCTATTGTCGAACAAGCTGTCAACGGCCTCCTGCAGCATACGTTTCTCGTTACGCAGAATAACGTCCGGTGCCTTGATTTCAACGAGTCGTTTGAGACGGTTATTACGGATAATCACGCGACGGTAGAGGTCGTTGAGGTCAGAGGTAGCGAAACGTCCACCATCCAACGGAACCAAGGGACGGAGTTCAGGCGGTGTAACAGGCACCACTTGCAGAATCATCCACTCGGGACGGTTCTTGCCCTTGGAAGCGCGGAAAGACTCCACGATTTGGAGGCGTTTGAGGGCCTCCTGCTTCTTCTGTTGCGAGCTATCCTGATCGGCCTCAGCACGCAGCGAGTAACTGAGTGAGTCCAAATCAATCTTCACGAGCAAGTCGTAGATGGCCTCAGCACCCATCTTGGCGATGAACTTATCGGGATTGGTATCTTCCAACTCCTGATTGCCCTCGGGCAGACGGCTGAGCAACTCTTCGTACTCCTCCTCCTCGAGCAACATTTTTTCCTCAACTACATCGTCACCAATCTGCTGACCGGCGAGTACACCGGCTTGGAGGACGAGGTATTTCTCGTAGTAAATGACGCTATCGAGTTTCTTAGTAGGAATACCGAGCAAGGCAGCCATCTTGGAAGGCAGCGAACGAAGGTACCAGATATGTGCCACGGGCACAACGAGTTTGATGTGACCCATCCGCTCACGGCGCACTTTCTTCTCAGTAACCTCGACACCGCAACGCTCGCAGACGATACCTTTATAACGGATACGTTTGTACTTACCGCAATGGCACTCATAGTCCTTGGTAGGACCGAAGATGCGCTCGCAGAACAAACCGTCACGTTCGGGTTTGTAAGTGCGGTAGTTGATAGTTTCCGGTTTGAGCACTTCACCGCTGGAGATAGCCATAATCTCGTCGGGGGAAGCCAGACCAATGGTGATCTTCGAGAAACCGGTTTTCTTAGTGTTATCTTGTTTTAAAGCCATAGTTGTAAGTTTTTAATTATTCCAAAGTGATTGACAGAGCAAGTCCTTGTAACTCATGTAGTAAGACGTTGAGGGACTCTGGGATACCCGGAGTAGGCATCGATTCGCCCTTCACGATAGCCTCATAAGTACGAGCACGACCCGTGACATCATCGGACTTAACTGTTAATATCTCTTGCAGAACGTGAGCGGCACCGTGAGCCTCGAGAGCCCAAACCTCCATCTCACCGAAACGCTGACCACCGAACTGAGCTTTACCGCCCAGAGGTTGTTGGGTAATCAAACTATACGGACCGATAGAACGGGCGTGCATCTTATCATCGACCATGTGGCCTAACTTCATGAAGTAAGTGACACCGACGGTAGCCATCTGGTCAAACGGCTCACCCGTCTCACCATTATACAACTGCGTCTTACCTGCGCGAGGCAGACCGGCTTTGTCGGTCCACTCGTTGAGGGAGTCAAGTGTACAGCCATCGAAGATAGGAGTAGCGAACTTAACGCCTAACTCACGACCGGCCCAACCGAGGACAGCCTCGAAGATCTGACCGATGTTCATACGAGAAGGCACACCCAGCGGGTTGAGGACGATATCAACAGGCGTTCCGTCTGCCAAGAAAGGCATATCCTCTACGCGGACAATCTTGGAAACGATACCCTTGTTACCGTGACGACCGGCGAGCTTATCACCCACGCGAATCTTACGGCTCTTAGCCAAATAAACCTTAGCCATTTGAATGATACCGTTGGGCAGTTCGTCACCGATGGTGAGGTTGAACTTATCGCGCTTGAGAGTAGCATCCAAATCCTTGAGTTTGCAGAGGTAGTTAACAACGCACTGCTGAACGAGCTCGTTCTTGTGCTCATCACTGGTCCAGTTCTCCAAGAGAACGGAAGCGTAATCAATCTGATTCAGGCGCTCCTTGGTGAAGGTCTGATCCTTGGCAATCATCTCGGTACCAATCAGGTCATAAACGCCCTGACTCTTACGGCCCTTCAACAAGTTGGACAGTTTATCAATCAAGAGCTGACGCAGGGCCTCTGCATCGGCCTTGAAGCGCTCGTCCATCTCGGCGATAACGAGTTTATCGGCCTTCTTCTGCTCACGGTCTTTCATGGCACGTGTGTAGAGTTTGCGGTCAATAACGACACCCTCCAACGACGGAGTAGCTTTCAGGGAAGCGTCCTTCACATCACCGGCCTTGTCACCGAAGATGGCCTTCAGCAACTTCTCTTCAGGCGAAGGATCGGACTCACCTTTCGGTGTAATCTTACCAACCATGATGCTGCCCGGCATGATGTGGGCACCGATACGAACGATACCGTTCTCGTCCAAGTCCTTAGTGGCGTCCTCGCTGACATTAGGAATGTCGGCAGTGAACTCCTCCAAGCCACGCTTCGTTTCGCGCACTTCGAGCAGGTTCTCCACCACGTGCACGGACGTAAACATATCTTCACGCACGATGCGCTCGCTCAGGACGATGGCATCCTCGTAGTTGTAACCCTTCCAAGGAATATAAGCAACTTTGAGGTTCTTACCTAAAGCCAACTCACCATTTTCGGTGGCATAACCCTCGGTAAGTATTTGCCCTGCTTCCACGCGGTCGCCCTTACGCACGATAGGACGGAGGTCCATGGTCGTATCTTGGTTGGTGCGCTGGAACTTAGGCATTTTATATATTTTCTCCGCCGAGTCGAAGGAGACGAACTCCTGCTCCTCGTCGCGGTCATACAGGATATGAATAGCATCGGCATCAACGTAGGTAACAGTACCGGCACCCTCGGCTACAATTTGAGTGCGGCTGTCACGAATCAACTGACCCTCGATACCGGTACCAACGATAGGTGCTTCCGGACGCAGCAAAGGCACACCCTGACGCATCATGTTGGAACCCATCAAAGCACGGTGAGCATCATCGTGCTCCAAGAAAGGAATCAACGCAGCAGCGATAGAAGCGATTTGCGAAGGCGAAACGTCCATCGCATTCACTTCGTTGGGCGCTACTACAGGGAAGTCGGCACCATAACGGGCTTTAACCTTATTACGAATGAACTGACCGTTCTCGTCCAAGGGAGCATTACCCTGTGCCACCGTCATCGGTTCCTCATCCTCGGCGGTAAGGTACATCACGTGGTCATTGTCCAAATCTACAACACCGTTCTCTGCCTTACGATAAGGCGTCTCGATGAAGCCCAAGTCGTTGATCTTGGCATAGATACACAAGGACGAAATCAAACCGATGTTCGGTCCTTCAGGTGTCTCAATAGGACAGAGACGACCATAGTGGGTATAGTGTACGTCACGCACCTCGAAACCGGCACGGTCACGACTCAAACCGCCAGGACCCAAGGCAGACATACGGCGCTTGTGCGTAATCTCAGCCAAAGGGTTCTGCTGGTCCATAAACTGCGACAGGGCATTGGTACCGAAGTACGAATTGATGACGCTGGAGATGGCCTTAGCATTAATCAGGTCGGTAGGCGTAAAGACCTCATTATCGCGAACGTTCATGCGCTCACGGATGGTGCGGCCCATACGTGCCAAACCAATACCAAACTGGTTGAAGAGTTGCTCACCAACAGTACGTACACGACGGTTGGACAAGTGGTCGATATCATCTACCTCGGCATTGGAGTTAATCAACGAAACGAGGTACTTGATAATCTCAATCATATCTTCCTTAGTCAGCACGCGCGTATCCTCGGGAACGGACGTATTGAGCTTACGGTTGATACGATAACGACCTACTTCACCCAAGTCGTAACGCTTCTCGGAGAAGAAGAGGTTTTGGATTACCTCGCGTGCTGTTTGGTCATCGGCAGGTTCAGCATTACGCAACTGACGATAGATATAAAGCACTGCCTCTTTCTCAGAGTGAGCAGGGTCTTTCTGCAAGGTATTGAAGATGATGGAATAGTCGGCCTCACGTGCCTCGTCTTTGTGCACAAGAATAGTCTTAACACCGGCATTGAGGATGGTCTCAATCATCTCTTCGGTCAAGACGTTTTCGCGCTCCATGATGACTTCGTTACGCTCAATGGAAACAACCTCACCGGTGTCCTCATCTACGAAATCTTCGGTCCACGACTTCATCACATTACCGGCAAGGGTACGACCAGCCATACCAGCCAAGTTGTCCTTGGTGACTTTGACTTCTTCTGCCAAATCGAAGCAATCAAGAATATCTTTATCGCTCTCGAAACCGATTGCACGAAGCAAGGTAGTTACAGGGAGCTTTTTCTTACGATCGATGTAAGCATACATCACCTTGTTGATATCCGTTGCAAACTCAATCCACGAGCCGCGGAACGGAATGATACGGGCACTATACAGTTTGGTGCCATTGGAGTGCATCGAGGTGCCAAAGAACACACCGGGGGAACGGTGCAACTGACTAACCACAACACGCTCAGCGCCATTGATGACGAAAGTGCCTTTGGGGGTCATGTATGGAATAGTACCGAGATAAACGTCTTGAATGACGGTATCAAAGTCCTCGTGGTCGGGGTCGGTACAGTAGAGTTTGAGTTTGGCTTTCAAGGGCACGGCATAGGTTAAGCCGCGTTGCAAGCACTCCTCAATGGAATAACGAGGGTGATCCACTTGGTAGTCCAAGAACTCCAAAATAAAGTTGTTGCGGGTATCCGCAATTGGGAAGTTTTCCGAGAAGACACGGAACAGCCCTTCTTTCTTACGCTGCTCCGGCGTCGATTCCATTTGCACGAAATCTCGGAACGACTTGATTTGAATGTCCAAAAAGTCAGGGTACGGGAATTGCTTCTGCATTGCCGAGAAGTTGACTCTTTGAGATAGTTGTTTAGTAGCCATTTTGATTTGTGTATTTTAAGATAAAAAGCACAATTATTACCAAATTTTTAACATATTTAAGATTTGGCCTCTTTTCAGAGAAAAAGGTTTAGACCCCGATTTTGTGTCGGGATCTAAACCTGATACAGGTAATAAACCTGTAAGGATTACTTCAGTTCTACGACTGCGCCAACCTCTTCGAGGGCTTTCTTGAGAGCTTCAGCAGCTGCTTTGTCAAGACCTTCTTTTACGGTAGCGGGAGCAGCGTCAACGATGTCTTTAGCTTCTTTCAAGCCAAGACCGGTTTGCTCTTTAACAGCTTTAACGACTTGGAGCTTTTGAGCGCCAGCTTCTTTCAGAATTACGTCGAAAGATGTTTTCTCCTCAGCAGCAGCGGCCTCACCGGCAGCAGCAGGAGCAGCAACTGCAACAGCAGCAGCGGCGGGTTCAATACCATACTCCTCTTTCAATACTTGAGCGAGTTCATTAACTTCCTTAACAGTAAGGTTTACCAATTGTTCAGCAATAGCTTTTACGTCTGCCATAATTGTATAATTTTAAATTGTTATTTTTTTTAATTGTTAATTTTTCCCGGTCATGCCGGAGTTATGCTGATTTATTCAGCTTTTTCACCCAGCGTCTTGAGGACACCGTGGATGGTAGTACCGCTGCTTTGCAGAGCGGAGATAACGTTCTTAGCAGGCGATTGCAACAGAGCAATAACGTCGGCGATAAGTTCGTTTTTGGACTTGATAGCGGACAGCATCTCCAAGTTCTCGGCACCTACATAGACGTTTTCCTCTACATAAGCAGCTTTGAGTTGGGGTTTAGCATCCGGATTGTTTTTCTCCTTTTTGAGGAGCTCCTTAATCAGTTTAGCGGGAGCATTACCTGTATTACAGAGCATCAAAGCCGTGTTGCCTTTGAGGGCGGTGAACAGGGATGCGTCAACACCTCTCTGTTCGAGGGCTTTTTGCAGGAGAGTATTCTTAGCCATCACCAATTTGATGTCTGCTTTGAAGCAGGCACGGCGCAGAGCGCTGGTTTTTTCAGCGTTCAGACCTTCAATATTGGTCAGGTAGAAATGCGAGTACGAACCGATTTGTTCTTGCAGCTCTTGAATCAGAGCGGTCTTATCTTCTTTTCTCATACTTGTTTCTCCTTCTTAATTACTCAATAGTCTTCGTGTCGATTTTAATACCCTGGCTCATGGTGCTGCTCAGGTAGATACTCTTAACGTAGGTACCTTTAGATACAGCGGGTTTGAGCTTAATCAGTGTTTGGATGAATTCAGTAGCGTTTTGTGCGATGGCTTCGGGAGTGAAGCTAACTTTACCAATAGAGGTATGCACGATACCGAATTTATCTACCTTGAAGTCGATTTTACCTTGTTTAACCTCCTTAACGGCTTTAGCAACGTCCATCGTTACCGTACCGGATTTGGGGTTAGGCATCAAGCCACGGGGACCCAAAACGCGACCGAGAGCACCAATCTTACCCATGTATTGGGGTTGAGTGATCATAACGTCAAAGTCGGTCCAACCGGATTTGATTTTCTCAACATATTCGTCCAATCCCACGAAATCAGCACCGGCTTCCTTAACGGCTGCCTCCTGATCGGGACCAACGAGAGCGAGAACGCGAGTTACTTTACCAGTACCATTGGGCAGCGAAACGACGCCACGAACCATTTGGTTGGCCTTACGAGGGTCAACACCGAGGCGAACGTCGATATCTACGCTTGCGTCAAATTTGGTGGTAGTGATTTCTTTTACCAATGCGGCTGCTTCAGCCACGGTGTAGAGCTTACCTGCTTCAATCTTCTCAGCAGCAAGCTTTTGATTTTTTGTCAATTTTGCCATAGTGTTTGAAGATTAGAAGTTATTTAACGGTGATACCCATACTGCGTGCAGTACCTTTAACCATAGCCATAGCGGACTCAACGGTGAAGCAGTTCATGTCCACCATCTTGTCGGTAGCAATAGCACGGCACTGATCCTCGGTGATGTTAGCCACTTTCTTACGGTTAGGTTCAGCCGAACCACCTTTTACTTTAGCGGCCTCAATCAGTTGCACAGCAACGGGAGGAGTCTTAACGATAAAGTCAAACGACTTATCCGCATAAACGGTAATGATAACAGGCAGGACTTTACCTGCTTTTTCTTGCGTTCTGGCATTGAACTGTTTGCAGAACTCCATAATGTTCACACCCTTGGAACCCAGAGCAGGTCCTACTGGAGGTGCAGGATTGGCAGCGCCACCCTTGATTTGGAGCTTAATGAAACCAGCAATTTCTTTAGCCATAATTGTTTTGTTTTTAATAGTTTCTGCGATACGTACGTTACGATGTAACTCTCGCGGTGATTAATAAACTATCGAGTAGTCAAGCGGCCCGTAACAATGCCTTCTACTCTTTTGCTACCTGATTGAACCCTAACTCAAGCGGCGTTTGACGATCGAAGATAGTAACGACCACCTTGAGTTTGTGTTTGTCTTGCAGTACTTCGCTGATGACACCGTTGAAACCATTGAATGGTCCATCGGTAACCTTAATCTTCTCGCCAACGAGATAGAGTTCGTCGGTCAGGGTATCCAACTCTTCTTCGTCACGATTACCAATCAGGCGATTGATTTCGGCCTGAGAAACAGGGGCTGCCTTGTTGGAGCCCTTGATTTCAGAGAGGAAACCAAGCACGTTCGGGATGTTACGAATCAGGGGATAACACTCGTCTGTCAAGTTGCATTCCACCAGCACATAACCCGGCAACATGTTGCGCTCCTTGATGGTGCGCTTACCGTTTTTGAGGGTTACCACTTTCTCGGTGGGAATAAGTACCTGCGATACATACTCGCGGAAGAGGGACGAAGTAACCAAAGCGCTCTCGATATACTCCTTCACCTTGTGTTCCTTGCCACTAATAGCGCGAACAACATACCATTTCAGATTATTCTCAATCATAGTTGTACTTAATTAGAACAATCCGTAAACAAACGTCATAATCGATTCGAAGCACCAGTCCATCAGCCACACAATCAGTGCCAGGATGAGGGAAGCGATCAATACTACCACCGAGCTTTGTGCCAACTCCTTGCGGGTGGGCCAGCTAACCTTGTGTACCAATTCGGTGTACGATTCTTTCATGTTTTCTACGAGTTTCATATCAGTAGTGTTTTAATATTCTAACGAGCGCAAACCACTTGGCCTCAAACCAGCCGTTATTCGTAACAATTTCGGGCTTCGTTGAAGTCAATTGGAAGCATTAAATTTTCTTGCACGGAAGGCAGGAATCGAACCCACATTAACGGTTTTGGAGACCGCTCTCCT
>JAKSNJ010000030.1 GCA_024399965.1 Paludibacteraceae bacterium
CCTAATTTTGAATCTTTATCTATCTCTACATTTGGTCCAAAAATTGCTCAAGGTGCAGAAGCAATTGTATTTTACAAAGCAGGTGATACGTCTGTTGTGAAAGAGCGCACCTCTATTTATGCCACTTTAGGCAGAGCATTTGAGGCGATAGTGTTGCACAATACCTTATTTCCGGAAACTCAGATGAAGGTAATTGGATTTACCAGAGATTCAGACGGACTATTTCGTACAATTCTCACCCAGCCCTATGTGGAATGTGAACGATTAGCCACCAAAGAGGAAATAGACGATATGGTAGCAGCAAAAGGGTTTAGAGATAATTATGATGGGGAAGGAGTGAATTATATTGGAGAGCGTTTGTACCTTGAGGATATGCATCCGGCTAATGTGTTTATAGATCGTGTTAGTGCTAAACCGATTTGTATTGATTGTATTGTAAAATTCATATAGCAACTATAAATATATTAAGGAAAAAAGAAATTTAACCCCTTCAGCAGGGCATGACCCTGCAAAGACATAGTAAAAAGTAAGCAGCTAAGAACTTGGGTCTTCGAAAACTGGACACTTTCGGACTCTATTTGACCAAGAACAAGGCTTTTGCTCACGCGTTGCGTGAGTCTTGTTCTGTAGATATTTGGTCAAATAAGGTAGTCCAGAAATCCTCGAAGACCTAGATTGAAGCTAAACAGGCCTCACGTTTTTTGTTGTATATATGTGAATATTGAATAAACGGAGAATGCCGAAAGCCGAATAATAAAGTGGAGGCACAATAAATTTAATGTATATATGAAGAAACTATTTCTATTATTTTCCGTTGTGTTAAGTACAACAGTAATGAGTGCACAAACGTATGAGGTATATGCACGTAGTAATGACACCATTAAACTCTACTCGAGTACATTAGGAACAGCGTTAAAATCTATCGTTCCGGGAACGACCCCAGCAGAAGGTCCCAATTATCGCATGATAAAAAAACAGACGAGCATGAAAAGGAAAGTATGTTGTTTGTAGAATTTATAAATACTCTCGATAAGTTTCTAATATCGTACGAAACAGATATGGTTACTCCGGGTATATGGAGTACGAAGACACATAGTCTAACAGATATGTTCAATTCGCTTAAGCGTATGAATGCTATTTATTTAGAAGGTAATTATCTTGGAATGAAAGTACAAGCATATCAGCGCCCAGTGCCATATAAAGACGTATTTGTCGTAGATGGTATTACCATTCAATTGCCTATAAAAATCACAGAAGTTGATGCTGTCCTATTGGCAGATAAACAAAAGGAAGATGCTCGGCAAAAGAAAATATCCTCGTTAGGTCTTACTCCGGAAATATTGGATGATGCAGCTCAATTCAAATGTGAGTATTACGTTGCATATTTATTGACTACGAACAATTTCAATCACATTTACATAGATGAAGTACGTCAGTTATATAATCAAACGAAAATAAACTTTATAATGTCAAATTACACAGAAGCTCAACAAGCATTCATTATCAAAAGTGTTGAGGCAGATAAAGAATGTAGCAAGTACGCTAAATTTTAATAGATAAATCTTACAAATCGTCAGTTCTCATCGTGCATTGTGCATTGTCAATCGCCAACTGCAATAAGTATACGATGAGTATAGGATGAGTATAGAATTAGGAACCGATTTGCGCCAGCATTTCGGTTCCTTAATCTTAAAAATCGTAAGTTGTCTAATGGTCAAAACAATCCGCCCATCTGCCACTCTTTCTCCCTGTTTGCAACATAACATCAACATAACATGGTAGGTGGTTGGCAATACGGCTAAAAAAGGGGCGAGTAAAGCGCCTGTGTATTTCGTGACCACATCGCGACCATTCAATCACTGCCAAAACCAAGAATTTTGCACCCAAAAACACCTATTTATAGATTAAAAATCTATTTTGTGCCCAAATAGTTTGCGTATGCCAAATTTTTGTTGTATATTTGCACGCTTGTTGTGTATTGTACACGCAAAAGAAGATATATGTTAGTCATGAAATTTGGGGGCACGTCGGTCGGAAGTGCCCAACGTATGCAAAACGTGGCGGAACTGATTCGCCGGTGTAGTACAAAAGAAAATGTGTTGGTCGTGTTGTCGGCTATGTCCGGCACCACAAACACCTTGTTACAAATAGCCGACTACGTTCGTTTGGGCAATCCGACAGCGGCCGTAGAGGAGTTAAACCGCTTGGAAGAGCAGTACAAACAGACCTGCTCGGATTTGGGTATAGCGTATATCGTGGCACCAAATTTCAGTGCGATGCGCAGTATGTGCCTACAGCCCTATACGCCTCAGACAGAAAAAGAAATAGTGGCGAACGGCGAATTGATGTCCACAGCGATGATGGCTGCCTATATGCAAGTGGACCTGCTCCCTGCGTTGGACTATATGCGCATAGACGAGAACGGTGAACCGGATATGGCGAAGACGGACCGTCTATTGCGTGGGTTGGTGACACCCCCTGACCCCCTCAGTAAGGGGGAGAACCGAAAAGGCACGGTGCTGATTACACAAGGATTTATCTGCCGTAACCACAAGGACGAGGTTGATAACCTCAAGCGTGGCGGTAGTGACTACAGCGCCTCTATCATAGGCGGACTGTTAGGCGCAAGCGAGATACAGATATGGACCGACATAGACGGTATGCACAATAACGACCCCCGCTATGTGGAAGGTACCCGTCCTGTACCGCAGTTATCGTTTGCAGAAGCCGCCGAGTTGGCATACTTTGGTGCCAAGATTCTGCACCCGACATGTATATTGCCTGCCAAGATGCACAATGTGCCGGTTCGGCTACTGAACACGATGGATCCGTCCGCCCCGGGCACGCTCATCAACAACGACTACAAGAAAGGCCGCATAGAGGCGGTGGCAGCCAAAGACGGCATAGCGGCGGTACGTGTTCACAGCGACCGTATGTTGTTGGCGTACGGTTTTTTGAGTCGTATCTTTGCCATCTTTGAGAAGTACAAGACCAGTATCGACCTGATTACAACGAGTGAGGTGGCAGTGTCGATGTCGATAGATAATCTGAGCCACATAGGCGATATACTGCCGGAATTGAAGACCTTAGGCACGGTGTCGCTGGAAACGAATCTGTCTATCATATCGGTGGTGGGCGACTTGCAGAGCAATAACTTGGGCTTTGAGGCAATCGTGGTGGAAGCACTGAAAGATATTCCCGTTCGCATGATTAGTTACGGCGGAAGCGACCACAACATATCTATTTTGGTAAAGACAGAGGACAAAGTGCGTGCATTGCAGGCACTAAGTAAAGCTATTTTTGTATGATAACAGGTTCGTTCCCTATAGCAAAGTTGGCGCACAGAGAGACGCCTTTTTATTATTATGACACGCGCGTATTGCGCGAGACGCTGGCAGAGGTCAATACGTGTGCGTCGGTTTTTGCACATGCGACGGTTCACTATGCGGTGAAAGCGTGTGCCACGTCCGAAATACTGCGTATCATTGCGCAAGCCGGTTTGGGTGCCGACTGCGTTTCGGGAGGCGAGATACAGGCAGCCATCGAGCAGGGCGTGACTCCCGATAAGATTGTGTTTGCCGGTGTAGCCAAGACGGACCGCGAGATACGTTATGCGTTGGAACAGGGAATAGCATGTTTCAACGTAGAGAGCCAAGCCGAGGTGGAGGTGATAGACCGTTTGGCAGCTGAGATGGGGCGCGTCGCCAATGTATGTCTGCGCATCAATCCGAATATAGACGCTCACACGCACGCCAAGATAACAACCGGTATGCGTGAGAATAAGTTTGGCATACAGATGTGTGACTTAGAGGAAGCCGTGCGCGATGTGGTGCAACGCCAACATATTGCCTTCAAGGGGCTGCATTTTCATATCGGTTCGCAGATAACGGATATGCAGGTGTTTGCCGTGCTGGCGGAGCGCATCAACGAGTTAGTGGTGCGTGCGGAACAGATAGCCCCCGTGCAACATATCAATGTAGGAGGCGGTTTGGGTATCCTATACGAGCATCCCAACCACTTTCCCATTCCGGATTTCCGTGCATATTTTGACACGTACCGCCGTTGCTTGCATGTGCGCGAAGACCAAACCGTACATTTTGAGTTGGGACGCAGCATCGTGGCACAATGCGGCAACCTGATGACCCGTGTACTATATGTGAAAAAAGGCGTGGAAAAACAGTTCGCCATCGTTGATGCCGGCATGACCGACTTAATCCGTCCGGCCCTGTATGGCGCTTTCCACCGCATAGAGAATATATCCAACCCCGATGCGGAAGAACAGACCTACGATATCGTGGGACCTATTTGTGAGTCGAGTGACGTGTTTGTGGAGGGGTATCGTATCGCCCAAGTGCAACGGGGCGACCTGTTGGCTATACGCAGCGCAGGGGCATACGGAGAGGTGATGGCCAGTCGCTATAATCTGAGACGACTGCCCGGGCATTGGATAGAATGAACAATACAATAACCAACTATATTGCCCGTTATGACCGTCAGGAAGTGTACTTCGTGACGGATGCCGCTTTGCACTTGAATGTGCAACCGCGTATTGACATCGTGGCGGATGAGCAGCACAAGTGTTTAGAGACCGTTCAGCAGATTTGGGACTTTCTGCTCTCGCACCACGCGACGCGCAAAGCATTGGTGGTATGTGTGGGCGGCGGCGTGATAAGTGACTTAGGCGGTTTTGCAGCAGCCACTTACCGGCGAGGCATTGACTACGTAAATATTCCGACAACCCTGTTAGCCATGGTAGATGCAGCGACAGGCGGCAAGACCGGTTGCAATTACCAAGGACTGAAGAACGCCATCGGCGTGATATGCGAACCGCTGGACACGATTATTATGCCCCAATGGCTGAAAACCTTACCGCAGCAGGAAATACTTAACGGCTATGCCGAACTTATCAAAACAGCCCTAATTACGGACGCAGACGAATATATCCGTCTGCTGCAACTATTGGACGGGGACGACTTAGATGCCGACCGTTTGTCTTCGCATATCGAATGGGCGGTATCTGCTAAAAAACAGATAGTGAGTCAAGACCCTAACGAACAGGGACGGCGCAAGGTGCTTAACTTCGGACACACCATCGGGCACGCGCTGGAAAGTTCACGGTTGACGATGCACGATGCACAATTGCCCCATGGTTATGCCGTCCTATACGGCATGGTGGCAGAGCTGTATCTGAGTGTGGTCAAGTTGGGCTTAGATAGGGAAGTGTTGCGACAGATGAGTCACGTGATGGTGGAGTATTTTGGCAGACCCCAATGCAGTTGCAAGGACTACGACCGACTGCTGCGCTTGATGCAAGACGACAAGAAAAACGAGCAAGCCGGAGAAATCAATTTTACCCTGCTGCGGGCAGTGGGCGACCCCGTGATTAACTGTACCGCCACCGAGGAGGAAATAAAAGAAGCATTAGATTATTTATTCAGTATATGAGAAAGATTTTAGGAATAGTTGCCTTTGTGGCAATGACGATGCCGCTGATGGCAGGAATTACTACGTACACCTTCACTTCTGCCGATTGGAAAAGCAAACAGGGAAGTGTGATAGTGGACGGAAAAACAGATGGTTGGGTAAGTAACAAAGCCGGTTTGCAATACGATAAACCGCAGTACCAAACAGGTGTGAAAGTTACCTCCAAGGAGGCGTACACCGATGCAGGGGCTACCTCTATCAAGTCCTTTACCAACGTGCGTCGCGTCACCTTTAACTACGCTACTACCACGAGTGGTGCAGGTTCGTTCCGATTTCAGATAGGTGCAAATGCAATCATTGATACTACCGTAACGATTAGCACTACCAATACGGATTTGGTGGTGGACCTGCCGGAAGAACAGTCCGGACAGATTACTTTTTGGGTACACTGCACCACCAACAGCATTTGGTTGGCATCTGTGTCTATTCGTTCCGAAGACGGTGAAAGTCCCGTTTTCACGCAAGCTACCTATCAGTTGGTGACAGATATTCATTCGCTGTGCGACTCCGACCAAGTCATCTTTGGCGTAGCCGACGGCACAACAAATCGAATGATGGGGTATTACGATGAGATGGTGTCACAGAACAACATTCACGCCATCAAAGCCGTGTACGACAAGGACCGTACCATTATTCGTGAGAGTGACGATGCCATTTATACCCTGTGGAAAGAGATAGGGGAGAACGTAAACGATACCGTGTACGTATTTCAGGACGAGTTGCGTTACGAACAGGCCTATTTGGTGGCATCAGGGGGCAGAACGAAGAATAAACTAACCTTGTGGGACGATGTTGTATCGCCGGCATACGGCAATTACGGTTTTTGGCGTATGACGATAGGTCAAGATGGTGCTGCCGTGATAGAGAATGCGGGAACGAGTACGCGTAAGTACCTGCAATACAATGCCAAAGACCAGTTATTCGGTTGCTATGAGAATGCAGACTCGCAAACGAAAGTGTGCCTTTACCGTCGCGTGGAGGCCAAAGGAACGGACAACCCGGCCATAGTCGCCAATATGGTGAACTTTGGCAATGTGCAGTTAGCGCGTTCGTCCGCGATGGTGGAGGGCAGCAAAACGATGGAAGTGAACGCCGTCAAGTTGACGGAAGACATCATATGTTCGCTCAAGCACGGCGACGTGTTCTCGCTACAAACCACGTCTCTGGACCGTGATGGCGACCTGATGACTATCTCTTACCAAGCCACTAAGTCGGGCAAGTACATAGATACTCTGGTATTGAGCAGCACGGGCGTGACGGAAGAGGTAACGGTGATGCTGACCGTAGTGGGCGAGATAAGTATCGCCGAAGCAGTACAGTGTGCCGAATATGAATTTGTGTATCTCAATCCGGTGGTAGTGACCAAGAAATACGATACTTATGTGTTTATTCGTGACGAAACGGGCAGTATGCTCATTTATGACACCACCAATCCCGATACTGGCAAACCGTATGCACAGGGGTTGGAACAGGGACATGTGTTGAGTAATGTACAAGGGCACTTTAAAAACTATTTCGGCGTGCCGGAGATGACCCCGACAACTGCTTGGACGGTGGATGCGCAGAAAAAGAGCGTGACTCCCGAAACAGTGACTGAGGTAGATAGTGCCGATGTGTGCCACTATGTACGAATAGAAAATGCCGTAGTGGGAGAAAATTTCCGTTGGGGAGATATTCTGGTGGTGGATAAATTCAATACCGGTATTCGTTGCGCTACACCTCTCACGCTGGACGCTATTGTGATGATAGATCACGACGAGTTGCAACTGTGGATAGTCAAACAGGAATATATGCCCACCGACATAGACGAGGTGAGTGCCACCAAACCGATGTACGGCAGTAAGTTTATTCACAAAGGGCAGTTGTTTATTCGCAATAACAACCGACTGACTAACGCAGTAGGACAAAGGATAAAATAATATACGATGAAAAAAAATCTATTTATGTTAATCGCACTTGTCGCAAGTGCTATGCTGAATGCCACAGGGGCGGAAGTTAAATTGGTTGGTACTATTTATGAAAAAGTCACTTCGTTGCAGTCATTGGCAGCAGGTGATACTATCATGTTGGTATGTGAGAAGGGCAATGTGGCTGCCGGTACAACCCTCAAAACAAGCGGTTCTTCGAGTTATTTAGACACTGTGCCTGTTCGTTTGGCAGACCATCAAGCCACAGCCGACAACGCACTGCAACTCGTAGTAGGCAAAAACGGCAATTACTACACGCTGACAACGACAGATAAACAAACAGTGGGTGCTCATACCACTAAATACATTGACTTGGGTAGCACAACAGGAACCAACGATTGGACGATTACCTTTGATGCCGACGGCAATGCCAGCATCAAGGCCAACCTGACGGCGAAAGTGTATATACAATACAATGTTGCTGCACCTCGTTTCACTTGTTACGACGGTAAGCAGACTGCAATACAGATTTATAAGAAAACAGACAAACAGGCCGGCGAAGTGCATGTGGACAATGTGCATATAGATCCCGCAACCTTGAATATCCGCAAGGGCGCGTCGGCACAACTGAAGGCCGTCATCACTCCTGCCACGGCAGATAATCAGAAGGTAAGTTGGACCGTTGCACAAAGCGACATAGCAGAGGTAACAGACGGCTTGGTAACTGCTAAATCAATAGGCGAAACGACTATCACGGTAACGACCGAAGACGGCAATAAACAAGCCACTTGCGCCGTAACCGTAACCGATTCAGTACATGTAAGCGGTATAAGTGTTACTCCTTCCGTTGCCGGTATGAAAGAGTTGACGACTCTGCAACTGACAGCCACTATTCAGCCGGCAGAGGCCGATAACCAAAAAGTGATTTGGAGCAGTTCGGACGAAACAGTTGCCACAGTAGATGCCAACGGTATCGTTACTGCTGCCCGTTTTGGTCAGGTGACGATAACGGCTACCAGTGACGAGTTCCCGACGATGCAGGCCACCACGACTATCACCGTAACGGCACAGCCGGGCGACCGCTATCACCTGATGACTGCCGACTCGACATTACACGACGGCGACCTGATTGTATTCTACAATAGCGATAAACAATCCGCCAGTGCTGGATTGGTAGATTCAAGAAAATACTTGAGCGGTATGCCGGCAGTGGTAGCAGGTGAGGACCTGATTGTTGAGGAATCGGTGCCTATGCTGTTGACCAAGAACGGTAGTTACTGGCGTCTTAGTATCAACGGAAGTCCTATCGGACATAGTGCGACATCAGCTAACTCGGTGGATTTCAATGGCAAATCTTCCGACTTTACCATCAGTATAGATGAGCAGGCGATGGCTGTGGTCAAGAGCCAAACATCGTCTAATCCGCAGTTCTACTGCAATAGTTCGGGCAATTTCCGCCTGTATAACTCGACCTCGATGTCACCTACTCAGATTTATCGCAAGGTGGCTAACCCCGATGTGCCCATCGCTGTGGAGAGTGTGGAATTGGATATCGATACACTTTATCTGCGTGCAGGGGAAGAAGATGTGTTGGAGGCATATATCACACCGAAGAATGCCAAAGTGCAAGATGTAGAGTGGGGTAGTTTAGACGAGAGTGTGGCTACAGTGGCAGAAGGCGAAGTATCCGCTATTGCCCAAGGTGAGACCAAGGTTTGGGTGCGTACTGTAGATGGCGAATTTACGGATACCTGTTTTGTTAAAGTATATGCTTCGCTTAATCAACCCGACGTGACGTGGAACAGGTTGCAGAGTTTAGACAGTTTGAAAGAGGGCACTCGCGTGTTCTTCGCTTCCGTCCGTGCAGGCGAGGATTATATCATGGGTATATACGATTACGATAATGCAAAGAGCAACATACAAGGGGCTGCGGCTACGTTTAGCGAAGATAGGCACAAGGTGACGGCCAGTGAGAGTTATGCTTATACCGTGCATATCGAGAATGGCAAGTATATGTTCACCGACTTGGACGGCAGTTATTTGTGCGACTATAACTTAAAGAACCTCAGTGCGCAAGATAATCTTGACAATAAAGCACGTTGGACAGGAAAAATGAGTGAAGACTTTGCATTCACCTTCACGAACGCCTATAATACGGGCTATGTCATTTACAACAACCATAATAGCGACATATTCTGCTGCTACAACGCCTACGATGCCAGCAATATGGCCTATATTGCCCTTTATGCGGACAACGCTCCCGAGTGGGTGGAACCCGTGCGCGTGCCCGAACTGAACGTGCTGGTGGACAAAGACACGATAACGGACAAAGTCGATTTTGGTAATGTCATTTATGACGACACATGGGGCACCGAAGTGAATCCCTATGAAGAGGCAAAAACATTGACCTTTGTGACCAAATACCTCACGGACGATATTCACTTGTCGCTGGCTAAGGGTACGGCCTTCACGCTTTATACAGAGACGGTTCAACCCACCGGCGGAAAGGCATCGGTGCAGTTTAGTACCGACACTAAGGGCAAGTATAGTGACACCTTATATATTATATGCGATACGATTGTGCGCAAAATAACGTTAACGGCTACGGCGATGACCGAAGAAGAAATTAAACCGTCGATTTCGTTCTCCACTACGGCTGTTGACCTATATTTGAATTTGGACAATAATTTTAATGACCTACAGATGTTCACTTTCACTACCACTAATATGGTCAAGAACCTCTATGTTAAGTGGGAGAATACAACGGGCAATTCTATTCCCGACCGTCAAGGCGAATCGGTGGAGGTGTTGGCAGTGAACGACTATGTGTATTACGGCAGTTCTACCAATATGGGGACGGTTAATTACACCGATGCGGAAGTGTATATAGATGCTACGGCTTATACCGAGGGCACTTATACATCGACGCTGTTGTTCTACACGCCCGATGCCAACGATAAGTCGAAGAATGCCTTTGAGCAGCGCGTGACGATGACTATTCATGTTTCGTATGATCCTACGCCAACGAATTTGGATAGTCAATTCGTGAACTCTGCGAATACGCAATTGAATAAACTCATTAAGAATAACCACCTGCTCATTTACCGCTTCGGCAAATGGTACACGGCAAATGGTCAAATTGTAAATAGATAAATGTTTTTTGACGAATTAGCGCTTTCGGACGGGGTGTTAGATGCCCTGTGGGATATGCACTTTGACACCTGCACGCCCGTCCAAGAACAAACCATACCCGTCATATTAGACGGACACGATGTTATTTCGTGCGCCCAGACAGGCACAGGAAAGACGGCAGCATATATCCTGCCTCTGTTGACCAATTTAGAGTACGATAACCACGACCCCAATAAACTCAACGCTATCATCATGGCGCCTACGCGCGAATTGGCACAGCAGATAGACCAGCAAATGCAGGGCTTCGGTTTTTATGTGCCGTTCTCGTCCGTGGCTGTTTATGGGGGTAAGGATAACGATGCTTGGGGTAACCAAACCACCGGCTTGCAGCAGGGGGCAGATATTGTGGTAGCCACCCCCGGGCGACTGCTCTCGATGATGAATATCTACGATGTCGATTTTTCCGGTGTCAAATACTTTGTTTTAGACGAGGCAGACCGTATGCTGGATATGGGTTTCTATGACGATATCATGACCATTTATCGCAAGTTGCCCAAGGACTGCCAACATATTCTCTTTTCTGCTACGATGCCCCCTGAGATACGCAAGATGGCTAAGGCGATGATGCAAGCGCCCGTAGAGGTGCAGATAGCCGTTTCACGTCCGCCGGAAACGATACAGCAACTGGCAGTAGATGTGTATGAACCCCAAAAGATAGGTATGGTCAAGGCGTTGCTGGCTGATGCAAAGATGAAAAAGATTATCGTCTTTGTAGGTAAGAAGCAGAAAGTGAAGGACTTGACGCGTGAGTTATGCCGTCAGGGCTTGGACGCGCGTGCTATGCATAGTGACTTGGAGCAGAAGGAACGCGATGAGGTGATGTTGGATTTCCGTAACGGCAAAGTCGATGTGTTGGTGGCTACAGATATCGTGGCTCGTGGCATAGACGTGGACGATATACCATTGGTTATCAATTACGATGTGCCTCACGATGCAGAGGATTACGTGCACCGTATCGGCCGTACGGCACGTGCCGAAAATGATGGCACGGCAGTTACGTTAGTCAGCGTAGAGGACCAACGTTACTTTGCAAAGATAGAGCGTTTTTTGAAAAAGGATATCGAGCGGCTGGTGGTTCCTGCCGAATTGGGCGAAGCCCCTCAGTCGGTCAAAGCTTCCGAATGCGCCACTCGTTCGGGTAAAGGTTATTCAGGCGGTTCCCGACGTTCTTGGCGAAACCAAGGGGGACACCGTCGTAAGTCAAAAGGACAGCGCCGATAGGCACATTCAGCCCCTGCAACGCCTCTGTCCGCAAGTAACTAAGCGCTTGCTCCAACGTGAGTCCCACATTGGGGAAAGCGTCTTTTTTTAGGGCCTTGGACATACTGAGAGCATGTTGTGGAGAGGCGCCTTTACCGCGTATTTCCGCGATGCCAAATCCCGTTGATATGCAGGTTAATTCGTCCCAAAGGCAGTCGATGAGTGCCTTATATTTCATAGGGTAGGCGGTCATAAAGCGGTCACTCTGGCGAATAGCCCACAGGTCCGGCTCGGTCAGCCATTGACGCATCACATTTTCGTATTCAACGGGCAATGGCTTGCGCTTGGGTTCGCGTATCTTAAAGGGCGCAAAGGGTTCTTCGTTCTTGCGGATAACGGCCATATAGAATCCTTCACCTTTGGTCTTGTGCGGGTAAAAATGATACCCCGGGTAACCCTCAGTAATGCCCCAACTGGGGTCATACTCTACGGGCAATATTTCTCCGCCTAAGCAATCGGCTATCCACTGGGCGTTCTCTTCGTCCTCTTCGCTATTGAAGGTGCATGTGGAATATATCATTATGCCTCCCGGCTTGAGAGCGTCCCAAACATCCATCAATATACTGCGTTGGCGCTCGGCGCACATCCGGACATTCTTGGTACTCCATTCACTGCATGCCTGTTCGTCCTTGCGGAACATACCTTCGCCCGAACAGGGCGCATCTACCAATATACAGTCAAACAGATGAGGCGTTTTGTCCCCAAAGCGTGCTGCATCGTTGTGGGTTACTACGGTGTTGCCGTTGCCCCACTTTTGTATGTTCTCACTGAGAATGAACACGCGCTGACGCACTACTTCGTTGGCGATGAGCAGTCCCTCGTTGCCCAAATATTGGCTAATCAATGTGGCTTTGCCTCCGGGGGCGGCACACAGGTCCAATACGACACTGTCTTTTGCTACATACTGCTCCAATGCTTGCTGAATGAACATAGACGATGCTTCCTGCACGTAGTAGCACCCCGCATGAAAGAGCGGGTCCAGCGTGAACTGCGGACGTTGGCTGAGGTAATAGCCGTCTTCGTGCCAAGGCACCTCGTCTATATCGCAGGGAAAATCGAGGATATCCTTCTTGTCATTCAGGCGAATACTAACCGGTTGCTCTCCTTCCAATGCACGGAAAAGCTGCTCGGCCTCGAAGCCCAGCTGCTGACGCATACTATCTAAAAATTCCAGTGGTAGCATAATTCAAGCCGCAAAGATACAAAAAAATTTGGATATATGCAAATAATTTTGTATCTTTGCAGACAATTATGGAACTTTTGCAAGATTTAAATCCAACGCAGCGTCAAGCTGTGGAATATATAGACGGTCCTTCGCTCATCGTTGCGGGTGCAGGGTCGGGCAAGACGCGTGTGCTGACTTACAAGGTGGCATACCTCCTGCAGCATGGTAAACAAGCCAACCAAATCCTTTGTCTCACTTTTACCAACAAGGCCGCCCGTGAGATGAAAGAGCGTATTCAGCGGCTTGTCTCTCCCGAGGCAGCGCATTATCTCTGGATGGGCACTTTCCACAGCATCGCTGCCCGTATTTTGCGCCAAGAGGCAGATAAACTGGGCTTTACACGCGACTTCTCTATCTACGATACTCCCGATATGAAGTCCGTGATAAAGCAAATCTGTAAGGAAAAGGGGTTAGACGAGAAAATATATAAACCCAATGTGGTGCTGGCTAAGATTTCGGCTGCCAAAAACCACTTGGAGACGGCCGATGAGTACGCTATGTCGCAGCAGCATACCAAAGACGACCGATACGACCGCCTATACGAGATGGCGTGGGTGTATAAGCAGTACGAACTGCGCCTGCGTGCAGCCAACGCGATGGACTTTGATGACCTGCTGATGAACCTCTGTCTGCTGCTTCAAAAGGACTCCGACGCCCGCACGTTCTACCAACATATCTTCCGGTACATTCTTGTGGACGAGTACCAAGATACCAATTTTGTTCAGTATCAGTTAGTTAAGATACTTGCCGAACCCGAGAACTTGGTTTTTGTGGTGGGCGATGACGCGCAATCTATTTACTCGTTCCGAGGGGCAGATATACGCAATATACTCTCGTTTCAACAGACGTACCCCACCGCCAAACTATTTAAGTTGGAGCAGAACTACCGTTCTACGCAAACGATTGTCAAAGCCGCTAATTCGCTTATTCATCACAACGAGAATCAGATATACAAAGAGGTTTATTCCGAGAATGCCGAAGGGGAGCGTTTGCAGTTGACTGCTTATATGACCGACCGCGATGAGGCAGCCGGCGTGGCACGAGAGATAAAACAGAAAACAGAGAACAGAAAACAGAAAACAGAACGCTACAACCTGCCACCTATCTCCTATGATGATTTTGCTGTCCTCTATCGCACCAATGCGCAGTCACGTGCCTTTGAGAATGAACTTCGCCGTCTGAATATCCCGTACCGCATTTATGGTGGCACATCGTTCTATCAGCGCAAGGAGATAAAAGATGCCATCGGTTATTTCCGTTTGGCAGCCAATCCTAAAGATACAGAGGCCCTGCTGCGTGTGATTAACTTCCCTGCTCGGGGTATAGGTGATGTGACGCTCAAGAAAATAAGTGAGCGCAGTATATTGCAGAATATCAGCATGATGGACGTTATCACTGACCCTGCCGGAACAGGACTGGAGGTGAGTGCAGGTATTCAGAACAAGTTGCAAGCGTTTGCTGCTATTGTGGCGCTGTTCCAAGAGTCTATGGAAACGATGAACGCCTACGACTTTGCCGAATTGGTGCTGCATCGTTCGGGTATTATGACCGCTGCCGCTGCGGATACAACGCCCGAAGGCATTGACCGTAAGGAGAACTTAGACGAACTATTGTCCGGTATTCACGAATTTGTCAATCAACGGCAGGAGGAGGGTATCGACTTCACGCCAATTCAGGATTTCTTGGCGGAGGTGTCGCTGCTGACGGACCAAGACGAAAACCTGACCGACCACACCTCGCGTGTCACGCTGATGACCGTACATGCAGCCAAGGGTTTGGAGTTCCCGCATGTGTATATAGTCGGTTTGGAAGAGAACCTTTTTCCGTCGCAGTTCAGCGATTCGCCTCGTGAGATAGAGGAGGAACGGCGGTTGTTGTATGTGGCTATCACGCGAGCTATGCAGCATTGCTCACTCACCTATGCACGCCAGCGTTTCCGCAACGGGCAAGTCAATTTCTCGTCGCCTTCGCGCTTCTTGAAAGATATCGACCGGCAGTATGTTCAGGTCTCTATGGGCAGTGCCTCTGCACCACAAATTCCTTCGTGGTCGGCACGTTCGTCGTGGAGTGCGCCTGTGTCCCCACTGCCGAGTGTGAAAAAGATGACCCCTGTGGCAAAAACCGATTCACCATCAACTGATTGTCCTTTCGCCTCTGGCGACCGCGTCGTGCATCGTGTGTTTGGTAAGGGTACGGTGCAGCAGGTGTACCGTGAGAACGATAATGACAAGATAGATATCCTCTTTGACGGTCCCGGTAAGAAGACTCTCCTTCTCACCTACGCCAAATTGGAGAAAATAGAGTAAATACGCAGTTATGAAGAAGATAGTTTGGCTAATCGGTTTGCTTTGTGGTTTGGAAATGTTTGCTGCGGAGCGGAGTGTAGAACAAGCACAGGCATTGGCTATGCAGTTTGCCAATGACCGGTCGGCAATGTGTCCTCTTAGAGGAGGAACCAAGGTTGCCCCTGCTATGCGTCTCGCGCACACGCGCAAAAAAGTGAATAAGGAGGAGGCCGCTTTTTATGTCTTCAATAATGACGACAATCGGGGCTTTGTGGTCGTCAGTGCCGATAGCCGTGCCGTTGATGTGCCCCTGTATGCTGAAGAAGGGCAGTTTGATGCGGAGCATATCAATCCAAACTTGCGCTTTTGGCTCAATCGCTTGCAAGAAGAGATTTCGCAAGCCAATGACAGCAATGCCGTGGACAATGTTGCCCCAAGAAAAGCGACCACGCAGATTGGTCCGCTTCTCAAAAATACCGCAGGAAAGGAGATTACGTGGTATCAGGAGGCGCCCTATAGTAATTTGTGCCCAATCGACAGGTTGGACAATACACGCTGCTTGACCGGTTGCGTGGCGACCGCGGCTGCACAAGTGATGTACAAGTGGCGCTATCCGGCCAAAGGTACCGGCAGCAAAACATATACGTGGTACAACGGGAATTACCGTTCGCAACAGGAAACATTGACGGCTAACTTCGGTGCTACTACCTATGATTGGGACAATATGTTGCCCTCCTATGAGGGTGTACGGTACACGGATGCGCAAGCCACGGCTGTAGCCACTTTGATGTATCAACTGGGTGTTGCCAGTGAGATGGAATACGGCGGTGACGGTGCAGGAGGCAGTGGTACGTTGACCGATCTCATGGCATTGGGATTGACCAAATACTTTGGCTATAAAGTGTCTAAGTTCGTGACGATGTATTCGCGCAGAGAGTATGAAGAATATGGCGACTGTGCTTTTTCTCCCACCGAGTTCCGTGTGAGTGCCACTACTTTGACGAACTATTTCAACGAAGACTTAGAGGCAGGGCGTCCTATCATAATGGGAGGTGAGGACACGGACGGCGGACATGAGTTCGTGTGTGACGGGCGTGATTCGAGGGGGTATTTTCACATCAATTGGGGCTGGGAAGGTGACGGTAACTGCTATTGCCAACTGACTTCGCTCAAGCCAAACGGATACTCGTACAATTTCTCCGGCAACTTGGATGCTATCATTGGTCTGCAACCGGCTGTGATTGATTCTGTGCATGTCACTTCTATTACCCTTGATGCTTCGGCAATTACGCTGAAAATCAACGAGAAACGTACCGTTACTGCTACCGTCTTGCCGGCAGATGCTACGGACACATATTATACGTGGAGCAGTGGCAACAACAATGTCGCTACCGTGTCTAACACGGGTGTGATAAAGGGTATCGGACAGGGAAAAACCTCTATCACAGCCACCACGCGTGACGGCAAAAAAAAGGCGTCGGTTGCCGTGACCGTTACCAACGAAGTCGCTGTAGCGGATTATTTCACCTTGGTAACCGATGTGGCTGATTTGGCTGCCGGAGACGAAATTCTCATCGTGGGTACAGCCAAGAGTGTCCACTATGCCGCTACGTCGCAACTGACCACTACAGCCAGTGCCGGCTATTTATCGGTAGAGAATGTCGCAATAACGGACTACACGGTAACTTTGGACGAGACATCTGATGTGGCGGTCTTTACCTTGGGGGGCAAAGCAGGTGCTTGGACGCTCACCCACAAAAATGGCCAATTGGGTGCTGTCAAACTGCGCAAGTTGGGGTGGAACGCTGATGCCGATACGTGGACTATTGCTATCAATAGCGGAATTGCCACTATAAATAGTGCCACAACTTCCTACGGGCGTTTGTTGCTGAATTACAACAACGGCAATCCGCGCTTCTGTAACTACGGAGCAGGTACGCCCACATCAGATGCCATGGTGCTACCTCAAATCTACTCACGCAAGACCTCGCAACCTACGGGGGTTGTGCCCGTGACGGGTATTTCGTTGGGACAGGCCTCGGCACAGATGGTCGTAGGCGACCAAATACCGCTGTACTATACGGTGCATCCCGTCACGGCTACCAACCAAAACGTAACGTGGTCGTCGTCGCGTCCGGAGGTGGCTTCCGTGTCTGAAACGGGTGTGGTCAATGCGCTACAGGCAGGAACGACCACGATTACTATCACAACATCTGACGGTGCGTATCAGGCCACGTGTCAGATTACGGTAACGGCTACTGTCGTGCCCACGAAAGATACGATTTTCGTAACGGCTTCGGAGGCAAAAGCCATTGGTATGACTTTGTCGACGGGCCAGTTGACGGAGCAGTTCTATGGTGTTAGAGGGTATGTTACTGTTCCCAATTCGACGGCTTATTTGGGCTTTTGGATAGCCGATGCTCCGGGTGATGAACAGACTTTCCAAGGGTTCAACTGCCAGATGCCGTCCGGTGTCGTTGTGCTCAAGGAGGGGCAGTATGTGTGCGTGTACGGATATATCATGAACTATAATAACGGGAAAATGCAAATCAAGGACGGTGTGGTGGAATTGTTGGACACCCCGTCTGCTATGGAGACGACGACTATTCCTCACATATACAATAAGTTAATCCACCGTGGTCAGTTGTATTTGTACCGGAATAATGCGTGGTGGAATGCACAAGGACTGCCGGTGGGCAATCCGCTTCCGTAACTTTTTTGTGAAAAAATGCTGTTTTTATTTGGTTATTTCAAAAAAAAGCAGTACCTTTGCACTCGCAATTGGTAATGGAAGTAGGTGAAAATCCTGCACAGACCCGCTGCTGTGATTCTCTATAGGAATTGTTTGACATTTTAAGTCACTGGAAATCATCTGGGAAGGCTGCAAACAAGAACTGAGATAAGTCAGAAGACAACCTCTTGCACCATAAATTGACTCCCTTCGAGGATTAGGGGCAGCAATGAACAAGAGACTTGTCTTCATATTATTATTGTCGCTAGGTGGCATCTCTGTTTGGGCAATGACCGAAACAGAGTTGGATTCGGTGGTGGTGGTAGCCAAGCGCCACGTAGCCCCTGTAATACCGGCACAATCTTTAGTTGGAGAACGTTTACAAGAGTTATCGGCTCATTCTGTAGCCGATGCTATGCGCTATTTTTCAGGTGTTCAAATCAAAGACTATGGTGGAGTAGGCGGTATAA
>JAKSNJ010000031.1 GCA_024399965.1 Paludibacteraceae bacterium
CTTTGCAGTCGCAAAGAATAGGCATAAAAAATAGGGAATGCAATTTAGAGATATTATAGGGCAAGCATATATCAAGCAACAGTTGCGGTTGAGTGTGCAGAAGAAACATATTGCTCACGCACAGATGTTGGTTGGTCCGGAAGGTAGTGGCAAACTGCAACTCGCCATCGCCTATGCTCAATATATCGCCTGTGCCAACCGTACAGAAGAAGACAGTTGCGGTGTGTGCCCGTCCTGCCTGCAATATCAGCAGTTACAGCACCCCGACCTGCACTTTGCCTATCCCATCGTGAAAAGCGATGCCGGAGATACCTGCGATGATTTCAGTCGTTCGTGGCGGGAGATAGTGCTGGATAAACACTATTTCACCTTAGACGACTGGTACCGTTACCTCGGTGTAGAGACCAAGCAGGGCATGATTTATGAGAAAGAGTCCGCCGAGATACTGCGCAAGTTGTCGCTAAAGAGTTTTGGCAACGGGTACAAAGTGATGATCATTTGGCACCCCGAAAAGATGAACGGTGCGTGCGCCAATAAGTTGCTCAAACTGCTGGAAGAACCGCCTGAGCAGACGCTGTTTTTGCTGGTATGCGAGCACCCCGAAGAGTTGCTGCCCACCATCCTAAGTCGTGTACAGCAGATACGTGTTCCTCAGTTATCAGCCGAGGAGAAAGCCCTTAAGCCCAAGAGCGACCAAGACGAGCAAAATGAGCAGTTTTTGCAGAGTTTTATTGCGTTGATGCGCCGTGCGTGGCTGGTGGGGCACAAACGTGACTATGCAGCATTGCAGGAACTACGCACGTGGAGTGCCGAGATGGCAGATGCCAAGGTGGGGCGCGAGCAGCAGAAAGCGTTTCTGCAGTATGCGCAACGCCAAGTGCGCGAGAACTATATTCGCAACTTCGGCAACCCTGCCCTGAATGACCAAACCGAGCCGGAAGCAGCGTTCTCCGCCAACTTTGCCCCATATATACACAGCGGCAACGTGGAGCAGATAATGGCCGAGTTGGACCGTGCCGAGCAGCAGATTGCCCAAAATGGCAATGCCAAGATAATATTTTTTGACCTATGTTTGCAAATGATAGTGCTGATAAAGAAATAATATGAACGATACATTTACATTGAACAACGAGGCGTGCAAGTTTTCGGAGAAATCGTGTCGCCGCAATTCCAGCCAGATGTTACCGGTAGTGGACTGGTTGAGTGACCTGCCTGAGACGGTGCAACAAACCGAATTGGTGGAGGTACAGTTCAAGAACACCCGCAAGGGTTATTACCGCAATGCCGACCACTTGCCGCTGGAGAAAGGTACCGTAGTAGCCGTGGAAGGCAATCCCGGTCACGACATAGGCGAAGTGACGCTGACCGGCCAATTGGTGCTGAAGCAGATGCAGAAATACCACATTGACACAGAACGGTATGAGATACGTGCCATCTACCGTTTGGCCACCGAGGCAGATCTGCAACGCGCAGAGGAGGCCCACGCCAAAGAACATGCCACGATGATTGAGGCACGGCGCTTGGCTAAGTCGTTGGGCTTGGAAATGAAAATAGGCGATGTGGAGTACCAAGGCGACGGGTCGAAGGCCATCTTCTACTACATAGCCGACGGGCGTGTCGATTTCCGGCAACTGATAAAAGTTTATGCCGAGACGTTCCGTATTCGCATAGAAATGAAGCAGATAGGTGCCCGTCAGGAGGCAGGGCGCATAGGCGGGACAGGTCCTTGTGGCCGTGAATTGTGTTGCTCTACGTGGATGACGCAGTTCAACAGTGTGGGCACGTATGCAGCACGCTTGCAACATATATCTCCCAATCCGCAAAAACTGGCCGGACAATGCGCTAAGTTGAAGTGCTGTCTGAATTACGAGGTGCCCGTTTATGAGGACGCCAAGAAAAACGGTATCGTGCTGGGTTCGCCGGTGGTAGAAGATAATCCGGAGGAGGAAATCGGTTTCCAAAACGCAGTAGGAGAGGGCGATGTAACCCGTTTTGACAAGAAACGCAAGAACCGTCCGAACAACAATAACAGACGTCCAAACCGTCCCAATCGCCCTAATAATGACCGTAATGAACACGCCTAAACACATTCTGTTACTGCTGGCCGTGTTGGGTATGTGTGCATGTTCTAACAAGGCGATTTATTACGAGTACCAGTCGGTGCCGATGGACGGTTGGGGAGCAGATTCGGTGCTTACTTTTACCGTTCCCGTGACAGATAAGGCAGCCACTTACGACATATTGCTGCACGTACGGCACACCGATGCCTATTCGTATCAGAATATGTGGCTGTTTGTGAGCGAGTCGCCGGCAACTATGCAACAAGCGGCCGTGCATACGGACACGATAGAGTTCTACTTGGCAGATGACCGCGGTCAGTGGCTCGGCAACGGTCACAGCACACGCGAGATGCCGGTACTTTACCGCGAAGGGGTGGTGCTGAAAGACAGTGTCTATACGCTTCGCATTCAACAAGGTATGCGCGAAGAGGCACTGAAAGGCGTAAGCGATATAGGAGTGGAGGTTGTTAGGGAGTAGGTAGTAGAGAGTAGAAAGTAGGTAGTAGAAAGTTGGAAATGGGAAAGAATAAGTTGAAGAAATTTGCGGAGATGGAGACGTTTAGCAACGTCTTTCAATGCTCGATAGGACAACTGAATACGGAAGGTAAGTTTGAGTTGCATGACAATCCGTCCGTTTTGGAGATGCGCGGTCAATGGCATACGCGCTTCTTTAAGAACAATAACCCCATCGTTTTGGAATTAGGTTGTGGACACGGTGACTACACCGTCGGACTCGCCCAACAAAATCCCGATAAGAACTTCATCGGCATAGACATCAAGGGTGCGCGCATGTGGCAAGGAGCCAAACAGGCCATCGAACAAGGTTTGACCAACGTGGCTTTTCTGCGCACGAACATCGAAGTAATCGGTAAATTCTTTGCCCCCAATGAGGTGACGGAGATTTGGATTACTTTCCCCGACCCCCAAATGAAAAAAGCCACCAAACGCCTCACATCCACCCATTTTATGAAGCGTTATGAGGAAGTGATGCAGGAGGGAGGAATCATTCACCTGAAGACCGACAGCCCCTTCCTAAGTACCTATACCAAAGAGATGCTGCGGCTGAACGGGTATGAGGTAATCGCTGCGAGTGATGACCTGTATGGGGGAATGGAGAATGGAGAAATGAGAAATGAGAATGGAGAATGGAGAGAGGCGAAGATGTTGCAGACGCACTATGAGAAACAGTGGTTGGACAGAGGGCTGACGATTAAATACTACGCGTGGCGATTGACCCGCAAAACAAATTTAGTAGAACCGGAAATAGAAATAGAAAAAGACTCGTACCGTTCGTACGGCAGAAATTATGTATCCCCAACAAATCATTGATGCTTTGCGCCACGTGCGCTACCCCGGCACAGGCAAGGACCTTGTAGAAGGCGGTATGCTGGAAGACGATATTCGTATTCAGGGCTTTGAGGTCAGTTTCTCGCTCATCTTTGAGAAAGAGAACGACCCGTTTATCAAGTCCGTTATTAAAGCCGCCGAGGTGGCTGTGCAGACATACGCGGACAAGAATGCAGCCGTTACGATACATACCAAATTCCGTAAACACGTATCTTCAACCGTGGCTTCTACTACCGATATACTACCGATAAAAACCCGCGTAATAGCCATTCATAGCGGCAAGGGCGGTGTAGGTAAGTCGACGGTGGCAGCCAACTTGGCAATAGCGTTAGCCAAACAGGGGCACAAAGTGGGGCTACTGGACGCAGATATACACGGTCCGTCCCAGCCGAAGATGTTTCACACGGAGGACTGCCGCCCCTATTCGGTGGAGGAAAACGGTCGCACGTTGATAGAACCGATTGAGCAGTACGGAGTTAAGTTGCTCAGTATAGGGTATTTTGTAGATCCGCAGTCGGCGGTGGTATGGCGTGGCGGTATGGCGTCGAATGCGATAAAGCAACTGATTAACGACGGGCACTGGGGCGAGTTGGACTATCTGCTGATAGACCTGCCTCCCGGAACAAGCGATATTCATTTGACGCTGATGAACGAGTTATCGCTGACGGGAGCCATCGTGGTGACAACTCCCCAAGAGGTGGCACTGGTAGATGCACGCAAAGGTGTAGATATGTTCCAAAACGAAAAACTGAATGTCCCCGTGTTGGGAATCATTGAAAATATGTCTTGGTTCACGCCGGCGGAGTTGCCCAATAACCGTTATTACCTGTTTGGTCGCGACGGCGGTAAACGACTGGCGGAGGAGTTGCATGTTCCGCTGTTAGGACAAATACCTTTGGTACAGTCTATTCGCGAGTCAGGCGACGAGGGAACGCCGATTGCCCTGCAAGAAGGTCACCCAGCAGCAGCGATATTTGAGGAAATCGGATCGTTGATATGAGTAAGGTTAAAGCCACAGAATTAGGTACGCAACCGGTGCGCCAGTTGTTGGTCAAGTACGCGCTGCCGGGCATCATAGCGATGACTGCCAGTTCGCTGTACAACATCGTGGACTCGATTTTTATCGGGCACGGTTGTGGTGCGATGGCGCTATCGGGACTGACGGTGGCCAAGCCGTTTATGGATATATGTGCCGCGTTTGGCAGTTTGGTGGGTGTAGGTGCCAGTACGATGGTCTCTATCAAATTAGGTGAAAAAGACTACGCCAGCGCCAACCGTGTATTGGGGAACGTGATTATCCTCAATGTGCTACTTTCCTCCCTTGTGATGCTGGTGGGATTGGCTTTTCTTAATCCTATTCTGTTTGCTTTTGGTGCGAGCGAGGTGGACATCGTGTATGCGCGTGAGTACATGCAGATTATCCTGTACGGCAATATACTGACTCATATCTATTTCGGTCTGAATAGCGTGTTGCGTGCGATGGGACACCCCCGTTCGTCGATGGCAGCCACGATAGTGGCGGTGTTTGTTAATGTCATCTTAGACCCGATTTTCATTTTCAAGTTCGGTATGGGCGTACGTGGGGCAGCGTTGGCGACGATTATATCACAAGCCATCGCCGTGATATGGCAGATGATGATATTCTGCAACCCCAACGAGGTGGTGCATTTCCACCGCGGAATATGGCGCTTAGATGCTGCTATCACGCGTCGTTCGCTGGAAATAGGTGCTTCGCCCTTTTTGATGAACATGGCCCATTGTTTTGTGGTGGTGATAATCAATAACTGCCTGATGCTGTACGGCGGCGACATGGCGAAGGCCAGTTTTGGTATTATCAACCGGTTCACATTCGTCTTTGCAATGATCGTGATGGGCCTGAATCAGGGTATGCAACCCATTGTGGGGTATAACTACGGCGCCAAACAGTACAGTCGTATGTGGCGCGCGATGTCGCTTACCGCCATTTGTGCCACTTTTGTGATGGGAGGCGTGTTCCTGCTGGGCGAGTTGGTACCCGATATGATGGTTAAGCTCTTTACCCACGATGAGGAACTAATCGCACTCACTATTCCTCCGACACGTATCCTCGCTTGCTCAATGCTGCTGGTAGGTTTCCAAATGGTGACGGTGAATTTCTTTACCTCAATCGGCATGGCAGGTAAGAGTATTTTCCTAAGTCTGACGCGTCAGGTGCTGTATCTGATACCGCTGGCATTGCTGCTTCCCCGTCTGTTCTTTGCTGCTAATCCGATTATGGGTGTGTGGTGGGCATTGCCGATTAGCGACGCTGTATCTGCCATAACGGCTGCCGTGATGCTGATTATCACCCGTCCCAAACTGAAATAAAAAAGAAACGCCTACCTGCAAGCAGATAGGTGTTTTGTTTTGGTAGCGGGGCCCGGGATTGAACCGGGGACCTCATGATTATGAATCATGCGCTCTAACCAGCTGAGCTACCCCGCCTGTCGTCGGAAGAAATTTCGCTCAAAAGAATTTGCTGCGCAAATTAGGTCGCTCAATTCTTCCTCCTCTCTCCTCCACGCAAGCGTGTCGGAGGCATTTACCAAAAGGGAGTGCAAAAGTACAGTTTTTTTTTGATATACGCAAATTTTTCGGCAAAAAAATGCAAAAATCACTTATATAGGAAGCGTTTGATAGACTTTTTGGGTGTTTTCTCGAACTCTTTGTCCACAATTTCTATGTCGCTGACCTTGCTGTAACCGGGCAGTAACTTATTCAGTTTTTGCAGGTTTTCCTGCATGAGTTGCTTGATTTTGTCAATATTGTCCTCTATCTGCTTCATCTCAGGGAAGACTAAGCCCACCAGTTTACCGTCGCGCTCCACGACTACCGACTCTACTACACCTTCCAGCGAATTGAGTTTGTCTTCGATTTCCTCGGGGTAGATATTCTGTCCGCTGGCACCAAGAATCATATTCTTGCTGCGGCCACGAAGATAGACATTGCCTTTTCGGTCAATGAGTCCGATGTCGCCGGTGCGCAACCACCCTTCGTCGGTAAAGACGTTGTCGGTGGCTTGTATATTCTTGTAGTACCCACGCATGATACCGTCTCCGCGCAACAGAATCTCGCCCTCTATCTTACGCGGGTTTTCGGAGTCTATTTTGAGTTCGAGGCGGTCAATGACCTTGCCACATGATTTGAAGGCGTATTTACTCCAATGCTCGTAGCAGACCAGAGGTCCGCACTCGGTCATGCCATAGCCGCAGGTATAGGGGAAATGGATTTGTCGCATACAAATCTCCACCTCCTCGTTGAGTGCAGCACCGCCCACAATGAGGAACTGCAGTTCTCCGCCAAACGCCTGCATGAGTTGGTCATACACGCGCCTACGCACGGGTATATTAATAAGAGGTGTGTACCACAGGAGTTTGATGAATGGTTTATGAATGATAGGCAGGATTTTCTTCTTGAAGATTTTTTCAATGACCAAGGGCACGGTAAGAATCATGTAGGGCTTCACATCGTGGAACGCCTTCATGAGCAGCGCCGGAGTGAGGGACTTGGTGACGAAATAGATGTGCGTACCGCCGGCGAGTTGGTAGATAAAATCGAACATGACGCCGAACATGTGTGCCAGTGGCAACATACTGACGATGCTCAGCCCGGGATGGTTGGGTATGTTGGCTTGGGCATAGACGACGTTGGAGGACAGGTTGCGGTTGGTGAGCATAACGCCCTTGGGTGAGCCGGTAGAGCCGGAGGTGTAGTTAATGAGTGCCACATCGTCCAAGTTGTCCAAGGGCAAGTGTACATCGCGGTTGGTGAAGCCGTTGGGGTAGAGTTGCTCAAACTGACGGTCGATTTGTTCCCAACTGACCGAAACAGAGGACTGCATAATACTCAGGTCCTCAATGGCGATGAAATGCTCGACGTTGGGCATAGCAGCCAAGTCGATACGTCCGCGTACCCACGGACCGACAAAGAGCAATTTGGCTTCGGAGTGGGTAACGAGTTGGTGAATACTATCGGACGTGAAATCGGGCAAAATACTGACCGCCACGCAGCGTGCTGCAGCAATTGCCAAGTAGGCAACGCCCCAGTTGGACGAGTTCCGTCCGCAAATGGCTATCTTGTCCCCCTGACGAATACCGAGCGCATCAAAGAGTAATTGCACCCGGCGCACCTGTGCTGCCAATTCGCCGTAGGTATAGCTGTATGTACCTTCGTAATCGGTAAGTGCGGGCTCGTTCCAGTTTGCCCACATCGTGTCCTGAATAAACTGCAAATAGTGTTTCATACTACAAAAGTACACTTTTTTTGTGAACTGACCAAAAATAAGGTGTTGAGGGGAGTGTTTTGGGACGAAATAGGGGTTTTTAGGGACAAAGGTGGCGTATTCGGGATGAAAAAACTTGCAAATGTCAGATATATTTTGTAACTTTGCGCCACAATTAGCAACAAACAATTATGGCAGAAACAACTCCAACCCCTGTTCAATACTCCGATGACAGTATCATACATCTTGATGACCGCGAGCATATTCGCCGCCGTCCCGGTATGTATATCGGTAAGTTAGGTGACGGTTCCCACTCAGATGACGGTATTTATGTGCTGATGAAGGAGACCATCGACAACAGTATCGACGAATACCGAATGGGCGAGGGTAAGGTGATAGAAGTGACGGTACAAAGTGGTACGGTAGTGGTACGGGATTACGGCCGTGGTATTCCGTTGGGCAAGATGGTGGAGGCGGTCAGCATACTGAATACCGGCGGTAAATATGACAGCAAGGCGTTTAAGAAGTCGGTGGGACTGAACGGTGTAGGTACGAAGGCGGTAAATGCGTTGTCGATGGACTTTACGGTGCAGTCGTTCCGTGACGGTCAAACACGCCGTGCCGTGTTCCATCAAGGGCAGTTGGTGGAGGACACCGATGTGCAACCATACGACGGACCGGAGAAACGCGGTACGAGAATAGAGTTTACGCCGGACTCGTCGAAGGGTTTGTTTGAGAACTACCAATTCAGGGACGACTATATTGAGACGATGCTGCGCAACTATGCGTATCTGAATACAGGTCTGACGCTGATATATAACGGACGTAAGTTCCTGAGCAAGAACGGACTGTTTGACTTGCTGACGGAGAATATGACCGTTGAGCCGTTGTACCCGATTATACACATTACGGGCGAAGACATAGAGATAGCGCTGACGCACACGGACCAAAACAACGATGAGTATTTCTCGTTTGTGAACGGTCAGCACACCATACAAGGAGGCACCCACCAAGCGGCGTACCGTGAGGCGATAGGGCGCACGATTAAGGAGTTCTTTAACAAGAACTTAGACCTTGCAGATATTCGTAACGGTGTAGTAGGTGCGATAGCAATCAATGTGGAGGAGCCGGTGTTTGAGAGCCAAACGAAGGTTAAGTTGGGCAGCAAGGACATGAGTCCTACCGGCGGTTTGAGCGTGAATAAGTTTGTGAACGATTTTGTTAAGCAACAGCTGGATAACTACCTGCACAAGCACCCCGAGATAACAGAGGTGATGCTGCAGAAGATTCAGGACAGCGAGAAAGAGCGTAAGGCGATAGCCGGTGTAACAAAAGCAGCTCGGGAACGTGCGAAGAAGAACCTGCTGAATAACCCAAAATTGCGTGACTGCCAAGTCCACTACAACGACGCCAAGCCCGTTAAATCCAGCAAAGATGCAGAGGACGACTTGCGTGAGGAGAGTTGTATTTTTATTACGGAGGGTTTGTCGGCATCGGGCAGTATAACCAAGAGCCGAGATGTGCGTACACAGGCGGTGTTCTCGCTGCGCGGTAAGCCCCTCAACTGCTTTGGATTGACCAAACAAATCGTGTATGAGAACGAGGAGTTTAACTGCTTACAGTCGGCACTGAACATAGAAGACGGCTTGGACGAATTGCGGTACAATAAGGTGATTATCGCCACAGATGCCGATGTAGATGGTATGCATATCCGATTGCTGATGCTGACGTTCTTCCTGCAGTTCTTCCCTGACCTCGTGAAGAAAGGGCACGTGTATATATTGCAAACGCCTCTTTTCCGTGTGAAGAACAAGAACGAGATGCGCTATTGCTACAGCGAGGAAGAGCGACTGAAAGCCCTCGAGGAAGTGAAGAATCCTGAAATAACGCGATTCAAAGGTTTAGGTGAAATATCGCCGGACGAGTTCCAAGGGTTTATCGGCAAAGATATCCGTTTGGACCAAGTGACGTTGCGTAAGGAGGACCAAGTGGGTGAGTTGCTGAATTACTATATGGGTAAGAACACGATGGAACGGCAGAATTTCATCATTGATAACCTTGTGGTAGAGGAAGACGCCGTAGAATAAGGGGGAGCAAGATGATACCGTTGATACTGTTTGTACTGTTGGGGCTGACTATCCTTGTGCTGTTTGAAGTTCGGGCACGGAAAGAGGGGAAGGTGAACGAGAACGAAAACGAAAACGAGAACGAAAACAGGACTGATGACTCGGGGTGCTGTGGGCAGCACCTTGTGTGCGAGCGTGAGACTCTGTTGCAGACCAACGCCGAGATTATCTACTACGATGACGAGGAATTAGATGCGTTGGCAGGCATACCTTATGAAACGTACACGCCCGCGCAGGCGGACATGGTGCGTGAGGTCTTCCGTACAATGCAGGAGAAAGATGTGCCGGGCTGGTGCCGCAGTTTGCAGTTGCGCAATATTCAGTTGCCTTTAGATGTGCGCGAAGAGGCGTTGCTCATAATGAGGGAGCGTCGCAAGCAATAAATACCTATTCCCACCAAAACTAAACTGATAATACCTACCCAAAGGGTGTCTCCCGTACCGAAGGCATCCATGGCTTTGGTGTCTGTACCGCGAACGGTGGCGATATAGTAGAGAATGGTGATAGTGGCATTGTTGGTGCAGTGCATGATAATCGGCACCCACAGATTGCCGGTCCACAGCAGCATATAGCCAAAGAGGGCACCCATGAGCAAACGTGGGAAGAAACCAAGGAACTGCATGTGAATAGCCGAGAAGACGATGGCTGTAATCCAAATAGCCGCTTGAGTGTGGTCCATCAATCCCTGCAGCATACCGCGAAAACACAGTTCTTCGCCTATGGCAGCCAAGATGGCAATAATGAGTAGGTTCGCCAAGAAATAGCCAAATTGCGTTTGTCCCATCAGTTTTTCCAACACGGCATTTGCTGCATCCTCCTGCGCCTGCATCCACTGCGTGATGTAAGCCAATGATTCGGGCAGGGTGATTTGCTGATTCAGCCATGCGAGCAGGTTATTGCCCGGTAGTGCAATTATCATCAGGAGTGCTGCACCGAGGGCGATGGGCAGTTGTGGCGCGCGTTGCAGTTGGAGCCACTGCATAGGGTGTTCGTTCCAACAGGCGACTGCCAACAAGACAGGGAGAATAAACAGGCATACGTCCTGATAAGCCAATATCCAACGTATGACAGTGGGGCTATTCATCGGTGCCCCTTTAGCAGTGAGAACGAGTGTAAGGACAAAGAATAGTAGGAAGAAAAAGGCCAATATGCCCAACCAAATGGTTAGTTTACCCAGTTTTTTCGTGTTTTTTCGTAAAAAAGTCATTTTTTATTTGTTTAATTCAAAAAAAAGCAGTACCTTTGCAGCCGCTTTCGATAAGAAAGCCAACGGGATGTGGCGCAGTCCGGTAGCGCAACGGTCTGGGGGACCGGAGGTCGCAAGTTCAAATCTTGTCATCCCGACGATAAAAAGAGGACATGCTCCTCTTTTTTTCGTCTGTATGACAATCTTTTCCACAGAAGTTCTTATCTCACTTCGTTCGAACGATTATTACTTATCTCACTTCGTTCGAACGATTATCACTTATCTCACTCAGTAAGAACGAACTGCGCGCGGGGCGCGCTGTGCAAATCTTGTCATCCCGACATCTCCTCTCCAAAAAAAGCGAGCTTTTTTTGGTTGAAGTGAATAGAATGAGGACGTGCTCCTCATTTTTTTTGTCTGAAGACAATCTTTTCCACAGAGATGCGATGATACTCAAAAGAACCTGCCAGTTCGGCAGGTTCTTTTGAGTGGGTTAGAGTGCGTTGTCTTGGGAGGTTGAGGGTACAACCTTAAACTCCAACGGATTGACAGCGCTTGCACCATACGATTGCATCAGCGTCTCAGTTGTGACCACCATTGTGGTCGTGGGATTGATATACGTTTTCATAATTGTAGCCATTTTTTTGTTATTACTTCAGTTCTTGCGCTTGTGCGTTGTAAACCTTGTTACCGTAGAGCAACATCAGTTGATTTTTCTTCAGCACTTTGTTTGCTTTCATGGCAGCAGCAGGAGTTTCTGTGCCGGTTGCGCCGTTCTTCGAGAAGGCGAACTTACGTAGAGCCACACCGGCAGGAGCGTTTATTTGGAAGTAAGCGCGGAAGCCCTTGACGCTACCCTCTGTGCCCATAGGAGCCAAGCCGTTTTCGGCAACTACCATATATTTGTTTGCAACATCGACATAATGTTTAGCACTCATGTTAGCCACGAAGTTGCTGGAAGTAGCACCTGTAGCAGCAGCGATGGTTGCGTCCTCGAAGATGAATTTGTCGGTCAAAGGAGCACCGTTTTCCCACATGATGAGGTAAGGCATACCTGCCGTCATAGAAGTAACATCTTCTGCCTCAACCAATAAGGTCTCGCCTTCGAGAGAGCAGTTGGTTACGCTCTTGACGGTAGCACCGGCGAGAGGAGACTCAGCCACGTTGGCCACGTCGAACGGCAAGCAGATAGTTTGCCAAGTGCCGGCAACGAAGATGCGCTTAATAGTGACATCAGCAGTTTGACCCATAGCAGCAGTCAGGAGAGCGCTATTGTCTTCTTCCTCGTCTAATTCAGCAATTACGAAGCTGCCATTCATCTTATACGTACTACCATTGGCACCAAATACGGTAGCGTCTAAAGTGTATTCAAAGCCGTTTTGGGTGACTTTTACGCTATTAGCTTTAGTAGCGTCCAAATAGGTAGATGTTTGACCTTGACCAACCCAAGATAATTCCAGATTCAAATCATCTGTATCAAAGTCACCTACTAATTCAGTACCTTTAACAGTAAGGGCAGCACCGGACAAGATACCTGTACCGCTTGCCTCAATACCAAAGGTGATATAATCGGTTGCGCCCATATTAGGCGTGATGGAAGTTACATCAAGGGTAGCTTCTCCTTTGTAATAAGGATTATCTACTTCTACATTAAAGGTAACCTTTGTTTCACGGAAGGTATATGCATCACCTGTGATGGTCATTTTCTTGTTGTCAGCAGAGAAACCAATGGTAAGTGAACCGAAACGGAAGAAATAATCATAGGGATCCCAACCTTCATACATAGTTAGAGCAGAAGGTTCTGGAGCGTATTCACCCATACCCGGAGAAGCGATAATAGTACCAATGGCTTTGGTATCGTTGATTGTGTATGTGCCAGCTACGAGTTTATTTTCAGCAGCAGGAATAGCCAATTTTACAGAATTCCAATCGTCATCTTCTAGTTGTAATGTCAGAACACCAGCATTGAACGAAGGTTCATACATAAATGTGGTTGCAAATGTGATACCATCTGCTTTTTTGGCAGGTTCGCTATCCCAAGGAGTAGGTGGAGCATAAGTAAATTCTGCATCTTCAATAATATAAATTTTGCCATCTTCACATGCAAGGGAAGCATTGAGGACATAGGAATTTGCATCTTGACCTGCCGTGATGACGGCACTGCTATAGTCGGTGGGATCCATGTAATTATATCCCAAATAGGTACTAAAATCAATTTGATTATTAAGCGAATTGGGGTCGTAACCATATTCGCCAATAATATCGCCTGCACCGAATAAGATAAGTTTTCCACTTGGTGTGCCGGTAACGGTTAAAGTAAGAGTTGTGCCATTTAGTTTGGAGGCGATGGAAGTAACAGAAACGTTAATTTCCGGTTTTGGTCCCCAAGGATTAGCACCCGTAGCAGAAATGGTAATTTCTGTGCCGTGAGCCGAAGTAACAGTACCTTCGATAGTCATTTTTTTATTGTCAGCAGAATATGAGATAGTCAAACTACCACTAACAATGAAATAATCATCTTCTGTCCAGCCGTCCTCACTTACCCAGAAATAAGATGGCTGAATAGATGAGGTTTTACCCGAAGAAGCAAGGAACACCCCAGTTCCACTTGCTGCTACAGAATAAGTATTAGCGGCGGGTTGTGCATTACTATTGGCGGTAAATGCAAGTTTTGCCCCTGCGGAATAATCACCTAAATTGAATAAGATAGTACCGCTTTGATAATTAGCCGATAGCACATCTGTTTCTAAAGATAAGCCGGCAGCCACTTTGTCAGGTTCGGTAGCGTAAGGGTCAGGCAAAGTGAATGTCGATGCACTTAGATAGTAGTTGAAATAATTACCTGCACTATTTTTGGTCAGTAATGCCCCACTAATGGTATATACATCATACTCATCTTTCGTAATGGTGATATATGCGTCGTTTTGGCAGTATCTCATATCGTTCTTGCTGCTTTTTACGTACGAGCCCGAGGACAAGGTGTTTTCAGATACCTTGAAAGTGCCAACAAGCGATTCTGATTCAGGGAATATTTTCAGTTGAACAGTACTTGTGCCATTGCCAACACTTGGAGTTTCTTCTCTTTCTGTACCTTGTTGTTTAAAATCAAGTATATAGTAACCACTTGTTGCATAATTATCCGTAACGGTGACGTCTGTGGTAATATACGAATCAAAGTTGTATGTATTGACACCATAGGTAAATTCGAAAGGAGTAGCGGAAGCATATTGATCATTTAAATCTGCATTGGCATAGCAATAACTATAATTGTAGGTATTAGAACCAGTTCCATTTTCAACAACTAACTTGCCACCGGTGATGGCATACTTGTTACCACCTTTGGATTCGATAGTAAAAGTAGAACCGGTCTCTTTTACAAAACGTTTAGCCCCATCATAGAGTACATACGAACCCGGACCAATGCTATAATCGTTAGTGGAGAACGTACCTGCAATAGAGCGTGTCTCCGGATAGATAATCAGTGTAACTGTGCTAGGGTACAACTTTTGCTTATTATATTCTGTTGTGTTTTTGGCATCCTGAGTGATGCTAATTTCGAACTGGTTATACGACGATGTGGATTGATCCTTTACGGTGACGGCCGTTGGTCCGCACTTGTAGTTGTAAATGGTAGCCCACATACTTACCGTGAGTAGGAGGGCGGAAAATAATGTAAAAATCTTTCTCATACCTTTAATAATTTAGTTAGACAATAAGTTAATATTTGTACAAAATAATATATTTCAGTCGAAAAATCGTGCAAAGTTACAACAAAAAAACCATATTTGCAAACATTTGTGCAAAAAAATTGCATTTTATGTGTTAAAATGTTAGTTTTTGTGCGATTGACGATTGACAAAAACCATAAAAACCCCTTGAAGAGAATGGTGCCAAAGGCACCTGATGTTATGAGTTCATCATTTTCCTGCAAAGCAAGCTTTCCGATAAAATGCTGTCCTCACACCATCACCCTCCAGAGGGTAACATCCTCTTCAAGGCGATAAACAGAAATAAACTGTTGGTTGACGATTGATAATGCACGATGCACAATGCAGTAACGGCAGCTCAATGTATAATTCGACCGTCGGTCGACCGTCGGTAAGACCACGGTAGCTTTCGCCGTCGGTTCGCCGTCGGTTCGCCGTCGGAAAAACCCCGGATAAGGAGGGGAGGGAGAGAGACCCCCTCGGTCCCCCTTCAGAGGGGGAAGATAGGTGATAGGGAGTAGGTGATAGGTAGTAGGGAGTAGGTTGTAGGTGGTAGGTGATAGGGGGGGGGAGAGGTTAGAGGAAAATACTCAAAAGGCCATAGACGAGGGCACCGATGCCGGCGGAGATGGGAATGGTAATCAGCCAAGCCGTAATCAAACTGCGACTGACTCCCCAACGGACCGCACTCATGCGCTTGACCGCACCCACACCCATAATCGAACCCGAAATGACGTGCGTGGTGGAAACAGGTACACCCAAATGCTGCGTAACGAAAAGCGTTACGGCTCCGGCTGCCTGCGAACAAAAGCCCTCGTAAGGCGTTATTTTGGTAATCTTATTGCCCATCGTCTTGATAATCTTCCATCCGCCGGACATGGTGCCAATGGCAATGGCCGTGATACACGCCACAGGAATCCACGAAGGTGCGCCGGTGAAATTATGTGCCGAATCGCCGATATGGGTGATGGTGTCCGGTTGCAGCCACACGGGCAGCGAATCCAAACCGTACTGCGCCCCGTAAGCCGCTAAGGCACAGGCAATAACGCCTATTTCCTTCTGACTGTCGTTCAGTCCGTGTGCCGTACTCAGGCAAGCCGACGAGACGAGTTGCAGCCGTTTGGACCAAAGGTCCATCTTGTGCGGTTTGACCTTGCGGCAAAGCCAATACAGCCCCACGGTGATGATATTGCCGGCAATGAAGCCCAGCAGAGGCGCCACCACGATGAACGCACAAATAATGCCCACGGTGGACCAATGCACCGCCATCAGTCCTTTGGAGCAGATAGCCGCGCCCATCAGGCCGCCGATGAGCGTGTGCGAGGACGATGACGGAATACCCTTCCACCACGTAATCAAACTCCACACAATAGCCGCCGACAGGCCGCCAATGATAATCGGCAGGGTCACCCACTCGCCCTCGACCACCTTTTGGACGGTGTTGGCGATATTAAATCCGAGCAGGTACTCGGCCGCAAAGAATGCGACGAAATTGAAGAAAGCCGCCCACACGACTGCCACAAAGGGTTTGAGCACCTTGGTGGAGACGACGGTGGCGATGGAGTTGGCGGAATCGTGAAAGCCGTTGATGAAATCAAAGCCGATAGCCAAAAAGATAATCGCAATCAGGTATCCCATCGTTATGCGTATTTGGCAATGATAATCATGAGTGTTTTGCCCACGTGGTTCGCCATGTCGGTGGCGGACTCCATCGACTGCATGATTTCCTTCTCCTTGATGAGTTCTTTGGCGTCAATGTCCGACTCAAAGAGTTCCTTGACGAAGTTGTCGTACACGTCGTCCCCCTCATGCTCGAGGTCATGCAGTTTGGCTGCCTGTTCGCGCGCCATCGCCGGCTGTTTGGTCATCGTCTGCAGTTCGCCGCACACGGCATCGATGGCTTTGACGCACTCCAAGATGACCTCTGACATGTGAATGGCTTTTTCGGGCATCTGCTTGGGGTTGTAGAGCAGGATACGCTTGCTGGCATCGTTGATGTAATCCATTACGTCGTCCATGTCGCCGCAGAGCTGGTGTACGTCTTCGCGGTCAAAGGGAATGACGAACGAGTCGCCGGCAGCATCGTAGATATCCACCACGATGTGGTCGCACTCGGTCTCAATCGTCTTAATCTTCGTATAAAGCGCCACGCGACGGTCATGGTCGTCAGTGGCAACAAACTCGGTAAACAGGTCAGCACCTTCCACCATCTTGGAGGACATCATTTTGAACTTCGGGAAAAACTTATCCTCCTTCGGCAGGAGCGACGCAAAGAATGAATTAAGGGACATAATGCTTCAATTTTGTCAAACGGACTTAGCGTTTTGCGATTTGATAGTGCAAAAGTATAAAAAAATTTTGACATTTCAAAAAAAAAGTGTAATTTTGT
>JAKSNJ010000032.1 GCA_024399965.1 Paludibacteraceae bacterium
CACGGTGCTGGCAATGCTGACCTTTGGTAGTGTTGCCGTTATGGCTCAGGAAGAGGCACAAGCCGCTCCTGAAGCAACAGAACAAGTTCAGGAAGAAGCAGTTGAAGCAGAAGCTCCTGCTGCAGAAGAAGTAGTAGAAAATGTAGCTGAAGAAGACGGTGGTCTCGTAGCTCTGCACAAAACACTGAAAACCAAATTCATCGAAGGTGGTGCCGGTTTTATGGCAGCAACTCTCCTCTGCTTGGTATTCGGTTTGGCACTCTGCATTGAGCGCATCATCTATTTGAGTTTGAGCAAAACTAACACAAAAGCCCTATTGGCTGACATTGAGAAAGCTCTGAACGAGAACGGTTTAGAGGCAGCTTTGGAAGTTTGCCGTAACACTCGTGGCCCTGTTGCAAGTATTTTCTATCAGGGTTTGAGCCGCTACAACGAAGGCGTTGACGTAGTTGAAAAAACGGTTGCCTCCTATGGTGGCGTTCAACTCGGTTTGTTGGAGAAGAACCTCAGTTGGATTTCGCTGTTCATCTCTATCGCTCCGTCGTTAGGTTTCTTGGGAACCATCATCGGTATGATTGAGGCATTTGATAAGATTCAACAGGTTGGTGATATCTCGGCTACCGTTGTTGCCGGCGGTATTAAAGTTGCCTTGCTGACCACATTGCTCGGTTTGATTATCGCTATCATTCTGCAATTGTTCTACAACTATATCCTTTCCGTTATCGAAGGTCTTGTTAATGAAATGGAAGACAGTTCGATTTCGCTGTTGGACATCGTAGTTGAATATAACAAGAAAAACAAGAAATAAATTGCACTCGTTATGAAAGATTATAAAATGATTCCAAAGATCGCCCTGTGGGTGCTGATGGGTTTGGGCATCTTCGTATCGGTGCTCTTCTATGTCGGCGGTTCCGAAGGTTCGCTGGAGGTAGCAGGTGATTTTCTGGATATTCCACTTTTCACCAATGCGTTCCTCACTTGGAACTATATCTTGGTAGCTTTGGTCGTTCTGATTACCTTCGGCGTTGTCGTTAGGGAATTTATGAAGACCTACAAGGTAGATAAGAAAAAAGCGATGAAGAGTTTATTCGTCGTTATTGGTGCCATCGTATTGGTTTTGGTTTGCTGGTTCTTGGGTAGCCCCGAAGAGCTCAATATCATCGGATACGAAGGAACAGACAACGTAGGTGCTATGGCTCAATTGACCGATGCTTGCATCTATCTGACTTATATTCTGGTACTTGCTACCATCGTCTCGATGGTTTGGGGTATCATCTATACAAAGAAACTAAGTAAGTAATCACGTACATCATGGCAAAGAAAATCCCACAGATTAATGCCAGTTCTATGGCGGACATCTCTTTCTTGCTGCTCATATTCTTCTTGGTAACGACCTCGATGGATGTGAATCAGGGTTTGGCACGTCGTTTGCCGGCCCCTATTCCACCCGACCAGAAGATTGAAGATACGGATATCAACAAGCGTAACCTGATGGTGGTGAAGATTAACTCGATGAACCAACTGATGGTACAAGGCCAGTTGATGGACGTAAAGCAACTGAGAGAAGAAGCCAAGAAATTCATTAAGAACGAGAATGACGATACCTTCTATCCAAAATTGTTTGAGGAAGATTTCGGTGCTCCCTTTGGTATGATTAAATACACGAAGGAACACGTAATCTCCGTTCAGAACGATGTGGATACACAGTATCAGGCATATCTAAATGTTCAAAATGAGTTGGTGGCAGCTTATAATGAACTGCGTGATGAATGCGCACGCAAGTATTTCCACACGGCTTACAACGAATTAGACGAGGACACACAAAAACGAATCCAAAAGATTTATCCTCAGAAGATTTCGGAAGCTGAACCTAAAAACTACGGAGGAAACTAATATGGCAAAGATTCGTAGAAATGACAAACGCGAGATGCCGGCGCTGAACACCAGTTCGCTGCCCGATATTATCTTCATGCTGTTGTTCTTCTTTATGTCTGTAACATCCATGAAGGAAGTTTCGCTCAAGGTTCAGTTCCAGAACCCACAAGCCACGGAATTGACCAAATTGGAAAAGAAATCGCTGGTGCGTTATATCTACGTAGGTACCCCCACCTCTGAGTATCGTAAGCAATACGGTGCCGAGAGCCGTATCCAATTAGATGACGCATTTGCAGACAAAAAAGAGATTGGCGACTATATCATCAACGAGCGTTCTGCCATGAAAGAGCAAGACCAAGGTTTGATGACCGTTAGTATCAAAGCAGATAAGGAAACACGCATGGGTATCATTGCCGATATCAAGCAAGAACTCCGTCGTGCATACGCTTTGAAAATCAGTTACGCCGCTACACAGCGTACCAGTTACTAAGCACCAATTAGATACACAAAAAAGCACCGTAGTGACCCTACGGTGCTTTTGTTATGTCAGTCACACGACTATAGATACTTTTTCAGCAAGGTATAAACCTTATCTATGGGGAAACCCATTACAGTGAAATACGAGCCCTCTAAACGCGATACCGCCACATAACCAATCCACTCCTGTACACCGTATGCTCCTGCCTTGTCCAAAGGACGATAACGCGACACATAGGTCTGTATTTCATCATCCGTCAAGGACTTAAATGTAACATCCGTCTTGTCCACAAAGTGCTCCACTACCCCATCGCTCGTAAGAAAGCACACTGCCGTATAAACCTGATGCGTCTTGCCACTCAACAGGCGCAACATACGACAGGCCTCCTGCTCGTCATGGGGCTTGCCCAACACCTGCCCTTCCAACCATACAATGGTATCCGAAGTAATCAATAATTCATCACGCTGAATCCGGTCGGCATACGCCTGTGCTTTGGCACGCGATATATACATCGGTATATCACCTCCCTGCAAGTGTGATGGGTAATGCTCATCAGCATCTATCGAAATAGCCGTAAAAGGTATATCCAACCCCGCCATTAACTCACGGCGACGCGGAGACTGACTACCTAAAATAATCTTCATAGGGCACGCACAATCACAAAACCATACAACATACCCATCAACATCACAAACTTCATGACACTCTGTGCCATTTTATAATCCGAAGGTATCTTGGCAGCCCACATCAGCCATACACTGCATAGCAAAGGGGTCAATATACCAAACACCACATAGCGTCCACTCAACGTACTCCAGCCATGTGGGTAAGGCAATGCGAAAAAGCCAATCCAAACCAATAATGCAATCGTCAAAACAGCAATGACCGTTATGACCCATTTGGTTGCCCAGTCACCATAACGCACCGGCAAAGTGTGGCACTCTAATTCACGGTCACCCTGTTGGTCCTGCATATCCTTTATCATTTCACGCATCAGCGTGGTAAGGAACGCGAACAAGGCAAAACCGCCCAGCCAGAGGTATAACTGCTGCCCTACAGGCGAATAATCCATTAAGTCACCAAAACGATGATGCAAACGTCCTACATTCGCCATAGCGATAGTTAACGGAGGCAGAGCCGACAGAAAAGCCACCATCAGGTTACCTATAATAAACTGACGCTTGTAACTGCTCGAATAGAACCACAAAAGTCCCGGCACCAAAATCATTACCAACATCAGCGACCAACTGCGACAAAACCACGCCACTACCAATCCGGCCGCAGCACCAATGATAGTCAGTACTTGGTGCAACCGCATCGCTTGATTTTTAGTAATCGTATTAGTGATAATGAGTTCGTCCGGTTTGTTGATGCGGTCTATTTTGACGTCGAAATAGTTGTTAATCACATAACCGCCGGCAGCTATCAACACGGTTGCCACCACCAGCAGCAACACCAGCCACCACGACAATGCCTCGCCAAACAGCGAGGTTTGCAACACCGGCACTGCCACCCAGTAGTTCATGACCCACATCAAGATGGCGAGCATCAGCAAGTTCATCCACCGCACTAAGCGGAAGTAATCTTTAATAATACGCCTTTCCATGCCTCTAAATGAAGTTGAACAGGTTGCATCGAAGTGAAGGACAACTTCTTATATTTCTTACCGGTCAGCAGATCTACTGCCAGCACTTTCTTCCATTCTGGTTGCTTAAGGTAGTCAAACGCCTCCTGCGGAATGCGTACCGATATATCTACAGCACGATCATCAAAATTAACCACCACCAATAGGACCTCATCATCGGCTTTGCGGATAAAAGCATATTGCTCATGCTTGTTAAAGCCCTCACCTTGTGCATATTCCAAGTCATACATCAAGCCCGAATGAATGGCCTTATTGTCTCGCGCCACAGTCATCAAAGCACTATAGAACTTACGCAATTCTTTTTGTTCGGCTGTCAGCATTTTGCCATCAAACTTGCCATTATTCGCCCATGCCTGAAGCGACTTCAGTCCCCAATAATCGAATATACTGCTTCTGCCGTCCATACCGGAGAAGCCCTCTACATCCATACCGGTTTCGCCCAATTCCTGTCCTGCATATACCAGCACAGGATTAGTGCCCAACGTGGCAGCCACTATCATAGCTGGCTCGGCGCATACTCCTCGACCACAGAAGAAACCGGATGCCACACGTTGCTCATCATGATTCTCCAAGAAGTACAGCATTCGTTCACGAATATCCTCTACGGCCTGCCATTGCGATGTGATGCCCTCTGCCGGCCAATTCTTGCTCGTTACACCACGCAGATAGTCGTACATGCCCACCTTGTCATATAGGTAATCAAAACCGGCTGCCAGATACGCATGATACAATTGCGGATTATAGCACTCTGCCAAGAACTGCACCTTGGGGAAATAGGTTCGTATATAGGGGATCACCCATTGCCAAAACTCTACCGGCACCATTTCTGCCATGTCCACGCGGAAAGCATCTATGCCCTTGCGTGCCCAGAAATGCAAGATATCCAGCATCTTCTTCCACGTATTGGGAATAGGTTCAAACTGCTTCTCACCACCTCCCATATAATGCACACCATAGTTGAGTTTAACAGTTTCATACCAATCGTTTTGCCCCGGATGCGCCGTAAAGCAGTCATTACCTGTTACTTTGGCAGGGAACTCTTCATATCCGTCAATTGCGAACTGTGGTTCCCACTTTTCGCCGGGCAAGTAATAAAAATTGTTCAACGGAGAGAACCCCCATTCAGGATGGTCGGTCTGACCTAAATCTTTCACCCCCTTTGGTTTGCAGGTAGATTTATACTCGCGACTCACATGATTGGGCACAAAGTCAATAATCACTTTCATACCCAGTTTATGCGTACGACTAATCAACCCCTCAAACTCCGCCATACGTTTGTTTTTATCCACAGCCAAATCGGGATCCACATCGTAGTAATCGGTGATGGCATAGGGTGAACCGGCCTTACCTTTTGTGATAGAGGGCGTATTATATTCTGCCGTGGCATGACGAATCACACCGGTGTACCAAATATAATTGGCACCCAGTTGCTGAATGGCTTTGAGCGCCTTATCGGTGATGGCATTAAACGTACCACAACCATTTTCCTCCCGACTGCCATTGTGTTTGCGCGTCGGATTGTAATTAGTAAAGGTACGCGGAAAGATTTGATAGATAATTGGTTTCATTTATTTCACTAATGCTTGAGTATCCAAAGCAATCATCAGTTCTTCATCAGTAGGAATGACGCACATCGTCACTTTGCTATTCGGTGTAGATATTACGGCCTCTTCACCATGAATGCCGGCATTCTTGGTTTCATCTAATTCAGCACCAAGGTAACCAAAGCCCTTAGCAATCTCGCCACGAATATACGTATCGTTCTCACCTATACCACCCGTGAAGACGATGATATCTACACCATTCATTGCGGCTGCATAAGCACCGATGTATTTCTTCACACGGTAAATAAACATGCGGCGGGCCAAGTCTGCACGTTGATTACCGGCCTCGACAGCAGCCGTTATGTCACGGCAGTCCGAACTAACACCACTCACACCCATCAAACCGGATTTCTTATTCACCAACGTAGAGAACTGCTCGGTGGTCAAATGTTCTTTGTCCATAATATACGTAGCAGCACCTAAGTCCAAGTCACCGGCACGTGTACCCATCATCAACCCCTCAATAGGAGTTAATCCCATAGATGTATCTACCGATTTACCATTCAGCACGGCCGTGCAACTGCCACCATTTCCAATGTGGGCAGTAATGATTTTCTTGCCTTCCGACTTAACACCCAAATACTCGCATACACGCGCGCTGACATAGCGGTGACTGGTACCGTGGAAGCCATAGCGACGAATAGCATATTTCTCGTATAATTCATACGGCAACGCGTACATAAACGCCTCGTCCGGCATTGTTTGGTGGAAAGCGGTATCAAACACAGCCACTTGGGGGATACCCGGCAAGGCCTGTTCGATAGCATCTATACCTTTCAAATTGGCAGGATTGTGGAGTGGAGCCAAATCAGCGCACTTCACAATCATGGCTTTTACATCATCGGTAATCAGCACGGATTGATTGAATTTCTCTCCGCCATGAACCACACGGTGTCCCACAGCATCAATTTCTTTCAAACTCTTGATACAACCCACTTGTGCATCCACCAACTTACTCAAAATCAACTGAATACCAACAGTATGCTCCGGCATGGCTTGTTCAAATTTCACCTTGTCACCATTGGGTAATTTGACTTGCAAGAAAGCATCCGGCAAACCGATTTTCTCTACACCGCCCTGTGCTAACACCGAGCGAGTTTGCATTTCAAACAATTTATACTTGATGGACGAACTGCCACAATTCAAAACTAATATCTTCATATTTTGTGTTTTTTAAAAAGTTACTTCATAGCTTGGTTAGCGGTAATGATAACCATTTGCACGATGTCCTGCACTTTGCAACCACGGCTCAAATCGTTTACGGGAGCAGCAATACCCTGCAAAATAGGACCTACCGCATCAGCACCCGAGAAACGCTCAACCAGTTTATATCCGATATTACCGGCTTGCAAGTCGGGGAACACCAATACGTTGGCTTTACCTGCCACAGGACTGCCCGGAGCTTTCTTCTCTCCCACACTGGCAATCAAAGCAGCATCGGCCTGTAATTCACCGTCTATATTGAGTTCCGGAGCCATTTCCTTTGCCAAACGGGTGGCCTCGGTCACTTTGTCCACCAACTCATGTTTAGCACTACCCTTTGTGGAGAAACTCAACATTGCCACACGGGGCTCAATCTGTGCCAACGAACGGGCGGTCTCTGCCGTCGAAATGGCTATCTGTGCCAGTTCTTCTGCATTGGGGCAAGGATTGACGGCACAGTCGGCAAATACCAAGAAACCGCCTTCGCCCAAGTTGGTGGCAGGGGTGAACATCAGGAACGCACCACTTACAATCTTACAACCGGGTTTGGTTTTCAGTATCTGGAAGGCCGGACGAATCGTGTCGGCCGTTGTACCACGAGCACCTGCCAATTCGCCATCAGCGTCACCGTTCTTAATCATCAAGCAACCCAGATACAACGGGTCTTGCGCTTTCTTAGCGGCTTCTTCTTCCGTCATTCCCTTCGCCTTGCGCAATTCGTATAACAATTGGGCGTACTCCTGCATCTTAGGTTCCGTAGCAGGATCAAAAATAGTGGCATTTTTAATGTACTCATACCCCTTTTCAGCGGCCATTTGCTCAATCACTTGACGGCTGCCGATTAAAATCAACTTTGCCAATTGGTCTTTCAACAATAGATTTGCTGCCTCCAACGTACGAGGTTCATCACCCTCCGGTAGCACAATTCGTTGCGGGTTTTGCTTGGCCCGCGCTGTCATTTGCTCTAAAATAGTCATAATCTTGTAAATTCTCGTAAATTCGTGAATAATTTTGTTATGCAAAGTTAATATAAAGTACACATACACGCAAGCGCATGAAAGAAAAACACTTTTTTTTGCTGAAAAATTTGGTAGAATGAAAAAAAAGTTGTATCTTTGCAGCTCGAAAGCTAATTATGCAAACAAAAACTATACGTATATGTTAAAAAAATTAACCCTTTTTGTAGCCGCTTTACTGGCAACCTCAATGGCTTTTGCGCAAGAGCCGGACGAGATTCGGGAAGTGCAAGTTCCCACTGATTCTTTAGGTATTCACCCTTGGGATGGTAAGGAAAATGATTCTCACATCATCAAACCTGAGCAAGCACACTGGTCTATGTATCTGACCGCCGGTTTCAACATTACCGACGCAGACTTTACCAGTGAGAAAAAACACGCTGTATGGTTACCAACCGTTGGTTTAGGTGCCGCTTACCACTGGAACAACACGTGGTCCTTGGGTATGGAGTACAAGTTCCGTAACTACAAAGTGACCGGTTCTGACATTAAGATTAACGATGATCAGTACCGTGATGCACGTACCTTGATGAAAGGTATGTCTCATCAGGCAGATTTGTATATTGCAATGGACGTATTTAATATGTTCCGCCCGCAGAACAAGGCCAAACTCTTCGCTTTAGACCTCCTCCTCGGTGGTGGTGCTTTATGGTGGAAGAATAGTGTGCAATACGGAAACGAGCGCACTATGGACAAGATTCTCACAGATACACCTTGGAAATATGAGACCGGTTATGGTCAAGAGGCAGAGAAGATGGACAAATACAGAATGACTGCTGTCTTCTTGGCTGGTGTTAGTGCCGAGTTCAACCTCAACCGTAGTTTCCAATTAGGTCTCCGTGGCGTTTATTACTACACCACTACTGACCAAGTAGATGCACGTGTTCGTGTAGAGAACAACGATGGTTGGTTTGATTGCGAAGTATTGCTCCGCTATAAATTTGAGCCACGCCGTAAGTCACACGTTCGTAACTATATGATTGATCAACAGGTGGCTAACTGGAACGACGGTACTTATTACGACGATCCTGCTATGGGTAAGGCAAAACGTGATAAATATAAGATTGTTCCTCAGAAGGATACCTTGTGGGATATCACACGCGACACTGTTTATATGATGCCGGCTGCTGCAGGTGTTGCAGGTACGGGTAATGCCAGTGCTCGTCGTGGCATACGTGACTACGTTGTCTTCTTCGAGAACGACGTTCCTGAGTTGGATCAGATGGCACTCTCTATCACGGGTGACGCTGCTATGCTGCTTCTGTCCGAGCCCGAGTACAACGCTGTTGTGGTTGGTTCGTGCGATAACACCGGTGCTGTTGAGTACAACAAGTGGTTGGCTGTTCAACGTGCTACCAACGTAAAACAGACCTTGATGGATATGGGTGTTGATTCCACTCGCATCTATTTCGCAGGTCGTGGTATTATGCAAGATGACCGTGAATTTGGTTCCTTCAGTCCTAACCGTCGTGTAGAGATTCACATCGTAACCGATGAGCAAATGGAGCAAGCCAAAGAGGAATATGCTTACTTCGAGCAATATAAGTCCATTAAGAAAGGTTCTGCCGTACGTCAAGCCGGTGAAGGTAAGAACATCTCTTCTTCTGCTGCATTGGAAGAGGCCAAGAAGAACCTGAAAGAGAATGGCGTTCTCCAACAATTAGGCGATGCTTTCAAGTCCCTGATGAAAGGTCAGGCAGATGACGGCAAACCTGAGGTTAAGCAAGCAGAGGACACCAAAGCCGAAGCTGCAGGTATTGCCCAACTCATGAAGCAGGCTATGCAAGTGCGCACCATCATGGAAGAGCAGGAAGCGGCACCCGCTGCTGAATACGACACCGTAGTCGTTGCTCCCAATATGACGCTCAGTTCGTTGGCTAAGAAATACTATGGAAACGGCAACCTTTGGGTGAAGATTTTTGAAGCTAACCGCGACAAATTGGCTTCGCCTGACCAAGTGCAAGAGGGCATGACGTTGCTCATTCCTAAGAAGTAATATTCACCGTTGATGCCGGTTAATGCATCATGGTCCCGTAGCTCAGTTGGTTAGTAGCACCTGACTCATAATCAGGGGGTCCTTGGTTCAAGCCCAAGCGGGACCACAGCAAATGCAAGTACAATCCGTGCTTGCATTTGTTGTTTTCAGCAGAGGACGGACAGAGGATAGATAGGCGTTTTTTATGCAAAATGCAGAAATATTTGCATATATCAAATAAAAAGTGTAATTTTGCAATATAAAATATCAATCATGGCAAAACGAAAAAAGATTACCACATTATTTTTGAATGAAAGGTTTATTTTTACTATCATCATTCTGAATGCGCTCATTTTGTTTATTCAAGAAATGGGTGTAAACAAAATATGGCTTAATACTTTAGATGTTGTATGCACTTTATTGTTCGCCGTGGAGATGATTGTAAAGCACAAAGAATGGGGAATAAAACAGTATTGGAGCAATGGTTGGAACAGAATGGACGGTATTTTGGTTATTCTAAGTTTACCATCTATTTTCGCATATATTTGGCCGGAGGCAATTATCAACGTACATTTCATTTTGACATTACGTCTTTTGCGCGTGTTTAGGTTCTTCCGTGTATTCCATTTATTTCCCAACTTCGCCAAGATTTTTAACAACTTGAAATTAGCTTTTCGGCAAAGTTTCTCTATCTTTGTCGGCTTTGGTATTTTGCTATTTGTATTCTCGTTGATTTCGTGTGCAATCTTTCATACCGCTGCCCCAACCTATTTCGGCAATCCGTTGGAAAGTCTCTATTCCATATTTAAGTTATGCACGATTGAAGGTTGGTACGACATTCCGGAAGCGGTCGTTCAAGGTTTACCGAGTTGGAGCATTCACCTTGTACGGCTCTACTTTGTGTCTATTTTGACAGGAATGGGACTCATTGGTATGTCGATTGTTAACTCTATTTTCGTAGATGCCATGGTAAGCGACAACAACGATGCCGTCCTCAAGAAATTAGAAGAATTAGAAAAAACAATAAAAAACGAAAAAAAATCTACCAAGTGACACCAAAATGATTCGTTGAAGTTGTACCTTTGCAGGCAGACAATATGACAAAAGAGAAATGAAAAATACACTTATGGAAAATGAAATTAAAACAATATCGCCCATTCTGTTAGGAGATGTCCGTCAAATTATTAATGAAGGCAAGGCGCAAGTTGCGATGACGGTTAATGTGGCATTGACAAATATGTATTGGCATATAGGAAAGCGCATTAACGATGAGCTCCATAATGAGCGGGCAGAGTATGGTAGTCAGATTGTCGCATCACTGGCGCGACAATTGCAACAAGAATTTGGTGAGCAAAATTTTTCGGTGAAGAACATCCGCCGAATGATGCAATTTGCCATAGAATACCCTGACTATCAAAATGTCGTATCACTGCTACGACAATTATCGTGGACACATTTTATTGCACTTATTCCCATTGAGGACACTCTCAAACGCAAGTTTTATGAGCAGATGACCATCAATGAACGTTGGAGCGTACGTACATTACGCAGTCGTATTGATTCAATGCTCTATGAAAGAACGGCTATTAGCAAACTGCCGGAGGATACGATTAAGAATGATTTAGCATTGTTGGAAAATGAGCAAAAGATGACGCCTGAGTTATCCTTTAGAGATCCTTATGTGTTAGATTTTCTTGGTCTGCATGATACTTTTTCGGAAAAGGATTTGGAAAGTGCCATCTTGCGAGAGTTGCAGGATTTTATTATTGAAATGGGGAGTGATTTTGCCTTTTTGGCACGTCAAAAACGGATTACAATAGATAATGAAGATTATTATATTGACTTGCTATTTTATCATCGCAGATTACGTTGTTTAGTCGCAATCGAATTGAAGTTGGGAGAGTTTAAGGCGGCCTATAAGGGGCAGATGGAATTGTATCTTAATTGGCTCAAGCAGTATGATACAGCAGAGGGTGAGAATGACCCTATTGGGTTAATACTATGTGCGGGAAAGAATGAGGAACATGTAGAACTAATGCACTTGAAAGAGAGTAATATTCGTGTGGCAGAGTATCTGACTAAATTACCCGATAAACATGTGTTTGAACAAAAACTTCAATTGGCTATTGAACGAGCAAAAAACAAACCAAAATGATTCGTTGAAGTTGTACCTTTGCAGGCGAATTTGCATATATCAAAAATTTTTTGTACTTTTGCAGACGAAAAGAAGTGGTAATTATGCCAGCGCAAGATAAATCCATATTTGTAGTTACTTTTCCTTTGAAAACAGAAAAGTGGCAAGAAGACAGAATCGACAAGATGCTGCGGATGCTGACTGTGTGGTATAATGATAAACAAAATGTATTATTGAGTCGATACATTCATCTATCTCATTCTACAGAATTCAAGGAGGTCAAAGATAAGAGCAAACGTGATTTTGCCACATTTATGCAGGAAAACGGCTTTAGTAAATTTGGCATTGAAAAAGTGTTTGCAGATGCGACTCTTTCTAAATCTGTAACGAATGAGCAGATGTTAGAACATGGAATCAATTCTATTATTGTGCAAGAATTGGCTCATCGTGCTTGGAGTGCGTGGGAGAAGAAATTATTTGGGCAAGGCAAATTTATTCGTACTGATAATATGGTGGAAACAATGAAAAGCCGTTTTCATGGTGGTTCAATCACTGGTTTTTCATATTCTCTCAAAGACTTTACCCTGACAATGTTTGCCAATAAGCCCCATCGCCACGAACTTTTTACAATTCCGTTTAAGGTAAACAGAGATAGTGAATACGAATTGTTTGCTTTAGCACAAGAGGTAAGAAATATCGCCATAACGAGAAAAGAAGTGCGTGGGAAACAAAAATACTATGTTCAATTCTCTTTTGCTGGAACTCCATATAACAAAGGTCGTCATTTGGGAACAGGTGTTGTCGGCATCGACCCGGGACCGAGCAAAATTGCCATAGTGAGTGATGATGCAATAAAAATTATTCCTTTAGCAGCATCTATTGCCGATGATGAACGCGTTACGGCTCGTTTGAGAAGAAAATTAGACAGAAGTCGCCGTGCCACTAATCCGCAAATGTACAACGAAGACGGTACGACTAAAAAAGGGGAACGACAAAGAGTATTCTCTCGTCATTATTTGACGACAAAGGCATTATTGGCAGACCGACAACGCAAGTTAGCCGAAAAGAGGAAAATCGCGCATAATGAATTGGCGAACGAAGTTTTGACAATGGGCAATGAGTTTAGAGTGGAAAACAACAACTTCCGTTCTATGCAAGCGCGATCAAAAGAAACAACAAAAAATACCAAAGGAAAGAATAATAGTAAGAAACGGTTTGGTAAGTCACTTGCTAATCGTGCCCCGTCGGAGTTTTTGACCATATTAGAAAATAAGGTACACCAATATGAAAATGGCATATATGTGGATATACCGACTTCTACCGCTTGTACGCAATATGATTTTACAAGTGGAGAATTTACTAAACACGAATTAAAGGAGCGCACGATTACTACCGCAGATGGTACACAACATGACCGCGATGCGTTGGCTGCTTTTAATATGAAGTTTGTGCAAGTAGAGAAAGTAGCAGGCAAAAAGAAAGTAGAAAAGTCAAAAGACAATTTTGATAATGAATCCATGGCAGCGTTTTACCCTCGCTTCTGCCAGATGGAAAATGAAATGTAGGGATTTGTAATCCCGTTGTGAGCGTTAATTGGCACAGCGGTGCCATTGCTCATCGAAAGAATTGTTGGAACAAAAGCGAACACCACTCGTTCTTTGTCGTTTTGCAAAAAGTGACTTTGAAGGTACTGGTCGCATGACACTTTTTAGTACAAAATTCTTACCCTATTTATTGAGATTCAGTATCCTACTACTGATAGGGGTACGCAAGTGCCCCAAATGTAGGGTAATTACAAGATCGTGCGGATGGCTACATCGTACAACATTGGTACGCAAGTGCCCCAAATGTAGGGTAATTACAAGACTCGCGGAGTAAGGACTCGCGTTGTGCAGGGTACGCAAGTGCCCCAAATGTAGGGTAATTACAGGGTATGTCATAGTCGTAACTGATAAGATGCAGTACGCAAGTGCCAAAAATTGTAGGGTAATTACAGGGAATAGGCAGGTCTCCAACTGACGCTCTTTGTACGCAAGTACCAAAAATTGTAGGGTAATTACAGGGAATAGCCCACGATGACGCAGCAGGTATGGGTACGCAAGTGCCCCGAATCCGACTGCGTTGCCCGCCTTTTGGAAATGTACCAAGAATTAGTAAAATAAGCCACAAGCGTACAAAACAGTTGCAGGAAAAGCGATAATCCGGAAGGGGTAAAATGAAATAACCACGATTACTACGTATGAAAAACATTGTACTTTGGTTCAAGATAGTGCGGCCACAGACACTCTTTGCGTCGTTGTGCCCCGTATTGGTGGTGCTACTGGCCGTGGCTCTGCAGCGTTGACACGCACACACAAAAACAGCAGACCCGAATGGAATCTGCTGTTTTTGTGCGCAGGATGAGACTCGAACTCACACGATCTTGCGACCACTACCCCCTCAAAGTAGCGTGTATACCAATTTCACCACCTGCGCTTCGTCGGAATCCGCTCACCGAAATGAATTTGCCTTGCAAATTAAGCGGTTCGCAATTCCTCCTCTCCAAATCACAACAAGTTGCGATTTGGTTGTTTTTTTGAGATCACTTTTGTGCCCAGAACAGGACTCGAACCTGCACACCTCGCGGCATACGCACCTGAAACGTACGCGTCTACCAATTCCGCCACCTGGGCTTCGTCGGAATCCGCTCACCGAAATAAATTTGCCTTGCAAATTAGGCGGTTCGCGATTCCTCCTCTTCGAGTTGCAACAAGTTGCATCTCGATAAATATTTTCTCCACATTATGTATAAGAACACTTTAAGAGAAAAAAAGCAGGAATAGGTCCTGCTCTAGAGCGATGAACGAGACTCGAACTCGCGACCCCGACCTTGGCAAGGTCGTGCTCTACCAACTGAGCTATCATCGCATTTTTGCTCTCAAAACTATCTTCAAGACCACACTTTCTTTCGAAAGCGGTTGCAAAGGTACTGCTTTTTTTTGGATTGACCAAATTTTTTTGAAGAAAAATGCAAAAAAAGTGGTATTTTTCTCGTTTATGTCATTTTTTTTGTGTATTTTTGTGCTTTCAATGACAAAAACACCTCAACAAATACAGCAAGAACAAATACGAAAACACCTTTTCGGTCGTTTCCACCATGTGTGTGCCGAATACGATTTATTGGCAGACGGCGACAAGGTACTCATCGGACTGAGTGGAGGCAAGGACAGTTTGCTGCTGACCGAACTGCTCGGGGCACAAGCGCGCATTCACGTACCTAAAATAAACGTATGCGCCGTGCATGTGCGCGTAGAGGGGCGTGCTTACCAGAGCGACATGACGTATTTGGAGGACTTTTGCCGTGAAGCAGGGGTGCCATTGCTGGTGCGCGACACAAAAATAGTAGGTGAAGAAAAGAAAGAGCCGTGCTTCCTGTGTTCATGGTACCGACGTAAAGCACTCTTGGACACCGCCCAAGAATTAGGTTGCAACAAGATTGCCTTGGGACATCATCAGGACGATGTGCTGCACACCCTGCTGATGAATCTGGTGTACGAGGGACGCTGCTCGTCCATTATGCCGGTGCTGCAACTGGACAAGATGCCGATTGCTATGATTCGTCCGCTGTGGGGCATTGCGGAGGCAGAGATACAGACGTACGCCTCCCTGCGCGGATACCAAAAGCAAGTGAAGACATGCCCCTTTGAAAAAGAGACCGCCCGTACCCAAATGGCCGGCCTACTGCAACAACTGGAAGGCATGAACGAAAATGTGCGTTCTTCGCTTATTCACAGCATCACCTCTCGCCAATAACATACTAATAACATACTAATCACATATTAATCACATACTAATCACATACTAAAAACAGGGAAAAAGATGCAAGGGATTTATACTATTTTATTGCTGTTGGCGTCCAATATCTTTATGACGTTGGCTTGGTACGGACACCTCAAGATGACCGAGTTTTCATGGTTTAAGACGCTCCCGTTAATCGGCGTTATTGTTTTTTCGTGGGGAATTGCCTTTTTTGAGTATTGCCTGCAAGTGCCTGCCAACAGGATTGGTTTTGAGGGCAACGGGGGACCGTTTAGCTTGATGCAACTGAAAGTGCTTCAGGAAGTTATCACGCTGGTGGTGTTTGTGCTATTCTCGGTACTCGCCTTTCACATGCAAATCAAATGGAACCACATCGTCGCCGGTGTATTCCTGATTTTGGCAGTATATTTTGTATTTAAGTAGTCGAAAATGAAGGTATTGATTGCGCCATTAAACTGGGGTTTGGGGCACGCCACACGGTGTGCTGAATTGGTGCGACGGTACCAGAGCGAGGGACACAAAGTTGTTTTGGGAGGCGATGGCGCCGGTTTGAGTTGGTTGAGACGCGCCTTCCCCGAACTGCGATATGTGGAATTGGCCAGTTTGGAACTGACCTACAGCAAGGGCAACAGCCAAGTGGGAGCCATGCTGCGTGCCTTGCCCCAACTGATTCGTTTCACGCTGGAAGACGAGGCCCGACTGGAGCAGTTGCTGCACATCGAGCCGTTTGATTTGGTGGTGTCGGACAACCGTTTCGGACTGCACAACGCAGGGACAAAGTGCGTGTATATGACCCACCAACTGTGGATTCGGTTGCCCAAGTGCTGGCGATGGTTGGAACCCTTGGT
>JAKSNJ010000033.1 GCA_024399965.1 Paludibacteraceae bacterium
GACTTGGTGAGCCGTTACCCCACCAACTATCTAATCAGAAGCGTGCTCACCCATAATCCTTACGTTTCAAATACCAATCATGCGGTCGGTATTCACATGGAGCTTTAATCCAACTTTCGCTGGGCTATTCCCCGATTATGGACAGATTGCACACCTGTTACGCACCCGTGCGCCGGTCGCCGCCATCCGTATTGCTACAAACGCGCTGCCCCTCGACTTGCATGTGTTAGGCCTGTCGCTAGCGTTCATCCTGAGCCAGGATCAAACTCTTCGTTGTAATTAAATTATTTGTTTAGCTCAGAATAACTTATTGAGTGTACTTAAAATTAACGGGAACAATTTTTTCCCAATTCTTGTACTAAAAGACCAGTTTCTCCGCTTGCGCTTCGTAACTAAATCTTCTGTACGCTTGTACTACATCTTTAGTTGATATCAATTATTCAAAGGTCACTTTTTGAGCTTCAGCGCTTGTTTGGCGCGAAAGCGAGTGCAAAGGTACTGCTTTTTTTTGACCTGACAAAATAATATATACAAAAAAGAATAAAAATATTATACACCTTATATATAAACGCGCGCACGTGTGCGCACGTATATATTTTAAAGGTATCCACCATTCCGATAATTGCAATATCCGTTATGATCTGATACGTATTCCTCTTCCCCGTCATAAATAACTCGAGTGGAGACAATGCTATCGCCCATTATACCGCGCAATGCTTCCATATTGCGGAAGAAAGAGACATCCATACGTTTGGCCGATTTGATTTCGTAGGCACAGACATCCTGTCCTGATTCCTGCAAGACATCAATCTCGCGCGACTTGTCGCGATAAAAGAACAGATTGCTCCGTTCCCCTGCATTAAAACGGGATTTCAACATTTCTGCCACCACCATATTCTCGAATATGGCACCACGTAAAGGATGTGTACTTAGATGTTGTGCGTTTTGAATACCCAACAAATAGCACAGGAAGCCGACATCGTAGAAATAGATTTTAGGCGTTTTGGTCAGCCGCTTACCGATATTTTTGAAATACGGCGGAAGCAAGAACGCCGTATAAGACGCCTCCAATACGGTCATCCATTTTTGTATGGTTTTGTAATTCAATCCCAGTTCACTGCCCAAAGACGATGCCACAAACTCGCTACCGGCACGGACAGCGCAAGCGGTCAGAAAGGCGCGGAATAGTTTTAAGTCGGTGATATTTTGTATATTCCGCACATCACGCTCTATATACGTACTCAGATATGAGTCATACACCGAAGCGGGCGATTTGCCATCACCCCACACTGCCGGATAAAAGCCACGGTACATCAGTTCATCAGTAGAAATATAATCAATATTACCCAATTCACGAATAGACAAAGGTAATAGGCGACGTACCGCCACACGTCCGGCAAGGGATTGCGTAATATTCTGCATCAAGAGAAAATCGCTACTACCACTCAACACATAGCGCAAAGCAGGATTTTCGTCCACCACCACCTGCACATAGGAAAACAACTCCGGCACATATTGTGCCTCATCTACAATCAATCCGTTGGTATGTGCCAATAGAAAACTTTTGGGGTCTTGCTCCACCATTGCGCGGACACGCGGTTCCTCTAAATTGACATAATCATACATGGGGAACGCCATTTTGCACAATGTTGTTTTACCAGACTGTCTGGGACCTGTTACCGAGATTACCGCCCATTGTTTACTGAGTTGCAAGAGATCTTGCTCTAAAATTCTGCTATACATTTTTTCGTTAGATTAATCGGAGAGTGACCACAAACCGGACAGATTAGTATTCGCAATCCTAATTTGTCCGCAAAATTACTATTTTTTTCTGATATATGCAAACTTTTTGTGCAAAAAAAGGTGATAAATAGCGAATTTAGTTGTAAAAGCAGGGAATATGAATCAAAAAATGCACAATTATATTACTTATTTTCAACATATTACACAACAAACGGACAAATTAGTATTCACAATCCTAATTTGTCCGCTTATTGGATAGTTGGTAATAAAAAGATTATCTTATTTCACTGCCGAAGGCGGAGTAGAGTTTGCCGTTATGGAGAATGAATCAATAATTATTTTCTTCACCTTGTTGCATTATCCATTGTCAATCGATTGCATCGTGTCTTTCCCCGTAGCACTATGCCGGATTTGTGATTTTAAGTGGTATTATACAATCCATTTATTTAGATTAGGTATTTTCTTTAATATGAAAGTTATGCAAAGACTCATTACAAATGCCATCCCTACACTTATTATTACTGTTAATGGAGAAGATGGAACAAAACGATGGACACGGAAAATAACTTGAATAAGTGCCCATATATGTATAAGATATATTCCGAAAGTGCATTCAGAAATAGTTTGAATAAATCTATTCAACACAACACCTCCATTAAAACTATGATGCGTACACAGATAGAATAACGCAAAAGCAATCACTATATTTGGAACAGCAACATAACTTGCATATACACAATTTGAATCTTCCGTAACAATGTAGCCAAAAACATCAACACATAGAGCCACGACACCAGATCCATATAGCATATACTCATACGTTTTAGGTAATACGATATTACTCAAATAGTAAGCCCATAAACAATAACCTACATAATCCACAAAAAGAAGGTGCGATAATTCAAAGGGTAGTGGCACATAATGACCGACAAAAAACCAAATTTTACAAGCAAGCCACACCCAGCAGAAATAAGCCAACAAATTTTGTTCTTTAGCTATGTACCTCATTATTGGCATCGCCATATATAAACCAATACACATACCTAAGTACCAAAAATGTCCTTCTTGAGTTCCGAATGGATAGAATGAATGATGCAGAGTTAAAGCATAAAAACAAGACCAAACCCCCAACGCGATTGCGATTCTTGCAATATACTTACCATATAATTTCGAAAGTGGCAATTCCTTCTTGGGGCTCAAAAACAAAACACCACTTAACATAGCAAAAACAGGGACAGACCATCTACTAAGTGCATCTAAAGCAGCACACCAATTCCATTCAGCACAACCAGCATCAATCCAATGGTGCATTTCTGGACTACCAGCTGCATGAATCATAATAACACCTATGCATGCCAATATGCGCAAGATGTCTAAAGATATGTTTCGTTGTTGCATCTACAATAACTATACTGGCAACCGGTTCCTGATTATCCAAATAATAATACAACAAAAAAGCGTGGAACCCTTACCTTTGTCATTCCACACTATGGGTATCTCGCATAACCCTACTCAAGAGAACGACAATGCAGAATCTCACGCCGGAATATACGAACTAACGGGCATACCAAGATGGTACAACCAATTAAGGGATATTCCCCATGAGCATCTACCCTTATCTTATTCCTGCTTGAGTGAAACTTGCGAGATTTCATAGTGTCAAGAACAAGCGTCAGTAAACGCCTTTATGTCTGCCAACCCACTCCGAAAAATGTCAAGCAGACAGCCCCGGCGTGGATTTGCGTTGCAAAGGTACAAAGAAAATTTGGAATATGCAAATATTTTAAATGGAAAATTGAAAACTTATTGAACGGAGAATGGAGAAATGAGATTTGAGAATGAGATTTTGTGGCACTTTTAGTGGGGCAAGAAAAGGGGTACAGTACATATCTTTTCCACGTGTTCTCCTACTGACGGATAACTGACGGAGGACTGACGCTCGATTTACTCTCCACTTACGGTTGACTTACGGCCGACTTACGGGCGACTTACGGGAAAAACAGGTGGAAGGAGGAAGGTGGAAAGTGGAAGATGGAAGATGGAAGGTGGACAGTGGAAGGTGGAAGATGGAAAGTGGACAGTGGACAGTGGGAAAAAACGAGCGAGGGGTATCGAACACCCTGAGCGAGTGGGAAATAAGAGAAAGGCCACACGTTGTTGCACAACGCAATAATATTGAGTGTGGCTAATGGTAGAACGCTAACAAGTGGAGAGTTACTTGAGGTCAACGGAGAAACGGAGGTTGAACATACGGCCGGTGAGGTAGTTGGGGGAAGCCCACTGTGTGCCATTGGCTGCCGAAATCCAATAATAGGAATTGACATTCTTCCAACCCGCCAAGTTGAACACCTCAAAATAGATAGACCACTCCGCTACATGCTGTGCAGAGGGTTTGCGCATAAACTTATCCGTAGCAGCAGAGAACGTACGGCTAGCACCAAGGTCGATACGCTTATAATTAGGCAAATGGGCATACTTGCCGTCCTGCGTTTTCAACACACGCATCGCCTCACTACGCGGATAACCGAAGGGCAGTCCGTCGGAAAACATAAACTTGAGGTGGAGTTTATACTGCGGCAACTTAGGTATATAATCTTGGAAGAAGAAAGACAGTGCCCATCGCTGCTCTTGTGGTGCAGGGAACCAACCACGCTCGTAAGGGTCATTCAGCATCTGCATACGACTTCGCATACACGAGAACGACACCCACGAATCCACACCCGGGACTAATTCGCCGTATAACTTAAGGTCTAATCCCAACGTATAGCCACGGCTATCGTTCTTGCCGGAATAGCGCACACGCACGTTCTCGACGGTGTAGCTAATCATTCGGTCGGTGTATTTGGCATACGCTTCTGCCGTAAATTTGAAGGGCCTACCCCACGCACGGAAATAGTAGTCCACGCCCAAAACGGTGTGTACAGAGCGTTGCGCCTTGAGGTCCTTGTTGAGCTGCATACGCGTCACACCGTTTTCGATGATGGTGTCACGCAGTTCTTTATAGAAAGGTGCCTGATAATACAGGCCTGTGGCAAAACGGAAGGAGAAATCACGTTTCCAGCCCGGGAGCCACACCAACGACATACGCGGAGAGAGCAGAACCTCGTTGGTATAGGTCCAGTAGTTGAGCCGCGCACCGCCGGTAAGGATAACATTTCCCTGTGCAGTGGTCCATTTATAGGCATCTTGCACGTAGCCCTCAATACGGCCCGAGAAGAGAGATGTTTGCCCTTTTTGGGTGTAGTACAGGTCCATCGACTTGGCTGTATTGGGCAGCGAGTATCCCATTGAATCGCGCCACTCCCACTCCGAAATACGGTCGTTGATAAGTTCGATTTGTCCACTCAGTCCCCACGAAAGGGTGTTTTGCTGCTGTTGCCAAACACCGGTATGGGACAAGTTAATCACACCGGCTTGGAGACGGTTGCGGGCGTGCTCATGAGAGGTACCCGTTCCCAAGGCACTCTCGGCTTCCTGCTCCGTGAGCACGTATTCAGCCATAATATCGTAGGTTTCCTGTTCGTTGGTATAGAAACCATTTAGATTGAAGCCAATGGTCAGTTCGTCAGACAGTTGCCCCGTAGCACCCAAGGAGGCAAAAGCCGTCAGGAAACGGTCTTTTTCCTGTCCTTCGTACCAAATAGACTTGGTGAGGCCACCCTGCCCCCCCCAACTCTCAGATAGCGAATCGGGACGGAACGAGTAGTCGTTGAAAGAGATGTTGCCCAAGAAAGAGAGTTCCCAGACACCCCCATGCCCCCTCTGTAAGGGGGGTATTTTCCATGTCATCTGGGTTTGGTAATCGACGAAGTTGGGTTGGTAGTTGCCCTTGGTAGGCAAAGCTCCCAGCATGTATTTAGACGTTTTGTAACGAATACCGTGCATATAGGTTTGGGTACTATCTCCCCACCCTACGTAGGCATTGGCACCCAAGATAGACACAGAGACGTTGGACTCAAAGCGTTGCGGACGCTTGTAGCGTATATCCAGCACAGAAGACATCTTGTCACCATATTGGGCACTAAAACCGCCTGCAGAGAAATCTACCGACTCCACCATATACGGATTAACAAAAGACAGTCCTTCCTGCTGCCCGGAACGAATCAGCAAAGGACGATGCACCTCCATGCCGTTGACATAGACCGAGTTCTCATCAAATGTACCCCCTCGCACATTGTACTGAGTAGATAGTTCATTGTTCTGGCTGACACCGGCAAAGGTGATGAGCAAGGACTCAATGCTTCCGCCTGTGGCATCGGGCATCAGACGCACTATCTCTGCCGAAGTATGGTCCATCATGTCGGTTTGCTTCTGAATACCCCGTACCTCCACCTCCTGCAAAAGCTCCACATCGGGAGGCAGAACGACATTGATATTCAGCACATCTTGCGTCGTCATCAACTGCTGGCGAATCGTAGTGTAACCTATCATGGAGAAAGACAGATAGACCGTGTCGGACATATCTATTTGGAGCGAATAGTAGCCGTTCTTGTTGGTGGCAGTGCCATTGGTAGTGCCTTCTACATATACATTGGCCAACTCAATACCCACATTCTGCTCGTCCAATACATACCCGTAAACACGCGTTGTACGTGCGTGAACAGGCGATAGACAACAGGTAACAGACAACAGAAGAAACAGATATTGCGCAAGATGCTTAACCATATACTAATGTTAGGATTATGTTAGGATTTAGACCCGACTAAGGACTTAATCTCCGAGAGGCGGTTAAGTGCCTCGAGCGGCGTGAGGTTGTTGATATCCAATGCGGTGACGGTATCGCGAATCTGCTCCAAGACGGGGTCGTCCAGTTGGAAGAAGGACAGCTGCATTCCCTCCGGACCACTAACCGTGGCTTTACCGCTGCCTATTTGCGTTTTGTTGGCAGGTGTGGTGTTTTTCTCCAAATCGTGGAGGATTTGTTCGGCCCTTGTGACAATAGTGGCAGGCATACCGGCTAAACGCGCTACATGAATACCAAAACTATGTTCAGAGCCACCACGCGCCAGCTTGCGCAGGAAAATCACCTTGCCATTCACCTCTTTGACTGATACGTTGTAGTTGCGAATACGCGAGAAGGACGATTCCATCTCGTTGAGTTCGTGGTAGTGGGTAGCAAAGAGCGTCTTGGCACGATAACGGGATTCGTGAATATACTCCACAATCGCCCAAGCGATAGATATGCCGTCGTAGGTAGAGGTGCCTCGTCCCAATTCGTCAAAGAGCACCAATGAACGCTCGGAGAGGTTGTTAAGAATAGCCGCTGCCTCGTTCATTTCAACCATGAAAGTAGATTCACCCAGCGATATATTATCAGAAGCCCCGACACGGGTAAATATCTTGTCTATCAATCCAATAGATGCCGATTCGGCAGGTACAAACGAGCCCATCTGCGCCATCAGTACGATGAGCGCCGTCTGACGCAGCAATGCCGACTTACCTGCCATATTGGGACCTGTAAGAATGATTATCTGCTGGTTGGAATCCTGTTCGTTGGACAAATAGATATCGTTGGGCACATACGTCTCGCCAACCGGCAATTGCTGCTCGATGACGGGGTGACGCCCCTGCTTAATGTCAATCACCAAACTATCGTTGATATCCGGGCAGATGTAGTGGTTTTGGGCAGCGACGGAGGCAAAAGACAGCAAGCAATCCAGTTGCGCCAAGACATTGGCATCTACCTGCAATGCCGGCACATAGTCGGTCAGCGCCAAGATGAGGTCGTTGTAAAGGCGGTTTTCCCACACCTGTATCTGCTCCTCCGCAGATACGATTTTCTCCTCATACTGCTTGAGCTCCTCGGTGATGTAACGCTCGGCATTGACCAGTGTCTGCTTGCGAATCCACTCAGTGGGCACTTGGTCCTTGTACGCGTTGCGCACCTCCAAATAGTAACCAAAGACATTGTTATACCCTATTTTGAGGGAGGAAATGCCGGTGGTTTCGATTTCGCGTTGCTGTATCTTCAGCAGGTAATCCTTGCCGTTGGTCTGTATGTCGCGCAAGTCGTCCAATTCGGCACAGACCCCACGTGCGATGATGTTCGGCCGTCCTGCCACAGCCGGCGGGTCAGGCGTGATGGTCGTTTCGATGCGATGGCGCATCTCGGCACAAGGCGTGAGTTGCTCACCCAATAGGGAAAGGTAGTCGTTGTCGGTTGCACCCTCGCAAATATGCTTGATGGGCTCGATGGCGCGCAAGGCGTTGCCGAGTTGCACCATCTCCCGTGGCGAGATACGACCTGTAGCAATCTTGGAGACAATACGCTCCATATCCTGCACTTTGGCGACCTCGTTGCGTATTTGTTCGCGCTCGTCGGGGTGCTTGAAGAAATACTCCACCACGGATTGCCGATTACGAATAGGCCGAATCTCCTTGAGCGGGAACGACATCCAGCGGTGCAACAGACGTCCGCCCATCGGCGTAATCGTTTGGTCCAATATGTCGTAGAGCGTCTTTGCCTCTGCCGAATTGCCACTAAGCAGTTCGAGGTTGCGAATAGTGAAACGGTCCAGCCAAACGAAACGGTCCTCCTCTATACGCGACAAATGGCGTATATGCCCCGTTTGCAGGTGCTGCGTGCTATCTAAGTAATGCAAAATGGCTCCGGCTGCAATGACGCCATTGGGCAAGTTATGCACCCCAAATCCCTTGAGATTGGTCACTTGGAACTGCTTAAGCAGACGGTCTTCCGCTGACTGAGCAGTCATCATCCAGTCCTCTAACTCGAACGTAAAGTAGCGATTGCCGAAGTTGCTTTCAAATTGCTCCTTCCGCCCACGCAGGAAAAGCACCTCCTTGGGGGCAAAGTTGACCAGCAGTTTGTCGATGTAATCGGCCGTACCCTCTGCCACCAAATACTCACCGGTGGAGATGTCGAGGAAGGCAATACCAATGGTATTGCAGTTTAGAGTTGAGAGTTTAGAGTTTAGAGGTTTAGAACCGAAATGGACACAGGCGAGGAAATTGTTTTCCTTCTGCTGAAGAGTGGTATCGGAATAACTGACCCCCGGTGTAACCAATTCAGTCACACCCCGTTTGACGAGTTTCTTGGTCAGTTTGGGGTCCTCCAATTGGTCACAGATAGCGACACGCAATCCGGCACGCACCAGTTTGGGCAGGTACGTATCCAAGGCATGAAAAGGAAAGCCCGCCATGTCAATGGCTTGCGCCGTAGAACCGCCATTGGAGCGATGTGTCAGCGTGATATTCAGTATCTTAGACGCCTTGACAGCATCTTCACAATACGTTTCGTAGAAGTCTCCGCAACGGAAAAGAAGCATCGCATCAGGGTATTGCTCCTTGATGTCACGAAACTGCTTCATCATAGGTGTATCTTCTCTATTTGCCATTTTGCATCTCCACTAATTTATGATAATAACCACCCAGCGCCAGCAGTTCGTCATGCTTGCCTTGCTCGACGATGTGTCCCTCATGCAACACGCAGATGAGGTCGGCATTGCGAATAGTCGATAGACGGTGCGCCACTACGAGCGTGGTACGGTCGCGCATCAAGTTCTCCAATGCCTCTTGCACGAGTTTCTCCGACTCCGTATCAAGCGCCGAAGTGGCCTCGTCCAATATGAGAATAGGCGGATTCTTGAGGATAGCCCGTGCGATGGATATACGTTGCCGTTGGCCACCTGACAGGCGAGAACCGCGGTCACCTATGTTCGTTTGGTAGCCCTCGGGGGTAGCCATGATGAAATCGTGTGCATTGGCTATCTTGGCAGCAGCGATAACGGCCTCTTCCCATGTCTGCCCGTTGGGAGCCGGCTGAGATGTATCTACACCGAAGGTAATGTTGTTGAAGAACGTGTCGTTGAACAAAATCGCCTCCTGATTGACATTTCCCATAAGGGCACGCAAATCCCGAACAGCCACATCGCGCACGTCCATGCCGTCGATTTGAATAGCCCCTTTGGCAACGTCGTAGAAACGCGGCAATAGGTCAGCCATCGTGGTTTTACCCGAACCGGACTGCCCGACCAGAGCCACTGTTTGTCCCTTCTGAATGGTGAGGTTAATGCTGTCAAGCACCGGCACGTTCTCCTGATAGGCAAACGATACGTTCTTGTACGCTATCTGCTCATTAAAGTCTTTCAGGGGCAGTGGCAACGATTTCTCCACAATGGTGGATTGGGTCTCAAGGATTTTGTCTATACGCTCCAGCGATGCCGTACCCTTGCGTATGCTGTACATAGCTTTCGTCAGGTCTTTGGCAGGATTGATGATACTGTAGAAAATGACCAAGTAATAGATGAACGTTGCCGCATCAATTGAGGAATTATCCGATAGAATCAGTCCGCCGCCGTACCACAGCAGAACGGCAATCAAAGCCGTACCCAAGAACTCCGACATCGGGTGCGCCAGTTGGTATTTGCGCTCGATGGCGATAAAAGTGCGACGGGTTGTATTGTTGAGTTTTTGAAAGCGTTCGCGCAATTTATTCTCCGCATTAAATGCCTTCACGATACGCAGTCCGCCTAACGTTTCCTCTATTTGAGAGAGTAAGTCGGCTGTCTGCTCCTGCCCTTTGGTGGAACGGCGCTTCAAACTGCGCCCTACCCAACCGATAAACCAGCCTGCTGTAGGCAGGAGAATAAGCACGAACAAAGTCAGTTGCCACGAGAGAGTAAAAAGCGTAATGAGGTAGATGATAATCATAATCGGGTCCTTGAAAATCATCTCCAACATTGCCATAATAGAAACTTCGACCTCCATCACATCGTTGGTCATACGCGACATGATATCGCCCTTGCGCTCTTGGGTAAAGAATCCGATTGGCAGCGATACTATTTTGTTGTAGAGTTGTTGCCGCAGGTCGCGAAGCACACCGGTGCGAATAGGTATCATGTGGAAGGACGCGAAGTAAGCACACGCGCACTTAAGTCCCGTTGCCACCACTAAAAAAGCGCCCAAGATAAACAGCACAAAACCCGCACCGCGTACATCTATTTGACTCTCTAACCAATAGAAGATATTGTTTTTGGCGGCGTCAAAGAACTCTTGGAAGGACATAGAGGACGTGATGGTGACATATTCGGTGTCGGCTGCCGCTATGCCAAACAGGATTTGCAGCACAGGGATAATGGCTGCAAAAGAGAAAAGCGACAGAATAGTCGATAGCAGGTTAAAAAGGATATTGAGCGTCAGGTGTCCTTTGTAAGGTGGCACAAAGCGACGCAATAGTTGTAGTAATTCCATTATTGATGTAAGTTTTCGTTGATATATTGGCGCAATTGGCGTTCCAAGTTGTTGTCCCCGATGATTTCCATGCTGATGGGTATCGGTTGCAGTTTGGCGGACAGGTCATCCGGCAGTTGCATAGTCATCAGGCGCATATAGTCTTTTTCGGTGGTGAGTACGATATCTACCTCCTCGGCGCGAGCGGCTATCTGCTGCACGTCGCGTTCGGTAAAGGCGTGATGGTCGTTGTAGGCAATGTGCTGCACATTAGGGCAAGCCGTTTGCACGTGTCGCAGGAGGTATTCGGGGTGAGCGATACCTGTCACCAATAGCACTCTCTTGCTATCCGGAAGTGGCGGATAAACGATGCGGGAGAAACATAGTTGCTGGAACGTAGGCAGATGCAATTTGGTATCTACGATACGTTGATCGATGGGTTTCATCGTGTCCGGGCATTTGGTCACTACCACTGCCGAAGCGCGCAAGCACTCCTGACGGCTGTCCCGTAAGCGTCCCATTGGCAGGTAATGGTCGTCGATGTAGAGTTTGTCGAAAGCGGTCAGCAGGATATAAAAGCCGCAACGCAAACGACGATATTGGTACGCGTCGTCCAGTATGACCACCTGTATTTCGGGGTGCAGCGTCTGCAAGCGGTGTATGCCGTGTACGCGGTCTTTACATACGGCTACGGGCACATTGGGGAACTTGGCATGTATCTGCATCGGTTCATCGCCGATGGTGAGGGCGGTAGCATCTGCGTCCGCCAACACAAAACCGTGCGTTTTGCGCTTGTACCCACGTGACAGCACAGCCACTTTGTAATCCTTTTGCAGCAAACGAATCAGGTACTCTACAAAGGGTGTCTTACCCGTTCCTCCCACAGCCAAGTTGCCCACGCAGATGGTAGGAACAGACACATGACGGGAGTGAAGAATCTTGGTTTTATACAAACTGTTACGAACAAAGACCGTCAAGCCGTACAGGCAAGCAATCGGGGCGGAAAGGACGTTGTACCACTTCATAATTGAGAATTGAGAATTGAGAATTATTAGCGAATCAGTTGTTCCGGCATCAATGCCATTACGCGAGGTTGCGAGAAACGGGTCTTGAGCCGTTGCATCATGCGTTCCTCGTCCGATGTGTTCTCCAGCGACTCCAGCAGTTCGGTCAGGTAATCTTTTTTCTCGGGGTAGTAGGTGATGGAGTAATGCTCTATGCCTGCCAAATCGGCTGCTTTGGCAATGGCGTTGTCGATAGTGCCCATGGCATCTACCAGACCTATTTGCAAGGCGTCGGTGCCTAACCAAACACGCCCCTCGCCTATTTGTTTAATCGAGTCTTGCGTCGTATGCCTACCCTCTGCGCAACGCATGGTAAACAACTCATACCCACGTTCTACCATCGACTGCATCAGTTGGCGTTCGTCGTTGTTCATGCCGTTGAGCAACATAGCGGAGGTGGAGAATTTGTTGGTGCCGACAGCATCTAAGTCTATGCCCACTTTCTCGCGCAGTCCCGATACATCAGGCACCAAGCCGAAGATACCGATAGAGCCGGTGATGGTGTTGGGCTCGGCGTAGATATAGTCCGCACCGCAGGAGATATAGTAACCGCCTGATGCAGCGAGGTCGCCCATCGAAGCAACGACAGGCAATCCCTTTTGGCGCAGCACTTGCAGGGCGTGCCAAATCTGCTCGCTGGCATTGGCACTGCCGCCCGGGCTGTTCACGCGCAGCACGACGGCTTTCACCTTATCGTTTTTGGCTATCTTTTTGATAGTCTTGAGCATACGTTTTGCCACGATGCCATCACCCTCCTCGTCGGTTATCTCGCCCTCGGCGTAGAGAACGGCTATTTGGGTGTCTAATTGGGTCTTGCTACGGGGTACATTGGCCATCTCGGTCGTAGATAGGGTGTGATAATCTTTCGTGCCCATCAAAACACGAAATATGCTGTCTATGTCGTTGCGGTAGCACAAACTGTCCACCATGTGGTAGGCAAGGTATTTCTCTTGCGGTTGCAGTTCCATCAATTCGTCGGCGTAGGCATTCAACTGTTCTACAGTCAGTTGACGGCTCTCCCCCACTTCCTTGCACACGATATCCCAAGCGCCGGACAGGAAGTGCATCGTCTGCATCTTGTCCGCCTCGGACATCTTGGTGCATATATACGGCTCCACGGCGGATTTGAAGGTGCCGACTTTGAGTACGTTCATTTTGATGTCCAGTTTTTCCATCAGGCGCGGGTAGTAGAGTTTGACGGCAGCAAAACCGTGCCACGTTATCTCGCCCACCGGATTCAGATAGATACGGTCTGCCACGGAGGCGATGTAGTAGTTATGCCCGGCATAGTAGTCGGCGTAGGCAATCACGAACTTACCCGAACGCTTGAACTCTAGCAGGGCGTCACGCAGTGCCTTGGCAGATGCCATGCCGATGTCAAACGCACCGCCGTCCAAGGCGATACCGTGAATGCGGTCATCTGTTTGTGCCAGACGTATGTTGCTAATCAGGTCGTCCAAGCCGACTGTTTCCTCGTAACTGCTACCGTAGGGCAATTCGCTGAGCAGCATGTCGAAGGGGTTATCCTCCGGTGCCTGTTCTACTACCGTACCTTGCATTTTCATCACATACACGGTCTCGTCCTCCAACTTGGTGGCAGGTGTTTCCAGCCACGAGCCCATAGACGCACCTACGATGGCGCAAATAATTACATACACAATCGTGCAAATCAACAGGGTGGTTAAACACCCGTGCCGCCTACGTGGCGCTTGCTCTTCGTTTCTTCTAAATAAACTCATATCTTTTTAATTCTTAATTTTTCATTCTCCATTCTCCATTCTTAAAACGGGTACCCGATAGCGAAATGCAGCGCACAGTCGTCTCGCCAATTCAGTCCGTTGCCTGCTGTGCGCCACTGCTTGCCCTCGGCAATGCGTGCAGGGTCATGCAGGCGTACGCCCAAGTCCAGACGCAAGATGAGGAAACTGAAATCCAGCCGCACACCGGCGCCGTAACTCAGGGCTATCTGTTTGTAGAAGGTGTTCCAGTGGAACATACCGCCGGCTTGCGTCTCGTATTCGCGTATGGTCCATATATTGCCGGCATCAACAAAGGCAGCGGCGTGAATGAACTTCCACAGACGCACCCGATACTCGGCACTCAGGTCAAGACGTATATCGCCGGCTTGGTTGTCATAGTCAATCAGTGTACCGTCGCCACGATAAGTGCCGGGACCTAAGGCGCGTGCCGTCCAGCCACGAACGCCATTGGCTCCACCGGCAAAATAACGTTTCTCAAACGGTATAGCGGAAGCGTTGCCGTACGGTATGGCTACGCCGATAGCGCCACGATACACAAAGCGGTGGTTTTCGTTGATGATATGATGTCCCGTAAAGTTGAAATCAAACTTGGCATATTGCGAGAACAATATATTGCCTATTTTATATTTTCCGTCTTCGTCCGAAGCAAAGTGCGCCATTTTAGCCAGTCCCTGTAGCACATTACCTGCCGTCTCAACCGATAGTGCCACCGTTCCGTATGAGCGCAAGGGTTGTTTAGGACGGTAGGAGGTATAGTTCATCTGATAGCCAAAGGCCATAATAAAGTGGTCCTCGTAGGAGTACTTGAGCAGGTTGGTGGATTTGAGGAAGGTTTGGCGGAACTCGTCGGATATCCACGGCAGATAGACATAACTGACATCTGCAAAGCGGAAAGTGTGCGTCCACGGTGCCGTTGCCGAGCGTTTGATTTGGTAGCCCAATGCGGCGTTGGCTATGATACGGCTAAACTCGTCCGGACGATTCTGATACCGCCCTTCCAACTCCAATTTGAGGCGGTTGGGAAAAGCCAAACCGGCATTGAGCAAGCCCTCAATGGCACGACCGCCGTTCTGACGCCACTCATAGCCGCCGCGGGCTTTGATACTCAGTTCTTCCGAGCCGCAGAATATATTGCGGTTGATATACCCCACCTCGGCTGCTATGCCCCAGTCGCCACTCGTGTAGGTGCCTTCTAATTGCGCCGATACGGTATGCAGTTTCTGCCTGTTCAGCGTGATGGCGCACGCCAGCTCGTCCGCGCCCTCGCGCGTAAAAGCAATATCCACATACTTTATCATGCCCAATCCGTTGAGCAACTCGTACGTGCGATCCACCGCATATTGGCTGTATAATTCGCCCTGCTTGAGTTTGGTATGACGCACCAGTACCCTTTCGCGCAACTGCTTGCGGTCGTAGTCCATGTGGTAAGTGATGTCAGATATACGGTAGGTACGGAATACGTTTTGGTATATACTGTCGGTAGTACGGGACACGTACGGCTGCAACGACAGATAAGCGTCTGTCTCATGGTCGCCCACCATGGTGTCCAACTCGTAATGCAGCATCTCTTTTTCGAAGTAGAAATACCCTTTGTTTCGCATTTCGGTCTCTATGCGCTTGCGCTCGGCATTCAGCACATCGGCATCAACCGGCATACCTTCTTTCAGCAGCGACCTTTCCTTGTTGGTTGCCACTTCCTGCAAATCGGTTTGGGGGAGGTCGTAATAGCAGTGGCGCAAGCGGTACGGGCGACCGGCGGTGATGGTATAGGTGAGGTCCAACTTACGTTTGTTGGTCACGGTAGAGGTATCGACCACCGCGTCAAAATAGCCCTTGTTCTGCATAGCACGTTGCAGGTGGTTCATGCTCACCTCTGTCCAATGGGCATCGTATATCTCCGGTGCCTCTCCCATGCGGTGGGCGTTGCGTGCCAAGCGTTTATTTTGCTTGCTGGTAGTGTCTTGTGGGGCGGTGTTGTATATTTGCAACTGCAGTTTCCAGAAGCCCAGCACCTCCGTATTAGGTTTTTGTCTGAGATAACTGCGCAGGTCCATAGGGTCCACTTCTTTGGTGTCGGTTACCACGATGTGTGCTTTGTTCAGCAGGTACTGATTGTCCGGCACGAATTTAGTCGCGCTACAAGCACTCAGCAGCACCGCCAGCGCTGCCGTCACCATCTGCCTACTATGAACGATACACTTCCCCATTTTAATTTCGCGTACAAAGATACTAAAAATTTTTGGAATACGCAATACCATCGGGCAATAAAGTGATATATTTATATCACATTGGGGTATTTTGGGGGGACTGTGTTGGGTGCTTGCACACAAAACAGCCAGCGCGACCCTCACGAACACGCTATCCTCCGTCTATCTCGAGACGAACGATATACGAACGATGAACGAACGATGAACGGAGGGTGAATTTTGGGTATTTTTGGACTGCAATTTTGGGGTGTATTTGGACTGCAATTTGGGGTGTATTTTGGGTGCAAAATCCTTGGTTTTGGCAGTGATTGAGTGGTCGCGATGTGGTCCCGAAATACACCCGCGCTTTACTCGCCCTATTATTTCCCTGTTTTTCCCCGTAGCACCACCGTAGCATTATTGGTCTGTAAGCAAAAGAAAGCAGACGCGAGGTCTGCTTTCTTTTGCTTACGTGGTTTTCTGTTGGTTAGAACCCTACTGCCCCATATTTCTTGCCCTTGGCATCTATAATCAGGCGACCGTTGTGGATATACTTAGCAAACCCTATCCCAGCCTTTCCCTCATAGGGCAAGGTGGGGAGAGCGGT
>JAKSNJ010000034.1 GCA_024399965.1 Paludibacteraceae bacterium
TCTGGAGACGTTTTAGCATCATACCGCCGTCAACCATAACTTTACTTACATATAATGTTTCGGAATCTGCTTTCTTACCGGTTTTAACTTCCCAGTTAGCGATAGCGGATTTCAACACTTTCTCGAGAGCACGGCTAGCCTCCTTGGTGGAGAAATGCAGTGCGCCGAGGGCACGGTTCACTTCGAGACCACGAATCATGTCAGCAACAAGGCGCATTTTTCGCGGACTGGTAGGAACATTGTTGAGCTTAGCAAAATACTCGTTTTTACGAGCTTCTTTCATTGCTTCAGCTGTGTTGTGTTTTCTAGCACCCATAGTCTAAAAAAATTTTTAATTGTTGTGAATGATTAGTGGTTACTTATTTCCCGAGTGACCACGGAACGTACGTGTAGGAGCAAACTCACCGAGTTTATGGCCTACCATATTCTCCGTTACATACACGGGGATAAACTTATTTCCGTTGTGAACGGCAATCGTATGACCTACAAAATCGGGAGAGATCATACTGGCGCGCGACCAAGTCTTAACAACTTCTTTCTTGTTAGACTCATTCATTGCGATCACCTTGTCTTCAAGTTTGCGGTCGATAAATGGACCTTTCTTTAATGAACGACTCATAATTTCTCTTTTTTATAGGTTATTTTTTACGTCTTTCAATAATGTATTGATTGCTTTGATTCTTCGGATGACGAGTCTTGTAACCCTTAGCAAGCAAGCCCTTGCGGCTTCTTGGATGTCCACCACTGGCGCGGCCTTCGCCACCACCCATTGGGTGATCTACAGGGTTCATCGTTACACCACGGTTGCGTGGACGGCGACCAAACCAACGGTTACGACCTGCCTTACCACTCTTCTCCAATGCGTGGTCCGAATTACCAACAACACCTACTGTTGCTTTGCAGGCAGCCAGCACTTTGCGTAGCTCGCCGGAAGGCAACTTAATGAGTGCATACTTGTCTTCACGACCGGCTAATTGTGCGAACACACCTGCCGAGCGAACCATCTGTGCTCCCTGACCGGGACGCAACTCGATGTTGTGAATGAGAGTTCCCAATGGAATCTCAGACATCGGAAGAGCATTTCCTACTTCGGGAGCGATACCGCTTCCCGACATAACTTGTTGACCAACTTGCAGGCCGTTTGGAGCCAGCATGTAGCGCTTCTCGCCATCTGCATAGAACAACAGAGCGATACGAGCCGAACGGTTCGGATCATACTCAATCGTCTTAACTGTAGCGGGTACACCGTCTTTGTTGCGCTTGAAGTCAATTACGCGGTATTTCTGCTTGTGTCCGCCACCAATGTAGCGCATGGTCATCTTACCTGAGTAGTTACGACCACCCGTCTTGGCTTTACCGAACACGAGAGACTTCTCTGGTGCGCTTGCGGTAATTGTCTCAAACGCGCCAATAACTTTGTGTCTTTGCCCCGGTGTAGTGGGTTTAAATTTACGTACAGCCATTTTTAAATATTGCTATAAAAATCGATTGTTTCACCTTCTTTCAATGTGACAATAGCTTTTTTATAAGCTTGCTTCTCACCACGAATGAGACCACTCTTGGTGTAGCGTTGTTGAGCTTTAGGAGCTTGAATAAGGGTATTCACAGCCACTACTTGCACATTGTACATTTCTTCAACTGCCTTTTTGATTTCAACTTTCCCGGCAGTGCGTGCTACCTGAAAACCATAACGGTTCAACTTTTCGCCGGCGGCGGTCATCTTTTCAGTGACGATTGGTTTAATAATAATTGCCATAATATACCTCCTTATGCGTTAAAAGTTGCCTCAATTGCTTTCACGCTATCGGTCAAGAGAACAACAGCGTTCGAGTTCATGATTGAATAGGTGTTCATTTCACTTACAGTAGTCACGTTGGTACGTTGGATGTTGTTGGCACTCTTCATAACGACTTCGTTTACCTCAGGCATTACGAACAATACTTTCTTACCTGCTATTTTCAGGTTATTCATCACTTCCAACATAGCTTTCGTTTTGGGAGCTTCGAAGTTGAGAGCATCCAATACGATAATCTCACCTTGTTTAGCGCGCAAACTCAAAGCGGAGCGACGAGCCAACTGTTTTACTTTCTTGTTCAGCTTAAAGCTGTAGTCACGAGGAACGGGACCAAAAATAGTACCACCACCAACGCGAACCGGCGATTTCAGATCACCCGGACGTGCACCTCCTCCACCTTTCTGGCGGCCGAGTTTGCGAGTAGAGTGAGCGTTTTCGCTACGTTGTTTAGCTTTTGCTGTACCTTGGCGATTGTTTGCCAAGAATTGCTTAACGTCCAAGTAGATAGCGTGGTCGTTAGGCTCGATACCGAAGACTTCTGCGCTGAGCTTAATCTTCTTACCGGTTGCTTCACCGGCTTGATTCAAAATACTAAGTTCCATACTCTTTCTTACTTGTTAATCGTTACAATACTGTTCTTTGCACCCGGAATAGATCCCTTGACCATAAGCAAGTTGTATTCGGGAATTACTTTCAGAACTTGCAGGTTCTGAACGGTTACGCGGTCTTGTCCCATGTGACCTGCCATGCGGGTACCCGGGAAGATACGGCTAGGATAGGCACATGCACCAACTGAACCGGGAGCACGAAGACGGTCGTCTTGACCGTGAGTGGATTGACCCACACCACCAAAACCGTGACGTTTAACAACGCCCTGATAACCTTTACCTTTCGAGGTTCCAATCACGTCAACGAACGTGTTCTCCTCGAACATGGATACCGTGAGGGTATCACCCAGTTTAACTTCCTGTTCGAAGTCAAACTCAGCGAGGTAGCGCATCGGTTGTACACCTGCAGCTTTGAAATGACCGGCTTCAGCCTTGTTGGTATGTTTCTCGCTCTTAGCCATGAAACCTACCTGTGCTGCTTTGTAGCCGTCTTTCTCCACCGTTTTCAGTTGGGTAACAACGCAAGGACCACACTCGATAACGGTGCATGGGATATTTTTGCCATCAGCACCGAAAACGGAAGTCATTCCGATTTTTTTACCTAATAATCCTGACATTTTTTTGTGGATTTTTGTTAATTATTAGTTAATTAAGCACTCTCGCCGACGGGTTCTCCGATTGTCTATCCGTCGGAAATGCCTTTTTCTTACTATACTTTAATCTCAACCTCAACACCGCTGGCGAGTTCCAGTTTCATCAAGGCCTCTACGGTCTTTTGATTGCTGCTGTAAATGTCGATTAAGCGCTTGTAGCTGGCTAATTCGAACTGCTCACGGCTCTTTTTGTTGACAAAGGTCGAACGGTTAACGGTAAAAATACGTTTGTGAGTGGGTAATGGAATAGGACCACTAACAACTGCACCCGTTGCCTTAACGGTTTTCACGATCTTCTCAGCGGATTTGTCCACCAAGTTGTGATCGAACGATTTGAGTTTAATACGAATCTTTTGACTCATTGTTGTTGTTTTTTTTGATTAATACTATTGTGCTCATACGCTGTTCGCAAAGAGTCATTTGCTTGCGCCTTACGCGTACGCGCACGTTCCTTAACTTAAATAATTATACAAGTTCTGCACGTCCGCCACATTCCGTCAAAACGGTTTTGGCAATCGTACTACTTACTGCCTCATAATGACTGAACTCCATGCTACTGGTAGCACGACCGCTGGTAATGGTACGCAGGGCGGTTACATAGCCGAACATCTCGCTCAATGGTACTTTGGCCTTGATGATACGGGCACCCGTACGGGCAGTATCCATACCTTCTACCTGACCACGACGCTTGTTCAAGTCACCTATGACATCACCCATATTCTCCTCAGGTGTTACCACCTCGATTTTCATAATGGGCTCCATCAATACCGGTTTAGCTTTCATACAAGCATTCTTAAAGGCGATTTGGGCACATATCTCGAAGGACAACTGATCAGAATCTACCGGGTGGAACGAACCATCAATTACGGTTACTTTCAGTTTATCCAAGGGGAAGCCGGCCAATACGCCACTCTTCATTGCGGTCTCAAAGCCCTTCTGAATAGCAGGTATGTATTCCTTAGGAATATCGCCACCTTTTACCACATCTATAAACTGTAACGTACCGTCGAAGTCTTCGTCTGCGGGTTCAACACGCACGATCATATCGGCGAATTTACCACGACCACCGGTTTGCTTCTTATACGTCTCACGCAACTCGACAGCTTGGCTGATGGCCTCGCGGTAAGCTACTTGAGGACGACCTTGGTTGCACTCTACCTTGAACTCACGACGCAAACGGTCGATAATGATTTCCAAGTGGAGTTCACCCATACCCGAGATAACGGTTTGACCGGTTTGTTCGTCAGTCTTGACGGTGAAAGTAGGATCTTCCTCTGCCAATTTACCCAAACCGATACCCAATTTATCCAAGTCTGCTTGCGATTTGGGTTCTACGCTGATACCTATAACAGGAGCGGGGAACTCAATCGACTCAAGCGTAATCTGAGCACCTTCCGAGCACAGCGTATCACCAGTACGAATATCCTTGAAGCCGACACCGGCACCGATATCACCGGCACAAATCACGTCAACAGGATTCTGGTGGTTACTATGCATTTGGAATATACGCGATATGCGCTCGCGCTTGCCCGAGCGCGTGTTATATACATAGGTGCCGGCCTCGAGTTTACCGGAATAAACTCTGAAGTAGCACAAACGTCCAACATACGGATCGGTCGCAATCTTGAATGCCAATGCACAGAGTGGTTCATCTTCGTTAGGATGACGAATCAACTCTTTCTCACTATGAGGATCTTTACCAACGATTTCCTCGGTATCCATTGGGCTCGGCAAATAAGCACAAACAGCGTCCAACATCGTTTGAACACCTTTGTTCTTAAAACTCGAACCGCAGATAACGGGGAAGATAGCCATCTTCAAGGTACCTTTGCGGATAGCGGCACGGATTTCGTCCTCGGTAATTGACTCCAAGTCACCACCAAGGTATTTCTCCATCAGTTCATCATCGAACTCTGCCACGGTCTCCAGCATCTTGTCACGCCACTCTTCTGCGTCTGCTTTCAAGTCGGCAGGAATTTCTTCCTCCACATACTCAGCACCCATCGTCTCATCGTGCCACAGAATGGCTTTCATCTTCACCAAATCCACAACGCCCTTAAAGGTCTCTTCTGCTCCTACAGGAATCTGTATAGGGCAAGGAGTAGCACCTAAGACCTCGTGAATTTGACGAACTACGTCATAGAAGTTGGCACCACTGCGGTCCATCTTGTTGACATAGCAGATACGGGGTACATTGTATTTATCGGCTTGACGCCAAACGGTCTCCGATTGGGGTTGCACACCGCCTACCGAGCACAATGCCATAACGGCACCGTCCAAGATACGCAAACTGCGCTCCACCTCCACCGTGAAGTCCACGTGACCCGGAGTGTCTATCAAGTTGATCTTGTATTTTTGTCCCATATAGGGCCAATAGGTGGTAGTAGCAGCAGACGTGATAGTAATACCACGTTCCTGCTCCTGCTCCATCCAGTCCATCGTAGCTGCACCGTCATGCACCTCACCTATTTTGTGAGTCAAGCCGGTGTAGAATAAGATACGTTCTGAAGTAGTAGTCTTACCGGCATCGATGTGAGCCATGATGCCGATATTTCTATTGTATTTCAAATCGTGTTTTGCCATTTCCTGAATTGTTTTATAGACTAATACCTTGTTACCTTAAATTAAAAACGGAAATGTGCAAATGCGCGGTTGGCTTCAGCCATACGGTGCATATCCTCTTTACGTTTGAAGGCACCACCTTGGCTATTCAGAGCGTCCATGATTTCTGCTGCCAACTTCTCGGCCATCGAGTGACCGCCACGTTTGCGGGCAAAAGCAATCATATTCTTCATAGCGATGGACTCCTTACGGTCAGCGCGAATTTCTGTCGGTACTTGGAATGTAGCACCGCCGATACGCTTCGACTTAACCTCTACCAGAGGAGTGATGTTATCCAGAGCTTCTTTCCAGATTTCAAGAGCAGGTTTCTCGCTGTCTTTCATTTTCTGGCCAACGGTCTCCAGAGCGGTATAGAACACGCCATAAGCGGTATTCTTCTTACCATCGAGCATGAGGTGGTTCACAAATTTGGCAACCATAACCTCTCCATAGACGGGATCCGGAATGATCACACGTTTTTTTGGTTTTGCTTTTCTCATTGTTGTTTACTTTAGTTTGTTTACGTTAGCGAATTTACTCATTCATCTTTAGATTTGCCTCTAAACTCTAAACTTTCAACTCTAAACTAATTTTGGTTGTTTGATTTCTTCAGCTCTAACTCGTAGGGCTTACTCAACCTTCAACCCCTGTTAATCTGTCCCATTGTATGGGAACGTTTAGTTAAATAGTTTTGCAGAATTACTTCTTAGCAGCTTTCGGGCGTTTTGCACCGTACTTACTACGACGTTGCAAGCGGTTGGCCACACCGGCGGTATCCAGCGTACCACGAACGATGTGGTAACGTACACCCGGCAGGTCTTTTACACGGCCACCACGTACCATAACGATACTGTGCTCTTGCAAGTTGTGACCTTCACCCGGTATGTAAGCGTTCACTTCCTTTTGGTTCGTCAGACGAACACGTGCCACCTTACGCATTGCGGAGTTTGGCTTTTTAGGAGTTGTTGTGTAAACGCGTACACATACGCCACGACGTTGAGGGCAGCTGTCCAATGCAGGGCTCTTGCTCTTGTCGATAAGTTCTGCTCTTCCTTTTCTAACTAATTGTTGAATTGTAGGCATTGTAACTTGTTTTGGTTAATAATTAATGTTTTATTTCTGAAGTCCTTATGACTTTCTTTCTCTTGTTTTGTTGGGTTTTTTCGGTCATCTTCTTTCTTTCATACGTACGTACACGTATGTGTGCGACCCGAAAAAGCGTGCAAAGGTACAAAAAAAAATTGACATGTGCAAATAATTTGACGAAAAAATTCACTTTTTCTGCAAAAACTGCATTTTTCATTAGGATTCGGTGTGGCGGTCTATATTTTCTTCATTTGTTAGATTTCCTATTCGCTCAGGGCGTTCGATGCCCATCGCTCACTTTCCACCTTCTACCATCTCTTATTTAGATTTTCAATAAAGATTCTATATTAGATTTTAAATCTTACTAAAAATCAAAGATTTAATCTTTTATCTGGGGCTCTCCTTTACCAAAAGTGACGAAGAACCTTATATTTACCTGTTTTTAGTATGTGATTAGTATGTGATTAGTATGTTATTAGTATGTTATTAAGCAATCATGCAGTATAGATTGTTTGTGCCATACTGTACCCGTTTTCTTGGACACAAAAAAATAGGAGTCGAAATGCTTTGCACATCGACTCCCAATCTTACACATTATTTTCTAATCATTTTTTGCCCTTTGTGGATTGAGCTGGAGTTGCAGGAGTCACGATTTTATGTTCACACGAGGCGTCCTTGCCAGATGCCTTGCAACCATGATAGATATTCACTACCTCACCTTCTTGGTTCATGTATTTCAGCACTTCGGGTTGATGAAGAATGAGGTATTTCTCGATATCTTCTCTGCTAAACTCCTTCAATTGTTTCATATCCTCCAACATCGTACGAGAGTTGGTAAAATATCCGGCAAAACCGGTCAAAGAAACCACATACTTGCGCATACCGGCTGGTTTGCGTTCTATTTTGTAAATAGGATCTACCAACACATCTATGTTGTTATTTACAATAGCCAAATAACGTGCCTCTTGCATAGCTTCCGTTTGCGTCTTGCAACGTTGAGAAGTGACATTGATTCGTTTAGCATAATCCACTCTAATATCAACAACGGTAGGCGATGTAATGATATTTTTTTGTTCAATATTGGTTTGGCGAGCTGTGTATTGATAGGTAGAGCAGCTCGTTGCTATAATGGCTACAAATGCCAATACTACATATAATGACTTTTTCATATTCTACTGTATATTAAAATGTTAAACTTACTCCTAAACCATTAGCAGACGAAGTGAGGGAAAGATCCATTCCTTGTGATTTTTTCATTCTAGATGCGCCTACGCTGCACAACGGAATACCCGTACAAATCGCAGCACCACCCATAGCCATAAAGGCAATGCCAGCACCCTGTGCGTAAAAATTGGGTTCGCTGTGATAATAACCGTCATAATCATATTCCTCCTCTGCAAATAGACATGGCATACCAATGATAAACATACTTACCACACCACCTACAGTCAGGCCGATACCTGCATTACGCATCTGAAGTGCTTTAGCATAATCATACGTTTTGGCCGGGTTGTTGGCTCTAAAATCTTTTGCCGGCTGTAATAACAAAGAACGTTTTGCCTCAGGTTGTTGCATATTCGAATGGAAAAAATAACGGTCGCCCTCTCCCTGATTGTAGAAATACTGGGGGAAAGTCGGGTCATTCAACAACTTGTAGTTCTCAATTTCTTCACGCGTATATTCTTTTGTTGATTCCACTCCGGCTGGCTTCTTTTCATACATACCGGCATACCCGATAATGGTAGCTTTGTAACGGCATCTCAAGCGAAGAGGATTGTACTCCATCTTGTAGATAGGATCTATCACCACATCGATTTTGGAATCTTGAATACACCTAAACTCTGCCTCTTTCACGGCATCGTTTTTAGTGAACTGGTAATCACTCGTGGCGGTCACTTGTCGACTGTAATCAACATTTACTCCCACCATCATTTCCTTAGAGTCAATACCACGCTGCTGGACATTCGTCTGCCGAGCTGTGTACTGATAGGTTGAACATGCTGAAAATGTCAGCATAATAAGCAGCCCCGTGGCAAATTTGTTCATTTTTCGCATACGCTTAATGTGTGTTAATCAGGTCCTTTTATTAAACTGCATTGTCTAAATCAGCAGGACCTAATGATTCTAATTCAGACAATGTGAAATTGATAAATACAAAATCAAATGCAAAAATACACTTTTTTTTTGATATACGCAAATTATTTTGTAACTTTGCAGTCGATTTTACAAACATTGGCTATGACCATAGCAAATACCATTCAACAGATTCGCAACGAACTGCCCCCGCAAGTCACCCTAATTTGCGTGAGCAAGTACCAGAGCGAGGACGCCATCATGGAGGCCTACAATGCTGGCGAACGTGATTTTGGCGAGAGTCATGTGCAGGAACTCTGTCGTAAATACGAGCACCTGCCCAAGGACATACGCTGGCACATGATAGGGCACCTGCAGACCAACAAAGTGAAGTACATCGTGCCCTTCGTCCACCTGATTCAGAGCGTAGATAGTTGGAAACTATTGAAAACCATCAACAAGGAAGCCGGCAAAATAGGACGCCGCATAGCCGTGCTATTGGAAGTTCACACTGCCCAAGAAGAGAGCAAAAGTGGTATGACAATAGACGAAGCAGTCGAACTGCTTCGCCGGTTGACAATGCACGGCACGCAATGCACGATTGAGGAGTTACCTTGGATAGACATTAAGGGACTGATGACCATGGCCACCAACACCGACGATGAACAGGAAATTCGCCGTTGCTTCCGCCAACTCCACTCTCTAAACTCTAAACTCTACTCTCTAAACTCTATCTTCAGCATGGGTATGAGTGACGACTATCGGCTCGCCGTCGGGGAAGGCAGCACTATGGTGCGTATCGGCAGTAAGATTTTCGGGAACAGGGAACAGGGAACAGGGAACAGATAACAGATAACAGACAACAGATAACAGACAACAGATAACAGATAAACGATGAAAATTACTTTATTGGTGGTTGGCAAGACCACAGATAAGCAATTAGACAATCTAATACAGGACTACATAGGGCGCATTGCGCACTACGTCTCTTTTGAAGTCAAAGTCATTCCTGAACTCAAAAACGCCAAAGCCCTCAGTCAAGCCCAGCAGAAGGAAAAGGAAGGTGAACTGATACTGAGTACCCTAACCTCCAATGCCGAGGTTATTCTCTTGGACGAGCACGGCAAGGAGCGTCGCAGTATCGAATTTGCGGAGTGGCTCGGCAAAAAAATGTCCGCCGGACGAGATATTGTCTTCGTCATCGGCGGACCATTCGGTTTTTCGGAAGCCGTGTATCAGCGGGCAGACGGTCAAATCAGTTTGAGTCAGATGACCTTCTCCCACCAGATGATACGACTATTATTTACAGAACAACTGTATAGGGCATTGACCATTCTTAAGGGCGAGAAATACCACCACGAGTAAGACCACAGCCACTATAACGGCTATTGCAATCCACCACTTGGCACATTTGCTGAGTGGTTTCTTTTGTCCGGACAGCAAGGGATATTGCACCTGCTCGGTCAGCGTAGCGCCAAAGGGAATATTGACAATCGAATCGGCGTTGATAGCCCAACCGTTCGCGTTCAAGATAGGAGCGAGGTTGCGACGACGCAACTTAATGGCTGCCAATATCATAGCAGGACCGGAGATAACGAGCAGTATGCCCACAATCGCCAAAATGAGTTGCCACCATTGCATCGAAGATACGCCCTTTGCCAAATCGGTCAGGAACGCACCAATATAGCCCAAAGCCATACCGATGGCAGCAAAGATACCGGCGAACTTGGCTATATCAAAAGCAGACTTCTTTTCGGGGGCATCAACCGCAGCATCAGCCGGCTGATTGAGTTTGGCTTCGGCATTGGCGGTCATATCGGCAAAGGCCTTGTCGTTCTTCTCGGAAGCCGATTTATTGATGAGGTCGGTTACCCATTGTGCGAACTTGCGATACGGGCTCCAGAACGCCTGTTGGATAGAAATAGGATTATCGATTACCTTGGTGATGGTAGCGTCGTAGTCATTGCCCTGACGGTCATAGAAGACGGCATTCTTGCCTTCACGCAGGTTCTTAATCTCACCTATCGTAACGGCAGTCACAATCTTCATCGTCTTGGCTTGCTTACGGCTTACGCAGTCGCAGTAAATCAGGAACATGCCACTTTGTGAGGCCTGTGCGTCCTGTTTAGCCATATCGTTCACGCACACGCACAGGTGGCAGATACGTTGGTCTATCACCAATTTACCGGCTTGGAAGATGGCTTTGTCATTGATGTCTTTGTTATAGAAAATCTCCAAAGTAACAAAGTTACGCAGCAGGGTGATGAAGTCACGGCTCAGGAGCAGCAGTTTGCGCAGAGGAGTAAACTCGTCTTTTGCAGCAGCCACGGCAGCAGCGTTTTTCTCTGCCACGGCGGCAGCGGCTGCCTCGTAGGCGTCAATGGATTGACCCATCTTAACGAACTCGGCCTCTTTCATGCCCGGTTTGGGCGTATCTTCTGCTATCACAGCCAGCCCTATTTTTTGCAGTTTCTCCTGCTCAAAGTAGGCAGTGTATTCGTCTTTTTTGGCTTTGTAAGCAGCCATCACATCTGCTGCATACGGAGCTTCGGGAGCAGCATCGGCAGCCACCTCTATGGCAGCCACAAAAGCATCTAATTGCTCCAACGTAATGCTCTCGGGGTCCACCTTGGCAGCCGTAGCAGCCAGTGCTTCATCTACCAAGTCAGCCACTTTCACCTTTGCCTCTCCGGCAAATAAGGTATTGGGGTCCTTCAGGTTGGCACAGAGCCAGTCGGCAGTACGGATAACCTCATTCACACGCAGTTGACCATCTGCGTCAAGGTCCATCAGTTTAAGCGACTCGTCCGATATTTCCAGACCCGAAGCAGGGCAGGACAGCACCGTCCATTTCTTTTGGTCCAATTCACCAAGGTGACGAATATCCTCACCCGTTTGCAACTTGACGCGCGTGGCGCCACCAATGTGCTCGTAATTAAATGTGTAAGCCATATAGATTTGTTTAAGTAGTATTAACGCTTGTTTTGCGGTTGCAAAAGTACAAAAAAATTTGGAGATATGCAAATTATTTTGTAACTTTGCACGCTTTTTTAGACGTGCTAAGCGGATGAACGAGTTTTTAGAACAAGAGGAAGAGGTGCTCCGTATGCTCAAGACAGTCTTTGACCCGGAGATTCCGGTCAATGTATATGACCTTGGCTTAATCTATCGCATAGATATTCAGGACGGCATTTGCACCATCGACATGACGCTGACCGCGCCTTCCTGCCCTGCTGCCGATTTCTTGGTGGAAGATATCCGCCAAAAAGTCAGTTCGGTGGAGGGTATCAAGGACGTGGTAGTGAACCTCGTTTTCGAGCCCGAATGGACCAAGGACATGATGAGCGAGGAAGCCAAACTCGAATTGGGCTTCCTCTAAATCAGAACAGATACCCCATCTTGACGTAGAAGTTCGTCATCTTGGAGTTGTCTTGGTACATATAGTATTTCTCGTTCACCGGCATTGCCCAATCGGCAGAGAGCACAAAGTTCTCGTTCATACCCACTTTCAGTCCTATACCTGCCGTCATGTGCGGACGGTAGATATCTTTCTCGTCGGTGGTAAAGAACTGCTCATACTGATACGGTTTGCCGTCTATGTCGGTAGTACTCTGCACCTTGGTGCGCAGTTCGTCTTCGTTCATCTTATACGGCTGCGTTACCACGCCTAAGTCGAAGAACGGATTGAGTCCCACATAGAAGTGCTGATGTCCGATATCAAAGTTCACCACGCGGAAGCGGAATTCAACATTTGCAAAGGCAAAGCCCTTGGCAGACAGGCGGTTGGCCATCATGCCGCGAATGGAGTTACCGCCACCCAATCCCTCGTAATACACACGTTGAATAAAGAGGGTGTTGAGGTAGTTATCCATATAGAAAGGACTCTTGCCGGCTATCAGGTTTTGTGTTCCTACACGGTAGGCAAACGTGATACGGTTGCGTCCCTTGCCATCTACATAACAGGGCACGTAGTGACGGAAGGTGAAGTTAAACTGCAGGTGGTTATACCCGGCTGCTGCCTGCTGACCGTACTTGGCATTAAACGCTGCCGAGTAGGTAAAGAAAGCGTCCGCATAAATACCGCGATTGGGGCCCTGCCGTTTATCGCGCGTATCAAAGGTAATGCCCGCGCGTGCGTAAGGGTGCCAACCACCATTCTGCTCGTCAGGAGAGATTAGTCCCCACTGTTTATAGAGTTCATACAAACCCTTCACATCGCCATTCAGGGCTTTCTGCTCGTAGCGTGAAGCGGCAGGATCAAAGGTGTTCTTGCCATTCAGCATGTGAATATCGCAGTCGTCTATGATATAGCCCAGCACACCTATGCCGGCATTCCATTTGAGGTCTTTGTAGATAGTGCCCTCTATGTCGGCTGCAAAACGAATCAGGTCACGTTTGTACTTATAGAAGACGCGGCTTTGGTACTCTGTAGGATTGGACATCTTTTCCGTTTTCTTCTTCCAGAACGACCAATCGTTATTAAACACAGACTGGAAGCCGTTAAAGCCGTAGAAATCGCACATCGCGTCCGGCAAGTAAGTGGCATCTAAGGTCAAACGGTGCTTGGGAATCAGGTACTTGCTGTCGTAGTTCAGACGGAAAATACCGTGATGTTTGGTCGTGTAAGCGCCCTCGAAATAAATCGAGTGAATGTATTCGGGATACTGCTTACCATCGCCGTAATAATAGACATTGGTCAGGATACCGCCCTGAAAACCATAGTCTGCGTCATACGCCACCGAGGGCAAAATGCCAAAGTTCCAACCCGTCTTGATAGGGTTACCCAATGAATCCACCTCCTGTGCTTTCTTGTTCTTCTTGGCGAAAGAGCAAGGCACTACACACATTGCTAATAGCAACACGAAAACACTACGTTTCATCTTGTTTCGAACCTAATTAAGTTTAACTGAGTAAATAGTATATACCTATGCCTAAATAGGTCCCTACCGCATACCCAATCAGTCCAATCACAAGACCTGAAATAAGCACTTTTTTATTTCCCATTGCACCCACTACAGGAGGCACAAACGGAGGCGAACAAAGCAAAGCCACTTGGCTGACCGTGAATAGGTCGCCGCTGACCTTGAACAGACGGCACAGCAGCAAGTGAATTAAAGCACCGCATAAAATAATCCAGAACACAAACGCACCTATACCGATTGTCGAGCCCTGTATGCTGTGGTAGTCAAACAGCGAAGCCACGATGATGGAGAACACGAGAATGAAGAACATGCCCAACTCAAAGGTCTTCGGCAATTCGCGTACTTTCTTAAAGAACGAGGCAATCAGTCCTAAGGTGGTAATCGTCAGTATGATGACCAACTCGTTCAGCGAATGGTAGATGAGTAAACTCAGACCTGCACCTATTGCGAGGAACAGGATACTCAGTCCCAAGCCGGCCAAAGTCAGGTACCAGTTGTCCTTGCGGAACATGTGTCCGTAGTCCTCCACGTCGCTCACGGGCGCCGCTACCATCTTGGATTTGGAGTGCCGCATTTCGTTGGTCGTTTCGTCCTTGAAGGGCAAGATACGACGGAACAGTTTATACCCGCCACCCAAGATAAAGAGGATATACGGCATGGTGAGTACCATCTCAAAAGCAAGCACGATAGCCATCACAGATTTATCTACACCGAGGGCTGCACCAAGGGCGTTGAAGTTCATCGTGCCACCCGTGTAAATACCCGTCATCATGGCAGATACTTTCTCGAAATCAGGGATTTGGCGTGAACGGAACAAGAAGAAGCCGGACACCACAGCCACCGTGATGGCGACTATACCACCCACCAGCGACCAAATGGTCTTGGGCAGTGCTTTGGTCCATAGTTTGAAGTCGCAGTTAAACAGCATCAGCGGGATAGCAATCGGCACTGCCACGTTCATCAGCATATTCTGCACGTTATTGAACAGCATTTCTTCCATGCTGTCGGGCGTAAAGGAGACTAATCCCGTGATTGCCATCAAGATACCCATGGCGTATGCCATCACGACTGTGCCCACTTTCTGCACCCACTTCATGCGAATAAACATGTGAATGATGGCGATGGGCAGAACGATGTAAAGTGCGAGCATCAAGATGACGCGCACCATCTCAGGATTGGTGATAAATTGTTCACTCATATCAATCTACATTTAAATGCCGCATTTGGTAAAGATATTCCTGCACGAAAGCCCAGAACGGGTATGCGAGGAACAGCGACAGGGGGATTAAAACAAATTGCAACAGATATTGTACCGAATTATGGAAGGCAGGGTCCTTGATTTTGTGCTTAATCAGCAGCGTGAGCAGTCCCAAGGGCAGGGTAGCGATAGCCGACAGCACGAACAGCGGTGCCAGCAGAATGATAAATGCGTAGCGTGCTTTCGTACTCAGATTGGGGCGGTCCATTTGGGCAAAGGGCTCCGGTTTGTTGGCCTTGAGTTGCTGCCAGTTCTGCTCATAGTTGTCGTCGTCTTTGACGTACAAGATGAGTTGTTTCATGCGGTTGGTCAGTTCCTCACGCAGCGCCAACAGGAGTTGCGGGTCGGTCATTTCTTCGCCGTGGGCTTGCAGGTAGTCGGCACGCGCCTGTTTGGCAAACTCAGTCACGTTGATGGGCGTGCCAATGTTAATCAGCAGCGAGTCCCACAAGTGGAAATAGTCGCCGTATTCCAGTCCGACGGGCAAGATATATACCGGCCGTTCATGACCAAACTGCTCGTTGGCTTGCAGGGCGATACGGAAGATGCCTTTGGTCAGTGGCAGCAGGGAGTGCATAGGGCGGTGAGTGCCTTCGGGCAGAATGCAGAACGGCACATGGGCTTGAAGCGTATCCACGGCGTTTTGCATAGTCTCATCGTTGTGGCGCACCTCGTCTATGCCGTCACGCATACGGCGGATAGGCATTATCTTGAGGCCGTTCAGTATCCAAGCGGCTTTGGGGTTTTTGAATATATCGGCACGTGCCACAAACACTTTGCGGCCGGTGGTTATGCCCAATATCGCCATTGCGTCGCAGAGTGCGTTGGTATGGTTGGGGGCATAAATCAGAGCGCCGTCTGTAGGGATATGCTCTTTTCCTATTATCTTATAGCGCCTGTATGAAAGGCGAAACATCAAGTCCACCAGTGGACGAAATGCCTTATAGACTTGGTCTTTGTCTTGTATTCGAGCCATTTTTTGCGCAATTTGGGTGCAAAGGTACAAAAAAAAATCGATATGTGCAAACTTTTTAAATGGAAAAAATTGAGAATTGATTAAATGGAAAATGGAGAATTGAGAATTGAGAATTGCTCAACGTATGCTTCGACTGTCGGTTCGCCGTCGGTTCGCCGTCGGGAAAAACACGTGTAACGATTGACGGTTGACAATGCACAATGCACAGTGAGGGAGTATTTGGCAAGGTTGGTACGGGGTGCTATACTTGGCAAATGAAAAGGAGGAGAGAAACCATCTCGGTCCCAATTCGAGGGGGGGGGGGGGGGGGGGGGGGGGCATAAAAAAAAAAAAAAAATAAAAAAATAAATTTTTTTTTTTTTTTTTTAAATTTGTGTTAATTAAATTTTTTTTTTTACTTTGCTGATGG